>JBAZKW010000001.1:0-223914 GCA_041650595.1 Candidatus Margulisiibacteriota bacterium
GGTTGATATTGCCTCTTTTATCCCTATTCTCCTTGACGATCTTGGTGTTTACTATTCGAAATACTTTTCTGACCCCGTACCTGTATATGATGTGCCTGAACTGGCCAATTATGCTGGTTTATGAAATTAGCAACATTTGAGTTTATCCGGCGTATAGCACAAAATACCTATGGTTGCATATAATACAAAGCAAAGTATGGCAAATTACTCAATGATAGGTAAGCAAGAACCTCGTCTGACAGCAAATCTCTTTCCTTCAGCCATTTAATCGCATGTTCAGACTTGGAGCTTTTTGGGTCAGAAGCTGTTTTCAGCTTTTCCTTCGCATCTTTTTCTATCTCTTTATTTTCATGATTTAAAGAAGCTTCAGCAGCCTTGCTAAGGAGTGCCTTGGCTTTTGTGGAGACATATGGAACGGGACTCAGCGAAAGATATAGCAATATTTCCGGCCCCAACAATTTCTTATTGTTGAGTTGGCCGTATGCCAATACCGCCGTCCCTCCCTTAAAAGCCTTATCCAGAAGGTTCCCTATTCCGACTTTTCCGGCCGCGTACCTAATTGCAAGGTTGCGCAAATGAGTTCTTATGGTACTTTGCAATTCAGGCATTTTTGAAACAAGGGTTAAGAACTTCCTCGCTTGCGCAGCTCCGAAGGGTTTTGAGGAAAATAGCCTTGCAGCTATTTCATCAACATTATCTGCGTTTGATCTCATCTTTGCTTTTACATGAGTTGCAACAGACTGTTGAACATCCTTATTGCGGCTGCATAAAAGGAATAAAAGCATGTCCGAAGAAAGCTCATTCATTTTTAGTTTTTTCAGTGCAACAATAGCACTCCTGTCAGAGCTATAAGCGACCAATAAAAGACCAGCTATGGAAACGTTCGGATGATTTATGATCCTTAGCTTTATTTCCGGTGAAGGGCTGTTTGCAAGTTCTTCCAGATCATCGGCCGACAATTTGTTGCCGAGGTTGTCAAAAGCAGACTGGGCAAGTATTTCAATGTTATTACGAGATAAGCGGGGATCGGGAGTGATAAAGACCTCTTTTGGTTGTCTTCCTCCTTTTCTTACAAATGCCATCAAGGTCTTTTTCTCAGTATTTGGATGAGCAGCTAGTTCTTCGGAAAGCAGCTCTCTGGAAAATAGGACATCTATATCTTTTGCTTCAAAAGGTGTGTGTGCATTAAAGTGATCAAAGATACGCGCCCCGAGTTGGCTTTGAGTAACATCGCTATCCAAAATACCTGTTGACACAAAGTACTGAGCAAGAGTTCTCAATACAACATCATTTTTACTGCATGCCAGCATAGTGATCTGAAGAGGCGTTAAGGTTCTTGGGTCAAGCCTTTCTAAAGCTTTTATGGCACATCTCTCCGGCAACATAGCAAGCTTGACAAGCGTATCAGTTGAGGTGACCGGATGATCAATAACAGCATCTTTTACAGATCGATTAGCAGAATTGGCCAACATGTTTAAGGTTTGGGATCCTTGATAAAGCCTTTCTATAGCTACCTGGTCTTGCTCTCGCCCGTCATAGATCTTTGAAAGCAGATATTTTTCTTCTTCGGACATTTCACCTTTGACTATAAGCATTCCGCTAGAGGCATTGTAATTATATTTTGTTTTGTTGGCCTGGCAAAATAAAACAAGATCTCCCGAAAATGAAACCTTTATTTTTGTTTCTTTTTTTCTGCTTAACATCCCCCTCTTGTGAAGCGCTTTGAACGCTACAAGCGCATATCCCTCTCCTTCACAGGCAAGCTTGAATAAAATGGAATCCGGCGTATTTTTGTGACCGGCGATCCAATTAAATGGGGCATTTTCGGTCCTGCCAAATAATCTGGCTAAAAAGAAAGGTCTATATCCAGGGACTTTTTTTATTGGAAGACCGGCCAATTTATCAGGCGAACACCCGGTTTTTATAAGCTTGTAAAGGCTAAAAATAGCGTTAGGAGATTTTTCTTTTGCTTCTTCAATCAGATATCCCTGACGCATTGCTTCATGAAGAAAACTTGTTCCGGATTCCCCTTCTTTTGTACCCAATATTCTACTTGTTGCACTCGGCCATCTTGACAGTACGGCCCGCAGGACGGTACTGATCTCTTTTTGTTTTGTATTAGCTGGTATCGTTATGCTCGAAATACCGGCTTTTTGCAATGTCCTTGCGGCACTTGTGGACCCTAAGCATTGTTCTGATCCGTTTGTATCTAATACTACTTGAGAATTCCTGATAAACAATTTCGTATTACCTGATGTTGAGGCGCTGGCAACTTCCCGTGCGAGGTTTCGCGGAGCTATAGGATGGAATATCCTGTTGTATGAAAGACCTAATCGTGAAATGGTCCTATTCCCGTAGTTTAGATTTACTTTGACGATTGCCATATTTATCTCCGGATGAAAGAGGGTGCTATGAGAGCCTTGCCCCCTTCTACAATGTTATCGTGATAATAAACATGTAATTTCATCGGTTTTGTGTATAAATTGGCATTATTTGATCGCGCTGCAATCAATACCAGCCCAGAAGAAGCTTTCCCAGGGATAACGATGGAAGCTGCTTTATTTCTTCTTTAGTGATCATTCTATATCCCATTTTCCCTAATGGGTTGTACCATGATACCTGTTTTTTTTCTTCTTCTGTGAGAGGAATGGCCACTGTCAGCCGAGTTAGCCCGGTTTCTGCGGTTTTTTCAGGCGTTTGGATTTCCGGATTAATTATTTCGTTTGCTATTTCAGGTGTTTTCTCGGTCTTTTCTTCGGGCTTGATTCTAGCCACGTCCTGATCTTTCACGATCTTACTTATCACTTCATCATTTCTTTGGTCCATTGGATAAGGAGTATAAAACCACGAATATGGACGCCATAACTTGCGTTCCCTGTACCATTTAATGCCGTCTTCTGAATAGAGCTTGGGCGAATACCAGTGGGGCTTGATAGTGTATTTTGCGTTGTTGATATCTATCGGAGCTGAAGGAAACCATGTCAAAGGGTTATCCCATTTACTTGTTTCTTTGTTCTTTGTCTCAGTGTTGTCGGCTTCAACGGAGCTCGGATCGACTTTCTGGTCTTTTACCGGTGCTGGTGCAGCTTCTAATACTTGTGGGGCGTCGTCTTGTTTTGCAAGTAAATATGTCGCACTGTCTGCGGCCATTAAGAAAATTGCTGGTCTTCCGAGAGAAAGAACACTTCTTTTGTTTGTATCTGTTCTTTCGGAGCTCCCTAGATTTATAGTATTTACAGCCGATATTTGCATGCTCACACCCTTTTTACAGTCACGATAGTATATCGACAGTTTTTTTGGGGAATTTCACGCAATTTGCATTTCAGGTAGGAAAGTATGGGGACATGGTGACCCCCTCAGTAAGCTATTAAGGATTAGATGTCTTAAGTGAAAAACCTCCCAAAGAAGCTTTTTTTGGGCGCAAATTGCTTTGTCCAATCTGGGTCCAATAATCCGAACCAAAGGGGTGCGATTTCCTTAGCACCGGTAACACAGATTTGTTTGGCAGTTTCGTATTCTTCACCAAGGGGAGTATGTTGACTAAAAGGAGCTCTTTTAACTTGGGGGGACATCACACGTATTGCTCTTCTTATTTTGCCTTCGGCCATCTTTTCTCTTATTTTTTCAAGTTTCCTTAATGGCGTTAGTAAAGAAAACTCGAGGCCATCGATTTTTCTTCCGTTTACTATACAATTTGTTTGAAAAACAAATTCAAAAACGCCTCTTTGAGGGAAATAAATACCAGCATAATTCGAGAAATTAAATTGTCCGACTGTCATCCAATTTAACAGTTCCATCGTATTGGTAAGCCGATCATCAATAATGCCTCTGCTTTTCCAGACTTCTTCAAACTCGTCAGCTATTTGCTGCTCATTTGAAGAGCTAATCAGTTTTCCGGTTCCGGCATTTATTGATTCTATAACTCCAGGTGTTAAGGAGCATATTTCCTCTCCGGCAACCAACGCCCAATCTCTTACATGGGCCTCTGTTGAAACCATAACAGGTTTTGCTTCCATCGATAGATCTTTGCATGCTTCCAGCAAATAATGAGTAGATTCCACGCAATCCCAACCAGGATAGTATCTGCGGTTATCTAACTCTCTTGGTTGTGAGGCTCTTAGCCTAAGTTCCATTGTCCTTTGTGGACTTTCGGCAACAATTCTTGCGGAAGGGTGATGGAAGAATGGGAGATATCCATATTCTTCCATTGGGAACATTCCCTTCGCAAATGCCATGACAACTGACATCTTGCTGATTGTCATAGTTCAACCTTGGTCTTCTGATGATTACCCAAGAAATAATATGCTATCTTTATATGCATTTCTTGTCTTGATTGGAGCCAAATCATTTTGTATTTTTACCGTTTTTACATTAGAGCAAAAAATCATGATCTTTTCTTTTTACCCCACTACTTTGTCATCATGAACGACCCAACGACGACAACCGAGGGTAGCTATGATCATCACGAAGTTTTCCGACGAGCTCCGGATAAATACTTTCCAGTTCAGCAAGAATCGCAGCTCTTTTTGTCTCATCATGAGAGGATAAAATGTCTCGAACAAAGGATGTGTCAATTTCACAATGGGATTTTTCCGGAGAAATTACCGTTTCTTCGTATTTATAAACAGGCCAATCTGAATACATATAATCTATTGTTTGCGATTTCCCCTTCTGTTCTATTTGATCGATTACCTTAATGGGATTTCTTTTAGTCAAAGTTTTAATTGTTTTAGCTATATTCTTATCAGTAGCAAGAGGGTGTCTCGCAATTGCACACAATACTCTTTTATTTTTAGAATGCGCAAGCTGAGATAACATATCTGAAGACAATCCTCTTTTGCTTAGGGTCGTATATGCGTCAAAGGCGTAACGATTGTCTATTAAAGCCAACTTGATAAACACAGTATTTGGGGCATCTGCGTGCAAAGCCAGCCATCTATTTTTCAGAGTTGTATTCCACTTTAACAGCCTACCCATCTGCCAATGTAAATACCTTAAAGAATTCATGCCTTTTTCTCGAATGCCACGAGTTGCTAAAGCTAAAAGCCAACTAGAATACCCTCCTAGCGCTCCGACAATCACTGCTGTTCCACCTTCACCGGGCCTAGAATTATTAAATACCAAAACAGCAGGCAATATCGATCCCGCTAAAATTGCTATGGTAGTGAATACAAAATCATCATCATGTATATATCTCAAAGGATTTTCTCTTTCATAGAATTCTTTCCACGTAAACGGCATCTCTATCTTTTGCCCGGTATTTGCATCTACAATATCCATCGCAACAGGCACATCCGCTAATAATCGTTCAGCCTTCGACAGCGTCCTCGTCGTCACCGCCCTAAAAATACTCCCAATCTGATTTGCGGCAGTGCCTTGCGGTAGCTCCATCTCACTGACTCCCGATTTTTCAAGCAGTTTGGCATATAATGGTAAATCTATTGCGGTTTCCCCAAGCTCTGTCTGTACGGTAATTCCTGTCTGTGACGGCTTGATCTTTACAGCGCATATTTGTGTGAGATTTCCGACCTCTCTGCCAAATCTTCTTGCTACAAGCGGATGTATTGCTCTATTTACAAGCAATCCCACTCTTGAAATGCTCCTGTTTGCCAGATTCATCGTCACGACCGGTCTTGCTAATATTGTTGCCATTGTATTGGTCCTCCTGTGGCTATGTATCGACAGGAATTACGGGAAATTTCACCCGATTTTAAAATTGATATTTGTGGAAATATTCCACATTTGAAGCGGGCCGTAAGAAGCTAAGCGATCTGACGGTTTATTTCATCTTCCAAGGCGCGGGGAAAACTCCGTATTATTGCCTGGTGATCTGCCGGGAGGAAGGCGCCTAACTCTAGGCGAAAATCAACCGATTTCGCTTGGGCCACTATCAGGCTTTTGACTTTAGAAAGCTTTGTTTTTTGTTCCGAAGAAAGCATCCCTTTTCTCATTATGAAATACAGGTCATAATAGTCGCGGGGTTTTTTTCGCTCTAGGAGCGCTCCGAATATCTTTTCATTCACCAGCTCGTTTTGAGGTAAATGGACGATATTATAGGTTGGCGCAAAATCATTTGCGATAATATCAATTTCACCTGTTGTTAAATCGCCGCTTCTCGAAGAAATATTGAGCTCGACATCCAAAGGAGGTTGATCCAACATTCTAAATGTGATGATACCAAAATATCCGCCGCTGGTTATTCCGGATTTTTTCCCTATTTCCGAATTTATGCCCGTATTGCCGATCTCCGCCAGGGCTTTTCCAAGAGTCTTTTCCATAAAGGTATTAATTTGCCAATCGGGAACCCCGGAAAGTGAAAAATCCAGATCTTCCGAGAATCTAGGACTCCCGTATATTATGCGGAGAGCGGTCCCGCCTTTGAAAAGCAGTCTGTTAGAGTCCGGAAGCGAATACAAAATGCTCAGGAAAACGTGCTGAAAATATTCCCTTATAATGTTAGGGAAAAGAGCGGATTGATATTGTCTGCTTAGTTTTTCAAGGTTGTCAATTGAGATCATGTCAGCGCCTCTTTGATAGATGCGATAAGTTTTGGGTTATTAAAACCCAGGGCATACCGTGCCGCTTTGCCCGCATTTATCTTTTTTTTAACAAATCTGTCGAGAGGCTTTTTCCCGGAGCGCAGGCGGAAATAATTGAGATCGACAAAAGCCTTTTCGGCGTCCGCGATCCTAAAACTTAGACCCTTTTGTTGTTCTATTGAGTAGCCCGCAAACGCTTCTTTTTTGATCTTACGATAAGAAAAGACCCGGCCCAAGGCTTCAAATTGACGGGTGGTTTTGGTCGTTACAGATGTAATTTCGTATACCGTTTCCGGAATAATGTTGTGGTAGGACAAGGCAAACTCCAGAGAAATATATGACGGCTCATACAGTTTATTTGCGAGAAAGAGCTCTGAAGGAAGCGTGTCCGGAAGCGAGTACAGGCCCCTTTTTACGCGGACAATAGCGCCTTTTTTTAAATACCTGTGCAGAAGAAAAGTCGCGGCTACTTTTGAAACTCCAAAGAGCCTTTGAATATCAACAAGAGAGAAAAGGGGAAGTTTTTTCCCTTTGATCTTTCGCTCAAAATCATACCAATTCACTAACTTAGCCATATTGCTAATATACCAAAACATATTGATTTTGTCAATACCGAAAAACTATGGATTTCACAAATTCGTTGGCTTCTTCAAGCCATTTGAGGCGGGCGGACAAGGGCATTTTAGAATATTCAAGAAGTTTTTCTTTTGGGATCTTAACAAGACCTTTTTTGAAAATGTTATTTGTTTGCTTCATCCCTTAATTCCTCCAGCATTTTTATATCCATCATGTCCTGATCCCGTGCCGAGAGTTTTTTGAGCTCAATAAGATCGTCAAAAGATATAACATCTACAACTGTGTTCTCAGCTCTTTTTGTCTGTTTTCTTGAGTAAGCTTTCTCAAAATCTAAGGGATTTTCTACGAAGACGTCAATGATCTTATAGTCATCTTTCACGAAGGAAAAAACTACCATATTCTTTTCTTTGGCCCATTTCTTTCTTAAGGCTTCACTTGCAAGATCTTCCATTTTTACCGGAAGTTTTGGGATGAACTTCAATTGTTTTAAGACCCCGAAGAACTTAGTAAGATTATCTTTGGAAAGGTCAAGCATCATATCTATATCGGCAGTGAACCTGACTACTCCGTGGAGCACAAGAGCAACCCCGCCAACGACCAAATATTTTACCTTTGACCGGTTTAATAGGTCGAATAGTTCCAGATAGTACATTTGAAAAGGATTATAGCATAAAGAGCTCAAAAATCATGCGCACATGCTGTTTTACAAGCAGATTAGATCAACATAAAAGGATTATAACTTGTCATGCCTTTTCTGCAGAACATGAGTGCCTGCATCGCGAACATACTTGCCCATGAATTGTAAGTATCTATATCGCTGCCGTCCTCTGTGCTGGTGCCGTAACGGAACCCGCCGTAGACCTTCGGGTCCTCCTCATCATCCCAATTTTGATATGACAGCATAAATTCCAACAATTTTTTGCTTGCGGGGGCGAAATGCATTATCTCAGGACTGGCTTCTTTTGCGATAAAAAATAGTCTGATCGCCTGGGCCTGAATATCGCTTGATACAGCTTTTGGGAAAGGGACCGTGCTTTCATAATTCCTTCTTACGTGACCTTTTTTATCGGCCTGCTGCAACAGCCAACGCGTTCCCGCGACTCCGGCGCTAACAAATTCTTCTCTGGACAATAAAGTTCCGGCCGATAAAAGCCCTTCCGCTGAATAGCAATGAGGATGCGTATAGGTGGATCCGTCGGGCAACTTGAATCTTCCTGTATCTTTTTCCTGATATTTTAAGGCGTTAGAACACAAATGCACGGCGCAATCAGAATATGAAGCATCTCCAGTGACTTTGTGCATGTGGAGCATAGCAATAGCAACTTTTGCCAGGAATGATCCGGGAGAACAGGACCATCTGTCGTTGAATTCCAGATAGCGGTTCTCGTGGAAAGAGTAGAGCGCTTGTATCCTTCCTCCGGGAGGCGCCATTTTATCCAAAATAAAAGCAGCTATGGTCCGTGCCGCCGTCAGATATTTTTCGTCAAATGTTTTTTCATAAAGGTTTAAAAATCCGTTCAATATTATGCCATTATCAAATGTTGCGATCAGACCGTGCTTGCTGTGGAACACATCCCCATTTCCCGTTCCTCTTTTTTCGTAAAACCTTGAAGGTACGGCTCCGCAGTCGCGAAATCCTCTGCGCAGGATCCAATCCCCGGCCCGTCTTGCGCTGGTCATATATGTGTCGGTATTTTCACCGAGCGGTTCCGATTCCGCAAGCGCGCACATCGCGGTCATCCAATAACCCATTATTTCCGGATAAATATATGCGTATGAACCCTTGTCGGCATCATACCAGCTATAGACAGCACCTGTACGGGTTTGCATGCCGGAATTGAGTAGCCAGTTCCGTACAGCAGAAAAAGATTTTCCGACAGATTCTTCCTGTTTTTTTGTTCTGATGGCTTTGAGCGCGTCCACCGTAGCTTTGATCTGCTTTGGTGTAAATAGAGCAACTCTTTCCGGAGCATGAGGATTCCGTTTGTCTTTATATCTTTCGTATAAAGCGTCCAGTATCCTTTGAGCTGATTTTCCGTCGCCATACGGAGCGCTTGTAGTGATCATCTGTTGGTATGCCTGTTCATCTCCCAAAAGATTTTCGGTTTCCTGCAAAATGCTTTCTACGGTAGTTCCAACTATTTTTGTGGCCTTACATGCTATGCCTTCCGGCCGCTCCGTGCTTCCGCGCATGATAAGTACCGGCTTGCCGAGCGCCGGCGCTTCTTCCTGGATACCTCCGGAATCGGTCAATATGAGGTAGGATCTTTTCATCAATTGTACAAAGGATATATAGTCGAGAGGTTCCAGCAAAAGGACATTTGCAACACCCTCCAGGTGCTTTTTTACGATCTCTCTTACCTGAGGGTTTTTATGCATAGGCCAGACTACCAAGACATCTTTGTGTTGACGGGCTATTTTTGCGACCGCTGAACATATATTCTTTAAAGGCTCTCCTATATTTTCTCTTCTATGGGCGGTAACAAGAATTATCCTTTTGTCTCTTGGGAGATCCGTAATACTTTTCGAAATAGCATTGTTTTTGGAGGCGATCACCAGAGCATCTATTACAGTATTTCCCGTGCATACTATATCGGACATCTGGACCCCTTCTCTCACAAGGTTTTGCACTGCTGTTGTTGTAGGAGCTAAATGAAAATCCGCTATTTGGGATATGACCTTCCTGTTCTTTTCTTCCGGGAACGGGCAGAACGCTCCGTAAGCCCTGAGTCCCGCTTCAATATGCGCTACGGGTATCTTTTGAAATGAAGCGGCAAGCGCAGATGCCATTGCGGTGGTGGTATCCCCGTGAACGACCAGCACGTCTGTTGTATTTGATTCCAATATATTCCCGATCCCGGTTACGATCCTTGATGTAAGCTGGCACAGGCTTTGTCCTTTTCTTAAAACGGAAAAGGCCTGGTCTGCTTCTATTTCAAAAACACTTAATGCCTGGTCCAGCATTTTTCCGTGCTGTCCCGTTGTAACAACATTTGTGTTAAACCTGTTGTCTACTTGCGCTCCCAGTATTACCGGTGCCAACTTAATAGCTTCCGGACGGGTGCCCATGACAAACGTTGTCCTTAGCTGCTTATATGCGGCCGGTCTAACGGCACGTAATACTGAAATTCTTTGTCCCATTTTCTTTTGATACTCTCCTGATATTCCTTTACATGACCTATAGTTCTATCGTCAAATCTTGGGGTAAATTTCACCCAATTATTTTGTGTGTGCCGTGTTAAAATAAACGCATGCGGACCATATCTCTACGCGGAAAATGGCAATATATCTTAGATCCGAAAGAATCCGGAGAAAAATCGCGTTTATTCGATCCCTCCAAGAAATTCAAGAGCTCGAAAAAAATGAATATCCCCAGCAATTGGCAGGTTGGGGGAATAGATAACTACAGCGGCACTGTCTGGTTCAAAAAAGAATTTGACGGCATAGACATAAAAGACGGCGAGGATGCGATATTACAATTTGCGGGAGTAGATTATTTTGCGAAAGTCTGGCTCAACGGAAAACTCCTCGGCGAGCATGAAGGTTATTTTCAACCGTTTGAGTTTGATGTTACGAAATTCTTGAACACTTCCCCTCTCCCCATGGGAGAGGGGGTAGGGGTGAGGGCCAACGTTCTCGTTGTCAAAGTTTCTTCTCCGGCGGAACCCGCCGGAAAAGATGCGTGGCCTCACCGCAAGCGGCTCATAAAAGGAGTTTTTGGCCATCACGATGTCAGACCGGGGGCTTGGCACGGGAAACTCGGGCAAAGCAAGGGGACCGGAGGGATTTGGAACGATGTCAACCTTATAATTTGCAAAAAAATCAGACTATCCGGTATAAAAATCAATCCCAAGCTGAAGGACAATTACAAGACCGCCGACTTGAACATTGAGATATTTGCGGAAAATACGACTTCCTTTTCTAAAAAAGCCGTGGCGATCGTGGAAATAATAGGCCCGAACGGCAAAAACGTCGACCGATTCAAGTCAATGCTAGAACTTAGGTCCGGTATAAACATTTTTGACGTAAAGACTGTGATCAAAGGGCCTCATTTGTGGTGGCCGAGAGATCTTGGAGAACAGAATCTATATTATGCAAAGGTTAGTCTTTTTGACGCAAAAAGCGGAGAGCTTTTGTCTTTGACGGAAAGCAGATTTGGCATACGCGAGATAAAAATAGGGGAGAACAAAGCCTGGATAATCAACGGAAAGAAAATATTTGTCCGCGGGTCCAATATTATCCCCGAAGAATATCTTTCCGCATATTCTAAAGAGCGCATAAAAAAAGATGTCGAGCTGATAAAAGAGTCCAATTGTAACGCCGTGCGCGTGCACGCTCACGTGAACCGCAAAGAACTTTACGACGCTCTTGACGAGGCGGGAATAATGGTGTGGCAGGATTTTGCTCTTCAGTGGGAATATATCGATACTCCGCAGTTTATTTCCGAAGCCGTAAAACAGATACGGGAGATGGTAAATCTTCTTCACAACAACCCTTGTGTCGTCGTGTGGTGCTGCCACAACGAGCCGGTAGCAAAAGCTAAAAAACTGGACGACCTTCTTTTTAAAGCGGTCGGGCAGGAGGACACGACCAGAGCGATATTTAAATCTTCGGATTTTCACGAGCATCCGTATCCCGGCTGGTTCTGGGGGCACTACAGATATTTCCTTTCGCTTGTCGGAAAGCCGTTCCCGTCGGAGTTCGGCGCGCAGGCGCTTCCTCGTGAAGCGACGCTGAAAAAAATGTTCGCAAAAAAAGACCTGTGGCCGCCCAACTGGTTTGCATGGGCGTACCGCGATTTTGTTTATGAGCAGACCTTTCATATAGCTGGAGTGGAACAAGGCCGCACGCTAAAAGAATTTATCAGGAACAGCCAGGATTATCAGAGCCGGGTCATAAAATTTTCTGTCGAGAACTACCGCCAGCACAAATGGTCTCAGATAACGGGGATCTTTCATTTTATGCTGCTCGAGCCGTGGCCGGCGGTCTCTTATTCGGTCACCGATTATTTCAGGAACCGTAAAAAAGGATTTTTCGCTCTAAAAAAGAGCTTTCAGCCTGTGGCGGTGCTTAGCTCTCTCCAGCGTAGCGCCTACGGTATCGGCCGTAAAATTGAGGGGCAATTTTGGATAGTGAACGACTACCCGCGGGATTTTAGGAACGCGAAGATCGTGTTCTCGCTAAAAAGAAAAAACAGGGCCTTACACAGGTTTGCGGCGGTAACAATAGATGTGGAAAGTGACTCTTGCAAGGAGGTCACAAATAAGGTATATTCATATACAAAAGGGCTTGAGATCCCGCTCAAGATAAGGTCAGGCCCTGCAGAGTTGTTTGCGGACGTTTTTGACAGCAAAGGCAAGTTAATTTCTTCAAATTCCGAAGAAATAGATCTGGTAAGAATCCCAAAAGGGACCGAGCTGTTCAACGCAGAGTTTTTGTGGGAGTAGTTTTGTGCAAAAAGGTCTCTGGCAAGAGATAAAAAAATACAGGTTCGCCTATTATTTTGTCCTTCCGACATTTTTGGCGATGCTTTTGCTTCATATATTCCCGGTCTTTCAGGCCTTTTATATGGCCTTTCTCAAACTGAACCAGTTCACCATCAGCCAGTATCTAATGGCCCCTTTTGCGGGGTTTGACAATTTCTCACAGATACTTTTTAATCCGGACAGCCCGATACGCATCGGACTTCTGGAAGCTGTCAGGAACACGGTTATATATACCATCCTGGTAACTTTGGGCACTACCGTTTTTGGCATGATAGTCGCTCTTATGGTGAACCGTAAAATGCGCGGACAAAATATTTTCAGGGCGCTTTTTCTTTTCCCGTGGGTCGTTCCCACATATGTGACAGGTCTTTTGTGGGGATTTATGTGGCAGAAGGAGATCGGTGTCATAAATATTTTGCTGGTTGATTGGCTGCATCTTTTGCCTTCCAAGCCGTTCTGGCTTTTGGGCCCTAATACTATGTGGGCGATAATCATCCCGACCATATGGAGATACTGGCCGCTTTCCATGCTCATGCTGCTTGCGGGAATGCAATCTATACCGGAAGAACTTTACGAGGCCGCCGAAATAGACGGGGCTTCCGGCTGGAAAAAGTTCTGGTCCATAACATTTCCCATGCTCAAGCCGGTATGGGCAATACTGCTTTTGTTCGGTCTCATCTACAACACTTACTCGTTCAACATAGTCATCATGATGTTCGGTTTTGGCGCGGGTTTCCCCGGCGAATGGGGAGACCTTATGATGACCAACATCTTCAGGAACACTTTCCAGCAGTGGGCGTTCGGTGTGGGCGCCGCGGCTTCCGTTTTGCTCTTGATCGTTATGGTCATAATAGTGAATTTCTGGTTCAGGTTCTATCAAAAAGCCGAAGAAATGAGAGAGTAACAGATGCGCCTTACCTATTATATGCAGCAAAGGCTTGTAAAACGCGCGATAGACGCGGTGATGATAGTCCTGCTTATCATTACGCTTTTTCCGATATTCTGGATGGTCTTTTCTTCTTTCAAAAGCAACACAGAGATACTTCTGGGCAATATTCCTTTCGGCAAAGCGGGCAACGATGTATTGAGTATTGACAGCCGCGGCAGATCCCTGTTCGCTTTTACTTCTGACGGCGGGCTTAACAAATTTGATATAGACTCCGGCGCGCTGCTAAAGCACGGCTCGGTAAAATCCCTGGCCACTAGTTTTGTTACGGACGATCAAAATGTCTGGGTGGGCACATCCGACAAAGGGCTCATTCAAGTGTCTTTGGACGATTTTTCAAAGAAACGGAGTTTTTCATATAGAATAAAGGATTTTGACGTAAACAAGGTGGTGTCCACTTCTCTTGCAGATGACGGCAGTTATATATGGATAGCTTTCCAGCAGAAGAATATAGAAACTCTGCTCAAATTCGACAAGAACAAAATGGCTTTTGTGGACGAGATTTCTTTTGCCGGCGCGCTTTCACCGTCCCAGGCCACTTCTCTTTTGAGGGACGGCGGTCTTTTGTGGATTGGAACAAATAAAGGGCTGATCGCTCTAAACGTTGAAAGCGGCAAGGTCATTAAAACTTTTAGTCTGGACTCGCTAAATCTTCCGCCAATCGACATCCGCGATCTGACAAAGCACGGGGAAAATCTTTTCTTTACGACATCCCGCGGGGTGTATGCGTTTTCTCCAGCCGCCGGCCGGTTAATAAGATCTTTTGATTCAGATAAAGGATTGTTGTCAAACAGAGTGAACAATATAACGTTTTCGGGAAATACGATGATCGTAGCGACTAATGCGGGCATTTCCGCGGTGGACCTGGGAAAAGGCTCCGTAAATAATTTTGAAGCGGTGTTTTCTCCGGTTGACGGCTCCAAAGAGATGAAAAAACTTGTCCGCGCCGATGTTTTCGGACTGTTCAAAAAGGACGGCAAGCTTTTTGCAGGCGCCTCTTCCGGAAGAATAAGCCTGATAGACTTGAACAGTTCCGCCGTTCTAAAAGCTTACGCTGCAAAGGACGGCCACACCCAGATACGCTGGAGAAACTATGTTGATCTTTGGAAAAATATTAATTTCGGCCTTTATTTAAAAAATTCACTCATAATCTGCGGCATAACGATGGTGATAGCGATGATCTTTGCAACGCTTGCGGCATACGCGCTTGCCAGGTTCAATTTTCCGGGCAGCAATTTTTTTAGTATCGGGGTCCTTGCGACACAGATGATCCCCGCGATAATGTACCTTATACCCATATACATAATGTTCACCAAGTTCACCATGCTTTCGGGCGTTCCCATGAAGGGCACTTATTTCGGGATGATACTTGTGTACAGCGCATTTTTCATACCTTTTTCCATATGGATACTGCGCGGATTTTTTGCCGCGATCCCCATTGAGCTGGAAGAAGCCGCCCGTATCGACGGCTGCAATCCTTTCCAGGTATTTTGGTATATTGTGCTTCCTCTGGCGGTGCCGGGAATAATAGCCACGGGAGTATATGTGTTTTTGACCGCCTGGGATGAACTTATGTTCGCGTGGGTCCTTACCAACGCAGACACGATGACGATCCCTGTAGGAATAAGATTGTTTGTCGGCAATTACCAGAACCGGTTCGACCTTATGATGGCGGCAGCAACGGTCGCGACCATACCGGTAATGGTATTGTTCTTTATGCTGCAAAAATATATCGTCAAGGGTTTGACTGCCGGGGCCGTAAAAGGATGAAAAAAATCGTAGGGGTTGGTTTTAAACCAACCCTACCGTAAAATATTATTTATTAGGAGGGAAACAAGATGAAAAGGTCTCTGATGTTTTTATCGGTAGCGGTCCTTATATTTTCCGCAGGACCGGTTTGGGGCTCAAGCGAGAAGATTGACGCCGCAAGTAAACAGGGCATCTATTTTGGCATATTCAGGGAAGGTGCTCCTGCCAATATGAGCCTTGTAAAGGGCATCGAGAAAAAATCCGGGACTAAATTTCCCGTGGTGATGTGGTACCAGGATTACAGTTGCGTTTTTAATCCGGATTTTTGCAATAAAGTTGTTGCCAACGGGGCCATTCCGCACATAGTCTGGGAGCCGTGGCTTTGGAAGGACAAGGAAAAGATCAAGCTGGACAACATAAACGCTGGAGAATGGGACCCGTACATACGCGAATGGGCGCAGGACATAAAAGCCTGGGGCAAACCCGTCTTTATAAGGTGGGGACATGAGTTTAATATCGAAGGGTACCCGTGGTGCATAGTCAATAACGGCAAAGATCCCAAAAAATATGTAGCTGCCTTCAGAAGAGTACGAAATATCTTCAAAAAAGAAGGAGCCGACAACGCGCTTTTTGTCTGGACTCCGATGAACGATTCCTGGCCGAAAGAGTTTTGGAACGATATGAATCTGGCCTATCCGGGGGATGAAT
The DNA here is from genome assembly GCA_041650595.1 of Candidatus Margulisiibacteriota bacterium. Lineage (GTDB taxonomy): Bacteria > Margulisbacteria > WOR-1 > JAKLHX01 > JAKLHX01 > CALFCX01. The sequence goes on from JBAZKW010000001.1 coordinate 16,005, forward strand.
ATGTCGATTGGATAGGGCTGGACGGATATAACTGGGGCACTACCCAGACGTGGAGCTCCTGGCAGAGCTTTAGAGAGCTGTTCCGAGATACGGCCAGGCAGATGTGGAGAAAGCATCCTACTAAGCCTATTATGATCGCGGAGATGGGATCTTCGGATAAAGGCGGGGACAAGGCCAAATGGATAGAAGAGATGCTGCAGGACCTAAAGAGGATGCCCTATATAAAATCCGTGAACTGGTTCGACGAAAAGAAAGAAGCCGATTGGCGCATTGAGTCAGACGCAAAAACTTTTGCGGCCTTCAAAAAGGTCATAAACGACCCGTACTTTATATCATCATCTTCTTCACTGGTAGAGAAGATGAGCGGCCCGACGCTCAAGATCGTTAAAAAAACGGCTTTGGCGCAGTACGCTTCAAAAGCAATAAAAATCGACGGCAGTCTTGCGGATTGGGCCGATGCAAAACCTCTTGTTCTGAACCAGGAATCACAGCTGCAGGAAGGTTTTTCTCTGTGGAAAGGGGCGGAAGATCTAAGCGGAAAGATCTGCATAAAGTGGGATAATACAAACCTTTATGTTATAGCGGACGTGAACGACAATGTTCCCTTAAAAAACCCAAAGACCAAGAACAACGTATGGAACGGCGATTCGATAGAAATGACCATAAGCCTGAATCCTTCGGCCGATCCCGGGAGAGACTCGTTCGTAAAAGGGGACAAACAGATCGGGTTTGGTACAGGCAACGGTACAAATGTTAAGCCTTCGATATGGGATTGGACTTCCGCAAAAACTCCCGAAGGCGCCCAGATAGACGTCAAGAAAAAGTCAGGCGGATATATTCTTGAGGCCAAAGTTCCGTGGAGCGCTCTTAGCACGTTTACTCCGTCAGCCGGAACGAAAATAGGCTTTGATTGTGCGATAGACGACTCCGATGACGGCAAAGCCAGGACAAAACAGATGGTCTGGAACGGTGACTTTATGTTTTACAAAGACCCGGGGGTATGGGGAGTGTTGGAACTGACGAAGTAGTATATTTGTAGGGCGGGTTTAAAACCCGCCCTTACTCTTTTTACGGACCTACAATATATTTTCAGTGAAATTCCCCGGAAATTCGTCCGATAACCCTTTAGTAGAGTTGACCTTTAAGAGATAAGAGTGTTATATTTCTCAACAAAAGGGGGTGAAAGAATGAAAAAGCACATTTTTGCGGCGGTTATGATATTGTTCATCGCGGCGGTCTCGTATGCTCAGATCGGCACCAGACTGGTCGACAATTTTGAAAGGAACCAAAGCCTGAAAAGCCCGGAATGGTGGAAGTTTGACAATGTCACCGTTTCGGTGGTAAAAAATCCGATTTCCCGACCGGGGGACAGATTGGCCGCATCAGCGGGAAAATACTCGCTTAATATGAAAGGCAATGCCAAGAACTGGTATTGCGGCGGTATCGGGACTTATTTGGGCGTTGATGCGAGCGGTTATAACGGTCTTGATATGCTGGTTTACGGCTACGGTCAGGACAGCGGAACGATCAAGATAGAGCTGTACGATGACGACAAAGGCGCCTGGAATACGGTTTACGACAAAGACTGGAAGCCCATAAAAGACGACCTTTGGTTTACCGAGGTTAAGGTCGACTGGCGCGGATGGAAGAGGGTCTATATCCCATTTTCTAATTTTGCACTTTTCAATCCCAAATGCGGTGACGGCGTGATGAACTTTGACCAGAGCAAAGGCTCCGGCGGACTTTTGCAGGTACAGATGATAATGATAGCGACTTCACCGGACGGCGAGACCAATGTAAATCTGGACAATATCAGGCTTGTGACAAGAGAATCGGACGAGGAGTAAGGAGAATGAGAGCCGGAGGAACAATTTTTTTATTTGTGTGCACGGCTTTAGTTTTTATCGGTGGAGGGGCGGCTTTTGGCGCGTCCGCTGCGGTAAATGCTGATGCCACGGTGACGGTAAAAGAGATTTTTTCTCTGGCTCTTGACTCATCTTCTGTCGATTTTGGCTCGGTCAGACAGGGGGAGTGGAAAGAAATATCCGGTTCGCTTGGTTACGCGAACGAAGCGATCTGTAAATCTAATACGGGAAGAGCCTGGACGCTATCTATCAAAGCCACGGCGCCTTTTATGTCAGACTCTGAAATAATTCCTCTGGAAAACCTGAAATGGCTAAGCACCTACGCAGGCAATAAGAACGCCCCTTACAACAATTACAGCGACGGTCTAGTAAACCCTCCATCCGCCGGTTATGTGGATTTTACTTTGTCTGATGCCGTTATTTTCAGGTCGTCCGGAGCTTCCATTTCCAATCACAATACTTTACCGCTTGGAGCGGAGGTGCAGTTTAAATACGCGATATTTATTCCGGAAACGATAAAAATAGCTCCTGGCAGCTATTCTACCAGGATCGTATATACAATGACCGAATAGAACTACAAAATCCATTTTTTGGATTTTGTAGTTTTTGAAATAAACATGTAAACGAGGAGGGCTAAGAAATGAGAAAGGTATTGTTTGCGGCGGTCATATTTCTTTTGACAGGAGCGGTCTGTATCGGAGCGCAATCGGCGGACCAGCAGGCCACATTTACGGTTTCGGTGGCATCCGTGTTTGAGCTCAGTATAGATCAGGGTTTCATAGATTTCGGGAGGATGAATCCGGGGGAGACCAAATGGAACATGCCTCCTGCCGGAATAATGGTACAGGCAAAAACGAACGGCGGGAAACCCTGGTATCTGAAAATAAGCAATGACTCTCCTTTTTCCTCCGGTTCAAATGTGATATCCAACACTAATTTCTCCTGGTACGGATGGACAAGCGGTTCCGGTAAATGGTATGGAACGGGTGAAAATACAATGTCGGTAACGCCGGGACTGGTATATTCCTCGGGAGTCGGGGAAGAAAACAACCTTCCGGGCGGCACCCCCAATTTCATGAAGTTTCGCTTAAAGGTCCCGAACAACCAGACACCCGGTTATTATACGACCGTGGTCAAGTTCACGATGACCGAGTAGTTTAAAAAAAGAGGAAAAATAATTATGTTCCATCCGAATAAAATCAGGGCCGTTTGTTTGCCGCTGATCTTTATGTTTGTTTTTTGCGGTTGCATGGAGGCGATCACCGTTGAGATCGATCCTGCCGGACGCAATGTGATCGATTTTGAAGATATGAATCCGGGTGAGTATAAAGAACTTCCATCAAGCGGATACTGGCATGCACTGGTCGTAAAAAATTCGGTCAGTTCGGCCTGGCAGGTCAGCGTGAGTTGCGACGGAGTCCTTCGCAACGGGTCTTCCACAATACCCAGCTCTGTTTTTGGGTGGATGGCGACTTACGCGGGCGCAAAAGATGCTCCTTATGACAGTTACAGCGATGGGTTGCTTCCTTTGGCATACAGGCCTTTTTATGAATCGGGACAAGCTTTTTTTCTATCTGCCAATTCGTCAAAACTTGTCGACGCGGGACATCTCACAACTCCGAGCGGAGCAGAGATCCAGCTGAAGTATTTTCTGTCCATTCCTGACAGTCAGCTTGCGGGCGATTACACTTCAAAAATAACGTATACGGTAACCCAATAAGGAGGAAGAAGAGTGAAAAAGATATTAGCAGTTGTCTGGGTCCTGATCTCGTTGAGTGCCGCGGCGTCAGCGTTTTCGCTAAATGTAGATCCTTCAAGCCTTGTGCTTTCAGCCGGTTCAAACGAGAGCATATCCGGAACGATAATCTTGGACAACAAAGGCAATGATGAAATATCGGTCAACGCGTATGCCGAAGACTGGACCTTTATGCCGGACCGCAGTAAGTCCTTCAGAAAACCGGGTTCAGCAAAATATTCCTGCTCAAAGTGGATAACGCTCTATCCCGACAGTTTTAAACTGGCTGCAGGCGCTTCCCAGCAGGTAAAATATACCCTTACCGCCCCGAAGGACGCATCCGGCGGATATTACAGCGTGATATTTTTTGAAACGCAACAGAACGATCCGGAGGTCCAAAAGAACTCCAATATCATAATTGCAGGCAGGATCGGAACGATAGTCTATTTTGACACAAAAGGCAATGCCGAGAAAAAAATGTCAGCCGGAGATCTTAAGATCTCGAAGGCGCTTCCCGGAAAGCCGATGTATTTCAAGATGACTGTGAAAAATGAGGGCAATACATATGTCGCGCCTTCGGGCAACATAATAATAGTTGATGAGCTGGGAACTCTCCAGGCAAGGATAGATATCGCTAAGCGGTATGTCCTGCAGGGGGAAAGTATTGTTTTGCAGGAAAAGTGGACCAGCTCTCTTGCGGATGGGCAGTACGATGTAATAGCAACGCTTGACTTTGGCGGTGAAGCTCCGGTATCGCTGAGAAAGCGGATAACGGTCAAGAAATAGTCCGGTCGGAATGGATGCAGGATGTATTATGGCAAAGAGAGTTCTAATTATTATCTGCGCGGTAATTATGGCGGTCTTTATTGCATCGGCGGTCTTTGCTGCCGAGAGCAATGTAGAGCTAAGCCTCAACGCAAGCCGTGTATTTGACAACGCCAGCAATGTTTCGCGCGCGATCAGCGCAAATCAGGATGTTGCGCTTGTTGAGGTAGAATCTACGTCAAGGTTCAAGATAACCGGCGTGGGGCTTGGCACAACTTATGTATATGTCTGGTGGAGCGACGATTCCTACAGCGTATTTAAGGTGTCTGTTAAAAACCTTATGCGCAGTAAACAGGCCGAGCTTCTTAAAGCCGTCTCTCAGGACGGCAAGAACATGCGGTTTGAATTGTCCGGATCATCCTACGGCGGACAGTCGGAGTCGCAGTATTCGTCCAATCGCTGGGCGTACGGCGGTTTTTTCAGCGGGCTCAAGATCTCGGGCGATACCCCTTTGGGCCGGACCGATTCTTATGTAAACTACGAAGGGTACAATGCAAGCCATGGGTTGACCGCATTTTCTCTGAACTTTAAAGGAGAAAACTATTATGTAGACGCAGGCGACGGCACCATTTCTTTTTCTGAGACCACGCTTCCATATCTGCACTATCAGGGAATTCAGTTGAGACGCGATTTTTCGGACCAGATGTCTTTAACATTCGTTGCCGGCGCCAGGGGGCAGGGCTATTGGGGCAAGGATGCGCTCCGGGATACCCGTCCCACCCAAAAATTTTCGGCTTTGCAGGCTACTTACAAACCTGTGAAAGAACTTTCTCTTGATTTCAGGGCCGTTACTTCTTCAACGGAAGGGATCTCGGCCAAGAGCGATATAATCGGGGTAGGCGCAAAATACAGTCCCGTACACTGGTTTTCTCTGGCAGGCGAAGTTTCAAAGAGCATGGATGATTCGGCTTGGAAGACCGAAGCAACCTACAATGACAGGGGGCTTTCTCTAAAAGGTATCTATAAAAATATTCCGGCGGACTTTGTAACGCCTCACGATTCTTTGGACTCGCGCGGTGTGGAAGGCTTTTTCTTTTACGGCTCCCATAATCCTTTCAGTTTTATACGCTGGAGTGCGCAGGCCAGCCGTTACAAAAACTCTTATACGCAGGCAGTCGGAAGCGATATATATAACAGCGATGTTTCTGGAAACATCGACCTTTCTGTAAACCGGAATTTGACTTTAACTTATGCGCCCTGGCAGAACGATCACAGGGGCTTTGACGGCGGAGGTCTCGGACAGGGAGCATTGGCGCAGGCCAGCTATGCTTTTAAACTTCTCGGGTTCTCAAATATTTTTTTCAGGTACCAGCCCAGCAAGTTCACTAATTCTTCTACCGGCGAAACCGATTATATGAGCGACAGGACGACCGTCGGGACCCGTCTCGGATTTACCGATGCTCTGTATCTTGATCTTGCGAGCGAGTGGAATTCAAAAACAACAATTGGAAGTGCTGTTGCCCGTGAGGGTAAAATGATTAGAGCCATCTTAAATTATGATTCCCGTATAGGCAAAACCCCCTTTTACAGCGCTGTCAGGGCCAGCTATTACAACGGGACCGATGCCGGCTCCCCGGTAACCGAACTGTGGGCGGATGCCGAACTTTCTTATAAGCCGTCAGCGGACACAAAATTTTATATCAAAGGCAAGACAGCCGATTATGCCGGTTCAAGTTCCAACCCTATAGACAGGACGGAAAAGCATATAACCTGCGGTTTTAATGCTGTCTTAGATTCCGGTCTCTCTTTTGCCGCATCCGGTCGCGCGGAGGGATTTGTGTTTATCGATAAGAACGGCAACGGCACAAAAGACCGCGGCGAAGAAGGCGTGTCAGGAGCAAGAGTATTTGTAAAAGGGAAGAATTTTGTTGTGACGGATCAATCCGGCTGGTACTCGATAAAATCTCTGGAGGCGGGACAAACGCAGATCGCGCTTGATATGACGTCTGTTGACTCGAGAAATATCCTGACATCGCCAAGTCCTGCGGATATCAGGATATCCTCTTCCGCCGGCTCAAGAGCGGATTTCGGCTTGAGGATGGTCTCTTCGCTCAAAGGCAGAGTGTTCGCGGAGGACAAGGCTGTTCCCAACTTCCCTGTTTACGTGAACGGGAAGAAATATCTTACCGATTTTGAAGGGAAGTTCTTTGTTTACGATATAGAGCCCGGCAGAAATACGGTATCGGTAGAGCCCAAAGACCTGCCGGCAAAGATGCTGCCGCAGGTCCCGATAAACAGTTCTGTTGATGTCGAGGCGGGCGGGACCGCGGAATTCAATATACCGCTAAAATTTACAAAAGAAATAAAGTCTCGGCCGGCAGCTCAAAAAAAACAGGCCGTAAAGAACAGGAAAAAATCTCGGAGCACGCCGACGCATCGCCCCTAAAACCGCATTTTTCGTGATATACTGTACCCGTACATAAAGCAGTCTTTCCGCCTGTTGAGAAAGGACCCTTTTTAACTGCGCATATAGCCTGTTACGCGAGCAACTTCGAATATTACGTGAAATCTTGGGGTAAATCTGTCGATAGATAATTGTAGAGGAAATACAATAATTACAGAACGAAAGGCAGGTGGAAAAATTGAGTGTATCGAAAAGATTCCAGAATATTTTTTTAAATAGAAAGGGGGGAGATTTTTTTATGAAGAAGATTACGATTCTTTTTGCGATTCTATTTTCAGCGATGGCAGTATCAGGAGCCGCTTTAGCTACAGGTACGGGGGATATTAACGTGGGGACACCTCTGTTCAAGGCAGGATATACAAGCCCTACATGGCAGTTCCAGACCTTTGAAGGTACACCTCTTTTATTCAGTCTTACGACTAATAACTTGAAAACTGCCGACAGGACCAACGCAGTGGCGGGCGCAACACTTAACGGCACAACAACGGTCGCCAAAACCGCGGTTACCGCAAAAGACATAGCTATCCTTAACCATGTTGCGGGTTTCACAATTTATCCGAACACGGCCTCATCGCCGTTCCCGTCTATGTGGATAAAGGGTACCGAAACCAATCCCGGGACCGGTGCCGACGATCCGGATACATATCTCACCGGTACGGATGCCGATAAATTCTTCCAACAGGGATTGACCATACAAGCGCCTTATTATGATGTGGCAAATTATCAGTGGACGGTTTATGTGTTTGCGGATAAGGACCTTTTGACGCAGACAGCCGGGCCGGCTACGGGTAAAGTGCTTGATCCGAGGATCGCTACTATGAGATGGTATGCCTGGACAGATGATTCTAACGGTATAGCGAAGAAAGCTTTCGGATATAGGAATTTCGGAGACACTTCGCCCACGTTGTTTAACACACTGCCCCTGATCGCATCGACTGCGACCGAGGTACAGAAAAAGGCATTTTTGATAGGTACGACCGGGGTCTCAACTCCGGAAGTGGCGACCGCGTACGGATACACGGCACCTGCAGACGGTTATGCTGAAACAGCTTTTCCTGACAGCGGACTTGTCTATTACAATACGACCAGGAATACAGCTTCTGCAGATAATGCCAACGGATTGCAGATAGTCAGCAGAGATCAGATCGGTTTAGTATATCGTGCTCCATCGGGCGCATTGTCCCACAGAACAGAAAAACTGCATGTGCAGTTTATCGCTGTTTGGCCGAACGCTCCTATCGGTATAGCCTCAGGCGCAAAATCCTGCGATATAAACTTTTATCAAAGGACGATCAACTAAAGAGCGGAAAGGTAATTTTAGGGAGGGGATAGTTTTATCCCCTCCTATAAAAAGCAGAAATGGGAAGATTGTTTAATAAGAAAATAGTATTTTTTGCATCGATCGCAGCAATACTGTTTGTTGCCGGGACTTCTTATGCAAGTCTTATGTTCCGCCAGCCTTCTCTAAAACTAATGCTCAAACAGGGGCAATCTTTTAACGGTGGAATAGTTTTAGAGAATGTTTCGGACAAGCCTCTAAAAGTACATGCGGAGTTTGTCGATACTATTGATAAGGACGGAAAGGCCGTCCCAAGGGCCTGTTCTAAATGGATACGTCTTCCGGAAAACGATTTTGTTATCCCGCCTAACAGCATAAAGGACCTGAAGCTCAATATTAAAGTGCCGAAAAACGCTTCGGGCGGCTATTGGACGGCAATTGTGTATTCGTATTATAACGGCCAGATGAAAGGGCCGGAAGATATGACCTTTAATATCAGGATGCATATCGAAATGCCGATAAATATACAGATATCCGATACAGTTAAGAACGATCTCTCAGCGGACAATATCGAAATAGTATATTCTCCGGAAAAAACTTTGACAGCAAAGGCAAAGGTTAAGAATACGGGAAACTCTTTTACCGAAGCAAAACTGATGTCCGTTGTGTTTGGGCCCGACGGTAAAATAGCGGACAAGTTCATTTCGGAAAAGTTTAAAATATATCCTGATGAAGAGAAAGAGCTTTCCTACAGCAAAAAACTGGAGCTGAGCAAGGGCGCATATAAGGCCGTTTTTATGCTCGATTATGAAGGCGGGGAACTCAAGGCCATAGAGAAAGAATTCGCGGTAAATTGACTATGAAAACTATAATGAGAAAAAATATTATTGTCGCTTTTCTGGTATCCGCAATAGTGGCCTTTAATGTTTCGCTTGCTTTTGCGGACAGCTGGATCACGATCGGTACAGGCGATCTGGGCGGCGGTTCGGGCGACACGATCCCTCCGTCGGCGGTTTTCGGAAATTCAATGATAAAGAGCGGTTCCGATCTTGTTCTTGGATGGGTACCCGCAACGGATAATGTCGGAGTGACCGGATACTTTATATACAGAAGCGTTACTCCGGTGTTTACTCCTTCCATAGCCAACAAAATAGGTTCTTCAGCCACAAACAGCTATGCCGATGCCGGCGCACTTTCTGCGACAAACAGTTATTACTACAAAGTTACGGCATTTGACGCCGCCGGAAATGAATCCGCAACCGCTTCGAATATGGGATACAAGCTGAACAAGCATATAGATTACAAAGTAGCTATCTCGAATATTTACTGGGTATCAATACCGAATATAACCCCATACAAAAATGCCAGAGATATAGCTACAGATATTCCATTTGCAACAAAAGTGACAAGGTTCAACCCTTCAACTCAAAGCTATGAAAACCTTGAGAAATTCTTAGGCAACTGGATCGGAACAAACTTTAATGTCACAACAGGGGAATCTTATGCTGTCGTTGTCGGCGCTACGTCCGAAGCCAGATTGGTGGGATGGTACTATCCTCATCCGGTAAACATTCCTTACAACTCGGCGATATCGAACATTAATTGGACTTCGATCCCGTACAACAGTGTTTATTCCAAGGTGTCGGACGTGGCCGTTACGGTCCCAAATGCGACCAAGATCGTCAGGTTCAACCCCGAAACACAGCTTTATGAAAGATGGGAAAAATTCTTGGGAACATGGATAGGTACTGATTTTGCCATAACACCCGGAGAAGGCTATGGGATTATAGTAAATTCAAATTCCACATGGTTGCCGGGAGTAAATGAGTAATGAATATGAAATTAAATAATGCAAAAATGATCTTGGGTGCTTTTATTGCTTTGGTTTTGGTTACGATCGCCATTGCAGGGACCACCCATACGGAAGGCGGTCTTGTATACGACGCCGGCGACGGAACGGCTGCGAACGGAAGTTCCTGGAGGGTTTTTAGGGCTGATGATGCTACTCCGCAAATAATTTCCGGTACGGTAGGCTCTGCAGTTTCCGGAGCCTGGTATGGAGACATCGGCGCCCAGCTTGACGCTGATCTTCCGATAAGACCAAACGGCTGGCTTGTCGGTGACGATCACCTTTGCATTATAGATAAAGAAACCAACGCGGGAGAGGCCTCTCACAAAGGTTATTATGCGGTCATAAATCATGACTTGACCAGCAATGATCCCGATGCCTCTGATCCCTGCACTTTACGTGCCATTCCTGTACCAATAGGGGCTGCGGGAGACAATCAGGTGTCTTTGACATGGACTGCATCTTCGGAAGATCCCGGCACCCCTGTTAGGACTAATATAACCGGTTATAGAATACTTCGCTCAACAAGTCAGACAGGTCCTTTCACGTTCTTAACAACGGTTGAGGGGAGTACAAGTTACACAGACTCTACTGCGGTCAACGGAACCACATACTACTATGTAATACAGCTTGTTTACAGGATCGGGGCAGGCACAGCGTTTACTTCAACATATTATTCCGGAAATTCAAATGCCGTGACCCCCGGAGTAGCACCTGCGGTAACCGCAGTGACCCCGAACACCGGAGTAAATACAAGCACAACTTCCGTAACAATAGAAGGGGCTAATTTTGCCGGAGTTGTGGCGGTAAATATCGGTACATGGCCGGTAAGCTCATATACAGTAGTTAACCCGACATCGATAACGGCGGTTATTCCATCGGGTCTGCCGGCGGCAACATACCATGTGACAGTCACAAACGGATCAGGGACATCAGCGGCCAGTTCGGCCGATCAATTTACGGTTACAAGCGACGAAACACCCGGAGTGACAATAATTGACGATTACGAAGATCCGAATCCGAGGATATATTACAATGCCGGAGACGTGCCTCCAACATATTCCGTAACAACAGCAGATAAATATGAAGGAGCAAAGAGCATACAGGTCGGATATTCATATACAGGCAGCGGATGGGGCGGGTTAGTAGGCGGCGTATTACCAAACAGCCTTGATATATCTTCGGCTACCGGTATCAGCTTCTGGGTGAAAGGTGACGGATCAAGCAACACGATAAGGATAGACCTTAAAGAAGCAACAAACGAAGCTCCTGCCAACGGAGAAGTATATTCCAGCACCGACATATCGCTCAGCAATACGGGTTGGCATAAAGTGGATTTGCCTTACAGCGCGTTCGTCAGGAATCCGTATGACGGAGTGACCGGCGGCAACAATACTTTCGACAAGAACATATATCAGTATCAATTGATGTACACGGGCACAAACACGTCGGGTGTCTCACACTATGTTGATTATATCGTTGCCGAGACCGTAAGTGTTTCGGGATCGCCGACGGTGGCAAGCGTTACTCCAAATACCGGGACCCGCGATGCCACGACCAGCGTAACCATAGCCGGGACTAATTTCGGCGGAACGACAGCTGTAAAGATCGGAACGTGGGATGCGACATCTTTTACAGTAAATTCAGCGATAGAAATATCCGCAGTGATACCTTCCGGACTGCCGGTAAGCACATATCATGTCACTGTTACGAACGGATATGGAACATCATCTACATCGTCAGCAGATCAATTTACGGTTACAAGCGGCGGCGGATCGGGAGTGGTGATAGATGACTTTGAATTCTATGCAGGCAAAGATTCCCGCGGGATGATGAATTTTTATTATGAATCAGGCGCCGGAGTTGATGAAGCAACTATTCCTGCTCCTGCGAATTCTACTACAGTCAAGGCCGAAGGAGCGCGTTCAATGGTTGTCACCTATCCGGGTGCCGCAGGCACTCAGTGGGGCGGATACTGGGGCGGCGGGCTGGACAGCGAAACCAAGGACCTGACTCCTTATACCGGTATCAGTCTTTGGGTAAAGGGAGACGGGACAAACAATACTGTCGGCATTAATCTTCAGGAAGCCGCTGTTGCCGGAGTTACTCAAGAAGTCTATGCCAGCCCGTCGTTTGCTCTGACCGATACTAATTGGCACAAGATAGAGATACCTTTCTCGGCTTTTGTCAGGGATCCTTCCGGAAGAATTCTTGAGGGTGTGTTTAGCAAAGAAATTAAAGGCTATACAACGATATACCGCGGTTCACAGACGACTTCCGCACAGCATTATGTTGACTATATAGCAGCGGAAAATGTAAGTGTTTCGGCTCTGCCGACGGTCACGAGCGTTACTCCAAATACCGGGACCCGCGATGCTACGACCAGCATAACAATCGCCGGGACTAATTTCGGCGGGACAACGGCGGTAAAGATCGGAACGTGGGATGCGGCATCGTTCACTGTAAATTCAGCAACGGAAATTTCCGCGGTGGTGCCTTCGGGACTTCCGGCAGGCACATATCATGTCACAGCTACAAACGGATATGGGACCTCCTCGGCATCATCTGCCGACCAATTTACTGTGACTGACCCGGTCGTACCGTCCACAGTCCCGACAATCACAGGCATAGCTCCGAATACTGGAGAAAATACGACTTCTACCGAGGTGACAATAACCGGAACTAATTTAGACGGGGCTACCGGCGTGCACATAGGAACTTTTGAAATGTCAATAATTTCTATAACTCCCACGCAGATCATTGCAAGGACGCCTTCCGGCATACCTGCGGGAGAATATCATATCACTGTTACTACGCCTAACGGAACGTCTGCCGAAACACCGAATGATATATTTACCGTGACGGCGCCTGCGCCTTCTTCAGATACGACGCTCCCGGTCATAAGCGAGGTTGCTTTCGACGGCAAGAGAGTCCTTGAAAAAGACTTTGTCGGCAGGACACCGGTTATTACAGCTCTGTTGACAGACAATATCTCTATAGATCCTTCTTCGATAAATGTTCAGATCGTAGACAGTTACGATATAAATACTGTTCCTTCTGTAGTATTTGATGCTCTAACCGGCCGAATGACTCTGGCTATCTCTTCTCCTCTGCCTTACGGAGAAAAGATATTATCGATTTCAGTCAAAGACACATCCGGCAACGAAGCTCAGTATGGGATAACGATAAAGATCGGCAACGGAGAAGACGGCCCCGTATTTAATTATCCAAATCCGTTCGATCCAGGTAACGAGTCCACAAAGATCGGGTTCAATCTGAGGGACAACGCTCAGGTGGTCGTATATCTTTTCGATATTACCGGCAGGATCGTGGTCAAGAGACCGTTCAATGCGACCGTGGGTTACAACGAATTCGAGTGGAACGGTGTCGATGATTACGGGACTATCGCGAGTAACGGAGTCTATCTGCTGAGGCTGGTCTCCGAAAACAGGCTTATAGGCAAGACCAAGATATGGGTGATAAAGCGATGAAAAAGACATTAAAAATTCTGTTGTTTGTCATACTGGCCGTATCGATGGTCCAGGCATCATATGCCTTACAAACGGGTTTTGCGATCGATCCAATGTACATAGGTGTGGGCGCCAGGCCGCTTGGAATGGGAAAGGCTTTTGTTGCCGTTGCCGAAGATGCCGATACTATTTTTATGAATCCTGCCGGTCTGGGAAAGATAACTTCATGGAAGCTGACCAGCACGTATTCAAACTTAATGGGAGATGTTAAATACAGCGTACTTGGCGGGGTCATTCCTATGGAAACCGGCTCTTTGGGATTCGGATATATAACTTCAAGAGTGGACGATATCTGGATAATGGGGTCTGATGCTACATCTGCTACTCACAAGCCCACACCGGGGTCTTTGGGAGAATACAGCAACAGCGTCGGCTTTGTTTCTTACGGCTTTCCTCTGGAAAAAGTGACCGGATTTGGAAAAGACGTATATGTCGGAGCTAATCTTAAATATTTTGACCAGCAAGGTTCCGGGACAGATGAAGCCTATTATGCCGGTGGTCGAGGAATAGATGTGGACCTTGGCATATTGTATTCGCCTAAAGGCTGGCTGTCTTTGGGGATCACTCAGCAAAACGCAGTGCCTGCCAGCTTCGGAGGAGCCGTCACTTACAGAAGTGGTGTGGAAGAATCGATCCCTTCGATCACAAAAGCAGGAGCCAAGATCGCTGTTCTCGGAGAAGAAGACTCGGCGCTCATAATTTCTCCTTTAAAATTGAATCTTGCCGCCGATATCGATCTCCACGGCGGCCAGAACAACGTACCGATGGGGGCACATCTGGGTGCGGAATTCATGCCTAATGATTTTCTTTCGCTCAGGGCGGGAGTTGACAGGGACCCATATCCTTCTACGGTGGATATTTCTCAGGCAACGAACTTTACATACGGCGTCGGTCTAAAATTTGCGGGGCTCCGGTTCGATTACGCATATCATCCGTACAGCTTAATAGCCGAAAACGCTACGCATTTCTTCTCATTTTCTTTCGTAGGAGAAGAGAAAAAAGAAGAGTCAAAATCAAACGAATACATAACTTTACTTATGCCCAAAGATAAATTTATCACCCGCAAAGATTATGTCAGGATATACGGCATTGTAAGGCCCGAAGTGGAACAGCTTGAAATAAACGGAGCCCCTATACCTATCGAAGTGGTCGACGGTCAGAAAGCATTTAGGATAAAGACCCCTATAGAAGGATTTGGCAAGAGATCTTTCATCGCGGAAGCGTTTGACAAAGACGGGAACAATCTTGATAAGAAAAAACGCAGGATACTCAGGGTGGCATCATTTGCCGATGTTCCTGACGATTACTGGGCTTTTGAGTCTGTAGAGCTTGGCGCTACAGCAGGATTGTTTGAAGGTTATCCGGACAAATTGTTCAGACCTAACCAGGTCATGAGCCGCGCCGAACTGACTACCATGATGGTGCGAGTATCAAAACCGGACATAAAACAGTCCATTGAAAGACAGGTATTTCCTGATCTGCCCTATTATCACTGGTCGGTGAGATATGTAGAAGCCGCAAAGGATATGGGGCTTGTTATCGGTTATCCTGATAAAAATTTCAAAGCTGACAAGAAGATAGACCGTGCAGAAGGCGTAACTGTCGGAGCCAGGTTTGATGGAGGGTATATTGTTGATCCAGATGAAAAGCCGTATTCCGATGTGTCCAAAAAGTCTTGGGCTGCCGGTTATATAGAAACAGCAAAGCAAAAAGGCCTATTGGATTATATCTCTACAGAAAGATTTGCCCCCAAACAAGGGCTTACGCGTGCCGAGGCCGCAGAGATCATATCGAAGACTGATTTCGGTACCAGAATGATCGAAGACCTTCTTAACTGGGACAAAGGCTACGGCCTAAAGTCCATGCTACAGGTCAAACCCGAATAGAACTCACCCCCCTTCCCCCTCTCTTGGTAAGAGAGGGGGTGGCTGAGCGAAAGCGAAGCCAGGGGTGAGTTTATTTGTTATAATCAATAATCATGTATCTCATAGTCGGTCTCGGGAATCCCGGGAAACAATACGAAAACACCCGCCACAATATCGGATTTAAAGTGATCGAGGAATTGGCTCGGCGTTACGGGGCAGTGCTCCGCTTTAAAAGCGCTTTTAATGCTTTTGTATCTAAAGCAGATATCGAGGGAGAGAATGCATTGTTGTTTTTGCCGCAGACTTATATGAACAATTCGGGACAGGCCGTATCCTCTATCATGAGAAAATACGCTTTAAAGCCCGGACACCTTATAGTTATTCACGACGAGATAGACCTTCCTTCCGCAACAATAAAAATAAAGAACGGCGGCGGTGCGGCAGGGCATAACGGACTTGGATCAATAATCGAACATTTAGGAAGCCGGGACTTTATCAGAATAAGGATCGGCATAGGCAGGCCTGACAAAGAAAAGCTAAGCGGAGCGGAATACGTCCTTTCTCCATTTTCAAAAAGCGAAAAGAAACTTTTTAAAGATGCGGTTTGCTATGCCGCAGATGCGGCGGAAGCGGTCCTTCTTCAAGGGACCGAAAAAGCCATGAATTCTTTCAATAAAAAAGCCGGCTAAAGATGAGCCTTTTTGCCGTTACCAAGCAATTGTGCGATATAGCTCCCCTGGACAAAATACTGTCCGCAGGTGCAGTAAGCGGTTTGTGGGGAACCCTTAGGTCGTCCTTCATAGCCTCTCTGATCAGCCGCCTGAGCGCAAATGTATTTGTCGTATGCACGTCAAGCGATGATGCCATGCGCATAACCGAAGACCTCAAGTTTTTCCTAAATCCTGAAATTGCTGCCGCTTATTTTCTGGACAACGATGATCCCGGCTTAAGGCTTCCCGTGATCGGCCTTGTTGCGGCAAAAAAAGAAATGATTGCAGTCGTAGGTTCTTCGGCTGCTTTTGCCAGAAAGACATTCGACGGATCTTCCATAAGAGAGAAAACATTTTTTCTAAAAAAGGGAATTTCTATCAACAGGGATAAACTGATTGCCTTGCTGTCGGGGGCCGGATACACAAGGGTTTATTCGGTAGAGAGCGAAGGCGAATTTTCCGTGAGAGGAGGGATAATCGACGTATATTCTCCCGGAAATTCTCCGAAAAGGATAGAGCTTGACCAAAATACCGTAGAGTCCATACGGGACTTTGATCCGTATTCACAAAGGTCTTCAGGTAATGCGGGCGAATTTGGCATCCTGCCGTTCAAAGAAGAGGGAACAAAAGATTTTCTATCGCTTGACAATAACGCGCTTCTGCTTGTAATCTGTCCGGAAAAGGAACTCCCAAATAGATTTGCTTCGGGAAGAAAAAAGATATTTTTGAGCCGCTTTCCGGAGGGCAAAAGAAAGACCTTTGAGATAGAGTCTTTTATGCCGCCCGAATTCGGAGGCAGTGCCGAAACTTTTCTAAAAACGGTTTCCGCGGAACGATCTAAGGTTTTTGTCATAAGCAAGCAATCTTCGCGCCTCAAAGAGCTTTTGGCCGATTTCCCGTCCGATATTCAGATAGAGCACGGAGAGCTGCATGAAGGGTTTGTTCTGCCTAAAGGAGGTCCGGCGCTCTATACCGACAAAGAGATCTTCGGAGAGCATATACCCCGCCGGCGCTTTCAGCCGCCTAAAGAGTTTGCAGAAATAACGGTTTCGCCCGGGTTCAAAGAAGGAGACTATGTAGTTCATAAATATTACGGGATAGGCATCTACCGCGGGATACAAAGACAATGTGCCTTAGGAGTTTATTCCGATTATCTTTTTATACAATATGCCGCCGGCGATTGTCTCTATGTCCCGGTTAGCAAAATGAACCTGTTATCAAAATACAGCGCGCCGGCAGAGCAGGAACCCAAGCTTAGCCGCTTGGGCACAGCTGAGTGGAGCAGGCTCAAAAAAAAGGTCCGCAAATCCGTAAAAGATATGACCAAAGAGCTGGTCAGGATCTATTCTTCCAGGCGGACATCCCTAGGGTTCTCTTTTCCGCCGGACAGCCTGTGGCAGAAGGAAGTTGAAGAAGCTTTCCCTTATGAAGAGACTCCTGATCAAAAGTCGGCCGTTTTGGCGGTAAAAAAAGATATGGAATCCGACCGGCCGATGGACAGATTGCTTTGCGGGGACGTGGGTTTTGGCAAGACCGAAGTGGCGCTGCGCGCGGCTTTTAAGGCGGTTGACGCCGGCAAACAAGTCTGCGTACTTGTTCCCACGACCATACTTGCCGAACAGCATTATTTGCTTTTTAAGGAACGCTTTGCACCGTTCCCTTTTAAAGTGGAAATGCTTTCCAGGTTCAGGGACAGGCAGCAGCAGAAAGAGATCGTGGAAATGACGCGTACAGGTGCAGTGGATATTTTGATAGGCACCCATCGGCTGTTACAGAAAGATATCTTATTCAAAGAATTGGGTCTTTTGATAATAGATGAAGAACAAAGATTCGGCGTCGCACATAAAGAGTCGATAAAAAAGTGCAAAAGTCATGTGGATGTGCTTTCGATGAGCGCAACCCCTATCCCCCGAACTTTGTACATGGCGCTTTCCGGAATTTGGGACCTGAGCGTGATTGAAACCCCGCCTCCCGGCAGGAGCCGAATAAAAACATATGTCGCGCCCTGGAGCAAAAAGACGGTCGCAGAGGCCGTGGAAAAAGAGCTGGAGCGCGGCGGGCAGGTCTTTTATGTGCATAACAGAATAGAGTCCATATCGGCTTCAGTAAAAAAACTGAAAGAACTTTTGCCTCATGCAAAAATAGCAGGTGCTCACGGCAGGATGGACGAAAGAACTCTCGAAAAGGTCATGATGGATTTTTCAGGCGGGAAATTTGATGTCCTGGTGTGCACTACAATAATAGAGTCCGGTCTGGATATGCCCAATGTGAATACGATAATCATAGAAGATCCTCAAAAAATGGGACTTTCTACTCTGTACCAGCTGAGAGGAAGAGTAGGCAGGAGTGATGTAAAAGCATATGCCTATCTTCTCTATAAACAGGGCGGATATTTCACCGAGAAATCGCTGGAAAGGCTTTCGGCTATCAAGTCTTTTACGGAACTTGGGTCCGGGCAGAAGATCGCCATGAAAGACCTGGAAATAAGAGGCGCGGGCAATGTCCTGGGCGCGCAGCAGCATGGACATGTGCTGGCCGTGGGTTTTGATCTGTACTGCGAGATATTGAAAGAAGCATCCGACGAGGCAAAGGGTGAAAAACCCCCGCGGGAAAAAGAACCGGAAATAAACCTGAAAATTAACGCGTTCCTGCCGGAGTCTTTTATCGAGGACGAGAACGAAAGGATCTCCCTGTATAAAAGGATGAACTCGGTGAAGGCCGTGAATGAAAAACAGGAATTATTCGACGAGATCAAAGACCGTTTCGGAAAGCTGCCGGAAGAGGCCGCTAACCTTTTCCTGTTGCTGGATATAAAAATAGCTATGAAGTGTTTTGCGGCGGTGGTGAGACAGTTCCTTGAATCCTTATGACACCCTGACAAGTATTTTTGAGACCTCCGGGTTTACAATATTTCCCATGAGCATTGCCGGCTCTATGACAAATCTGTTGCGCAACGCGTTTATTGCGGCATTTTCTCCAAAATCTTTCCAGAACGCGCGCAAACCTTGTTCAAGCATTCTTCTTTCTTCAGGGCTGTTTTCGTATTTGTCCTTGATCTTGGTCAAATAACGCCCTCCGTCCGGGGCTGTTAAATTTTTCAATATGGCATAAGCCTGAGAAAAAGAAAGCGTTATGGGCTGGTTGTCGCCGGCTTTTTCCGAAGAGATTTTTGCGGCTTTTTCAGAAGCGGCCGCGCCAAAAGACAATGAGCCTTCGGCTGGTTTGACGGGCACTCTTTCCGGGTTGTCAACTCCTTTTTCGCAGGACCTTACGATGCTTTCAAAAAGCTCTTCGGAAAGATGTATCCTGCCGTTCTCAAATTCTACTCCCATGCCGCTTTTCCTTGCAGTTATTATACTTTCCGCGATCAGTATCATTACCTGCGGCGGCTTTTTAAACGATGACAGATCTAAAACCAGATTTTCGACATTGACAAGCTTTAGAATGTTGGTCGCATCTTCTGCCGACATTTGTGCCTTTGGTTTTTGCGCCGCCGCCTGGGTGGTCACCGGCGGTGCCAACCTCCCGGCAGGGATAGAATTCATATTTATTTCTGATATAGGCATTTCGTATATATATCGGCGCAGACTATCGTTTTCTTGCATTGATGATGTAGGTGCCAGTCGCGCCGTGCCTACCGGCAGGCAGGACCGGCACCTACGGTTGTTATATAATTACCTTATGAGGGAATTCGACGATCTTACGGATGTTATAAAGAAGCTGCGCGGAAAAAACGGCTGTCCTTGGGATAAAAAGCAGACACACAATTCTCTAAAGCCATATCTGATAGAAGAATCTTATGAAGTCCTGCACGCAATAGATAAAAAGGATTTCAAAAAGCTGAAAGATGAACTTGGGGATGTACTGCTCCAGGTTGTCCTGCACGCTCAGATCGCGTCTGAAAAAGGAAAATTTGGGATAAAGGATGTAATTAATTCCATAAAGGAAAAGATGATAAGGCGGCATCCGCATGTTTTTGCCGGCAAAAAGGTCAAAGGCGTACGCCAGGTCTGGAGCAATTGGGAAGAAATAAAGTCCAAAGAAGGCTCCGATCGCTCAATTCTGGACTCGATCCCAAAAGCGATGCCTGCTCTTTACAGGGCCGATAAGACCCAGAAAAAAGCCGCGCGTGTCGGCTTTGACTGGGACAATGTCGCGGGCGCCTGGGACAAGGTCTTTGAAGAGCTGGACGAGATAAAGGAAGTCCTGGACTTAAAGCCGGTGAAAAAGAAAAGGCTTTCCGAGGAGATAGGGGACCTTTTATTTTCGATAGTCAATGTTGCGCGCAAAATGGGCCTTAACAGCGAGGAGACTCTGCAGTATTCCGTGGAAAAGTTCTCAAAAAGATTTGCAAAAATAGAAAAGTACTGCCGCCGCAAACAAATAAAACTGTCAGGGCTTTCTCTCAAAGAGATGGAATCGCTTTGGGCTCAAGCCAAAAAGTGAGTGTCATTGCGAGCCCCGATTTGATTGGGGCGAAGCAATCCCATAGACCAATGGGATTGCTTTGTCGCTTACGCTCCTCGCAATGACTCCCAGGTTGTTAAGAGCGCAAAAGTAAAGTATAATTTTATAAGAGGTATCCCCATGAAAGATAGCTGGAAAAGTGTTCTTATCTATGCCGTCGTAGCTCTTATAGCGGTCGGGCTTCTATCTCCGTTTTTTAGCAAAGTTCAAACGCCCGAAGATCTCAACTTTTCTGATTTTTTGAACAAGGTGGACTCTGGTTCGGTAAAACAGGTCCAGATCTCCGGAGATATGATAAAAGGCAAACTTGCCGGCGGCAAGGAATTTAAGACGCGCGCCATTAATTATCCCAATCTTGTCCAGAACCTCAGGCAGAAAAAAGTCTCAATAAGTGTTGAAGCGCCTTCCGAATCCGGCTGGCTGATAAATTTTCTGATCCAAATACTGCTCCCGCTGTTATTTTTTGCCCTGTTGTGGTGGCTTTTGATGCGCCAGGCGCAATCCGCCAATAATACGGCAATTTCCTTCGGCAGGTCCCGCGCTAAGCCCTTCACTACCGCAAGCAAAGCTACCTTTGCGGATGTGGCCGGAGTGGATGAGTCCCGCGAAGAGCTCAAAGAGATCGTTGATTTTTTAAAGGACCCGAAGAAATTCAATGATATCGGCGCCAGGATACCAAAAGGTGTCTTGCTCATGGGTTCCCCCGGCACCGGCAAGACATTGCTTGCCAGGGCAATAGCGGGAGAGGCAGATGTTCCTTTCTTTTCACTTTCAGGATCTGATTTTGTCGAGATGTTTGTAGGGGTAGGCGCTTCCAGGGTGAGAGACCTTTTTAATCAGGCAAAGAAACATTCTCCCTGCATAATTTTTATGGACGAAATAGATGCCGTGGGCCGTCAGCGGGGAGCGGGACTTGGGGGAGGCCACGATGAACGTGAACAGACGCTAAATCAGCTTTTGGTAGAGATGGACGGGTTTGACCAGAAGACCAATGTGATAATAATTGCGGCCACTAACCGGCCGGACATTCTGGACCCGGCACTCCTTAGGCCGGGCAGATTTGACCGCCAGATCGTGCTTGACAAACCGGATATAAAAGGCCGTAAAGCCATTCTGGAAGTCCATGCCAGGGGGAAAAAGTTTGCGGAAGATATGGACCTCGAGATATTGGCAAGAAGGACGCCCGGATTTACGGGAGCAGATCTTGAAAATCTGCTCAACGAAGCGGCTCTTTTGGCCGCCAGAAGGAACAAGAAAAAAGTTACCATGTCCGAAGCGGAGGAGGCGATAGACAGGGTTATAGCCGGGCCTTCTAAAAAGAGCAAGGTCATAAACGAAAAGGAAAAAGACGTAGTGGCCATACACGAAGTAGGCCACGCTCTTTTGGCCAAGCTTTTGCCAAAGGTTGATCCTGTCCATAAGATCTCCGTATTGCCGCGGGGATTTGCCTTGGGCTATACTTTGCAGCTTCCTCTGGAAGATAAATATCTGGTCGGACGGGAAGAGATCCTGGACCAGGTAGTAGTCATGTTGGGAGGAAGAGTAGCCGAAGAGATCACTTTTGACGAACTTACCTCCGGTGCCCACAATGATCTTGAAAAGACCACGGAATTGGTGCGCAGAATGGTGTGCGAATACGGAATGAGCTCTCTGGGGCCAAGGACGTTCGGCAAGCCGAGCAAACAAGTTTTTCTCGGCCGGGATTTTACGGGGCACAAGGATTATGGCGACAGGACTGCCGATCTTATAGACAAGGAAATAGACGACATAATACGCAAATGTTATGAAAAAGCAAAAAAACTCCTGCTCAAGAACAAGGACAAACTCCTTATAATTTCAAAAGACCTGCGCGAAAAAGAGGTCATAGAGGGTGAGGAGCTCGATAAATATTTTGAGCAGTTGAAAAAAGAGCCGGAAGATAAGCCGGGCATAGACCAGGGGATATTGTTTGCCTAATGGAAAAAATAATAGAATGCGTCCCGAATTTCAGCATAGGGAAAAACCCCGCCAATGCGGAGTCCATAATAAGCGCTGTCCGGAGCGCGGGCCCTTCCGTAATAATTGCCGACCATTCGTATGATCTGGATCACGGGCGGCTGGTCATAACCCTTTTTGGAGAAGGGGAAGCCCTTAAGGAATCGGTATACCAGGGGATAAAAAAAGCTGCCGAAAAAATAGATATCACAAAACATCAGGGGCAGCATCCCTGCATGGGAGTTGCGGATGTTGTCCCGTTCATCCCCGTAAAAAGAGCCACCTTTAATGATTGTATAAAACTGCGGAACGATCTTTCGGAAAAGATCGCTTCACAGCTGCATATCCCGGTATATATTTACGGCAATATTGCCAAAAGGCCCGAAAGAAAAGAGCTTTCTTTTGTAAGGCGAGGAGGATTAAACGGGGTAGGGAAGCGTATTTGTACGGTCGAAGGCAAGCCGGATTTCGGTCCTTCGAGGCTCCATCCGACGGCGGGCGCGGTAGCAGTGGGAGCAAGGGATATTCTGATCGCTTTCAATATAAATTTGAAAAAAGCTTCTCTTGAGGATGCAAAAGCCATAGCGACGTTAGTAAGGGAAAAAGACGGCGGACTAAAAGGCGTTCGGGCAATAGGGCTTGATCTTGAGAGCAGGCATCTGGCGCAAGTGTCAGTCAACATAGTCAATTACAAAGCGTCTTCGATAAAGAAAGTTTTTGACGGCGTCAGAACCGAAGCTGAAAAACGCAATATCCAGGTTGAAGAAAGCGAGATCATAGGGCTTATACCAAAAGATGCGGTTTTTGAGGGGATGATATCATATCTTAAGCTCAAAGGATGGGACGGCGGAAGGATCATAGAGAACTTTGTATGATCAGCGAAATGCAAAAAGCATACGACCCCAAGGGAATAGAAGAGAAATGGTATAAAAAGTGGGAAGACGGCGGTTTTTTTTCTCCTGATCTTACTTCCGGCAAAGACGGCCCTGCTTTTTCGATAGTTATACCCCCTCCAAATGTGACAGGCTCTCTGCATATGGGACATGCTCTCGATAATGCTCTGCAGGATATCCTGGCGCGCTTTAAGCGCATGCAGGGTTTTAAAGTACTTTGGCTGCCTGGAACGGACCATGCGGGAATAGCCACTCAAAATGTCGTTGAAAAATCCCTTCTTAAAGAAGGGATAAAAAAAGAGGGCCTTGGCAGGGAAGAATTTTTGAAAAGGGTCTGGGAATGGAAGGAAAAATACGGCGGAAATATTACAAGGCAGCTCCGCAGGCTGGGCGCCTCCTGCGACTGGAGCAGAGAGCGTTTTACAATGGACGAGGGGTTGTCCAGAGCGGTCCGCAAGGCTTTTGTGTCTCTTTATAAAGAGGGGCTTATTTACAAAGGCAAGCGTATGGTCAACTGGTGTCCCAGGTGTACAACGGCAATATCTGATATAGAAGTAGAGCACGAAAGCAAAAAAGGCAGTCTTTGGCACATAAAATACAAAATAGACGGAAGCAGCTCCTTTGTAACGGTTGCCACCACAAGGCCCGAAACCATGCTGGGCGATACCGCTGTCGCGGTAAATCCTGAGGATGAAAGATATTCTCATCTTGCCGGCAAAATGCTGGTGCTGCCTTTGGTAGGGAGAAAGATCCCAGTGATAAAGGATGATTTTGTAGATCCTGCGTTCGGGACCGGTGCGGTAAAGATTACCCCGGCCCATGATCCTAATGATTTTGAAATGGCGGTACGGCATAATCTCCCGAAGATCAATATTCTGACTCCCGGCGGCAAAATAACACTGGAGGATTTTGCGGCTGATGAAAAGAATAATATTTTAGGGTATGAAGGTCTGGACAGGAGTAAAGCACGGGCGAGTATTGTTGCGGAGCTTGAAGAAAAAGGGTTTTTGGAAAAGATCGAGGACTACGGAAATAATGTAGGCAAATGCTACCGCTGCAAGACCGAAATAGAACCCTATCTTTCGGACCAATGGTTCGTAAAAGTCGCGCCTCTTGCTGAGGCAGCGATAAAAGCCGTTGAAAGCGGCGGCATAAAATATGTGCCGGACCGTTGGACAAAAGTATATCTTGATTGGATGACCAATTTACGCGACTGGTGTATTTCTCGGCAGATATGGTGGGGGCACAGAATACCGGTCTGGTACTGCGCTTGCGGCGAGATAATCGTTTCTGAACAGGATCCCACAAGTTGTCCGTCTTGCGGCAGCAAAAATATAACACAAGACAGCGATGTTTTGGACACTTGGTTTTCGTCATCGCTGTGGCCTTTTTCCACACTAGGCTGGCCAGATGATACCGCTGACCTTAAAACCTTTTATCCGACAAGCGTGCTCATAACCGGTTATGACATTATTACTTTCTGGGTCTCAAAGATGATAATGATGGGCCTCAAATTCATGGGAAAAGAACCATTTAAAAAGGTTTTTATACACGGGCTTATTAGGGATGTTTCCGGCAAAAAGATGAGCAAGTCGCTCGGGAATGTGATCGACCCGCTGGACGTGATAGAGCACGCCGGAGCGGATGCTCTGAGGTTTTCTCTGGTATCTTTGGCCACGGCCGGCGGACAGGACCTAAAGCTTGCCGAGGAAAAGATAACAGAGGGCAGGAACTTTGCCAACAAGATATGGAATGTTTCAAGGTTTGCTCTAATGCAGGATGGCAATGATCTTTCGACGGATTTTGACAAAAAAGAGCTGACTCTTGCGGATAGGTGGATACTTTCCAGGTTGGATGATACGGTCGTTCAGATAACGGATCTTCTGGAAAACCTGGAATTCGGAGAAGCCGCCCGCCGGCTCTATGAATTTGTCTGGAGCCAGTTCTGCGACTGGTATGTCGAGCTTTCAAAAATCTCCCTTTACGGGGGGACAGGAAAAAAGAACACGCTGAAAGTCCTTAATTTTGTGCTTATAAACACTTTGAAACTTCTTCATCCGTTCATGCCTTTTGAGACGGAGGAGATCTTTATGCGCATTTGTCCGGACTTAAGATCGATAATGCTGGAGCCTTGGCCGAGAAATGACAATAGTCTCGGCGATAAAGAAACCGAGCGGATAATTTCTTTGGTAATTGAGGCGATAAGAGCGATAAGGAACATAAGGGCGGAGATGAATGTCCCTGCGAGCAGTGAAATAGAAGTAATAATAGCTGCCGGAGAAAATATTCGGGCTTTTGAAGACTCTGCAGGCTATATCAAAGCGCTAATAAAAGCAAAAGATATCAAGATCTGTGCAAAGCTTGATTCCAAACCTTTGCGCAGCGCCATGGCCGCGGCATCTTCCGCACAGATATATGTTCCGCTCGGCGGGCTTATTGATATAGAAAAAGAGTGCGGCCGCCTGGAAAAAAATATTGCCGATATGACTGTTTTGATAGAACGCACTCACGGAAAACTATCCAATCCCGATTTTGTTAACAGGGCAAAGAAAGAACTTGTAGAGGCGGAAAAGAGCAAGCTGGAGAACCTTGTTGCAAGAAAAGAACTTATTAATGACCGCTTGAAAAGCTTAAAAGACTAGTTTTTTTCGCTTTCTTGCAGAGTTTCTTCCACGATCTTAAAGATCCTTTTTATTTCAGAAGCTTTCCCCGTGCTTTCGTCGGCTGTTATCAATACAGCGTTAAAGACCCAGGGGCCTGTTTTTGCCGGCTCAAACCTTCTTGGTATAAGCGTCAAAAACTTTTCTAATATAGGGGCAATTTCCACTCCTATTACGGAGTTATAAGCGCCCACCATACCGGTATCCGAAATATAAGCGGTACCGCCCGGCAGGATCCTTTCATCTGCCGTCTGCACATGGGTATGTGTTCCGATAACGGCGCTCACGCGCCCGTCCAGGTACCATCCCATCGCATATTTTTCCGAAGTGGCTTCAGCATGAAAATCGGCGATAATTATTTTAGTTTCTTTTTTTAATTCACTTATCAGCCTGTCTGCAGAGCGGAAAGGGCAGTCGGCCTCTTTCATGAACACCCGCCCTAGCATGTTGATGATCCCCACGCCGTTTATCACGAGCTTTTCGGCGCCCGGAGTGCCGGGAGGATAATTTCCGGGCCTTATTATCCGGGAGCAGTGTTCGATCTCTTTCAGAAATTCCTTGTTATGCCAAGAGTGATTGCCCAGCGTTACAGCGTCTATTCCGGTCTCCAAAAGCTCCAGGTATTTCTTTTCGTTTATCCCCATGCCGGCAGCAATATTTTCACCGTTGGCTATAACAATATCCGGCACTAATTCCTTTTTCAGGTCAGGAAGGACCTTTTTTACGCAGGACCTTCCGGGTTTCCCGAAAACATCTCCGATAAATAGTATTTTCTTCATCATTTGGCCGTTTCGGTGGTTCTGGTCTCTCTCATTACCGTTACTCTTATTTCTCCCGGGTACTCAAGATCCGCCTCGATCTTCCTGGCTATATCGTAAGCGAGCTTGGCGGACAACACATCGTCCACTTTTTCAGGTTTTACTATCACCCTTATTTCGCGGCCTGCTTGTATAGCAAAGGATTTTTCTACGCCCTCGAAAGAGTTCGCTGTAGCCTCAAGATTTTCAAGCCTTTTTACATAAGCCTCCAGAGTATCCCTTCTGGCGCCCGGTCTTCCTGCCGAGATCGCATCAGACACCTGTATAAGTATTGCTTCGATAGTCTGAGGCTCTTCGTCGTTGTGATGCGCCAGTATCGCATGGACCACTTCGGGTGATTCCCCCGCTTTTTGAGCGAATGCGGCACCCAGTTTGGGATGGGTGCCTTCCATTTCCTGGTCGATAGCTTTTCCTATGTCATGCAAAAGCGCGGCTCTTTTTGCGAGCCGGACATTTACTCCGAGTTCTGCGGCAAGCATACCGGCGAGCTTTGTCAGCTCTATAGAGTGGGCAAGCACATTTTGTCCGTAGCTGGTCCTAAAATGCAGCCGTCCCAGCAGCTGGATAAGGACCGGCGGCAGATTGTGGACGCCGCATTCGAGAGCCGCCTGTTCACCGTATTCCCACATTGCTACTTTGAGTTCCTGCTTGGACTTTTCGCACATTTCTTCGACTCTGGCCGGATGTATCCTGCCGTCGGCGATCAATTTTTCAAGCGTAAGCTTGGCGGTCTCTCTGCGCAGAGGATCAAAGCAAGACAGGATCACCGCGCCGGGAGTGTCGTCAACAATTAAGTCTACGCCGGTTGCCTGCTCAAATGCTCTTATATTCCTTCCTTCTTTTCCTATTATCCTTCCCTTCAGGTCATCACTCGGAAGATTGACGACAGTGACGGTCGATTCTATTACACTGTCCACTGCGCAGCGCTGAATAGCCGTTGTAAGTATTTCCCTGGCCCTTTTATCAGATTCTTTTTTGATCTGCTCTTCCTTTGCCTTTATTATAAGCGCCGCGTTCCTTTCGGCTTCTTTTGCTACATTTTCCAGGAACATTTTTGTGGCTTCGGATTTAGTGAGTCCGCTTAATTGTTCCAACACTTTTCTGGTCTCAGCTATCGTATTAAGAAGTTTTTCTTTGTCTTTTTCAAGCTGTTCGGCCTTCGATTTTACGGCCTGGTCCGTGGATTCGATCGTTTTTTCTTTCTGATCCAGATGTTCCTCTTTTTGGAGGAGGCGCTTTTCAAGCTGACTTATCTCCGCGTTTCTTTCTTTTCTTTCTTTTTCGATCTCCGCCCTGAGGCGAAGCGCTTCGTCCTTGGCTTCTATAAGCGCCTCTTTCCTTATTGCTTCGGATTCCCTTTTTGAATCTTCAAGCAGTTTTTTCGCTTTTTCTTCGGCTATCCGGATCTTTTGTTCCGTCATCTGCCTTTTTAGGAACAGATACACCACTCCCAGGCCGAAGACGATCAGCGCGGCCATGGCAAAATATATAAATAAAGTTAGTTCCATTGTTAGACCTCCTAAAAATACCGCCCGCGTTGACGGTTATTTTTTCTTTTTTGTTTCTTCTTTTTCCTTTGCTTTTTCGTCAGCCGTACTTGGGTCTATGTTTTTTCTTACGGCGCTTTCAATTTTTGCGAAAAGGTCCTTGCGTTCTTTGAGCGCGCCCACGCTGTTTTCCCATCCTACAGCGAGCTTTTCGTTGCCGATTGAATATGTAGCTCCGCTTTTTTGGACTATGTTAAGATTGACCGCGATCTCGAGCAGGTCCGCCTCTTTGTCGATGCCTTTTCCGTGGATCAAAACGAAATATGCTTCTTTGAAAGGCGGAGCGACCTTGTTCTTTACTACTTTTACCCTTACCCGGGACCCTACAATTTTATCTCCCTCCTTTATCTTTTCCGCCTGTCTTACATCAAGCCTTACCGAAGAATAGAACTTGAGCGCTCTGCCTCCGGGCGTTACTTCGGGATTGCCGAACATTATGCCGACTTTTTCTCTCAGCTGGTTGATGAAGATCACTATAGTTTTTGACTTACTGATAACGGAAGTAAGCTTTCTCATTGCTTTTGACATGAGGCGCGCCTGAAGCCCTACCTGCATGTCGGACATCTCTCCGTCGACTTCGGCTTTGGGTACGAGCGCGGCCACTGAGTCAACCACGATCACGTCCACCGCGCCGCTCCTCACAAGCGTTTCGCAGATCTCAAGGGCCTGTTCCCCGAAGTCCGGCTGCGATATCAAAAGATTATTGATATCTACCCCTATATTTTTTGCGTAAACGGGATCAAGGGCGTGTTCCGCATCAATGAATGCCGCTACGCCTCCTTTTCTTTGGGCGGATGCGACGACATGAAGGGAAACGGTCGTTTTTCCTCCCGCTTCCGGTCCGTAGATCTCTATTATCCTTCCTCTCGGCAGTCCCCCTACGCCTAGAGCGGCATCCAGGGAGATCGATCCGGTGGGAATGGATTCAACCGTAAACTTTGTCGAATCCCCCATCTTCATTATTGCTCCCTTGCCGTAGCTTTTTTCGATCTGAGAGATCGCAGTCCCGAGCGCCTTACTTTTTTCGTCTTGAGCCATGTTGAGTCTCCTTTCTTTTTTTATTCCGTCAAACATTTCCCAGCAATTATCCCGCCAAACTCACCCCCAAGCTTCGCTAATGCTCAGCTTCTCCCCCTCTCTTATAAAGAGAGGGGGTTGGGGGGAGAATTATGTCTCCTGTCCCGTCAGATGCATCCACAAAAGCCCCAGGGCAGCTTGAGCTGCTTTTTCCCTGATCTCTTTCCTGGAGCCCTGGAAGTTGAACTCTTTACACTGAGAGCCTTTTTCTTCCGATATAGCTATAAATGTCAACCCTATCGGCTTGGGAGGGGTGACTGTCGATGGCCCCGCCACTCCCGTAGCCGAAAGTCCGATGGTTGTCCTGAATTTTTTTCTAATATTTTCTGCCAATATTTCGGCCACTTGACGGTTTACGGGGCCTTCTTTGGCAATAATTGAAGCCGGCACCGCCAGTTCCGTAACTTTTATCCTGTTTGTATAGCAGACTATTCCGCCGGAAAAATATTCGGAAGCTCCGGGAAAAGAGCTTATCCTTTCGCAAATCAATCCTCCGGTAAGCGATTCGGCCACCGAAAGCGAGAGCTTTTCTCTTTTCATCAAATTGGCCAGTTCTTCATCGGTTGTCTTTCCTATGGCCGAGAACATCTTGCTCATAAAGCCCTCTATTTGCACCTCGGCGGTTTTTTCCTGTTCTTCCATCTCAAATCTCTCCCGTATCTACCTGCTTATAATACTCCCACCCGGAATATAGGCACAATAATAGCGAAATCGAAAATAGTATCTTCCAAAACGGCAGATCAAGTATCATAAAAACTATTGTAACCATTTGACTTGCTGTTTTCCATTTTCCGAGTTCGCTCGCGGCGATGATCCTGCCGCTTTTGGCGGCCCATACGCGAACTCCCATAACAAGAAAATCTCGGGCGATTATGAGCAGCGCGAATATGGCCCACAGTGTTCCTGTCTCTACGAATACGATGAAAGCGCAGTACACAAGGAGCTTGTCGGCCAGGGGATCCATAAGCGCTCCGAAAGCGCTTGACTGGCCCATTTTTCTGGCCAAATATCCGTCAAGCGTGTCGGAAAGAGCCAGCAGCAAAAATAACGCCGCGGCGATCAGCTTATGTGAAAAAAGAGACTGGCTGGACAGCAAAAAGTATATGAAGAAGGGGGTAAAGGCTATTCTTGCTAAAGTTATGCGGTTAGGAATGGTCACGGCATCTAGGTCCGATGCCGATATCTAAAGAGATGTCTTTTCTTCCGCATGCAAAACGGTTTGATCCTGTTCTATTTCTATACATTCTGCTAAAAAACTCCTTGATATCAGCTTTTTTTGTATATCTCCTGAAAAACAGGGCGCAAAACCCCTTAATTGTATGCGCTCGGACTTTCTAAAGAGATGTCAGTATTCTTACCATAAATTATAGCATATTGGTCAAATGGGAAGGAAGGCACGCTACGCTACGGCTCGCTCGCTTCACTCGCTTACAGCTAACAGCTCCGGAGCCGTTAGCTGTAGGGCCGATGCAATCGGCCCGTGCTGTTAGCTTCTTCCTACTTCAGATATTCCCTGAGCTTGCGGCTTCTGGTAGGATGTTTAAGCTTTCGCAGGGCTTTTGCTTCGATCTGACGGATCCTCTCCCTGGTCACTCTGTAAAGCTGTCCCACTTCTTCCAGTGTTCGCGGCCGGCCGTCTTCAAGCCCAAACCTGAGCTTTAGAACGGTTTTTTCCCTGTCGGACAGGGAATTCATGACTTCTTCCAGGTCGTCCCTCAGCATGCCGTGTAGAACCGTCTCATCGGGATGAGCTATCGAATAATCCTCGACAAAATCACCCAGATGCGAGCTTTCTTCGTCGCCGATCGGGATCTCAAGGGACAGCGGCAGCTGCGATACTTTTGTTATTTCTCTGACTTTTTCAACGGATATCTTGGATTTTTTGGCTATTTCCTCTTCGGTCGGCTTTCTGCCGAGCTTTTGAAGAAGCATCCTGGTTATTTTTCGCAGTTTGTTTATTGTTTCCACCATGTGCACCGGGATCCTGATCGTGCGCGCCTGATCGGCGATAGATCTGGTTATAGCCTGGCGTATCCACCAGGTAGCATAGGTTGAGAATTTAAATCCCTTGCGATAATCAAATTTTTCAACGGCCCGTATAAGTCCCAGATTGCCTTCCTGTATCAGGTCCAGAAAAAGCATCCCTCTGCCGGTATATTTTTTTGCAATGCTTACGACGAGCCTAAGATTTGAATTGACCAGCTTGTGTTTTGCTCTCATGTCGCCTTTTTTGATCGCTTTTGCCAAATCGACCTCTTCTTTAAAAGTGAGCAGGGGAAATTTTCCGATCTCGCGCAGGTACATCTTTACGGTATCATCCACTCCGGAACTTTTTATTTCCTCGTTGAGATGGGCGATGCTTACTTCTTCCTCGTGGAACTGTTTTTTTATCTTATCAGCGCTTATATCGGCGTTCTTGAGGATATATTCTATATCATCTATATTTTTTGACGGGTCCGGATACACGGAAATATATTCTTCAGGGGACACAAAACCTTTTTTGTCCTCGAATTTCCTTCTTCCGGGTCCCGCGGTTTGTTTTTGGACCATCTTAACCTCCTTGGGTTTTTTGGGCATGACTAAACGTCACCCTTATATCTATCGTAAAAAAACACGTTAAAATTCACCTGAAAATGCACGGATCTCTTCATGGCACTTTTTGCACTCTTCCTGAAGGCAGGGTATCGCGGAAAAATCCGATTTTTTTTCGGCTTCGCTTATCCTGTCACGGATATCCGCCAGCCTTTTTCTGATCCTGCCCGTCTTGAGCACGTTAATACAGTCTTCCAGCGCCTTCTGCCTGTTATCAAATTCAAACTCTTCGAGCATGATGCCGGCAAAGGCTTTTCTTGCCTCTTCACCCAGGTCCTCTACTATTGCGGGAGCAAGAAGCTTTGCGCCGCCTTCAGGAGCCGATACCAGAGCAATAAAAACGGCCCTGAAGTTTTCGTCCGAAAAATCTTCCGGCTCAAGCCCCTCTTTTATCAATGCGAGAGCTTCCCCGCTTTCGGAAGCAAACTTTAGGATCATTTTTTCGGCTGTCCTGTCTTTTGGTGCGGGTTTTTTCAACTGGCTTGTTTTTGACGGATAGCGGGAATAATACGAGCCGCGCCGCATTTCCGCTTCCACAGTCTCGGTATCAACATGCAATTTTGAGGCCACAAGCTTAGAGTATTCTTTTCTGAGAACCGGATCTTTTTCGCCGGCCAATACCGCAGCGGTTTCTTTTATGGCCCTTGCTTTGCCTTCGGTTTCCTTAATATTGTGCCGGCTTATCGCGCGTTCTATCATGTATTGCAGCCACGGAACAGCATTTTTTACAAGTTCGATAAATTTGGCGGCTCCCGATTTTCTTATTATTTCATCCGGGTCTTTTCCTCCTTCGAGAGAGACCACCCTTGGATAGATATCCAATTCCCTGAGAAGAGAGATGCTCCTTTCCGTAGCCAGAGAGCCGGCATTGTCGCTGTCAAAGACCAGTGAAAAATTATTCGTGATCCTTTGCAGCGTCTTTGCATGGGACGATGTAAGTGCTGTTCCGGAGCTTGCGGCGACGTTCTTTACTCCGGCAGCAAAACAAGATATGAAATCCATATATCCTTCTACAATAAGGACGCTGTCCTGTTTTTTGATATCTTCTTTGCTGAAATTCAGCCCGTACAGAATATTGCTTTTGTTGTATATTGGCGAATCAGGAGAATTCAGATATTTGGGTTCCGCTCCGTCAAGCGATCTTGCGCCGAATCCTGCGATATTCCCTTTAATGTCGAAGACGGGGATCATCAGTCTGTTGCGGAACCTGTCGTAATAGGAGTTTTCCCTGTCCGCTCTGGGGAGTATCAGCCCGGCCCCTTCAATGTCTTTTGGCATGAAGCCCTTTGACAAAAGATGCCTGTAAAGATTGTCCCATCCTTCCGGAGCAAATCCCAGCCTGAAAAAAGATACGGTCTTTTCGGAAAATCCGCGTGTCTTTATATAATCGGAAGCTGTTTTTGAACCGGCAAGCTGCTGACTGAAAAATTCGGCGGCTTTGGCTGTTATATCGAACAGAAGCTTTTTGCGGGAAGCATCCTGGCCCGGTTTAAAATCCGGAATATCCAAAGGCACGGAGTATTTTTCGGCCAACAGCTTTGCGGCTTCCCAGAACGAGATATTTTCGATCTTCATCACAAAGGAAAATACATTGCCGCCTTCGCCGCAGCCGAAACAGTGAAAAAGCTGCTTATCCTGGCTCGCCGTGAAGGACGGAGTCTTTTCGCTGTGAAAAGGGCACAGAGCAAGATGGTTCTTGCCCCTTTTTTTCAGAGCGACATAGTCAGATATCACTTCTACTATGTCCGCTTTTTGCCTGATCTCTTCTATTACCGGGTTTTGATCTTTCATTCCTGCCATTCTTTTGGTACAAAAAGACTTTTGAAAAGGTCTACGGCATATCTGTCGGTCATGCCGGCGATATAATCTCTTACTGCCTCTACTTTCTTTTTCATTCCCGAAGCTTTTTTGTAGCCCGGGATCTCATGCGGATCTTTTAGATAATGGTTGAAAAGCGAAGTTATAGTATGTTCTACTTTTCGGTTTTCAGCTTTTGATCTTGGGCCCATGTACACGTTTTTATACATGAACCCATAGAGTCCGTGCAAAGCGCTCAAGCCTTTTTTACTCATCTCCACGGATCCTTTGCCCATACTTGTCTTGATAATATCCTTTACAAAAGCGTCAATTGGACTTTTACCAATAAAGTCCCTGAACCTTTTTGGTATTGCGGACCGCTTCAAAAGGCCCGACCTTATTGCATCGTCGATATCATGGTTGATATATGCGATCCTGTCGGAAAATCTCACTATTTTTCCTTCAAGTGTTCCTGCAGAGGGAAAGTTCCACGGATGGTTGAGTATCCCGTCGCGCACTTCCTGCGTCAGGTTCAATTTTTCCAGATTGTCTATCACATGCAGGCTTTGGACATTGTGGTCGAAAGTCATGCCGTATTTTTTTAGAAGCTTGTTCAGGACATTTTCTCCCGCGTGACCAAACGGGGTATGACCCAAGTCGTGCCCCAGAGCGATAGCTTCGGTAAGGTCTTCGTTTAGATTGAGAGCTCTGGCTATCGTTCTCGCGATCTGCGCGACTTCCAAAGTATGTGTCAGTCTTGTCCTATAATGGTCGCCTGCGGGAGAAATAAAGACTTGTGTCTTGTGTTTTAGCCTGCGGAAAGCCCTTGAATGTATTATCCTGTCACGGTCATGCTGGTAACAGGTCCGAATTGCACATTCTATTTCCCTGCGGCATCTCCCGGCGCTTTTGCGGGACAGCGCCGCTACTAGAGAAAGCGATTCCAATTCTTTACGCTCGGCTTTTTGCCGAAGATTTTGCATGCTATTCTTATCGCCGTTATCCGGCTGCTATTTTAACACAGCCTGTGCAGCGGCCAGCCTTGCGATAGGCACTCTGAAAGGCGAGCAGCTTACATAGTTCATCCCGGCTCTGTAGCAAAAATCGATCGAGGCGGGATCCCCGCCGTGTTCTCCGCAGATTCCGATCTTCAAGTCTTTCCTGGTCTTTCTTCCTCTGTTGATTCCGGTCTTTATCAGCTCGCCGACACCATCGACGTCTATGCTCTGGAACGGATCGATGGCTAAGATGTTTTTTTCAAGATATGCACCAAGGAATCCGCCCATGTCATCCCTGCTGAACCCGTAGGTAAGCTGGGTCAGATCGTTTGTCCCGAAAGAAAAGAAATGAGCGGACTCGGCGATCTTGTCGGCGACCAGCGCCGCTCTAGGTATTTCGATCATTGTACCTACCGAGTAGGGCAGGTTCTTAACACCGGTAGCAGCTTTTACTTCGTCATACACGCTCTTAATGATCTCGTACTGGTTCTTGATCTCGTTGACGTTGGATACGACCGGGACCATTATTTCCGGATAAGCCTTTTTGCCGGCTTTAATGAGTTCAGCCGCTGATTCAAATATTGCTCTTGCTTCGATCTGAGTTATTTCCGGATAGGTGATGCCGAGCCTGACCCCGCGGTGTCCCATCATCGGGTTACTTTCTCTAAGGACCGAAGCTCTTTTTTTGAGGTCTTCCATGCTGATGTTCAGCGCTTTGGCGATCTCGGCAAGCTTTCCTTCTTCGTGGGGCACGAATTCATGGAGCGGCGGATCTATGAGCCTTATCGTTACAGGCATGCCGTCCATGGCTTCAAGCGTAGCCTTGATATCGGACTTCATGAACGGGTAAAGCTCTTTCAGAGCGGTCTGTCTTTCTTCAACAGTCTTAGAAAGTATCATCTTTCTTAATCGGAAAAGCGGTTCGTCGGACCCTTCTCCGTAGAACATATGTTCTATCCTGAATAGTCCGATTCCTTCGGCGCCAAAGCTTCTGGCGATAGAGGCATCCTTGGGAGTATCGGCATTGGTCCTTATCTTGAGCTTTCTTATGCCGTCACAGAGTTTAAGGAAGTCATTCAGCAGTCCGCCTTCCTGGCTGGCATCTATCATCGGGAGTTGTCCTACAAAAGCAAGTCCTTTGCTGCCGTTCAGCGTAATCCAGTCCCCTTCTTTGAGGGTCGTTCCTCCGACAGAGATAGTTTTTTTTGCATAGTCTATTGAAAGAGCTCCGGCACCTACTATGCAGCATTTGCCCCAGCCTCTTGCCACTAGCGCCGCGTGTGAGGTCATTCCGCCTCTTGCGGTAAGGATGGCTTCGGCAGCTCTCATTCCTTCGACGTCTTCGGGGTTGGTCTCTTCTCTTACCAGGATGACTTTTTTGCCTTTTTTGTTCCACTCAACAGCGTCGCTTGCCGAGAATACGATCATTCCGGCTGCGCCTCCGGGCCCGGCTGGAAGCCCTTTTACGAATGGCTTATTAGTCTTTTCAGCCGCCGGATCAACGATGGGATGAAGAAGCTCGTCAAGCTGCGCGGGAGTTACTCTCATCACGGCTTCTTCTTTTTTGATCAATTTTTCTTTTACCATGTCGGTGGCCATTTTTACTGCGGCAGGTCCGTTTCTCTTTCCGATCCTGCACTGAAGCATGAACAGCGTGCCTTTTTCTATCGTGAATTCTATGTCCTGCATGTCGCGGTAGTGTTTTTCAAGCCTTTTTTGTATGGAGTCAAGTTCTTTGTATATCGAGGGCATACCTTTTTCAAGACTTATAAGAGCTTTGTTGTGATCGCTCTTGCTGACTTCGTTGACCGGTGCAGGGGTCCTGGTTCCCGCGACTACGTCTTCGCCCTGAGCGTTGACCAGATATTCCCCATAGAAATGGTTGTCTCCGTTGCCGGGGTTTCTTGTGAAAGCGACACCGGTCGCACAATCATTCCCCATATTGCCGAACACCATCGTTTGTACATTGACGGCAGTTCCCCATTCGTCAGGAATGTTTTCTATCTTTCTATAGGAAATGGCACGTTTGCCGTTCCACGAAGAAAATACCGCGCCTACTCCGCCCCAAAGCTGTTCCATCGGATCATCGGGGAATTCTTTGCCGAGCACTTCTTTAACTTTTTTCTTGAAAACCTCGCATAGATTCTTGAGGTCCTGTGCGGTAAGGTCTGTATCGGTCTTGTAGTGCTTTTTCTCTTTTACTTCGTCCATAAGTCGGTCGAGCTGTTTTCTTATGCCCATCTCGTCTTTTGGCTCAATGCCTGCGGCTTTTTCCATAACGACATCGCTGTACATCATGATAAGCCTTCTGTATGCGTCATAAACAAATCTTTCGTTGCCGCCGGTCTGTTTGACGAGTCCCGGTATTGTTTTAGATGTAAGGCCAACGTTAAGCACTGTTTCCATCATTCCGGGCATCGACTTTCTGGCTCCGGACCTGACCGAAACTAGAAGAGGGTCGGAAATATCCCCGAATTTTTTGCCCATGATCTTTTCGGTTTTTTCAAGAGCTGTTTTTACCTGAGCCGCGAGAGCGGGAGGGTATTTTTTCTTATTCTGGTAGTAATAAGTACAAACTTCGGTCGTGATAGTGAAACCGGGAGGTACCGGAAGTTTTAGGTTTGGATTTCCCGCCATTTCAGCTAGGTTTGCTCCCTTTCCTCCAAGCAGGTTTTTCATTTTTTCGTTGCCGTCAGCCTTGCCTCCTCCGAAAAAATAAACGAACTTTTTTGAACCGGAAACTTTTTTGGACGCCATGATGTCTCCCTTTCTTTGTTTTTTCCCTTTGGGGGTGTTTTTTCGCGTTGACGCGCAAGCTGTAAACAAATTTATTATATCACATATTATGTGCGTCAATAGGCGGGGGCTTGACAAGGACTTGACAAAGAAGATTGGCTAACGGCACGGACCGATTTCATCGGTCCTACGGCACGCTGCGCTACGGCTAACAGCTCCGGAGCCGCCTGCCTGCCGGCAGGCAGGCGAAGTGAGCGTGCCTTAAGTAGTGTAGATAAATCGCTGGACTATGAGTATGATAAAATAGGATTGTGATGGGCCTGTGGCTTCCTCCTTCGCCCCGTGGAGCGGGGCTTCGGAGGACAGGCAATTGGAATAATGATTAGTCCGATTTTTGGATTTTAGAATTTGTAATTTGGAATTTGCGAGCATAGCGAGCACGGGCCTGTGGCTCAATTGGTAGAGCACTAGCATGGCATGCTAGGGGTTGGGGGTTCGAGTCCCCCCAGGTCCATAAAATTTGCGAAGCAAATTTTATCCTTACTCCTTACTACTTACTCCTTAACCAAAGTAATCCGTATTCCTTTGTTTTTTAGACCCACCGCTCCGCAAATTTAAGGAGTAAGTAGTAAGAAGTGAGGAGTAAGGTGGAAAAGACCATAAAATTGCTGCATCTGTTTATCTTGTTAGCAGGCAAAATGCTATGGCCCGAAGCCCCCGCCCAAAGCGGGGCGAAGGCCAAGCCTGCCTGCCGGCAGGCAGGTCTCCCCCAGGTCCATAAAATTTGCGGAGCAAATTTTATCCTTATTCCTTACTTCTTACTCCTTAACCAAAGTAATCTGTATCCCATTGTTTTTTTCCACCCACAGCTCGCAAATTTAAGGAGTAAGGAGTAAGGAATAAGTAGTAAGGAGCAAGGTGGAGGATCATCTTATAGCTTCGCCTTTTAAGATCGGCTTACCGCAAAACCCTCCTGTCAGCCGAGCACAAGCAGGAAAGAATCAAGATGCCGCCCTATAGCCAGATGTTCACCAAGTATCTGCCGGTGGGGGTTAATTAGCATTTTTTGTGCCCTGGTTTAGAAATATTATCCGCCTTGTTTTTTTTGGGTTTTTATAAAGAACTTACTCTGGCCTAGATTGCTCTAGCAAATCAATTATTTTGTCCAATTTTTGTCTTGCTTCTGACATAAAAACTTCAATGCTATGCACTATCGACCAAAGAATAATAACACCGAAAATAATTCCCCAATACATGTTCGGGATGCTTTTCATCCACTCCCAAAGCCAAATAGACAAGTAAGCTAAGATAACAAACATATATATGAAAGCAACTGATATTGGAGAGCGAACTTCAGGAACAAATATTCCATAAATTCCATATAAAACTAGAATAACCACGCTCCAGCTAATAATGCTCCGCCGATTTCTTTTGGCTTCCGCGAGCTTTTCTTTTGCTAATGAATAAAGCTCTTGCCTCATACCAAAAATTGTGCATGCTAGCAAAATTGTTAAGAATAGGAAGAACCCAACGACCAATATGCAAAACAAGTAAAACATGAGGGATATTATGAAACAAAAATGTCGAAATATCAAGACCAGAATTGAACTTTGTTTCCTAGCTGTTCAGCCGGTTAGTATATTAGCATACTCTAATTCATAGTGGTCGGAAAATGGGGGCAGGTCGGTTGTGCTTTTTCTCTTCTTTGCCCAATCATGTTGCAAATGCGACAAATTCATCGGGTGTGTAGAGATTTGGGAACAGCCATTCCGCCTTTTTTGCCTTTTTTATGAGAGGTCTGTCATATGTAAGAAAATATTTAATTTCAGCACTGTGAGCATGCATTAAATGGGCCGCATCCATTGATGTGATTTTATATTTTCTGATTAGTTTTGTGTACAAATCAATTTCCCTTTTAATGTCTATACTCAATAGTTGCTCTTCTGACCACACGCCTGCCATTATCATCAAGCCTGCAAATGTGCTTTTTGCGTGTGTGATAGCGCATTCTTTCCAGAATTCCCATTCCTTATTTTCTCTTTCTTGCAATATGTCCTGTTTACTTATTTCCCCATGCAACTTTTTTAATTCTTGAGCAGTGTTTGCTGTTCTAACATTGCGGATTGCTTCTGCTTGTTCACCAAAATAGTGATTTAGAGATCGTGCTTGTTGTTCCGAATAGATTTCAGGACTAATGAATTGGTGGAGCTTTCCTGATATGACCATTTCCTTCAGAATATAATTACTTAAATCGCCGCTACCCCTAATTATGACATTAGTGTCCAGATATGCTTTCATAATGTCATTATACTCTCTGTATTTGACTGCATTTTTCTCAAATCTTACTCAGTGTAAAGTACCCCTCACTTATCACAACTAAACTCAAACACAATTTTACAAGGAACCCCTATTTTATGATTGAATTTAAGCGAATGGCATGCGCCACGAAGCCGAGTAGCCCGTCGACTGTCTGCTGACGACTGTCGACCTGCCTGCTACATCCCCGTCTCAAACCCGAATTTCTTCTTCGGTTGTTCCTCAAATTGCAAGAGCCTGCCGACGATCGCGAATAGCTCGTTAATATCCTGGTCGTGCCGGCCCAATCTGTGTTCGATCTCGGCAAGTTTTTGAACAAGGTCTTTGTTGAAGCTGATTAGCTGTCTTATGCGGACAAAAGCCCTCATTATGGCGATGTTGACCAAAATAGCATGTTCGCTGTTAAGAACGGTTGACAGCATTGCGACGCCTTGTTCTGTAAAGGCATATGGCAGCGTAGAAGAGTGTTTCAATGTCCTGAACCGGTCGCAATTTGCGACCAGTTCTTGTTTTTCGTTGTAACTAAGGCAAAAAACAAAATCATCAGGGAACCTGCGCTTATTCCTTTTTAGCTGCTCATTGATTCTTTTTGTTGAAACCCCATATAATTTTGCCAGGTCAAAGTCTATCATGACCCTTTGTCCTCTTAAGCTAAAGATCATGGAGTCCAGGCATTCGGTGGGCATGATCCTCAAGCTGTCAGATTTTTCGGCACTAACACACTCTTTTCCTTGTTTTGCCATACATAATGCTCCCCCTTGATCTCTTCCCAGCAATTATCCCGCCACGTTGGATCAAATCCGAATCACGAAACCTGCCTGTCGGCAGACAATCTCTGCAAATTTAAGGAGTAAGGCGGAAAATATCAAAAAAATCTGCGAAAAATTCCCTGAAATTCCCAAAAAATCCCGCCGATAAATGTTTGAATAAACTCGAAGAAATATAGATAAAAACTGCAAGTTTGCGCATTATTTGGACGATTAGTATATGCGGGATTAAGAATATAAGAGAGGGGTAAATGATGGAAATCATAAATGGTTTGCCGGTTTCAAGTTCCAATGCTACAACAAGCGCCGCAACGACTAATACTTCGGATGTTGCCGGCAAAAATGCCCCAAGCGGTTTTTTAAGCGCTATAGCCAAGATCGTGGCAACAAAAAGCGCCACTGTAAGCGATGATGGGACAAGTACATCATCCGGTGCGGGAACAACAAGCGCGGAAGTCAGCTATAGTTCTACTCTTATAATTAGTTCAACGATAATAAATCCTGCAAGCGCTACAGAGAGCACAGCATCGACCTCGGCCTTATCGGCATCGGAGATCGAGGATATTATTAACTCACTCTTGATGATGATATTGATGCTGCTGATATATGGGCCTAAGAAACATGATGACGAATTAAATCCTCCGCCCCCGCCTTTAGCAGAACCCGCTGATGAGAGCGCTGCAACTGATACAAGCACAGAAACTGAGATTGATGGAAGCGAAGCCGTTGCTGCAACTACGGTCGAAAATCTTTCGAGCAATACAGCAATACAGTAAACTTTAGTGTCATGATCTCGATATCATCTTGCCGAAATAGAAAGCTTCCGGTGGTTTTGTGCCATGGGAGCTTTTGTTTTTATTTCTTCTCAAACGGATAAATGATCTTCCAGTCATCCTTCATGTTCACGATCGTCCAGCTTTTGGCCTGTGCTTCATCCAGACCTTTGTCAAATCGGCCTACAGTTGATCCTCTGTCATAGGCCCACTCGCGTTCGGGATCTGTATGGTGCACATATAAACATAGATTCGGGTCGGTGCCGGCGGAAGTCCACTGCATCATCTGCAGATCGCCGTCGGAATTGCCGAACGAAGCGATAGGGCGGCGGCCGATGCCGGATTGGATGCCTACGGGCTTGTTTTCTTTTTCATCGATGAAATTCAGCTCCGGCAGGCTCATGATGACGGGTTTCCCGTTTTGAAGCTCGAATCTTTTCTTGAGGCTGCTTCCGATCACTTGTTCCGGCGGGATGCCATAAGCCTTTTCCGTCCACGGGCGCATGAATTCAATGTCTCCGCCTGAAACAATATAGGTCTTAAAACCGTTCGCGCGCAGGTAGGAAAGCAATTCGAGCATGGGTTGATATACCATCTCTGTAAATAACCGATTGTTTCGCGGGTGTCTTGCCGTGGCCAGCCACTGCGTCACGGCTTTTTCATATTCATCGGTCGTCATCCCTGCCTGTGAACCTACAAACATCGCCATTAGTGCATTGTCGCCGCCGGCCAATACTGATTTCATGTCGCCTTTGAGCACGGAGGCAAAAGGTTCCTGTGTCGTCCACTCCGGATGCTGCGGCGCGAGCGTTTTGATCTGGTCAAACGCAAAGAAGTATTGGAAATATGCCGGCTGCTCCGACCAGAGCGTGCCGTCATTGTCGAAAGTGGCGATGCGTTTTTCGGCCGGCACAAAACTTTGCGAATCCGGTCTGGTTGCATTCTCGACAAAGGCGATGACGGCTTTTTTAGGGGCTGTATCGTTCCATGACGGCAAGGGATCTATGGCTGCAAAAGCAGAATTTGAAAGCAGCAGTAAAACTGCAAAACTTTTTATAAATAAACTTTTCATGGATTAGTTGCTCCCTGCGGCTTCTGCTAAAGTCTTAAGTTTTGCCTCCATTTCAGGGCTCAGCTTTTTGATAAGCTCCGCGTTGTATGAACCTGTAGGCATAGGTTTTATGCTCGGATCTTTTGTCGGATTGTAATTATGCATATCAATATTTAATATCTGGTCTGCTGCTATCGCATATTTGCGTGATTTTGCTGCCGGCGTCCCGTCTTTGACTGAAGGATCAACATTGGTAGTAACGATTGAAACAGTATTGTCGCTGTTCAGGTAGAGCTCAAAAGTTCGGAACTGCTGCGGGAAATCCCTAAGAGATGCGGTTTCAACCTCCCAGAAGCCTTTTTCAGGGGAGTTGATCGGATCAGGAGATACAAAAGCTTTTACGGTATTTAAGTGGCGGTGTCCGGATATCCACATCAATAAATTCGGATGGCTTTGGAGTTCAGCTACAAGATCGGGCAGACTCACGGCATTTTGAGGATCTGTCCACCAGCCCATTTCGGACCTCGGCGCGGTCACTTCTACGCTTATCGGCACATGCGCGGCGATTATCATGAGCTGTCCCGCAGCATTTCCTTGGCTAAGTTCTTTTTTCCGCCAGTCCCAACGCGCCTTATCAAGAAAGCCGTGTCCGTGAACGTCTAAAGACCCGTCGTTCTCTATTTGGGTATCGTCTAGCACGATAACCTTGACCGGTACAGACGACTTTGGCACGAAACTATAACAGGCAAAGCCATTGTCGGCATCGGTCAAGTTGAATCCATGGCCGACCGGAGTTGAAGATGTATTGAAAAATTCTTTCATCCATTCACCTCTCAAAAGTGAACGGCGGTCCGGATCGGCAGCGACCATCGGAGGGCTGCTAAAATTTCCGACAGGTCCCGCATATTTGATGTCCCCGTTTGGCGTCGAGCAGTCGAGTACGCCCATATAATAATCAGGCTTGTTTATGTTAGCAAAGTTTCTTAAGATATCTCCCATGGCCAATACTTCGCTTGTTATGAAAGACTGCCTGAGATCTTTTTTGGGGCTATAGTCCACGGGAATCGAACCCACCCAAAAATGATCATGGTTGCCCAGCGTCTGATACCAGGGGATCGACTTATCAAGCCCTGCCGCTTTGTAAGGCTTCTGATATTCTATTGTACCGGCTCCGAGATGTGCGCCGGAACTCGGGGTGATGACCTTGCCGTCGAGGACATCTATATACCATCTCAATTCGTTAAATTGAGTGCTGTTGGCGGCATCGCCCAAAGATATACCGAAATCGATCGGATTTTTTTTGTGCAAGGCATTCACTGTCTGGACCGCCGCGTCCAGAACATGCGTCGTATACAGCATGACACCTGAATATAGCGAAGCGCTGATCCCCATAGTCTTGTACAAGCGCGAAAGATAGATCCCCTGATTAGGGGCTTCTTTGTCGGTGATATGGATGTCAGATATGGTAAAGAAATTCAACAGTTTTGCTTTCTTTTTGACGGCTGACGGGTCATAGCCGCTTCCCATGATGTCTGTCCGCTTTTCTAAAATGGATGGGCCGCCAAACGTCCAGTTGCCATAGCCGTATGACTCATATGATGAAATATCATAAAGATCGATCATCGTCGAAGGTCTTGGCCCGGGCGCGATTGTCCTCTGAAGAGTTGTATAAACATCCGGATCTATAGGGTAGGAAACTTGTTCCGAGTATCCTGCCGAAGCTAAAATCAGCACACCCATGAATAAAACTAAACA
This sequence comes from Candidatus Margulisiibacteriota bacterium, assembly GCA_041650595.1. Classification (GTDB taxonomy): domain Bacteria; phylum Margulisbacteria; class WOR-1; order JAKLHX01; family JAKLHX01; genus CALFCX01. Next base: position 60,288 of record JBAZKW010000001.1, read on the forward strand.
CAATCGCTGTATCCCGCAAGATGTTTTCATGAAACTCCTCCTTAGATGGTATTTGCCCAATAGAGTCACCACACAATCTTATCACAAATCAAAAAATTGAAATACAATCGGGTTCTTGATATACTTTCCTCTAAGGAGATAAACATGCTTAGAAAAATATCAATTGCTTTTCTGGTGCTTTCGGCAATACTGGTGGGCCATGCGCTTGCTATCGGGCCCGCGGAATTGACGATATACGGCGGACCGACCGTATCAAATTATTCCGGCGGATATGATCTGGGAGCTTCGGTGTTGGTTAATCTTCCTATGATCCCAAAAGTCGGAGTTGAGGCTGAAAGATCGGCATTGGTCGGCAACGTGAATATTACAAGATTGGGATTAGTCTATGAACAGAGCGTTATACCGTTCCTTGCAAGCTTCAAACTTTCGGCAGGTTCTTCGTCAATAAGTTCAAACGGCTCTTTTACCATCGGCTCGCATACGTTTGCCGCTTCAGCCACGGAAAACGGTTCGTACGTGACAGCCGGTCTTGTCGTCAAAGTGCTCAGCCTGGTAGTGAATCCAAAGTATGTGTACAATCAATACGGCGGAGTATCTGTTTCGGAAGGCATAATAAACGCTGGGATGTCATTTTAAGCGTAGATCTTTTACGATTCTTGCGGCGGAGCTGTTGTTTCAGCCGCTGTCATGATACCTAATTCCAAATATATCGGGCGGATATTCTCTCGTATCAAAGGAAGCTGCGAAGAAAAGACGATCGCGCCTCCTACACAGGCCAGGCCGGATAAAAATACCGTTCCCTGAGCACTGATGATATGAGCCAAACTTCCCGCGAAAAGGCTTCCGAAAGGTGCCATCCCCATGAAAGCCATCGCATAAAAGCTCATCACACGTCCTCTTTTGTCATCTTCTACTATTGTCTGCAAAAGTGTATTGCTTGCGGCTATCTGCACCATCATTCCAAAACCGATTATAGGCATTAGTATCAATGACACCCAAAATATTGTTGAGAACGAAAACAGACAAAGACCTATCCCGAATATTGCTGTGCTGGCGGTGAGCAGTCTCCATAATCCCCGAACATTTTTACGTGAAGCAAGATAAAATGCTCCCGCAAGAGCTCCTATGCCCGATCCTGACATAAGAAATCCCAGCGTTTGTGGCCCTCCCATAAGGATATCTCTCGCAAATACCGGCATAAGTACTGCGTAGGGCATCCCAAAAAGGCTGACAAGCCCAAGCAGGATTAGCAAGTTCCTTATCGGAATCGACTTGTATACATAAACCAATCCTTCTTTCAATTCTTTCAGAATCGGTTTCTCTTTTCGGACCTTTTTTTCCGCGGTTATTTTCATGGAAAGAAAAGAAATGATGACCGCGATAAAACTCAAAGCATTAAGTAAAAAACACATGCCTTCGCCGGTGGCAGCAATTATGATCCCTGCAATGGCCGGCCCGATAAGACGCGCGCCGTTCACCATCGAAGAGTTTAGTGCGATCGCGTTGCACAGGTCCTCACGCTCTACCATGCTTACCACAAAAGCCTGCCTTGCCGGCATATCAAATGCGTTTATAATGCCCAGTAGCATGCTCAGGACGATAATGTGCCAGACCTGGATCATTCCGCTCAGCACAAGAAAAGCAAATGCAAAAGCCTGAAGCATTGAAAGGGTTTGCGTTACTAAAAGTATTTTGCGCTTGTCCATCCTGTCGACCAGCACCCCGGCAAAAGAACTGGTGATAAAAGCCGGTATCTGGCTTGAAAACGCGACCGTACCGAGCAGAAGAGCAGAGTTTGTTAACCTGTATACCAGCCATCCGGCAGCAACACCCTGGATCCATGTTCCCGTCAGAGAGATGCTCTGTCCGAAGAAAAACAACCGGTAATTTCTGTAGCGTAGCGCTCTAAATATGTTTTTGATAGCGGTTAGCATGCGAACATATTATATAGTATCCAAAGCTATATCTGCGGTGGCAGTTGTTGTAGTAGGTTGTGTTGAGACCCTTATTTTCACCTAACACTCAAACACAACAAGGCTAAATCCCCCCAGCCCCCCTTTAATACAGGGGGGCGCCCGAAGGGCAGGGGGATTTATGGCATGATAATTGCTGTAATCCCCTGTGGGGAATTATGGACCATATAAAACGCAGACATCTGATCACAACAGGCTATCATCTGCCTTATAATCCCGACTTAAAGGAGCGCGCCAGAACCTTGCGGCGGGGGATGACTAAGCCGGAAAAGAAATTATGGCATGGCTTCTTGCGCAAGCTGGATATAACAGTATTACGGCAAAAACCGATTGATAATTTCATAGTTGATTTTTATATAGCAAGTTTCCGTTTAGTGATTGAAGTTGACGGTGAATCGCATTGTTCGGAAAACGGAATAATATATGACTCGCAAAGAACAGCAATACTTGAGGGCTATGGACTCACTATACTAAGGTTTACTAACGCGCAGATAATTAAGCGGTTTAATGATGTTTGCCGAGAGATTGAGGATAAACTAAATCCCCCTTTTCCCCCTTTAATAAAGGGGGGCGCCCGAAGGGCGGGGGATTAAGAAGTCAAAAATCACCGCGGTTAGCATGTGTTAAGAACATTATATTATACTTACAGCAATGGCGTCAGAACAACCGATAATAATAGGGTTTGGGCCCGCCGGCATGTTTGCCGCTCTTGAGTTGATAGAGCTGGGACACCGTCCTTTGATATTTGAGAGGGGCAAAAACATAGAAGAGCGGTCGGCGGACATAAAAATGTTTGTCCAAGAAAGAAAACTTGATCCCGAGTCAAATATACAATTCGGGGAAGGCGGGGCCGGCTCTTATTCTGACGGAAAACTATTTTCCAGAACAAACAATTCTCTGGTCGCCAATAAAGTGCTGGAGACATTTGTTAGATTTGGCGCTCCTGATGATATAACACACAAAAGCAAGCCCCATCTTGGGACGGATATTTTGTGCGAAATTGTTAAGAACATCAGGAAGTATATCCTCTCAAGAGGTGGAGAGATCAATTTTTCTTCTAAAATGACAGGCCTCATTGTGCATAACAGTAGAGCTAAAGGCGTTGTCATCAATTCTGTTAATGAATATTTGTCCTCAAAGATATTTCTTGCTATAGGCCATTCCGCAAGAGATACATTCGAAATGCTGCACAAAGAAAATATCCTTATCGAACAAAAACCTATATCTGTTGGCGTGAGGATCGAACATCCGGCGGAAGTAATAAATACGATTAGACAGAGCAAGGAAGCCGCGACATATTCATTGTCTTATAAAGACAAGGAAGCTGACAGGGGAGTTTATACTTTTTGCATGTGTCCGGGCGGCGAAATAGTGAATGCCTCTTCCGAAAAAGGGCATTTGGTGTTGAACGGGATGAGCTATTCAAAGCGGGATTCGAAATTTTCAAATGCCGCGATTATTGTGACCTGCAAGACCGGGGATTACGGCTCCGATCACCCTTTGGCCGGAATATATTATCAGAAAGGGATCGAACAAAAAGCTTTTGTTGCGGGCGGGGCCATGTGGAAAGCTCCGGCGCAGAATCTCGAAGACTTTCTGTCAGGTAAAATATCCGAGACTCTGCTCGAAAATTCTTTCAGAATGGGAGCAAAACCGGCACAACTGTCAGGGCTGTTTCCAGGTTTTGTTACCGAACATTTAAAGAGAGCATTCCTTTTCTGGAAAAAAGAATATCCGCTTTTTGTAAGCGACCGGGCGATATTACTTGGAGCCGAGACAAGAGCGGTATGCCCTGTCAGCTTCCCGAGAAATGATAGATGCGAATCGGCAAATGTTAGCGGGCTTTTTCCGATAGGAGAGGGTTCCGGCCACGCAGGAGGGATAACCAGTTCGGCAATAGATGCGATAAAAGCTGTGAGGGCTATGCATGATCGCAAAAATCAGTGAAATTCCCCGGAAATACAATCGATACATATTTGAGAAAATACTATTCCGAAGGGAGCAGGTAATGATAAACGAAATCAGTATGATGCCGGGAGTGTCGATTACAGACCTATCCGCAAGAAGGTCAGCGCCAAAATCGGGAGAAAGGCTTTGTGTCGCTCAAGCAGCGACCTCTGCCGAGCCGTATGATATGTACAAGACCGATATAAATGCGGTGATATTTTTGACGCAGGTTTCCTCGTCTGGAGATGTCGGAGAGATAAAGAGGCTTATTTCAAAAGGAGTTCCGGTCAATAAGAAAGATCTTAACGGATGTACGGCAATAATGTATGCTGCCCAGAACGGTAAGGCGGAAGCTGTAAAAGCGCTTCTCGCAGCAAAAGCGGATCCGAATATAAAGGATTCAAAGGGAACGACAGCGCTAATATTGGCTTCGGTAAAAGGGGAGATCAATACGATATGCGCGCTGATCGCCGGCGGGGCGGACGTGAATATAAAAGATAATGATAGCAGGACAGCATTGATGACCACTGTTTTCAACGGAAATACCGAAGCCGTAAAGATGCTTATCGCGGCGAAAGCAGATACGGAAGCGAAGTTCGGCGAAGACGGAGCTGCTGCGATGATAATCGCGGTGCAGCAGAAAAAACTGCCGGAACTGCAATTGCTTATCGATGCAAAGGCAGATGTAAATACGAGGAATAACGAGAGAGGTACGCCCTTGATGATCGCTTCGGGATTGAATATCCCCGAAGCCGTAAAGATGCTTATCGCGGCGAAAGCGGACGTAAATGCGAAGCTTAATAACGGCGGAACGGCATTCGGGATCGCGGTCAATCACGGCCAGAAAGATATTGCAAAAATGCTTTTGGCCGCGGGGGCGAACGTGAACGCAAAGGACATGAACGGGATAACGCCGTTGATGGCTGCCGCTAAGAACGGCGATGTCGAGATGCTGAAAATGCTGATCTCGGCGAAAGCAGACTTGAACGCAGCGGATAATGATGAATATACAACATTGCTGGTAGCGATCGACGAGAACAAGACGGATATTATAAAAGAATTGATCGCGGCAAAAGCGGACGTGAACACAAGGACAAGTTATGGCGAAACGCCGCTGATGGCTTGTGCGGCGAAGGGGAACTCGGAAGCTTTGAAACTCCTTGTATCAGCGGGAGCGGAAATAAACGCAGTAAGCAAGGAAGGGACCTCTGCTTTAATGATCGCATCGGACATCGGGGGCACGGGATCGGTGAATGCTCTGATCGCGGCAAAGGCAAATCCCAACCTGCAGGATAATAAAGGGGTCTCTGCTTTAATGGTCGCCGCTTCAAAAGGCCATGTTGATGTCGCAAAGTCATTGATCAATGCAAGAGCTGATGTCAATGCTAAAAAAGACGGAAAGATATCGCCGTTGATGCTCGCTTTTGTAAACGATCATATGGATGTCGCAAAAGTCCTGGCAGATTCAAAAGCAGATGTTAATGTTGTTTTTGATTCCGGGGCGACGCCGTTGATGGTCGCAGCTACAAAAGGAGATCTTGGGCTTGTAAGATCAATCATCGCCGCGAAGGCGGATGTCAACGCAAAAAATGGCGACGGAGTCACGGCTCTTATGATAGCCGTGTCCAAGAATAATGTCGATATAGTAAAGGCACTGATCGCCGCAAAGGCGGATCTGAACGCAAAAACGGCTGAAGGCATGACTGCCTCAGATGTCGCGATATACAACAATGATACTGCGCTGGTCGAGATTCTGAACGCGGCCCAGGCACAACCAAAAAACAAATAGGCTATATATTCGGATGAAACACACGACCTGCCAGATTTCAGCTGGTCCTGTTAAGCTATAATATACCCATGCCGCACACCTTTCAGATAGAGATCAACGAGCAATTTAAAAAAGCCCTGGAAACAATGGAAAATTCCGGGGAGAATGTTTTTATAACCGGCAAAGCCGGCACGGGCAAATCCACACTGCTTGAATATTTCAGGGGAAAGACAAAAAAGAAGATAGTAGTCCTTGCACCTACAGGCGTTGCGGCCATAAACGTAAAAGGGGAGACTATCCATTCATTTTTCAGATTTAAACCCGATATCACCCTGAAAAAAGTCAAAAAACTGTCCAAAAACCGGGCCGGTGCGGCTGTATATAAACAGCTCGACACGATAGTGATCGACGAGGTGTCCATGGTGCGGAGCGATCTTCTGGATTGTGTTGATAAATTCCTGAGATTGAACGGCCCCGACAGTAAAAGGCCTTTCGGAGGAATTCAGATGATTTTTATCGGCGACCTTTACCAGCTCCCGCCGGTCGTCACAAGCCGTGAAGATCCGGTCTTTAAAGGACATTACAAGAGCCAGTATTTTTTCGACTCCAAAGTCTTCGAGGGGCTGCCCATGGAATTTTTGGAGCTGGAAAAGATCTACAGGCAGACCGATGAGGCCTTTATCTTTCTTTTGAACTCAATAAGGAACAATACTGTCACGGACACTCAGATAGATGCCCTTAATAAAAGAACAGGGGAAAAACCCTCTAAATCCGGTTATTCTATTTGCCTGACCACAACGAACAAGATGGCGCTTGAGATAAACGAATCGGAGCTCGACAAACTTGACGGCTTGCCGGTCGATTTTGAGGCGGAGGTGGACGGGGATGTGGAGCAAAAACAGATGCCTACGGAGATGCATCTAAAATTGAAGTCTGGCGCGCAGATCATGCTGCTCAATAATGACAAGTCCGGCAGGTGGGTAAATGGTACTATCGGACGGATCGTATCTATAGGAAATGAAAAAATTATTGTCGAGCTTGAAAACGGCAGTATTGCAGAGGTTAGCCAAAATACCTGGGATATCTTTCACTTTACTGTCGATGAAAAGAAAGGCCAGATCAAGTCTGAGATCGTCGGAGAATTTACGCAATTTCCGCTCAAGCTTGCCTGGGCGATCACGATTCACAAAAGCCAGGGGCTAACCTTTGACAATGTCGCTCTCGACATAGGCAAAGGGACTTTTGCGCACGGCCAGCTTTATGTGGCGCTTTCACGCTGCAGGAGCTTGGAAGGCATTACGTTAAAACGCCCGGTCAAAAAATCCCATGTTTTTCTGGACTGGCGGGTGAGGGATTTTGTAACGAAGTACCAGTATAAAATATCGGAAGAGCTTATGCCTCTTGATAAGAAGATCGAGGCGATAACCAGCACTATAGAACACGGCGGCTGGCTGGAAATCGTCTATTTAAAAAAGCAGGACGAAAAAACTTTAAGAAAAATAAAACCTTTAAGCGTCGGGCGGATGAATTATAAGGGCGTTGATTATATCGGTGTCCAGGCTTTGTGCTCACTGAGGCGGAGTGAAAGGGTATTTCGGGTGGACAGGATACTCAATATGTCGGAAGTTCAAACGTGATAGATTATTCCGCTTTTTCCCCAGAGGTCTTCAAGATTATATTTTTTGCGTTCTTCGCTGCCCATTATATGGGCAACGATATTTATAAAATCTATGATGATCCAGTTGGAACCGCCTTTTCCCTGAACACGGGGCATCTTTACGCCTTTTTTGTGTAGAGTGTCTTTTATTCCTTCCGCTATTGCATTGATCTGCGGAGTGGAATTTGCCGTACATACTATAAAATAATTACAGATCGAAGAAGCCTTTCTAACATCAATTACTTCTATTTCCTCGGCGTGTTTGTTTTCGGCACCTTTGCAGATCAGGTCGACAAGCTGTTTTGAGGAGAGGGTTTTTCTTAAAGCTGTTTTACTGCGGATAGGTGTCTTGCGGAGGTTCAATCTTTTCTTGTCCTTTTAAGTATTTTGCTACCAGCCGGTTTGTCTGGTCCATATCGGGCTGCAGATAATAAACGCCGTCTATCCTGGTCCCGCTGCCTGGCAAAGCTGCAACCTCAATATTGCCGAATTCATAAGCCTGCCGCACCACAGAGGCCAGTGAGAACATCTGCATGTTTGGAATGTTGGTTTCTACACAGTTCAAGAAATCCATTATTATCTGATAGGTCTGAACAACATTCTTTGTGTTGGCGATCTCTTCTGCGATCTCCTGCAAAAATGCCTGCTGTCTTTGTATCCTTCCAAAATCTCCCAGAGCATCGTGCCTAAATCTCAAATAGCCCACGGCTTGTTTTCCGTTAAGCCTTTGCCGTCCCGGTTTTAGATCTATGTCCAGATTTTGGGAATAATCTACGTAATACATCCTTTCCGTAACATCTATCGTTATCCCTCCGAGCCTGTCAACTACCTTTTCCAGTCCGTCTATATTTATCTTTATGTATTTGTCTATGGGAACGCCCAAAAAACCGGAAGTTGTCGCGCAGGCAAGCTCCGGACCGCCGTATGCGTAAGCATGGTTTATCTTGTCGAGCCTTACCCCCGGAATGACTACCATTGTATCTCTGGGTATGGAGATCACGAATACTTTCTTTGTCTTGGGGTTGATATGTGCCACCATTATCGTATCTGACCTGTTGGCTCTTCCGGACGCGTCCACACCCAAAAGGAGGACATTCATCTCCGGGACCTGTATATTTGAAGGAGATAGTGTGAAAAGCATCTCAAAAGCAGAGAACCTGCTCAGCACATAAGAAGTAAAGAACCCGAAGAATGCCGACACCAGCACAAGAAGTATAGCTACTATCACAAACCAGAACTTCCAGGGGTTGCCTTTTTGCGGAGAGTTGTCGTTGCTAATGTTATTTTTCCTTCCCGGCGCCGGATTTTTTCAGATAATAATTCCTGGTGGTCAAAGTTGCCGGATATATTTCCCTGTCCTTTGTCAAAAGATATTTTAGCATTTCCCTGGCGACCAGCGCAATCGTTTTGTTAATATTGTTTTTTGCCGATTTTCTTATTTTTGCGGCATTCTTAAAGCTGCGGCCGGGTTCTATGTGATCGGCCAGATATATTATCTCTTCAAGGCGGCTCATCCCCGGTCTTCCGGAGGTGTGGTTCTTTATTGCCGCCAGCACTCCCTTATCGCGTATTCCGAATCTTTCCCTGGCAATGAAAGCGCTTACCGGCCCGTGAAGAAGATGAGGCTGCCTTTCAAAAGAAGCATGAAATTTGAGGCCGTGTTTTTTAGCTTTCAAGAGAAGTTCTTTTCCGCTCATATATTTTGCGCAATCGTGAAGCAGGGCGGCCTGTGCGGCCCGGTCCTCATCGGCACCGTATATTTTTGCAAGCTGCTTGGCAGTTTTTTCCACGCTTATAGAATGAAGAAAGCGCTCCCTATCAAGGAGCAGACGGAGTTTTTCTCTGATCTTGTCAAGGTCCATCTGTTATACCGAAAATATACTAGATAGAGCGCATAAAGTCAATTTGTTAGTCATTGCGAGGGGCATGAGCCCCGAAGCAATCCCAATAACGAATGGGATTGCTTCGCTCCGCTCGCAATGACTTCCCATCCCATATTCTGTTATAATCATTTCCAGAAATGAAAAATACAGAAGTTGTCATACTTGCCGCCGGCAAGGGAACACGAATGAACTCGGACCTCCCGAAAGTCCTTCACAAAATATGCGGCAAGCCGCTTTTGTACCATGTGCTAGGTAATGTGAAAGAAGTATTTTCCGCGCCTCCTTATATTGTTATCGGATACCAGGCGGAAAAAGTAAAGGCCGCTTTTAAGCAATATCCTGCGGTCTTTGTCCTTCAGGAAGAACAGCTTGGTACGGGACACGCAGTCCTTCAGACTGAGTCCTTCTTAAGGGACAAAGAGTCGACCGTAATGGTCCTCAACGGGGATATGCCCCTGATAAATTCCCGCATAATAAGCGATCTGATGATGCATCATTTAAGGAACGGCGCTTCGGCTACGGTACTTACAGTAAAGATGGACGATCCCAAAGGCTACGGAAGGATAGTGCGCGGCCGGACCGGTCATCTTGAGAAAATAGTTGAGCAAAAAGACGCCAGTCTCGGAGAATTAGAGATAAATGAGATAAATACGGGAACCTATTGTTTCAAAAGCAGGGACCTTTTTGCCGCCTTGCACGAAGTCCGCTCCGAAAATGTCCAGCACGAATACTATCTGACCGATATCATAGCCATTCTGAGAAAGCAAAAGAAGAAGGTCTCCGCCTTTTTGATAGACGACCCGCTTTCGGCTATCGGAATAAACACAAAAGAACAGCTTGCCGAGGCGGAAAAGATCTTTAAGTCGCGTTGCGGATTTTGCGTGCTATAATATTGAAAATTTGACGGGAAAGGGATTTGAGGGCTTTTCAAATGAGAAAAGTATCTGTATTTTCGGGTGATGCAGATTTTTGTGCGGTTGCAGAGCAGGCACTCAAGTCACAGTGTCTTGTGAAATGTTTTTCCCAGCAGGACAAGCTTTTGGAACACCTCAGGGAAAAACCGGCAGATCTTGTCATCCTTGATAACGACAAAGATAACGCGCTGGGTTTGGAGCGTTTCAAAACGATAAAGGCGCTTATTCCCCGGGTCAATGTGATCATGGTCTCTGCCCTGCAGGATGTTTCCCACGCCGTTCTCGCCTCAAAACTCGGAGTATCAGATTATCTTTCCAAACCTTTGGATTCTGAAAAACTGATCGAAGCCGCAAACAGGATATTTTCCTCGCTTTCAGACATCTCGGCCCTTGTGATCGGGGATGATTACAGGCCGTTTTGGAGCGGTACCAGCGCTGCTTTGGAAAACTTTTTACTTCAGATGCATGAGGCTGCAGTCTCGGAAAAAGACGTGCTGCTTTTGTGCGAGGCGGGCATGCCTGGGAGCCAGGCGGCTGAGATCATTCATTCAAACAGCCCGGCGAAGAAAAAAGATCTTTCGGTTTTTGATCTCTCTTCTTTTGAAAAAGAGTCTTCGGAATCCATGTTCTGGAATTCTTTTAAACAGATGCTCGGAGAAACTTCTCAGACAGCATCAGAGAACTTCAATTTGGCGGGAACGATCTACATGGATGGACTGGGATCTTTATCCGAACATTTCAAAAACAGCATATTCGACTTCTTTTTAAAGAGGAAGTCCGGCGAAAGACCTGTCGATGCCCCAAGAATAATGATCAGGGTGTGTTTGTCCGAAGGGATATCCCGAGAAGATCATGACCGTCTAAAAGGCGCGCTTTTTGAAGTACGCATACCTCTTCTTAAGGAACGGAAAGAGGATATTCCTGTGATCGCTTCAGCGCTAATGAAAAAGTATTGTGCAAAATACGGCAAAGAGATCAATGCACTGGCCGATGACGTTCTTAAGCTTTTCATGTTTTATGATTGGCCGGGCAATTATGAAGAATTAAATGCAATGATAGAAAACTGTGTGCTCCGGTGCAAATCCGGATGTGTCATGTCGTTTGATGCGCCGGCAGACCTGAAAATGCTCCTTAACCTGAGTCTCCGGGAGGCCTTGGCGAACAACGATCATTTTCTTGTATCGGCGCAGAATATCTTCAAACGCGAGCTGGTCGGTCTTTTAAAAGAGTGTTCCGGAAAAGATATGGAGACTGTGGCGCGGTTCCTGGACTCTCCTAAGACGGTGCTGCTGGACGAGACCCCAATTTTTTGATCTCCTCTATCAGGTCTTTGGTGCGTTTTTTATCGGTGCCTTCCGCGATGATCCTGATTATCGGTTCGGTATTGGATGCTCTTATGTGAAGCCAGCCGTCGGGCATATCTATTTTTATGCCGTCAGTTTTGTCGATCTTGGCAGAGGAGAATCTTTTTTCAGCCGCGGCCAGCATTATGGAAGGGTCCGTCCCTTGCGGCAGATCTATTTTGTCTTTTATCATCGTATATTTAGGCAGTGAGTCGACAAGCTGTGAAACTGTCTTTTCCCGGTCGGCGAGAAGGTCAAGTATAAGCCCTATGCCACAGATACTGTCCCTGCCAAAACCTATTTCAGGCCAGATAATTCCTCCGTTGCCTTCTCCGCCTATCAAAGCTCCCAGCTCCTTTATTTTTTCCGAGACATTGACTTCCCCCACCTTTGTTCTTACCGTTCTTGCACCGAACATGGAGGCCGCATCCTGCGTGATCCTGCTCGTGGAAAGATTTGTAACTACGATCTTGTTCTTTACGCCGGTATTTTTTGAGAGTACAAAAAGAACTGCCAGAGCAAGTGAGTATTCTTCGCCGATCGCTTCACCGCAGTCCGACACGATCGCAAGCCGGTCCGCGTCAGGATCCTGCGCAAAACCTATATCGGCGCCGAACTCCTTTACGATCCTGCAGAGATGGGAAAGATTGGACGGAATGGGTTCCAGGCCCCTCGGCGGGATCTGTCCCGGGTCCGTATTTATCGCAATTATTTCACAGCCAAGTTTTTTTAAAAGTTTTGGGGCGATCACCGAACCAGCTCCGTTGCAGCAATCGATTGCGACCTTGAATGCTCTTTTTTGTATCATAGCGGCCGATATTTTTTTCATGACCAGATCGATATGCCTGTCCAAAGCTCCGTTGTCCGTCTTGCTGACGCAGGTACGCAGATCATTTTTGTCTTCGTCGGATTTGGGAAGTTTTTCATAAATACCAATAAGCTCTGCCGCCTGTTTTTCGTTCAAAAAGATCCCGTCGCTTCTTACAAACTTTAGGCCGTTCCATTGGGGTGGATTGTGGCTTGCGGTAACAATAATGCCGCCGTCTGCCGAAAGATATTTTACGGCCAATTGAATAGTAGGGGTAGGAGCTATTCCAACGTCTATTACTTCACAGCCGCTTTTGTTGAGACGGCCAATTACCAGTGTCCTTATGTGCGCGCCGGAAGACCTGCCGTCGGAGCCGACAACTATCCTGCCGTTCTTTGTGTACATAGCATAAGCCGCGGCAAAGGAGTCCACAACTTCATTTGTCAAAGATTCTCCGGTTATTCCTCTTATGCCGGAGATGCTGATCTTAAGTGTCATACGCAAGCATTATAGCAAACGTCATTGCGAGGAGTCCCGCATTTTCTGATTTTGTTTGAAATGATTGACCTTGCTGCTATAATGTCCTTGTTAAATATGGGACAAGTCGTTTTTGGCATGATATCTCCTCATCCACCTCTTCTTATCCCGGAGATAGGCGGCGGCAGGATAAAGGGAGTGGAGCGGACCGACCGGGCTCTTAAGTCCGCGGGCGGGAAGCTTGTATCTTCCGGTCCGGATACTGTGGTCATCATAACTCCTCACGGCAAGATCTCAGAAACTAATATCCGCTTATATTCGAGCCCTTTTTTGGAAGGTGATTTTTCTATGTTCGGCCTCCCTGACGTAATAATGTCCAGCGAGGGCGACCCTGTCCTGGCCGGTAACGTGGTACAAGCCGCCCGCGGTAAAAAGATAGCCTGCGAGATCATTTCCGACACTTTTTTAGATCACGGGGTCATGGTTCCCTTACATTATCTCAAGGCCGCGGGTTTTGAAGGAAAAGTACTTCCAATAGCGGTTTCACTTGTATCCTTGAAAGAGCTTTTTGAATTTGGCAAGCTTTTTAACCGGGTAGTGGAAGCATCTGATAAAAAAATAGCGGTGGTGGCCTCTGCCGATATGTCCCACCGACTTACCTCTAATGCCCCTTCCGGCTACAGCCCCAAAGGCACAATGTTTGATGAAAAACTTGTTGAGCTTGTTAAACGCAATGATATAGATGCAATCCTCAATTTTGATGCTGAACTTGCCGAAGAAGCCGGACAGGACGCGCTTTGGTCTATTGCGATACTTCTTGGCATTTTGGACGGCGGAGCCTTTAAGACCGAGTTCCTTTCATACGAAGGGCCGTTCGGGGTCGGGTACATGGTGGCAGTATATGAGAAGGGAAAATAAGATGTCGCATCCTATTGTGCAGCTTGCCCGAAAAACCATAGAGCTTTACTTGAAAGAGCAAAAAATCATGTATGTTCCTCCCGAGCTGACCGACGAGATGAAACTAAAGGCCGGAGTATTTGTTTCTTTGCATAGGCAGGGAGCTTTGCGCGGGTGCATAGGGACATTTTCTCCAACACAGGACAATGTAGCAAAAGAAGTGATAATGAACGCCATATCAGCCGCGACAAGGGACCCGAGATTTATGCCGATGGACAAAAGCGAGCTTGAAGATCTCGAAATATCCGTTGATGTACTCTCGTCTCCGGAGCCTGTAAAAGACATCTCCGAGCTTGATGCAAAAAAATACGGGATCATAGTTTCCGCGGGATCGAAAAGGGGACTTCTTTTGCCGGACCTTGACGGGGTAAATACTCCGCAGCAGCAAATTTCTATCTGCAGGCAAAAAGCGGGGATTTCCGAAAAAGAGCCTGTGCAACTGGCAAAATTTGTGGTAAAAAGGTATTATTAAAGGTTATGCTGGACTTTTTTTGGAAAGGGCCTAAAAACAGATGATCAAAGTTGGGATAGTGGGGGCCGCGGGTTATGCGGGAGTAGGGGTATTACAGATACTTGCAGCTCATCCTCAAACAAAAGTCGTTTGGCTTTCCAGCGAACAAGCCCATGCGGGGAAAAAAATATCCGATATACGGCCGTCGCTTTTAGGTGTTTGTGATCTTGAATGCCAGGCTCCCGATATCTCCGCTCTTATAGATTCGGTGGATGTTGTCATAATGGCGCTTCCCAACGGGCTTGCGATGAAACTTTCGCCTCTTATACTCAAAAAAGGAAAAAAGGCGATCGATGTAAGCGCGGACTACAGGATAAAAGATCTGGTTGAATATAAAAAGTGGTACAACATAGACCATGCGAGCCCCGATCTTGTGGAAAAAGCCGTTTACGGATTGCCTGAACTTTTCAGGGAAAAGATAAAAGGAGCTTCTTTGGTCGCAAATCCGGGCTGTTATCCGACCGCTTCGATACTCGGAGCCGCGCCTTTGGTGAAGAGCGGGCTTATAGATCTAAACAGCATAATCATAGACGCAAAAAGCGGGGTTTCCGGTGCAGGAGCGGCTTTGACCGATATTACCCATTTTCCAGAATGTAACGAAAACTTAAGGGCTTATGCTGTTGCAACGCACAGGCACAATCCGGAGATAGACCAGGTGCTGGGAGAGACGGTTGCCAAAAAGATCGTAACGACTTTTGTTCCGCATCTCATACCGATGAACCGGGGGATACACACTACGATATACGCAACACTTTCCGGCAAGGCCGATACCGACAAAGTACACGCGCTTTACAAAGAATTTTACAAGGGTGCTTATTTTGTAAGAGTTCTCGACAAAGGCAGGTTCCCTGCGACAAAATACGTGAGCGGTTCTAATTTTTGTGACATGAACGTTATCGTTGACGAGCGCTCTAGCAGAATTGTGGTGATGTCGGTCATCGACAACCTGGTAAAAGGAGCAGCGGGACAGGCCGTGCAGAACATGAACGTAATATTCGGACTTGACGAAAAGACCGGCCTCGATAGGAGCCCTCTTTATCCATGAACGTTCCTTTTAAGGTCCAGGAAGGCGGTATCTGTGTTCCCGAAGGTTTTTTGTCCTCGGGAGTTTACAGCGGCGTTAAGAAGTCAAAGAAAAAAGATCTCGCCATCATATATTCCACGTCGCCGGCCTCGGCAGCCGGAGTATTTACAAAAAACAAGGTAAAAGCCGCACCTGTAATACTTTCGCAAAAAGTGATAAAGAAAGGCAAAGCCCAAGCTATAGTAATAAATTCAGGTAATGCCAATGCGTGCACCGGAAAAAAAGGACTTGACGATGCGTACTTGATGATAAAAGAGACCGCAAAATCCCTGAGACTGGAAGAGGGGCAGGTGTTGGTGGCTTCGACCGGTATAATAGGGGTCCCTATGCCTATGCACAAGATAATTGGAGGCATCTGGACCGCCTCCCGCATGGTAAAGAAAGATCTTTCCTGCTCAGCTGCCGAAGCGATACTTACCACCGATCTCAGAAAAAAAGAGATCGCGGTAAGTGTTCCTCTGGGCGGCAGGGAAAAGATCCGCATCGGCGGGATCGCCAAGGGCTCAGGTATGATCTGTCCGAATATGGCTACCATGATCGGTGTCATCACTACCGACGCGCGCATAGAGTCCCGCCTTCTCCAAAAAGCTCTTTCAGAGGCTGTGGAAGACTCTTTCAATATGACAACAGTTGACAACGACACAAGCACCAATGACTGCGTTTTTGCTCTTGCCAACGGACAGGCTGCCAAAATATCGGCAGGAAAAAGATATAGGATCTTTTTGGAGGCGCTGAAATTTGTTTGCCAATATCTTGCCAAAGAAATTGCGCGCGACGGCGAGGGTGCTACCCGCTTGGTTTCCGTAACGGTAAGGGGCGCAAAAAACAAGAAAGATGCGGCATTGGCGGCTAAGGCCGTAGCCGGCTCCAGCCTGGTTAAATGTGCGGTAACAGGAGCGGACCCGAATATCGGAAGGGTCCTTGCTGCGGCGGGTTATTCGGGAGCAGAATTCGATCCGGATAAAATTGAAGTATGGCTTACAAAGATGCTTCTGGTAAAAAACGGCATGCCGGTCGAATTTGACGCAAAAAAAGCTTCCGAACTAATGAAAAAAGATCCTGTAGAGATTTTTGTCGACTTTAAACAGGGGAGCCATAGCGCGACCGCCTGGGGCTGCGATATGACCGAAAAATATATAGAGATAAACGCGAGGTACCATACCTGATGTTCGACGCACTCATAAAAAGGGCCGAGGTCGTAATGGAGGCGCTACCTTACCTGCGCAAGTTCTACGGCAAGGTCATAGTAATAAAATACGGCGGAAATGCCATGGTAGACCGCGAGCTAAAAGCCAAAGTTATCGAGGCGGTTGTCCTGCTTAGATATCTCGGCATGCATCCGGTGCTGGTCCACGGCGGCGGCCCGGAAATAACCAAAGAGCTCAAGAAGAGAAAGATAGAGGTGAAGTTTTTGGAAGGCCTGCGCGTCACAGATGGACCTACTATGGACGTAGTTGAAACAGTGCTTGGCAGAGTAAATTCCGGGATCGTATCAATGATAAACAAAGGCGGCCGGATAGCAAAAGGTTTTTCAGGCAAAAAAGGCAAGATCTTAAAGGCCAGAAAAAGGGTCTTTTTCAGGAACAAACAGAAAGTTGACCTGGGTTTTGTAGGCGATGTAGCTTTTGTGGATGTAAAACAGCTTAAAGGGGTGATCGCAAACGGCAGGATCCCGGTCATTTCTTCCATCGGGGTGGACGGCAAAGGGCGAACTTACAACATAAACGCCGATATAGTTGCTTCAGAAATTGCCTCTGCGCTAAGTGCCGCAAAGCTGATATTGATAACCAATGTAAGAGGAGTCTTTGACAAAAGGGACAAACTTATTTCCGCTGTGAACGCCGCAAAGATACGCCGGCTTATAAGGAACGGTGTTATTTCCGGGGGAATGATACCAAAGGTCAGATGCGCTCTCAAAGCGCTCAAAGAAGGTGTTGAAAAAGTCCATATAATTGACGGCAGGATACCGCACGCGATACTTCTGGAACTCTTTACGGATATTGGTATCGGAACCATGGTCGAAAGATAACATTCGCGGGAGCCTATTCATGGCAATTTCTCCTATAGGAGCATACAGTCCCAGCGGGCCGTCCGCGGCATTGTCGTTCAAGGTCGGCATGCCGGGCCAAAATCAACCCGCGCACAAAGTTGAGGGCCTTGCCGAACGCGGAAGGATATTCCGAGAGTTCGACATCCAGGTGCTTGACAGCGATGTGCGTTTTTCAAGGACGGAGTTGCTGGTAATAGAAAAAGTCTTAAATGACCTGAAGAAGAAAAAGAAAAAACATCTTATAGGCGTAAGGGAGATTGTAAAAAACAAGTCCGTAAGAGTGAGGCTCCTCAAAAACGCGCTTATTCACGCGGGCGGCGCTTATGTGGCCGAGCAAAAACGAATATATTTATTCGATGATCTTCCGCCGGAAGAGATCCCCGAGGTATTGATACACGAGATCGGGCATGCCGTAAACCACTTCAATGTGTCTTTTTCGCGTTTTATGGAGTTCATTCAGGATACCGGATGGGATATGACGGAGATGCGTAGAGTGTTCTTCAACGAGAACCGGCTTTATCAGTTCGGAATAAAACCCATAGAAGTGCCCAAAGAAAAATGGGACAGCGTGTGGGACAGATTTAGCCTGAATTCCCTTTCCAAAGAACAGGATGTATTCGGTGAGATTCTTATAGAACTTCCGAAAAAGACCGATGCTCCGTGGGACAAAAACCCCTTGGAAAAATTTGCATGGTTCTACGAATGGTTCTACAACAAGAACCGGGCATTCAAAAAAATTGCCGAAAAAGCCTATCTCGAAAAAGGCGATCCGTCACTCAAAAAAGCCTACGAGTTCATGAAGAACGAGGTCTTCGAAGATGATAATCAAGTCTGATAAAGATGTAATAGAAGCCTATCTTCATGACGAGTCCGGCCTGCGTGGCGCGCACTGCGACAAAGTATTTGTTCCGGAAAGTTATTCCGAAATATCCTCGATCCTCAAAGACGCCTCAAACAAAAATATTCCTGTCTCCGTTTCCGGTGCCGGCACCGGTGTGACAGGCGGAAGACTTCCTTTCGGCGGAATTGTGCTTTCTTTGGAAAAACTGGATAAGATCATCGAGCTTACACCCGGAAAAATGACCGTACAGGCAGGAGTCCCGATAACAAAGATACACGAAACGTCGGCGTCTATAGGATACTTTTATCCGCCCGATGCTACGGAGTGGGATGCAACAATTGGCGGAAATATCGCGACAAACGCCTCGGGATCACGTTCATTTAAATACGGTCAGACACGCAAATATGTCGAAAGTATCAAAGTCGTACTGGCTGATGGAGAAATTGTTGATATTCCGAGAGGGACTTATTTTGCCCAGGGGCAAACGATAGAAATCCGAAATTCGAAGCACGAAATTCGAAACAAATTTCAAATTCCAAATATCAAAATGCCAAACATTAAAAATGCAGCAGGGTATTATTCAAAACCGGGAATGGATCTTATAGATCTATTTGTCGGAAGCGAAGGGACTTTGGGGGTAGTTGTTGAAGCAAGTCTCAAATTGCTTCCCTTGGCAGGCTATACGTTTGCTGCTTTTGCCTTTTTTGACAGCAACGAGAAAACGCTGGACTTTGTAAAAGATGCCAAAGGTCAGGATGCGCTCGCGATAGAATATTTTGACAAAAATTCACTGGATCTTCTCAGAACTAAGTTTGACAGCATCCCTTTAGGCAAAGAAGCCGCAATATTCTTTGAGGAAGAGATAACCCTGGAAAAAGAAGGTATTTTTTTGGACAGATGGGCTGCTCTTTTGGAAAAGAACGGGGTTAATATTGACAGTGTTTGGAGCGCTACGGAACCTCTCAAGGAACTGGAATTCAAAAAAATAAGACATGAACTGCCGGTGCTGGTGAACGAGATCGTCAGGTCCCGCGGCATTGCCAAGATCGGAACAGATATTGCCGTTCCCGAGAACAGATTTCCGGAAATGATGGATATTTATAAGAGAGAGCTTTCGGCATCCGGGATGGACCATTTAATATTCGGTCATATAGGAGACAATCATCTGCACGCCAATATTCTACCCAAGAATGAGCGCGAGCGGGAAAAAGCAAAAAAGATCTATCTCGGATTTGCCAAAACGGCCGTGGCTTTTGGAGGCACAGTGTCGGCCGAGCACGGGATCGGCAAGCTGAAGCATGCTTTTTTGAGAGAAATGTACGGTGACGCGGGTTTAAGAGAAATGGCGCGCGTAAAAAAATATCTCGACCCGAAAGGTATTTTGGGCCGAGATAATATTTTCCCTAAAGAACTTTTGGGGCTTATCTCTTGAGCCTTATTTTTCTTTTGAGCGCTTCTTTTTTTCTTTTTCTTCTTCTTTTTATCTCTTGTTCTCTCTGGCGCATTTGTTGCCTCCGTTCCTATATTATGACTAAATTATACCTGAAAACAGAGCTGATTAGTTGTAAAATTGCTGTATGAGGCAATTTTCCGTTCCCAAAGAGTATGAATATTACCGGCTGGACCAGTTCCTTGCCAATAAACTGTCTTCGCTCAGCAGGTCGCTTATACAGAAAATAATCAAGGCAGGCAAGGTTGCCGTTAACGGCAGGCCGTGTACAAAAGCTTCCAAACAGCTTGCGCATAATGATCAGGTGTCGGTTGAGATGCCGCCTGTCAAAAGGACAGAGTCTTTGGCGGAAGACATTCCTTTGGATGTGGTCTTTGAAGATGACCAGCTCATAGTGATAAACAAGCCCGCCGGCCTGGTGGTGCATCCGGCGCACGGCAACAGGAGCGGCACGCTGGTGAACGCGCTTTTAAACCATTGCAGGGACCTTTCCGGAATAGGCGGTGAGGAGCGGCCCGGTATAGTTCACCGGCTGGACAAAGACACATCCGGTCTGATGATCGTGGCCAAGACGGATAATGCACATCAAAAACTTTCCGGCCAGTTCAAAGACAGAAAAATAGTAAAAAGATATCTTGCTCTCGTGCACGGCAGTATAAAAAATGATACGGGAACAATAGAAGCTCCGATAGGCAGAAGCCAGTCGGACAGAAAAAAAATGACGGTGGTGAAAACGGACCCGGAAAAAATGAAGGCCCTGAATTCCAGAAAGCCCCGGAGATCAAAAGCCAGAAATGCCGTTACGCATTATAAAGTCGTCAAAAGACGTGGAGATAAAACGCTTGTGGAATTAAAACTCGAGACGGGACGCACCCACCAGATAAGGGTCCACATGGCATATATCGGACATCCGATAGTCGGAGACAAGATTTACGGGCTAAAAAAGGACAAGACTCCGTTCATGGCGCTTCATAGCTTTGCTCTAGGATTCTTTCATCCTTCGACGGGGGAGTATATGGAGTTTGTTAGAGAGAAAGAGTTTTAAGGGCCTGCGGCCCTTATACCCGCTGTTTGCCCCTTTTCTTTAGTCGTAAAGAAAAGGGGCTGAAAAGAAAGCTCGCGGGGCTAAAGCCCCCAGCTCCCCCTCAAGCATCGCAAGCTCCGACTAGTCCTTTTCGCCTCCGCGGCGTCGGCAAAACATTTATCTGCAAAATTATGGCCTATTTGTTACTTATTTTGTGTCGTCGCAAGAGCGATGCTTGCTTTATAAGCGATAGATTTAAGACTGTATTCAATAGTAGCTCCTTGTCCGCGCTGTCTGTTTGACGAGGGCTGGGCGAAGACCAGACCGAGGAAGCTTGTGGCGAGCATTGCGAGCCATTCGGCGCGGCGGGGGTGTCGGGGGCATCCCCCGACCGGCTTTCTTTTTTGTCCACTTTTCTTTTCCGCAAAAGAAAAGTGGACGAGAATCATTGATAAGAGAATGAGCAAAAGGGCGGGAGCAGTGATATAATTCCGTCATGAGAACTTTAGGAATAGATCCCGGAACGGCAACCACCGGTTTCGGAGTGGTTGATGAGATCGATAAAAAATTATCTCTTGTCGATTTTGGCTGCATCAAGACACCCGCGGGGATGCCAATGCCGGAGCGGCTAAAAATAATATCTATAGAACTGACCGAGCTGATAGAAAAATATCGCCCCGAAAATATTTCCGTGGAACAGCTTTTCTTTTGTTCAAACGCAAAAACCGCAATAAAAGTCGGGGAGGCGAGAGGGGTCATCCTGCTTACCGCATCCCAGGCAGGGCTAAAGATCTCTGAATATACGCCCCTTCAGGTGAAAATGGCCCTGACCGGATACGGAAAGGCCGATAAAAAGCAGGTGCAGTATATGGTAAAAAACATCCTGGGTTGTAAAGAAACGCCCAAGCCGGACGACGCGGCGGATGCCATAGCCATAGCGATCTGCCATATAAATTCGCGCAAATTCAAGGAGGCGAGTAGCTATTCTGGCCCTCACCCCCCGACCCCTCTCCCAGAGGGAGAGGGGAGCAGGAAATAGATATGAAAATAATCAAGGAATTATTTATTATGGAGTTAAGAAAATTTATGATTTATTCCCCTCGCCCGCGGTTAGCGGGAGAGGGGGCAGGGGTGAGGGTTGAGATAGAATAATTCAAGGAGGCGAAATGATAAGTTTTGTAGAAGGCATTTTGGACAGCATCGAGCCCAGCAAAATTGCCGTTAATGTGGGAGGGGTCGGATATGGGATCACCGTTACCTCATCCGTTCTAAAAAACCTTCCTCCTAAAGGACAAAAGATAAGGATACTGACTTATCTGAACGTAAAAGAAGATGCCTTGCAGCTTTTTGGGTTTTCTTCCAAGGAAGAAAGGGGCCTGTTTTTGCAGCTTTTATCGGTTTCGGGTATCGGGCCGAAAGGAGCGATGAACATAGTTTCCTCTTTTGAGCTGAACCAACTGGTGACTGCCATTGTCAAAGCAGATGTGGACATGCTGACGGCGGCGCAGGGCATAGGTAAAAAGACTGCGCAAAGAGTTATCGTTGAGCTGAGGGAGAAGATAAGCAAAGCCTATTCCCTTGATGCATCGAGCGGTATTTTTGACGCCTCGACAGATTCTCCCATGTTAAAAGATGCCGTATCGGCCCTCATGGCTTTGGGGTACGCTTCCAAAGAAGCGCGCAAGGCAGTATCAAAAGGTGTGGACGAACTTTCTCCCGGGGCTTCGGTCGAAGACCTGATAAAATATTCGCTCAAGAGTCTATCTCAAGTTTGAGGAACTTGAGCAGTCCTTCTTCGATGAACCGCATCGGCATCCTCATGAGAGAAACCTCTTTGGAGACAGGTTTTACTAGGATAGTATAAGCTCCTATCAAATTTCCCCCGACCACATCGGTTATGATCTGGTCTCCGATTACCGCGGTTTGGCCGGGAACGGTGTTAATGTGCGAAAGGGCTTTTTTAAAGACAAAAGGCAACGGTTTGCAGGAAAGAGAAAAGCCTTGATGTTCAGGCTGTCAGAAATATATTCAACTCTTTTTGCCCCTCCGCCGTTTGAGACTATGCATATTTTTATACCGTGCTCTTTGACTTTTTCTATCCAGCTGTATATGGAAAACGGGATCCTGTATTCAGGCCGGGGTATCAGAGTATCGTCAAGGTCGACAATAAAACCCCTGATGCCTTTTTTGTATAGGCTGTTTATATCTATAGTGAATACGGAACTGGTGTATTCTTTGGGCCTTAATAGGCCAAAGCTGTTGTTGTCTTTTTCATGATTGAAGTTATCGTACATTTATCACAATTCTTCTATATAGAACAGGTTTACCGTGACAGGGTTGTCGAACAGGATCCTGTCAGCTTTTTCCAGAAGCCGTTCTTTTAACACAGCCTCATTTGATTGGGTGGTTTCCGTAGTTTCTATCAAAGCGTCCAATTCGTTGTTGTGCAAAAAGAACATGTTGGCCTCGCCTTTTGAGTGGAACAGCTCGCGGAGGAATTTTTCGCTCCTTGATACAGGATCGTTCTTTTCATATGGCTGGGGCGGAACTTTGTAGCCCATTAGGAAAAGCTGCGCGGCGCCGTCGGACAGTTCTCTTTCCCAGGAATCATCGTCTTCGTAGATTATTTGTCGTAACGATACCTTTATTCCGACCGATGCCAGGTCCTTTTTTATCTCTTGGGCGACTTTTACGGTCTTTTGTCCGTCTGTATGTATAAGTACCATGTTGTTGATCTGTTTACTTACTGCGCTTTTTAAAAGTTTTCTTGCCATGTCAGGATAATACGAATATCCTGTGATAGCGCTATTGTGCCCCGGCATCCCTGGGGGGATAACTCCGGTTGGGACGTTCTTATCGCCCACTATATTGGTACATATATACCGCCGGTCTATGGCATAGTTGAAAGCCTGGCGCAAGAGTTTGCCTTTTTGGCCGATAAAAACATCATTTTTCATATTAAAGCCTAAAAACCATATGCCGTCATATGTCTTTTCTTCCGCCTGACCTGCAGAAAAAGCAAGTATTAAAAGAAGTATAAGTGAGATGCCCAAGATAAAAACGGATATCTTTGGAAAATTCATCATTTTAGGACAATTTTATCATATAAAGGCCGGCATGTACGAAATATGGCCTCATGGTATAATTACTCTGGATTGAAATAACAATGAAGATAAACTGCAACAACCTCCTTTTCCTCCTCTTTGTTATCGTTTTTATCTCTTCCGGTTGCGGACAAAAAAGCAAGATACTTCAGATCAAAGGTTCCGACACTATGGTCAATATGGCTCAGTCCATGGTGGAAGAATTTATGAAAGAGAACCCCGAAGCCTCAGTGGCAATAACCGGCGGCGGGTCCGGTACGGGCGTGGCTGCTCTTATAAGCGGTACCGCCGATATAGCCCAATGTTCCAGAAATATGACACAGCATGAAATAGAGATGGCAAATGAACGCAATGTGTTTCCCCATGAGATCCCTGTAGCGATCGACGGCATCGCGGTCGTGGTTTCTCCTAAAAATCAGATAAGCAAGCTCACTATGGGCCAACTTTCAGATGTTTTTTCGGGGAAAACAACCAACTGGAAAGCGCTTGGAGGCCCGGACAGCCGAATCGTTGCTCTTTCGAGGGACAGAAATTCCGGAACACACGCATTTTTCCTGGAACAGGTAGTAAAAAAAAGCAATAAAAAATCCAAAGACGAGTTTGCCAAGAATGTTCTTATGATGCCCTCAACCCAGGCGATAGTGGAAGAGGTCTCAGCTAATCCGGAGGCTATAGGATATATAGGTCTGGGTTATGTAAATGCCAGGACAAAGCTTGTAGCGGTCGCTAAAGATACCGGGCATTCTTACATACTCCCCACTATAAAAACCGCCGCGTCCGGACTGTATCCCATTTCAAGGCCCCTGCTTTTTTATACTAATGGAACCCCTACTAAAGAGGTTAAAAGTTTTATAGATTTTGCTCTCGGGAAAGTCGGACAGAAGATAGTGGTCGACACTGGATTTGTTCCTTTGCATAAAAAATGATAAAAAAATTCTTCGAAAGCCTCATAGAAAAGGCTATTTTTATAAGCGGCATAACCGCGATAGCCATAGTCGTTTTGATATTCATCTTTCTGCTGAAAGAAAGCGTATATTTCTTTCTGAACAACAACCTGTTTGAGATATTGTTCGGCATGGATTGGTATCCGATATCAGAACCGCCAAAGTTCGGTTTTTTGCCTTTGATAATGGGATCCGTTCTTGTGACATTGGGTGCAATTGTCATTGCAGTACCGGTCGGTCTTGCTGCTGCCATATATATTTCCGAAGTTGCTCCAAGCTGGTTCAAAGAAATATTGAAGACAGGAATTGAGCTTCTTGCCGCGATACCGAGCATTGTTCTCGGGTTCATAGGTATCGTGGTGCTTGCTCCTTTCATAAGAAATCTGTTTAACCTGCCCAGCGGGCTCACGGCTTTAGCCGGATCAATAATGCTTGCTTTTATGGCGATGCCGACCATAGTTTCCATAATCGAAGATGCAATAAATTCAGTTCCTAAAAGTTACAGGGAAGGTTCTCTTGCTCTTGGGGCTACACATCTTCAGACTATAAGGCGGGTGATTCTTCCTGCCGCGTCATCCGGCATTCTCGCGGCCGTCATGTTGGGAATAGGAAGGGTCATCGGAGAGACAATGGCAGTTCTTATGGTCACAGGCAATGCTGCGATCATACCGTCAAGCATACTTCAGCCCGTGCGCACCCTGACAGCCACCATAGCCGCCGAAATGGGCGAAGTAATTCAGGGAAGCATGCATTATTATGCACTGTTTGGAATAGGATTTGTGTTGTTCGTAATAACTTTCTTTATTAATTTGGCGGCCGACATTTTTCTTCATAGAAAGAAAAACTGATGGGAAACGCAAAACTAATGCAAAAAATAGTGTTTTTCCTTTTGGGGATTGCCACAATCCTTGTAATCATTCCCGTTTTGCTGATATTCATACTGATATTGGCCAACGGACTTCAGGCGATCTCTCTTGAATTTATTTTTAGCGCTCCCAAAGCAGGGATGACCCAGGGGGGGATATTTCCTGCAATCGTCGGCACATTATATCTTGTGCTCGGCACTGCGGTCTTTTCGCTACCGTTAGGAATCCTTGCAGCTATATATCTTACCGAATATGCTTCAGATAATTGGCTGACGAGACTGATAGACATAGCTATAATCAACCTGGCAGGGGTCCCTTCCATAGTTTTCGGTCTTTTCGGTGTCGCCCTTTTTGTGACACTGCTTAATTTTGGCACATCAATACTAGCCGGATCGCTTACGCTATCCATAATGACACTTCCCGTGATAATAACCGCCAGCAAAGAAGCCCTGAACTCAGTTCCGAAATCATTCAGGGAGGTCAGCTATTCTCTGGGCGCGTCGCGCTGGCAGACAGTGAGGAATGTTGTGTTGCCAAACGCTATCCCCGGCATAATGACCGGGACGATCCTAGGGCTTTCAAGGGCTGCGGGAGAGACGGCGCCGATTCTTTTTACGGTTGCCGCATTTTATCTTCCCAGGCTCCCGAGAACGGTCTATGACCAGGCAATGGCTCTTCCTTATCACATATATGTCCTATCTACCCAGGTTCCGAACGTTCCGGTAAAGATACAATACGGTACGGTGTTGGTCCTTATAGTCATTGTCTTTTTTATGAATATTTCAGCTGCATATATAAGGGCCAAGTTCAGGAAGAAAAAGCAATGGTGAATAAAATAACCATAGAGAGCTTGAAAGTGGTCTATGAAGGGGTGCAGGCGCTCAATAGAGTAAATTTGGACATAGGCCAAAACGAGATACTGGGCATCATCGGCCCTTCTCGCAGCGGAAAAACAACACTTCTTAAAGTGCTGAACCGGATGATTGATTTTGTTCCGCGTTCCCGAGTGGAAGGCAAGATACTTTTTGACTATCTAAATATCTATACCGATATAAGATTATTGGCTCTGCGCAGAAAAATAGGCATGGTATATGCGCTGCCCCTTCCTCTTCCAATGACAATATTTGATAATGTCGCTTACGGGCCGAGACTTCACGGAACAAAAAGCAAGAGCATTCTTTCGGATATAGTCGAAAGATGTCTTAGAGCTTCATATTTGTGGGACGAGGTAAAAGACCGGCTTGATACACAGGCTTTTTGTCTTTCCGGAGGCCAGCAGCAGAGGCTTTGCATTTCGAGGACGCTTGCGGTGGAGCCGGAAGTGATCCTTTATGATGAGCCTTGTTCGGGGCTGGACCCGATATCCACGGCAAAAGTTGAGGATGCGATGCGCGAACTTAAACAAAAATACACCCAAGTACTGGTCACGAACAACACCAAGCAGGCCGCGCGGGTAAGCGACCGCACCGCTTTTTTCCTAATGGGAGAGCTTGTAGAAGTTGACGATACGAAAAAGATATTTACCGCTCCTTCGGATGAGCGTACAAACGACTATATAACGGGGAAATTCGGATAAAAATCATGAATAATGCAATCGAAGTGAAGGATCTCGATTTTTACTACGGAAAGTTCAAAGCTTTGTCGAA
Source organism: Candidatus Margulisiibacteriota bacterium (assembly GCA_041650595.1). Taxonomy (GTDB): domain Bacteria; phylum Margulisbacteria; class WOR-1; order JAKLHX01; family JAKLHX01; genus CALFCX01. The sequence continues at coordinate 87,535 of JBAZKW010000001.1, forward strand.
AGTAAATATCGATATACGCAGAAACGAAATAACTGCACTTATCGGCCCGTCCGGCTGCGGGAAATCCACTTTTTTAAGATGTTTAAACAGGATGAACGATTTAATACCAGGGATAAAAACCGAGGGAAGCATAAAAGTCGACGGAGCAGAAGTAAATAACATGATAACAGACCTTGTCGACCTCAGAAAAAAAGTCGGAATGGTGTTCCAGCGGCCGAACCCTTTTCCTCTTTCGATATTTGAGAATGTAGTGTTCGGCCCCAAGATACACAGAATGGCAAAAGGCGACGAACTGAAGGAAATAGTCAAAAGCTCCCTCCAGAAAGTTCTGTTGTGGGACGAATTTAAAGAAAAACTGAACAAAAACGCCTTATCTCTTACTCTGGAACAGCAGCAGCGGCTTTGTATAGCACGGCTTGTGGCAGTGAGACCCGATATCCTTTTGATGGACGAGCCTTGTTCCGCTCTTGATCCGGTCGCGATACAAAGGATCGAAGACCTTATGCGTTTTCTGAAAGACGATTATACGATAATAATAGTTACGCATAATATGCAACAGGCCGCGCGCGTCTCTGACAGGACGGGTTTCTTTTTGCTCGGGGAATTGATAGAATTCTCTGAAACGGACAAGATATTCACGGCTCCCGCGGATAAAAGGACGGAAGATTATATAACCGGAAGATACGGTTAAGAAAGAAAGGAATAAAAATGATAGAAAGAAGTTTTGAGGCGGAGCTATTTGAGCTTAACGATCTGATCATGAAGATGGGGAATATGGTGCAGTCCTCGATACACAAAAGTATTGAAGCCCTTAAGAACCGTGACGAAGGACTTTCAACAGAAGTGATCTCTTCCGACAGAGATGTAGATGATCTTGAGCTTCTGATCGACGACAAATGCATTACCCTCATTGCGAGGATCCAGCCGATGGCAGCGGACCTCAGGTTTATTACAACTGCTATGAAGGTAACAACAGATCTTGAGAGAATAGGGGACCTGGCGGTAGATATAGCCCAGAAAAATCTGGAACTTGTAACAATGCCGCTATTAAAGCCGCTCATAGATACGCCCAAACTGGCCGATATAGCAAAAAAGATGATAGAAGAAAGCATTGATACTTTTGTTAAAAGAGATGCAACTCGCTCCATAAAGATTCACTCTATGGAAAAAGAGGCCGATAGACTGAGAGATCTAATAACTGACGAATTGACCGGCATAATGATGAAAGATTCGACTACCGTCCCGAGAGCGCTGCCGCTGCTTCTGATAGCAAGATATCTTGAACGTATCTGCGACCATGCGATGAACATAGCCGAAGATGTGGTCTATATGGTCGAGGCCAAAGTGGTAAAACACTTGCCGATAGGGAAAAAATGAGAACAGTCCTGATCATAGATGATGAAAAAGATATTGTTGAGAATATAGAATACAATCTTACCAAAGAAGGATATAAAATCTCAAGGTCATACGACGGGATCAACGGACTCGAGGCCGTGCAAAAAAAGATGCCCGATATCGTGATACTTGACCTTATGCTTCCCGGCATGACGGGAATAGAGGTCTGCAAAGCTATGAGGTCCGATCCCAAAACGGCCTCGATCCCCATAATAATGCTTACTGCCAGAGGAGAAGAAACCGATAAAATAGTCGGCCTTGAGGTCGGCGCGGACGATTACATGACAAAACCTTTCAGCATAAGGGAGCTTGCCGCAAGGATAAAGGCCATACTGAAAAGATACGGAAAAAAGGCTGAACCTGTTGTTTCCTCTTTGATATTTTCCGGGCTTGACATAGATCCCGATTCCCACACGGTAAAAGTTTCCGGCAAAGAGATAGCGCTTACCGCGAAAGAATTCCTTTTGCTGGAGCACCTGGCAAGGAATCCGGAAAGAGTGTTCAGCCGGGACAGACTGCTCGATCTTGTCTGGGGCATAGATGTTGCCATCGAAACTCGGACCGTGGACGTTCATGTGCGGCGGTTGCGTGAAAAACTGGGAAAATCCGCGAAGTATTTAAAGACGATACACGGTGTCGGATACAAATTTTCGGTCAAATAGCGCGGAATAAAGGTCTCCAGATGTTCAAAAGCTTAAGGTCGGTTCTTTTTCTTTCTTTTATGGGGCTGGTAGTAGTTTCCCTTGTTGTATTTCTTGCGGTTTCCATGCCCTCGATCAGGTCCACGATTATTTCTCAAGTCGGCAAAGACAGCCTGGAAAGGGCGCGGGCCGCTGTCCCGGTATTTTCTGCTGATTTAGCTTTGGGGGCCAACAGGGACGTTATACAGGATAAAACGGAGGAAGCGGGCAAGACCTCGGGCAATCGCATCACGATAATAGCCAAAGACGGGACCGTATTGGCTGATTCTCAGGTTGACACAAAAGATATTAGAACACTTGATAATCACTTGGACAGGCCGGAGATATTGGCGGCGCAGAAAAATGATCACGGCATTTCTGTAAGGTATAGCGCTACCGCCAAAAAAGACATGATCTATGCTGCCGTCCCTATTAGGGATAAGTCCGGAAAAACAGCGGGTTTTATAAGGTTTTCCGCGCCGCTGCTATATGCGGGAGAGATATATTCAAGCCTGTATTCCGCTACGGGACTTGCTTTTCTGGCGGCGCTAATAGCGGCCGTTGTTCTGAGCCTTATCCTGGCAACTTGGTTCTTCAAGCCTCTTAACAAACTTTCAAGACTATCCAGTGATATAGTCCATGGGATCCTGCCGCGGCATAACCTTCATAGGTCGGCTTTTGAATTTGGAGAAATAGAACGTTCCGTGGAGCAAATATCCGACCGGCTTGCGGACTATTTTGAAAAACTTTCAGGCGAAAAAGGGAAACTTGCCGGCGTGCTTGCCAACATGAGCGAGGGGGTCCTGGCCGTGGATACGCGCGGCAAGATAATGTTTGCCAACCGGAAGATACGCGAAATATTCAATATTTTTCGGGAAGATCCCGCGGGCCAAACGCCGCGGACGGCTTTGCGCAACAATGAGATCGCGGATATAACGGAAAAGGTCTTAAGCAAACCTTCGGAAAGCGTGGACGCGGAATTGGAGATCTTTTCTTTCGAACCCTCATTTTTCAGCGTTCACGCGGGGGCGTTGTACAGCGAGAAGGGAGAGTTGCTTGGAGTTGTATGCGTACTGCACGACCTTACCAAGATAAGAAAGCTCGAAAAATACCGTTCAGAATTCATTGCCAACGTGTCCCATGAACTGAAGACCCCGCTTACCGTGATAAGGAATTATGTTGAAACACTGCTTAATGGGGCGATCGAGGATAGAGCCAATAACAGGAATTTCCTTTTGAAGATTGAGAAGCATTCCGATAATCTTGCAGCTTTGATAGACGAGATACTTGAGCTTTCGAAACTCGAGTCCGGCCTGGCAAAAAAAGAGTTCAATCCCGTAAATATCCGGCACATTCTGGCAAAATGTGTCGAAACACTTTCCGGAAAGACAGCGAAAAAAAACATAAAGGTGGAAACCAAATGTGAAGATTGCCAAATATACGGGATGGAAGATTATATTTACAGAGCCATTCTTAACTTGTTGGACAATGCAGTTAACTATACTGAGGCCGGCGGGGAGATCAAAGTAGTTTGCGGTAAAAACTCTTCCGGTGCGTTGATACAGATATCTGATACCGGCATAGGCATTCCAAAGGAAAGTTTGTCCAGGATATTTGAAAGGTTTTACAGGGTGGACAAGGGAAGGTCCAGGGACTTGGGAGGGACCGGGCTTGGGCTATCAATAGTAAAGCATATAATGGAGCTTCACGGAGGCAATGTTTCGGTCGAGAGCGAACTTGGAAAAGGTTCGGTTTTTACCCTTTATTTTCCGCAAAAGAATTAACACTTCCTTAACACCGGCTTCATTGTCTATTAACCTCTTTTTACGATAATCCTTATGAAAGCCGCAGAGCTTTTCGGATTAAAAACAGTGAAAGGAGGGAATTATTCGTTTCGCGGACAAGTCCGGACGATCTTTGGAGAGGGAAGTAGGACACTCTCCTAGTTTTTCGGACGAGTATATCCGCTTCCCGTTTCATCGAAAGGACTGAGCCTTAAAAAAGGAGGAAAAAGATGTCGAACAAATTCAAGATCGCGATGATGATGTGCCTGATACTTGTTTCTTCATCCGCCGGTGTGTTTGCCAGAAGTCTTGATGAAGAAAAGCAGTCTGTTAGAGGCTATTTGAAGACCATAGACGCAAAAATAACAAAGTACAAAGCTCAGGGCAATTTAATGAAGGTCAGACAGCTTCAGACAGAAAAAAGGTCAGTTTTGGATCGTTGGGAAGCCATGCAGCAAAATGTGTCCTCAGACAACAGTGAAACAGCCGATATGTCAGCGGACATGATAAACGGGTCTTCGGTAGAAGACGTAAGGGAAGACATGAACAAGGCGATCGCCGAACTTAAAGGACAGCTTGATTCCGTAAAAAATGATAACGGTGACGCTAAGATAGGCGGCGTGATAAGGTTTGATTGGACAAAAGGTTTGAACAACAATACGTCAGTTCCGTATAACAAGTTTGATATAAGCCGCGCCTACCTTGATTTTAAAAAGAAGCTCGGAGCCGGTGCTTCCGTAAGGGTGACCTTGGATGTCGCCAGGATATCCGGTGCTTCCGCACAAAACCTTTTTGATTATTTAAAGTACGCTTATGTAGACCTTCCGGTAGATATCCCGTCCTCGATGCAGGCAATACCTTTTTCTTTGACTGCTAAAGTGGGTCTTCAACAGACCTGCTGGATAGACTGGTCCGGAAAGATATGGAGGTTTGAAAATATATTGAAGGCGTACAGCGATATTAACAAGAACTCCATTGGTTCTTCCTCCGATTTCGGGCTTGGTGCCACAGGGAAATTCTCCCTTCCCGCGATGCCTGAGATAGAATATCACGCGACTGCACTTAACGGCCAAGGGTATGCGAAAGCCGAAGCCGACAGTGCCAAGGATGTTGCTATCAGGCTTAACAGCGATATCGCGCAAACGGACGCGGGAACAGTTGTGCTCGGAGGATATGTAGGAGTGAAAAACGGCCTTTTTAGCAACTCAACTACTCATCAAAGCACGCAATCAGGGCTGTTGCTGGGGCTTAAGAATGCCGATTATGGAAATGTCTATTTTGAGTACCAGAACGACCAAAAGAGCAACAAACCGGTCAACGGGTACAGCATAGGCGGGTTCATATATCCGACCAAAGCAATTGTCCCCGGCGGATTTTTGGCAAGATATGACATGTATGATACCGATACCAACGCGTCCAACAACGAAACTAAGACCACGGTATTCGGTGCTTTCTACGACTGGGGGAAAGATGTGACGGTTTCCGTGGACATAACGTCCATACAGACCGGTTCCGGTACGGAGAACAAAACACTGGCTCTTAGATCGCAGACAGTGTTTTAACATGATGTTAACAAATAGTTAACATGGATTTAACGGTCGCGGCTCAAAATGTAAGAAAGGAAATGTAAAGATGATAAAGAGGTTAACAGCACTAATTACGGCAGTGTTAATCATATCTCAGGCAGCATTTGCGGCGTCATCTCTTAACGGTGCCGGGGCCTCATTCCCGTATCCTATCTATTCGAAGTGGATGGGATTGTATCAAAGGGAAAAAGGAGCAAAAGTGAACTATGCCCCTATAGGTTCGGGCGGAGGGATCAGGCAGTTCATCGCAGGCGTAACCGATTTTGGAGGCACTGATGCTTTTATGGCCACCAGCGACATCCAGAAAGTTCACGGAGGAGTGCTCCATGTGCCTACGGTTATGGGGGCTGTTGCGGTCGCCTATAACGCGAATCTAAGCGAGCTTAACCTTGATGGACCAACGCTTGCTCAAATTTTCCTTGGGGACATAACCAAATGGAACGCACCGGAGATCCAAGCGTTGAATCCGGGCGTCAATCTTCCTGACGAGAATATTCTTGTAGTTCACAGGTCCGACAGCAGCGGAACGACCAGCATTTTCACAAATTATCTCGCTAAAGTCAGCACGGCCTGGGCTTCAAGGGTAGGGGCGGGGACTTCGGTTTCATGGCCAAAAGGTGTCGGAGGAAAAGGCAATCCGGGCGTTGCCGGAGCGGTAAAGAACAACCGCAATTCCATAGGGTATATGGAAATAGCCTATGCCAAGTCCAACAATCTGGGAATGGCAAAAATGAAGAACAAGGCGGGTGTTTTTGTAGCACCGTCCAATGACGGAGTTACGGCCGCTGCCGCAGGCGCCTTGAGCAGAATGCCTTCGGATTACAGAGCAGAGATACTGAACCAGCCCGGTCGGAATGCTTATCCCATAGCGGGGTTCACATGGATACTGTTAAGGAGATCAGGGAACGGCGAAAAAGCACAAGACCTGAAAGATTTCCTAACATGGTGCCTGACGCAAGGCCAAAAATACGCGGATGAGCTTGGTTACGCGGCCTTGCCGAATTCTTTGGTGAGCAGGATCATAACGGACGTAAACTCGATAAACTAAAAAACGTTTGTTTGTGATCGGGTGTAATGAACTATGGGGCCCCGGATAAAACGGGGCCCCTTCGTCAGACGGCATATGGAGTAGCCAATGACCCTTAGGGCAAACGATAACAGGGCTGACAAAATATTCAAATCATTAACGATGCTCCTGGCTTCGGCTGTCCCTTTTGTTTTTTTCTCTATTCTTTTTATGCTTGTTCAAAGATCGTGGTTCTCAATGAGGACTTTCGGATGGAACTTTGTTTTTGGTTCATCTTGGAACGCTGTTACCAATGAGTACGGGGCATTGCCTTTTATTTACGGGACGGTGATCTCGTCAATTATAGCCTTGCTCATAGCTGTTCCTCTGGGTCTTGGCTGTGCCATATATCTTTCAGAAGTATCCGGTTCCAGATTTAAGGAATATATAGCGACCATGGTGGATATGCTTGCTGCAATTCCTTCGGTCGTATACGGTCTTTGGGGAATCTTTATCCTTGGACCGTTCCTTGTTGATTATGTGCAGCCTTTTCTTGGTACTATATTCGGATTCCTTCCCGTATTCCAGGGCCCGTATCAGGGTTTAAGTATGATGACCGCGGGAGTTATTCTCGCGATCATGATACTTCCGACCATAACTTCCGTTTCCAGGGAGGTTTTGCAGGTTGTGCCCAACAGCTTGAGAGAATCAGCCATGGCGTTGGGAGGGACAAAATATGAGACCGTCAAATTGGCGGTCATTCCGCCCGCGGTATCGGGAATAATCGGTTCGATCATACTTGCTCTTGGCAGGGCGGTAGGCGAAACCATGGCGGTGACCATGGTAATAGGGAACAGGCCGGAAATATCGGCGTCTTTGTTTTCTCCGGGATATACTCTTTCTTCTGTAATAGCAAATGAGTTCGCGGAAGCGGTCACGGACCTGCAATTTTCGGTCATGGTTGAGATCGCGCTTATTTTACTTGCTGTTACGGTGATTATTAATGGTTTGGCGAGGTTATTGATATGGAAATTGGCAAGCAAAAATCGTATCCAATAAGAAAGACAAAAGAAAAACTGTTCCTCGTATTTTGCGGGACGGCCGCTTTTTTGGCTGTTCTTCCGCTCGTCCTGCTTATTTCTTATGTCGTTCTGAAAGGGATCTCATCGATAAATCTTGCGTTCTTCATTAATCTGCCGGCTCCGCTGGGAGAGCAGGGAGGGGGCATGGCTAACGCCATAATAGGCACCTTGATGATAGTGTTGATAGGGTGTATATTCAGTCTGCCGGTAGGGATATTTTCAGGGCTGTGGCTGGCCGAATGGGGAAAAGGCAAGAGAGGTTTTTTGATACGGTACTGTGTCGATGTCATGAGCGGAATACCGTCCATTGTTCTGGGCATTTTCGCCTATATATTGATAGTCCTGCCTATGCAAAGGTTCTCGGCGCTTGCGGGAGGCTTTGCGATGGGGCTGGTGATGATCCCGTATATAACTAGGGCGACGGAAGAAATGGTAAGAATGGTCCCCAGAACGCTTAAGGAATCGGCACTGGCTTTAGGGATTCCCGAATGGAGAGTTTCGTGGAGCATTGTGCTCCGCTCCGCCTGGAACGGGATATTCACCGGAGTGATGCTTGCCATTGCCAGGGCTTCCGGCGAAACAGCTCCTTTGCTTTTTACCGCGTTCAGCAGTTTATACTGGAACTTTGCCGTTGACCAGCCTACGGCTTCCATGACGGTACAAATATATAACTATGCCATTGCGCCTTTTGAAGAATGGAATAATATGGCTTGGGCCGGTTCCCTGGTGCTGGTAGCGATGGTGCTTTTGGTGACCATCACGGTCAGAAAATTCTCAAAAAGGGTGACATATGGATAAAAAGAAGATATCGGTAAAAAATCTGAATGCGTGGTTCGGAAAGAAACAGGCTCTTATGAACGTTAACGCGGTGGTCGCGGAGAACAAAGTAACTGCCGTGATAGGCCCGTCGGGTTGCGGAAAATCGACCTTTATCAGGTGCGTTAACCGCATGCATGAGACCATAAACGAAGCCACAATGTCCGGAGAGATAATTTTGGACGGGGAAGTCATAAGCGATCCGCTGATAGATCCAGTAAATATCAGAAGAAGAGTAGGTATGGTCTTTCAAAAACCGACGCCTTTCCCTACGATGACCATATATGATAATGTTGCCGCAGGCCTCAGATTGAACGGGATAAAGAACAGGTCCGAGTTGGACGCGGCTGTTGAACACAGCCTCAAAAAGGCCGCGCTTTGGGAAGAGGTCAAAGATATCCTCTATTGTCCCGGAATAGGTCTTTCCGGAGGACAGCAGCAAAGACTTTGTATAGCCAGGGCCCTGGCGGTAGAGCCGGAAGTGATCCTTTTGGACGAGCCATGCTCGGCTCTGGACCCGATCTCCACGGCAAAAATAGAAGACTTGATCGCCGAACTTAAAAGCAAGCTGACTATAGTAATCGTTACTCACAATATGCAGCAGGCGGCCCGCGTGGCGGACTACACAGGGTTCTTCTTGCTTGGAGAGCTGATCGAGTTTGATGTAACAAAGAAGATATTCACGGCACCGTCCAATAAGAGGACCGAAGATTATATTACAGGGCGCTTCGGCTAGCGCTCAGCAAGGAGGTTCGGATAATGAATGAAAGGACTTTTGACACTGAACTGGAGGAGCTTAACGAGTTGATCCTTAAGATGGGCGGTATGGTCGAGAGATCTATAGTAGAAAGCATCGACGCGCTCAAGGTGAGGGATGAAGAGCTGTCAAAGAAAGTCATATTCCGGGACAAGGAAACCGACCGCCTTGAAAACGAGATTGACGATAAATGTATAGAGTTGTTGGCTACAAAGCAGCCGGTGGCTTCGGATCTCAGGTTTATCACGACAGCAATGAAGATAACCACCGATCTCGAAAGAATTGGCGACCTGGCAGTAGATATTGCACAGAAAAATATTGAGCTTTTATCGCAGCCGCTACTAAAGCCATTGATAGACATGCCCGTACTGTCGGAAATCTCCCAGAAGATGATAAGGATGAGCCTGGATTCTTTTGTTAAAAGGGATTCCGCAGGCCTGACCAGCATAAACGATCTTGAAAGAGAAGCCGACAAATTGCGGGACCTTATAACAGACGACTTAATTGAAATAATGATAAAAGATCCTGCAACCGTGAAAAGGGCTGTCCCTCTCATGCTCGTGGCCAGGCATCTTGAACGTATTTGCGATCACGCGATGAACATAGCTGAAGATGTGGTATATATGGTGGAAGCTAAAGTGGTAAAGCATTTGCACGAAAATAAACAGGCAGATAACAAATTAAAAGGAGGTGTATGAGATGGCAAACAAAAGTCCCTGGTATTTGAAGCAATCGCCGCTCGGCGCAGGATATCAGCATTTTTCAAATACGGCAAAACAAAATACTGTGTTGGACGCGAAAACAAAGGAACTGATCCGGGTGGCCGTCGCGTCGGTTTTCCGTTGCAAGCATTGCACGGAGCATCATATTGATGATGCTATAGCGGCAGGAGCTTCAAAACAGGAAATTTCCGAAGCGATCCTGCTTTCTGCTTTGCAGGCTGCCGGGACACAGCTCAACTGGTATAAAGAGTATTTTGAAGAAAAACTTGGGGATAAATAGTAGTCTGGTTGTCATTTTAAGCATGTTTGCGACCATGCAACGATTTGCTTTTTAAATACCTGATATCAATGCAAGATATCCCCATATACTTCCGATAAACAATAAAGTGATTTATGGGTGAAATAAGGACATACGGCAGCGGGATACCCTTTCCCACGGAAAAAGGCTCCTTTGGGACCGGGCAAACTGATGTCCGGACCGTATCAAATATGCCAATCGCACAGGAAAGACCCTTAACAGCAAACACACGGTCATGGGGCTATGGGCAACCTTTTATAAACGGTTCCGGGGGAACCGGGATACAACAAAAGGAAGAGGCGCCAAAAGGAAGACAGATTGTTTTAACCATGAGTGACGATATTGAAATAAAACAGGAACTTTCAGCAAAAAAATCGGAAAAAGCATCAAATGGAAAGTCGGATGCGATAGACATGAAGAAAATACTTGATACGTTGACAGATGGTAATCATGAAGTGGTTGTTTCAAGATCGGAAATCTCGGGGGAATCATGGAAAAAAGCGATTGATTCATTATTGTGTTCCATATCAAATCCCGCAGAGCGGTTATGGGTTGTTGGAAAAGATGAGGAAGGAAATGATTTATACAATTTCATCGATAATAAAGGCAAACTCTACGAAAATCTCACATTTGAAGAGACTACTGACGAAGGCAAAGATATTTACAAATATGTTGATGATGAAGGTGATGTTCACAATATTTCTCCTCAAGAAGAGATTTCTCCGATAGACACGATAAACGGATTAACAGCTGTTGGTTTGTATATGGAACCAGATGCGCCTATAGACCTAGTGAAAGATGTGGCAGACTGGCTCGCCAGGGCTCAGCAAGAAGGAGTTGAATGTATATCTCTTGATAAAGTTCCAAATCCGACACAAGCTTCAAGATTTATGGCCATACACATGTATATGAGCACTGAAGTCGATGAAGACCTCTTTAACCGATTACGGGACTGGCTGAATTATAAATATCCTTCAAATAATCCTGCTGAGAAATAGTATAAAATTTGTTAGTGATCTTTGCAAATTCCTGAATAGATAGCGTTTCTCCACGCCGTTTACAGTCAATTCCTGCCGCTGACAATGTGGCATCAACTTTTTCTTTCTCGAACTTTGCGGACAGGGCGTTTCGGAGCGTTTTTCTTCTCTGGTTGAAAGCTGCTCGCACAGTCTCAAAGAATATTTTTTCGTCCTTAACTTCGACAGGAGACTTTGTCCGAGGTTTTAATGATATCACGGCAGACCCAACCTCAGGCTGCGGTATGAAGGCGGATTTTGGTATGTAAAATATTATCTCCGGTTCGAAATAATAATTCACGAATATCGTAAAGCTCCCGTATTGTTTTGTGCCGGGTTTTGCCGCCATCCTTTCGGCAAATTCGCGCTGGACGGTGAGGATGACGGAAGATATAACGTTTCCCTGTTGAGGCTGGTCGCGGTTTATCTCGATTATCTTCTCGATTATCGGCGTCGTAATGTAATAGGGGATGTTGGCGACGATCTTAACCCTCTCCCCCAGCCCCTCTCCCTTGACAGGGAGAGGGGAAAAAGGGGTGAGGGTAGCTTTTAAAAAATCCTCATTCCTCAGATCAATATTATCTATCCCGAACAGATATTCCTTTGCGACCTCAAATATTCTTTTGTCGATCTCAAAAGAGATCACTTTTTTGGCTTTTTTTGAAATCTCTTTTGTAAGAATGCCGGAGCCGGTCCCTATTTCGACCACAATATCTTCTTTTGAAATGTTCGCGGTTTCTATTATCCTGTTAAGACATGCGGGATCCACTAAAAGATTTTGGCCGAGAGATTTTTTTAGGCGGAGATGGTATTTTTCTAAAAGTGATTTTGTTGTTTGAGATATTGAATGATAGGGGCGGGTTTTAAACCCGCCCTTACAATTATTCTTAGATATGGATTCGTTCATATTGTTGGGGCCGGTCGCGACCCACCCTTACAAAAACCTATTTTGCTTTTTTCTTCATAGCCATCATGGCGGCGACTTTTATGGCCTGGATCATGCTGCTGGGATTTGCCCAGCCTTTGCCGGCTATGTCAAAACCGGTGCCGTGATCAACGGAAGTCCTGATTATGGGAAGGCCCACGGTTACATTAACCGATTTGTTAAAAGAAAGCAATTTTATAGGTATCAGTCCCTGATCGTGGTACATGGCGACAACGATGTCGAACATATTTAGATTTGCCAGATAGAAAATCGCATCCGCGGAGATAGGCCCTTTTACGTTGATGCCCAGTTTTTTTGCTTCTTCTACGGCAGGCGATATTATCTTTTCTTCTTCAGCACCGAAAATTCCGCTTTCTCCCGCGTGAGGATTGAGTCCCGCTACCCCGATCCTGGGACGTTTGCCCAAAAGCTCGGTCAGCTCTTTATCTGCGAGCTTGATGATATTCAGGACTTTCTTTTTATCTATTTCTTTTGCGACCTGAGAGAGAGGAATATGCGTGGTTACAAGCATCACTCTTATGGAGTCCGAGAGGAACATCATCGCGCTGTTTTTGGCCCCGGTCCTTTTGGCGAGCAGTTCGGTGTGTCCGTCAAACCTGAACCCCGCTTTGTTTATAGCTTCTTTGTTTATGGGAGCGGTGGCGATTGCGTCCACTTTTTTGTCCATTGCCAGATCAATAGCTCTTTCGATGTATTTTACGGCCGCACGCCCGGCTTCCACTGAGACTTTTCCTATTTTCAGCTTCGGGACATCTACATTGTCCATATCAAGGATGTTTATTATGCCGGTCCTAAAATCCCCTTCGTCCAGCCTTTTTATTTCTTTGAGTACCACAGGCGATGTTTTGGAATATTTCATGGCGTTCTTCATCACGCGCGCGTCGCCGATCACCACGGGGCGGCTGAGTCGCGACAATTCCGCCAGAGAAAGAGCTTTAATTATTACCTCGGGACCGATCCCCGCAGGATCTCCCATAGTTACCGCGACTATCGGACGGCGGTCTTTGTCCTCTTTAGTTGCCATTTTTGTACCTTATACCTGCCTTTTCCATCCGGCTTATTGCTTCTTCGATCCTTTGTACGGAATCGATCAGGGCTATCCTGATATAGCCTTCTCCGAGATCGCCGAATCCAAACCCCGGAGACACTACAACCCCTGCTTTTTTCAACAATTCAAGAAAGAAGTTCATCGAAGTAAAGCCTCTGGGCACCTCAACCCATACATACATAGAAGCCTTTGGCTTTTCTATTTTCCATCCCAAACTTTGCAGTCCTTTTATTACGGCATCCCTTCTTGCCTGGTACTGCTTTCTTATTTCGTCGAGATAACTTTTGTCCATGTTCATAGCCGCGATGCCGGCTTTTTGAGTGGCCGAAAAAAGACCGTAATCCAGGTTTGTTTTCATTTTTCTTAAAGTCTGTATCAGCTGGCGGTTGCCCACAACAAAGCCGATCCTCCATCCGGCCATGCTAAAAGTTTTTGACAAGGTGTGAAACTCTATGGCTATGTCTTTTGCTCCGGGGATCTCCATCAAGCTCATCGGTTTTTTGCCGTCGAAATATATTTCGGCGTAGGCAAAATCATGGATCAAGATAATATTGTGTTTTTTGCAAAAGGCAACAGCTTCTTCAAAAAACCCCCTTGAGGCGACAGCCCCCGTAGGATTGGTAGGATAGCTGAGGAACATAAGCTTTGCCTTATCGGCTATTGCAGCATCTATCGTCGAAAAATCCGGCAAATATCCGGTCTTTGCGCTTGTCGGCATGACTATAGAAGTGCCGCCGGAGAGCATTGTTCCTCTGAAATGTGCCGGATAGGCCGGAAGAGGCACCAAAGTAGTATCTCCGGGATTTACCAGAGCAAGAGTTAAATGTACGATGCCTTCCTTGGACCCGATAAGCGGGAGTATCTCTCCGTTGTGATCAAGACGGATATTGTATTGCTCCTGGCACCACTTTTCAACTGCTTGTCTGAATTCAGGCAGTCCGTCAAAGCTCGGATATCTGTGATTTACGGGCTCGTCAAGAGCTTTTTTCATTGCATCTATTACTGGGCCGGGAGTCGGAAAGTCGGGGCTGGCCATGCTTAGATCTATAAGGTCTTTGCCTTTTACTCTTTCTTCGCACTTAAGCTTGTCGGTCGTATCAAAAACATAAGTAGGAAGTGTGCTGAGCCTCTTTGCTTCTTCAAATTCAAACATAAATTTCACTCGCTTTATATGAACTTCGGACAAAAGGTCCGGAAAAAACCTTTTTAAAACCCAGTCTTTCGGCCGTTTGCTTATAACCCTCAAAAATATCCGGCGAAATAAATTCAGAAACTTCTACCTGGTCTTTTGAGGGGCGGAGATATTGTCCTATTGTCATTATGTCACAATCAACATTTCTCAGGTCTTCCATCAGGCGGACAACTTCTTCCCGCTTTTCCCCTAATCCTACCATGATTCCGCTCTTGGTGTAAAGGGAGTTTTTGAGGTTTTTGGCTGATTTAAGTACTTTTAATGATGTTTTGTAGTCAGCTTGAGGCCTTATCTTTTCATACAATCTTGGCACGGTTTCCAAATTGTGATTGATAATATTTGGCTCTGATTCAACAATTTTCGATATGGATTGTCCGTGTCCCTGCAGGTCAGGGATGAGGACCTCGACCTTTGTTTCTGGGTGGATATTCCTTACAGCATGGATAGTATCGGCAAAATGTCCGGCCCCGCCGTCAAAAAGATCATCCCTTGTGACGGATGTTATTACTACGTGTTTCAACCTTAGTTTTTTTGCGGCCTTGGCGATATTTTCCGGCTCCTTAGGGTCCAAAGTCGAAGGCGTGCCTTTTGAGACGGAACAAAACCTGCAATTCCTTGTACAAACGTTGCCGAGAATCATGAAAGTGACAGTGTCTTTTGAATAGCACTCGCCTATATTTGGGCATTTTGCACTTTCACAAACTGTGCGAATAGAATCGTCATTTATCAGTGCACGGATTTTCCTGATATTGGACGATTTAGGTGTCTTTTTTATCAGCCAGGATGGGTACATAGGGGTATTATAACAAAATGTTCGTAGGGGCAGATCTAGACCTGCCCTACAACACTGACCTCCTATGGTTGCCATAGTTGTTTATATTTGATAAAATTCATATAATTGGGGATTATTATATGGAATTGACCGGTGCACAAGCTTTACTTGAATCTTTAAAAAAAGAAGGCGTTGAAGTCATTTTTGGCCTTCCGGGCGGACAGACTTTGCCTTTATATGACGCTCTATACAGTGAAAAAGGCATAAGGCATATATTAGTCCGCCACGAACAAGGCGCCGGCCATGCTGCGGACGGATATGCCAGAGCTACAGGAAAAGTCGGGGTTTGTCTTGCCACAAGCGGACCGGGAGCTACAAACCTGGTTACCGCGATAGCAAATGCCCATATGGATTCTATCCCAATGGTCGCGATAACGGGACAAGTCGGTACTTCTTTTCTCGGCAAGGACTCTTTCCAGGAAGTTGACATAACAGGAATAACTCTTCCTATAACCAAGCACAATTATCTTATCAAGAGTGCCGAACAGATACCTATTGTAGTTAAAGAAGCTTTTCATATCGCGTCAACCGGTAGGCCGGGCCCTGTTTTGATCGATATCCCAAAGAATTTGCAGCTGGCAAAGATTGACTTTAAATATCCTGATTCAATAAGCATGCCGGCGTATAAGCCCACATATCACGGACATCCGAAACAGATAGCTGCTGCGGTAAAGCTTATAGATAAAGCACAAAAACCGGTGATTTACGCAGGCGGCGGTGTCATATTATCGGATGCATCAAAGGAATTGCTGGAGCTGGCCACAAAAATATCCGCTCCCGTCACGACAACATTGCTCGGAAAAGGGGCTTTTCCCGAAACACATCCTCTTTCTTTGGGGATGCTGGGGATGCACGGGACAGTTTATGCGAATTATGCGATAACGGAATGCGATCTTTTGATAGCTGTCGGCGCGAGATTTGACGACAGGGTAACCGGAAGAATAGAACATTTTGCTCCCAAAGCAAAAGTCATTCACATCGATATAGATCCTGCCGAGATCGGAAAAAATGTTTCGGTAGATGTGCCGATTGTCGGGGATGTAAAAAACGTGCTTTGCGCCCTTAACAATCATATCAAGCAAAAAGATTCCCATTCGGAGTGGGTAGCGCAGGTGCTTGCCTGGAAAGAAAAACATCCGCTTTGCTATAAATCCAATGGAGGGCTTAAGCCTCAGGCAGTTATAGAGGAAATATACAGGATCACTAATGGCGAAGCGATAATAGTCACAGAAGTCGGGCAACATCAGATGTGGGCGGCGCAGTATTACAAATATACCGTACCCAGAACTTTTATCTCTTCCGGCGGTTTGGGCACTATGGGGTTTGGACTGCCTGCGGCAATGGGCGCGCAAGTAGGCAAGCCGGACAAGATTGTTGTTGATATTGCCGGCGACGGAAGTGTCCAAATGAATATACAGGAACTCAATACCATGGTCAACAATAAACTCCCGGTTATTGTTGCTATAATGAACAACCAATATCTTGGCATGGTACGCCAGTGGCAGGAACTTTTGCACGGCAGAAGATATTCTCATGTCGACCTTGATAATAATCCTGATTTTGTGGAGATCGCCGATGCTTACGGAGCACAGGCTTTCAGAGTTGACAAATTTGAGAATGTGGAAAAAGCCTTGAAAAAAGCGATCGCAAAACGTGACGGTCCGACTGTGATAGAATTTGTTGTCGAAAGAGAAGAGAATGTTTTTCCGTTTGTCTCTCCGGGGCAGGCAATAAACGAAATGTTGGTGGACTAAAAGTTATGCAAAAACATACAATAGCGGTAATAGTTGAGAACAGGCCGGGAGTACTGTCGCGCGTGTCGGGTCTTTTTAGCCGCAGAGGATACAACATACACAGCCTTGCGGTGGGCACCACCGAGGATGAGAACCTTTCCAGGATGACGATAGTTGTTGAGGGCGACGATGACACATTGGAGCAGATAACCAAACAACTCTATAAACTTATCGATGTTGTCAGGGTTTACGAGCTTTCCAATATCAACGCCGTTGACAGGGAGCTGGTCCTGATAAAAGTTGCCGCGAAAGAGAGCGATCGTCCCGAGATACAGCAGATAGTGGATATCTTCAGAGCAAAGATCATAGATCTCGGCGAGAAAGCTCTAGTAATAGAAGCAACGGGGGATTCTACAAAGATCGATGCCCTCGAGAACATGCTCAAAAAATACGGAATAAAGGAGATGGTGAGGACCGGCAAGATCAGTCTGGCAAGGTCTGAAGAAACGAAATAGCCCTCACCCCCAACCCCTCTCCCAGAGGGCGAGGGGCGGGATAAAAAAGAAAGGAATATGACAATGGCCAAGATGTATTACGACAAGGACGCGGATCTGAAATTATTAAAAGGAAAGACAGTAGCGATGATCGGCTACGGCAGCCAGGGAGGAGCACAGGGCAGCAACCTAAAAGACAGCGGTATCAGCGTGATAGTCGCTGAAGTAGAAGGTTCCCCTAACTGGAAGAGGGCAAAAGCAGACGGGATGACCGTGATGAGCGCTGACGAAGCGGCAAAAAAGGCGGATATCATTCAGATGCTGGTACCGGACGAGCTTCAGGCCAGGGTATATAAAGAATCCATAGAAAAACATCTTACAAAAGGCAAAACGCTTGTCTTTTCTCACGGGTTCAATATTCATTATCACCAGATCGTTCCGCCGGAAAATGTTGACGTAATCATGGTAGCGCCGAAAGGGCCGGGTCCTCTGGTCAGAAAAGTGTACACGGAAGGCGGCGGTGTTCCAGCTTTGATAGCGGTCTATCAGGATGCTACGGGCAAAGCAAAAAAAACCGCACTGGCTCACGCAAAAGGAATAGGGGCTACCCGTGCCGGTGTTCTTGAGACTACATTTGCCGAAGAGACGGAAACGGACCTTTTCGGTGAACAGGCCGTACTTTGCGGAGGAGCCACAGCGCTTGTGATCGCAGGATTTGAGACGCTGGTCAGTGCCGGCTATCAGCCCGAGATCGCGTATTTTGAATGCATGCACGAACTAAAGCTTATTGTCGATCTTATGTATGAAAAAGGCATAGCGGGAATGAGAGCCGCTATCAGCAATACGGCCGAATACGGTGATCTTACCGTGGGGCCGCTTATTGTCGATGAAGGAGTAAAAAACAGGATGCAATATGTGCTTTCAAGGATACAGAACGGCTCTTTTGCGAAGGAATGGATATTGGAAAATCAGGCCGGAAAACCGGTGTTTCTGGCCCTTAAGAAAAAGGGACATAACCATTTGATCGAAAAAGTCGGCAAAGAGCTCAGGAAGATGATGAGCTGGCTTAAAAAGTAACCCTCACCCCCAACCCCTCTCCCAGAGGGAGAGGGGAGCAACGGGATTAGAGTGAGAAATTGATGAAAAAAGGGATCGCGGTTTTAGGTTCAACCGGTTCTATCGGAAGGCAGACGCTGGATGTGGTGTCTGCCTTTCCTGATTTTTTTGAGGTCTTTGCCTTGGCTACAAAAGGCTATCTTGATATATTCGAAAAGCAGTCTAAAAAGTTCTCTCCTTCGATCATCTCCATTGCCGATAAAGAGTTTGATGCAAAAAGATTTTCCGGATCAAAAATACTGACAGGGCCTGGCAGCCTTGTAAAGATAGCACAAGATCCCGCGGTCGATATGCTTGTGATGTCTATTGTCGGCACCGCAGGGCTTCCGGCGACGATAGCGGCGATCAAAAAAGGTAAGACGATCGCTATAGCGAGCAAAGAAATACTTGTCGCGGCCGGAGATGTCGTAATGCCTTTGGCAAGAAAATATGAGGCGCCGCTACTGCCTTTGGACAGCGAACATAGTGCGATATTTCAGTGTTTACAGGGCAGTGCGGGAAACAAGATAAAACGGCTTATCCTTACCGCTTCAGGGGGCCCTTTTAGAAAATATTCAAAGAAACAGCTGGAAAAAGTCACGGCAAAACAGGCTCTTTCGCATCCGACATGGAATATGGGCCCCAAGATCACAATAGATTGCGCGACATTGATGAACAAAGGGCTTGAGGTGATAGAGGCTCATCACTTATTCAATGTGCCGTACGAAAAGATCGATGTCGTGGTCCATCCGCAGAGCATAATCCACTCAATGGTAGAATTTGAGGACGGCTCCGTCCTTGCGCAAATGGGCGTGCCTGATATGCGAACTGCGATACAATATGCTCTGTTTTATCCAAAACGCCAGGCGAGAAATTTTGGCACCCTTGATTTTGCAAAGATCGGGACCTTTAATTTTGAAAAGCCCGACACGGACAGATTTCCGTGCCTTAAACTTGCCTACGAAGCCGGGGATATCGGCGGGACAATGCCTGCCGTACTTTCCGCCGCAAACGACAGCGCGGTTGAATTGTTCCTGAATGGCAAGATAAAATTTACGGATATCCCAAAGATCGTACGGTCAACAATGAAGAAGCACAAGCTTATCAAAAAGCCTTCTCTTGATCAAATACTTTCGGCGGAGAAGTGGGCTAGAGCAAACAGTAAATTCTGAGATTTTCACGCTATTTTCCATTATTCGCCCGCCTAACCAGAAGAAAAGCTATGCAAGTAACTATCCTGATCATTCGATTAAGTCTTGTTAGGCCAAAAAGCTAAAGGAAGGTAAAAATACAATGCCTGATCAAGTTGTTGGCGCGCCAAATACGGGGGGAGTCGGGACAGATACTCCAGTCCAAGATGTTTCGGTCCAAGGCGATGGTTATTTTCCTAACGACATGACAATTACTGATGCTGGAAGCGAAGAGATATTTGACTTTGTCAGTTTAAGTACGGGATCTGGAGAAGGCTCGGATTCCGTTACTCTAAGTCAAACAGCCCGAGATACTACAGAAACAACAGAAAAATGCGCGACCGGAACACATTCAAAAGGAGCGGATAGTCCTTCGCCTGCCGGCGGAACATCCGGCAGCAAAGGTGCGGACGCGCCTGCGCCGACTCCTACGCCAACATTAACAGAAGAAGAAGCTCACTGGCTTGAGATCGTATCAGCAGACGGATCGAGATTGGCAGACGCGCCTCCAGAGATTCAGAACAACAAAGCAGTGGTATTGGCTGCTGTTTCTCAAGATGGAACCGCCTTGCAATATGCATCTTCGGGACCTACAGGACTCCAAAATGACAGGGAAGTGGTATTGGCTGCTGTTTCTCAAAATGGACTCGCTTTAGGAGCAGCATACGAAACACTTAAAAATGACAAGGCCGTAGTTATAGCTGCTGTTACTCAAAACGGACAAGCCTTGGTTGTAGCATCTCCTGAGCTTCAGCAGGACAGGGAGGTGGTTTTAGCTGCTGTCTCTCAAGATGGAAATGCCTTGCGATTTGTAGCTTATGGGCCAACAGGATTCCAAAATGATAAGGGAGTTGTTTTGGCTGCCGTTCGTCAAAACCCGAATGCAATACATTTTGCGTCTACAGCACTCCAAAATGATCCGGATGTGATCGCAGCAGCTGCTGGTTTTTCAACGGAGCCGGCACAGGTTGATATAAGTTCAATAACAGATCCTGAAGCCAAACAAATTGCAGGATGGGCAGATAGCGATGGTGATGGCAAGGTATCTGAAGAGCAGGTTCGGGATTTTATCTCCCATAACATTGATATGACTCCTGAACTAGTTGACGATATGTTAACCAGAATGGGATTTTCCGTTCGGAAATGATCTGGATGATTTAGTCTTGACACAGACATGATAGGCCAACATCTCGTGTTATCATAATCTATCATGCACCATTATGAGCAAAGCCAGAACGAATATTTTTCCGACCGGTTTAAAAAATACGGGTTCAGCCATAAATCCCTAAGCTGGGAAAATCCTTTTACTCAAAATGCGAGGTTTGTAGAGTTGTTAAAGGTCTGTACTATGGGCTCCAAACTCAAAGAGATGGAACTTCTTGATTTCGGGTGCGGGCTCGGCCATCTTTATAAGTTCATAAAGGGCAACGGGCTTCTGGAATCATGGGGTATACATTATGAGGGTACCGATATAAATCCGGATTTTATAACCGAAGCCTCAAAAAAATTCCCTGCCGCCAAATTTACGATCAAAGATGACGGTATTTATAGCAGGAAATTCGATTACGTAGTTTGTTCAGGGTTGTATAATCTCAAATTTTCAGAAGATTTTGATATTGCCGCGCGCTACAAAGACGAGCTCTCAAAGCTTTTTAATTGCGCGCAAAATGGTTTGGCGGTCAATTTTCAGACACAAAGAGCGCTGCCTTTGATACCTGAACGCCTGAGGGAAGGGGAGATGAAAAGGTTTTACTTTCATGACACAAAAAAAGTGCTGGAAGACCTTAAAACAATAACAGAAAAGATAATGATTTCCAACAACTATCTGCCCGGAGATTATGATGTCACGTTCTATTTGTTGAAATAGACGAACTCACCCCCTTCCCCCCTCTCTTAAGAAGAGAGGGGGCGGTTTTCTCAGCCAAAAAAATATTATTACCCCTCTCCCTTTGGGAGAGGGGCTTGGGGTGAGGGGTTATTTTGACTTTATATTTGCCTTATTGTAAACTGGTTTTGAAATGTTTACTCTGCCAAAGGGTGTTCTAAATATAATAAGTAAGCTCCAGCAAAATGGCTTTCAGGCATACGTGGTCGGAGGAGCCGTACGCGATCTTTTGCTTGGGAATCTTGTCTACGACTGGGATATTACGTCCGACGCCTTGCCAAAACAGGTCTCATCGCTTTTTGAAAAAGTTGTCCCCACGGGAATAAAATACGGCACTGTTACGGTCATGCTTGATGACGGCGACTATGAGGTGACTACCTTCAGGTGTGATGAAAAATACAGCGATGGACGCCATCCCGACAAAGTCTCTTTTACAAAAGACCTTAAAGAAGACCTTTCAAGACGTGATTTTACTGTCAATGCAATTGCCTATGACCCTGTTTCACAAAAGATCATAGATCCATACGGCGGCAGAGATGATCTGGAAAAGAAAATTATCAGAGCGGTCGGGGATCCTCTTCTCAGGTTCAAAGAGGATGGCTTGCGCTGCCTGCGCGCCTGCCGTTTTGCCGCGAAACTGAATTTTGAGATAGATAAAAAGACTCTTGCCGCTGTTCCTGTAACTTTAAAAGTGTTCAAAAAAGTTGCCTCGGAGCGGGTTCGCGATGAAATACTCAAAATAATTTCCAGCGAAAAACCCTCAATCGGTTTTGAATATATGCGGCAAACGGGACTTTTGAAAATAGTCCTGCCGGAGCTTGAAAAATGCGTTGGGATAAAACAGCCTAAGGAGTTCCATGCGCACGATGTCTATTTTCATGCGGTCTATGCGTGCGACGCGGCGCCAAAAGAGCTTCCCGTTGTCCGGCTGGCCGCTCTGCTGCATGACATAAGCAAGCCGCAGTGTAAATATGGCGATACTTTTTACGATCACGACAATAAAGGCGCCGTGGTTGCAGAAAAGATCATGAAACGCCTAAAGTTCGGAAGCGATGACATAAAAGAAGTAAAAAACCTGATCAAAAACCACATGTTTAATTATACCGGGCAGTGGAGCGACTCCGCGGTCAGGCGCTTTATCAAAAGAGTAGGTCTTGGTAGCCTTGAGGACCTTTTTATGTTGAGGATAGCGGACATGAAAGCCATGGAGAGAGAGATCGACGCGGAGTATTTGAAAGAGCTGAAAGACAGGATAAAAAGAGTTGTCGACGATGAGAACGCTCTTAACATCTCCGACCTTAAGATAAACGGCAAGGACATAATGAAGGAGCTTAAGATCAGCCAGGGGCCCAAGATCGGCAGGATACTTTCTTTTTTGCTTGATAATGTGCTGGAAGACCCCTCTCTTAACAGCAGAAACATACTTTTGAGCCTGGCAAAGAAATATAACGGCGCGAAATGATATCGTCAAAATCCTTAATAGCAGCTGCATTATTTTTCGTACTTTCCTTTTTAGGAGCTTCTTATGCTCAGGAGATCACCGGGGTCACTGCGGAGCACAAGGGGCAGGAAGATCTGATAACCGTGAAATTCTCCTCTCCTCTAAATCCCTGGACTTTTTTTCTGAAAGAGCCCGACAGGCTGGTAATAGATATCCGCGGAGCCGTATATAAAGAGGGTAAACAGCAGGTCGATTTGAACAGTGAGAACATCTCTTCGGTGAGATGGGCGCAGAACAATATTAATCCTCCTAATTTCAGGGTGGTGGCTGATCTGAAAAAAAAGATCGAAAGAAAAGTGTCCGCGAGCGCCGACGGCAAAGAAATATATATTAGTATAACCGGGCAAGGGGCCGAAAAAGAGCCGCCGCTTTTGATCGAACAAAAGAATCTTTCGGAAAATATAGAGATCAAAGCACGGAATATACAGTCAATGGAAGCGGCTCAGCTTACCAATTCACGATTCGTAAAAGAGATCGTTCCTGTCGAACCTACCAGAATAGAGGGGTTTTCAAGCGTGAAAGGTTTTTCCGCTTTTGTGAACGGGGGAAAGCTGGACATCGGAAGGAATCCATTGTGGACGCAAAACCGTTTAATGGTGCCGGCAAAAGATTTCTTTGCTTTGGCAGGATATTCATCGGTGTATGACAAAACCTCCCGAACGGCCATATTCCGCAAGGGTGATGAGGTGGAAGCAAGACTGATGGAAAATTCTTCGGTCATGACGGTCAACGGGTACGACCGGCAGCTCGCGGTCCCGGCTGCTTCTTTCCGCGGGGCACTCTATGTTCCGTTTGTTTCGGTATCCAACATGCTTTCGCTCAGGGTTATCTGGGACAGGACAAGCCGGGCGTTTTATGCCGGAGAAAGGCTCACCAAAATATCATGGGAAGAAGTCCTGGGGTATAAGTCGGTGGCAATAGAAACTTCGGCGCCTTTAACTACATATGAAACTTCTTTTGATGGAAAACTGAATGTTTTTGTGATCACTCTTCCCGGGATCATAATGGACCTGAAAGAGAATAAATTTCCAGTAAAAGAGGATAGTGTAAGCGGCATAAAAGTTTTGCAGGACAAAGGCAGCGCGAAAGTCGGCATCTACATGGAAAGTCCTCTAGTTGTCAAACCGTTTTTCTATGAGGGCAGATTGATCGCGGGATTCCCGAATATGATTAGAAAGATAGGGTTCACGGAAGAAGCGGATTTTGTAAAGGTAGAAATATATTCTACAAAACCAGCTGAATTTGATCTTAAGCGTTTCCATGAGCCGGAAAGAGTGGTCATAGATATCCCCAACTCTTTGTACGGGGCCGAAGGCTACAAAGAGATCAACAAAGGAGGCGTGCTCCGGGTTCGTGCAAGCCAGTTCAAAGCAGAACCTCCCGCTTCGAGGATCGTGGTGGATACCGAAAAAGAACTTCCAATAAAGACCTTTATTTCCGAAGACAAAAAATATATGGCTTTGATGATAGAAAAACCCAAACAAGAGGTTATGAAACCAGCCAAAGTAAAAGCGCTTGCAGGAAAAGTTATTGTGATAGACCCTGGACACGGAGGGCAGGACCCAGGGGCTTTAGGGTGTTCAGGAGAAAAAATAAAAGAAAAAGATATGAACCTGGCGGTTTCGCTCAAACTTGCCAAACTTCTGTCCGATGCCGGGTCGGTGCCTTTGCTTACCAGGGACAACGATGTTTTTGTAAGCCTTCAGGACCGTGTGGACTTTACAAAAAAGAACAATCCGGGAATATTTATAAGTGTCCATTTCAATCTTTCAGAACAAAGAGATATCTCCGGTACGGAAACTTACTATTATAACGACAACAGCAAATTTCTCGCGCAGGTGATCCACAACAATCTAACTTTCAATCTGAAGCGCAAAGATGGAGGCATCAGAAAAGTAAAATTCTATGTGGTCTATAACAATACCGTGCCTTCGGTACTGGTAGAGCCGCTTTACCTGAGCGACCGCAACGAAGAAGCTCTAGCCGCGGATGATGAATGGCAGATGTACATAGCAAGGGTGCTTTTTGAGGGCATCAAACAGTATTTTGAAGTATTAAGAAAGAGATAGGGCTAAATTAGGCCGCATCCCTGTAAAAATCTCTTATCGCCCTAAAAAATTCCAGCATATTTTCTGGCCTTGCATCAAAAGGTAAATCACATCCGCATGAAGCAATAAAGTTATCAGATCCCCCCATTGATCTGAGCAAGTTTAAGGTCATTTGATAGAAAATCCCTTTTTCATGCTTATTTATAAAGTGTATTGGGTCTAGATTTCCGCTGATCCAAATGCTACTGTTTATTGCGGGCGCAACATTAGCGATGAATATCCTGTTCTGTGCGGTGCCGTTCCCAATATGTATGACGCTAGCTCCTATATCATTTAATGTATCTGCAAATGCCGGTACGGAATTTCCGCAGTTATGATACATTGGCAATCCGCCTTTTTCTGTTACAGCATCCATTATCATTTTCACAAAAGTATTAGAATACATAGTTGCAAACGGTCCGCTTAACATTCCGGCAGTTGGCTCACAGACGATCACTCCAGTTCCCTTGCCGCAGACATCAAGTGTCGTTTGAGCCTGCTGTATCAGATAATTTGTTGCTTTCACAAGGAGCCTTAACACTTGGTCAGGGTCTTCGCATGTTTTGGCTAATAAAACTGTTTCGTCGGCAAGGCGGGCAGCCAAAGAGAAGGGGCCAAGTATACAATTGGCAAATAACCTCTCGTTTC
This sequence comes from Candidatus Margulisiibacteriota bacterium, assembly GCA_041650595.1. GTDB lineage: Bacteria > Margulisbacteria > WOR-1 > JAKLHX01 > JAKLHX01 > CALFCX01. The sequence continues at coordinate 113,328 of JBAZKW010000001.1, forward strand.
CAGGCTTTCCAGTTCCATAATGGGCGCGCAGCATTCGTACGACGTGAATACCAACATCTGATTCGCTGCTAAAATTTGCATTTGGGATATTGTCGATCCCGCCAGCTGCTTGATAAGCAAATCTGGCAACTTCAGGGGAAGCATTGTCAGGATAATTGACCTTTCCTCCGAAATCTTCGGTTGCACTGGCAAGATCCATCATAGGAGTCATCAGCCGCAGAGGATATCCGCTATCAGAAAAATACTTTTCAGAAGCAATAAGTGACCTTGCTTGGAGCTTCGGATCCAACATATTTTCTCTTACAGTTGTATCCGTAAACCTGGCTGCGCTTTTTCCTACAAATAAAAAACCGGTCCTTGCCAAAGCTTTCATGGTAATAGCCATCATTTCCCTCCTGACAAAATAGTGTTCAAATACATATCGTCATCCGGATCGCAAAATTTCATTTAATTTGATAAAACCAGCAATTTACTATAAAATTGTCTTAAAGACCGTGCCGGCAAAAACGGAGTATTTATGGCTGAAACTTTTGCTATAAGCGGAACGGGTTACTCGGGAAGGATAGTGCAAAAAGTGGGGGAAAGATCTCCTTCAATAAAAGTCGGCCCAATGTCGCCTATCGGCATGTTCGATTCCGGCGTAGGCGGGCTTACAGTGCTAAAAGAAGTTGCAAAGCAGCTTCCGATGGAAGATGTGATATATTTTGCAGATACCGCGCGCGTGCCTTACGGTGGCAGAACCCCCAATGAAATAGTAAAGTTCAACTACGAGATAATAAACTATCTCGTTTCTCTGGGGGCCAAGATGATAATAATGGCCTGTGGGACCTCTTCGGCAATAGCGTATCCTCTGGTAAAAGACCGGTACAATATCCCAATAGTATCTCTTATTGAACCGGGTTCTTCCGCGGCTGTGAGAGTAACAAAGAACAAGAAGATCGGGCTCATAGCAACGCAGGCTACCGTTGATTCTTCGGCGTATCAGAGAACGATAAAAAGGTTGAACAAGGATATCAAAGTATCGGCGGCGGCGTGTCCTTTATTTGTGCCTTTGATAGAAGGCGGGTTCATAGATGCGGAAGAAACAAAGAGGACAGCCGTCCAGTACCTTAAACCACTGCTAAAAGCGGGTATTGACACTCTTATACTTGGCTGCACGCATTATCCGCATCTTATAAAGATATTGCGCGAAGTTACCGGGATGTCCGTGAGATTTGTGGACCCGGCAGAAGAAACTGTTTCGGAGGCAAAAAAACTGCTTTCTTCAAAAGGATTGATCGCCACAAGACAAGGCTCGCAATTTAAAGACAAGTACGATTTTTATGTAAGCGGCTCGACAGTGCAATTCCAGGACGTGGGAGGAAGGCTGATGGGGCAGCCGCTTGCAAACGTAAAAAAAGCAAATATTTCAAAAGCAGGACGAATAACGGCGGCAAGGTAAAAATATTATGTATGAAATAACCATAGAAGATACATTCGCTTCGGCTCATCAGCTTGTGGGCTATGAAGGACCGTGTGAAAATATACACGGGCACACATGGAAAGTAGAAGTATCTCTCAAGGGTGATAATCTCGACAAATTGGGCATGCTATTTGATTTTAAGAAGGCAAAAAATGTGTTAAAAGATATCCTTTCGGGTTTTGATCACAAAAACCTTAACGAATTGAAATATTTTGTGAAAGAAAATCCGACAGCGGAAAATATCGCACGGACGATTTACGACCTATACAGTGATAAAATGAAGATTGTAGGGGCGCCGTGCCTGCCGGCAGGCAGGATTCATGAACCGCCCTCGCAGAGCCCGTATTTATCCAAGGTCACCGTATGGGAGTCGGAAACAACATGCGCGACATACAGTTTATAAAAATGCAGGGTACCGGCAATGATTTTATAATCATTGACGGGATAAAAAATCCTGATATTGTGGAGGCAGGTCGCGACCTGTCTCTACTTGCACGCCAATTATGCGACCGCAATTTTGGTATCGGTGCCGACGGGCTCATTCTTGTCCTTCCTTCAGAAAAAGCCGACTACAGGATGCGCATAATCAATCCCGACGGTTCAGAAGCCGAGATGTGCGGCAACGGGATCAGATGTTTTACGCGTTTTGTGTGGGAAAAAGCCCAGGAGAAAAAAGATGTGATATCCGTGGAGACTCTTGCGGGGATCATGGTCCCTGCGCCGATAGTTGACGGCGATTCTTTTGTCGGGGTCGAAGTCGATATGGGGGAACCGGTTGTCGAAGCTGTGAAAGAGCCTCTGAAAATAGAAAACCTCGACTACTTTATAAATAAAATATCCATGGGAAATCCCCACTGTGTTATTTTTGTCGAAGACCTGCAATCCGTGCGAATCAAAGAGATCGGTCAAATAATCGAGAACCTTCCGCAGTTCCCGAACAGGACAAATGTCGAGTTCGTTCAGGTCATCAATGACAAAGAAATAATGCTTAAAGTCTGGGAGCGCGGAGCGGGAGAGACGCTTGCCTGCGGGACAGGGGCCTGCGCAAGCGTTGTCGCCGCATCGCTGAACAATCTGACCGGCAAAAAAGTCGTTGTTCATCTTCCAGGGGGAGATCTCGGGATAGAATGGGCGCCTGATGACCACGTTATAATGCGTGGTCCCGCGGAAAAAGTATTTGAGGGGACAATAAGAATATAAGTTTCTTTTTGTCCTTTCCTAATCCTTCCTAAAAAATGTGAAATTTCTGATTTAAAGTGACGATAACGCGCATCCGCATCATATTGCAGTAACGTTTGGCGGAAAAATTGCTGTATGAACAGGCATGTCATTGTTCAAAGGCAGATACCGGATTGAAACGGACAGGTTGAAGGGGTGGGATTATTCATCAAACGGGTATTATTTTGTAACAATATGCACGAAAAATCGATATCCGTATTTCGGGGAAATTAAAAACGTCAAAATGCAATTGTCCGAAATCGGGGATATCGCAAAACGGTGTTGGAATGATATCCCCGACCATTTCGAAAATGTGATATTGGATGAATATGTCGTTATGCCGGACCATACACATGGGATAATCGTGATCGATCGGGCCCACAATGGTCGTTGCAATGCGAATGGTAGAGGCGCGATTAATCGCGCCTCTACAACCAATTATATGGCGACCAATCGTGATTTCGCCGGCGGGATAACGGGTTATAGAAACCCGATGTTAACGGATGTTTCATTATCAAAAATAATCCGTTGGTTCAAGGGGCGTTGTTCATTTGAAATACGAAACCATTTAAAGATATTAAATTTCCGATGGCAATCCCGGTATTATGAACGTATTATCCGGGACCGGTTTTCATTGGACAAATGCCGTAAATACATAATTGAAAATCCTGGCAATCATGATAAATGAATATTTTGCGTGAATGCGTTATAATTTACATATGAAACCCACTAACCGCATATCCAATACTCCCAAATACCTTTTTGCCGAGATCGACAAAAAGAAAGCCGCGGCCATAGCCCGCGGGGTAGATCTTATTGACCTTAGCATAGGAGATCCGGACCAGCCGACACCAAAATATATAATTGACAGCATGAAAAATGCTTTGGATGATCCGTCCACGCATAATTATCCGCCTTACGAAGGCACAAAAGACTTCAGGACGGCCGTTTCAAACTGGTACAAAAAAAGGTTCAATGTCGATCTGGACCCGGACAATGAAGTAATGTCCCTGATCGGGTCAAAAGAGGGCATTGCGCATATGATCTTTGCGCTGATAGATCCCGGAGATGTCAGTTTGGTGCCCGATCCTTCTTACCCCGTATATAAAGTTTGTACTATTTTTGCCGGCGGTACTCCTTATATGATGCCGCTCACAAAAGAGAACGGGTTTTTACCGGACCTGGATTCAATAGATTCCGGGACATTGAAAAAAGCCAAGCTGATGTTCATAAATTATCCGAACAACCCGACATCGGCGACAGCGCCCAGGGCATTTTTAGAAAAAGCCGTAAAATTCTGTAAAAAGAACGATATTATCCTATGCTCGGACCTGGCTTATTCGGAAGTCTGTTTTGGTGATTACATGGCTGAAAGCATACTTCAGATACCGGGTGCAAAAGATATTGCAGTGGAATTCCACTCTCTTTCCAAGACTTTTAACATGACGGGATGGAGAATAGGAATGGCCGCCGGTAATAAAGACATAATTAGAGCTCTGGCGATAATAAAAACAAACGTCGATTCAGGTGCCTTCAAAGCGATCCAAAAAGCGGCGATCGATGCTTTGAGCGGGCCTGGGGAATTTACGAAAAAAATGAACGGTATATATGATAAAAGGATGAGAGCTCTTGTTGACGGTCTCAATTCTTTGGGCTGGGAACTGGACCATACAAAAGCCACTTTTTATGTCTGGGTCCCTGTGCCAAAAGGGCAGACGAGTGCTTCTTTTTGCGAGAAGCTCCTAGAAAAATGCGGGCTACTTGTAGTTCCGGGCAGCGGCTACGGAGAAAGCGGCGAAGGCTATGTCAGGTTCTGCATAACCGCGGATGAATCAAGGATAAAAGAAGCGGTCCAAAGGATGAAGGCGGAAGGAATAAAGGGAGATTGAATTTTGTAGATGTGGGTCGCGACCCACATCTACTTGAGTCCCCCTCTCCCTCTGGGAGAGGGGCAGGGGGTGAGGGTTTGAACATCGAAATTGCCCAACATGCGGGATTCTGTTCGGGTGTCGAGCGCGCCTATAAAATAGCCGTCGAGACTTCAAAACGCGATATCCCCGTTTTTGTCCTGGGGTATCTTGTCCATAATTCATTTGTCATCAAAAAACTGGGATCCCTCGGAGTAAAAAGTGTTTCTTCTATATCGGAGATCCCCGATCGCGGCAGCTGCGTTTTAATAATCTCGGCACACGGGGTCGGTCCCGAGATCTATGACCAGGCAAAATGTAAAAACCTGGAAGTCGTTGACACCACGTGTTCCTGGGTCAAAAAAGCCCAGAGCATTGCTCATGATCTTGCAGGAAAAGGGTACAAGATCCTGATAGTGGGCGATAAAAACCACACAGAGGTCAAAGGGATAATGGAATGGGCGGGCGATAATAACGCGCTCATCATAGAGGGGCCCGCAGATATAGATGTTTCGGTACTTCCCGAAAAGATCGCCGTTATCGCGCAGACCACGCAATCGCAGGAAAACTTTGATAATGTCGTCAAAAAGATCAAGCTTAGTGCAAAAGAACTTGTTGTACATAATACTATCTGCGGTGCGACCTCAAAGAGACAGAGTTCGGCTGTCGAGCTGGCAAAAAGGTCCGATCTCATGCTTGTGATCGGGGACCAGAAAAGCGCGAACACAAAAAGGCTGAAAGAACTTTGTGAAAAGACAGGGACGATGACTTTTCAGATCCAGGACGAGGGTGAGATAAGAGTAAAATGGCTTGAAGGCAAAAAAAATGTAGGCATCACTGCCGGGGCCTCCACACCTGCGGAGATCATCTCACAAGTTGTGAACAAAATAAAGGCGTGATATAATTTCCCATTATGCTGAGATTTTTAACTGCCGGCGAATCGCACGGCGAAGCCCTTATTACTATAATAGAAGGAATGGTCGCCAACCTGCCCATTAGCGAAGCTGAGATATCAGCTCAATTGGAAAGAAGACAGGGAGGGATAGGCAGGTCCGAACGCATGAAACTGGAAAAAGACAGGGCTAATATCCTTTCCGGTGTCCGCGCTGGCAAGACGATCGGAAGCCCTATAACCATTATTATCGAAAATGTTGATTCAAAAGACAGAACAGAAGTGGTAACAGAGCTGCGTCCCGGTCATGCTGATCTTGCCGGAGTAATTAAATACAATCAAACAGATATCCGCAATATCCTCGAACGCGCCAGTGCTAGGGAAACCGCATCAAGAGTCGCGGCCGGAGCTGTATTTAGAAAATTTCTCTCGGAATTCGGTATTATTCTTGAAAGCAAAGTTGTGTCCATTGGCGGCGAGAAGGATGAATCGAAATGGGATGCTTTGGTCAAACAAACAGAAACGTTAGGCGACTCTCTGGGGGGTGTTTTTGAAATAGTGATTTCTGGGGCCCCTGCAGGTCTGGGCAGCCATGTCCATTTTGATAGAAAGCTTGACGGCAGACTTGCCCAGGCGATAATGAGCATCCAGGCAATAAAAGGCGTGGAAATAGGGCTTGGTTTTGCGGTAGCGGATAAAAAGGGCACGCAGATGCATGATGAGATATTTTATAAGGACAAAAAATACTTTCACAAAACCAATAATGCCGGTGGTATCGAGGGTGGCATGTCCAACGGCGAACCTATAATCATAAAAGCCGCCATGAAACCGATCGCGACGGTTAAAAAACCGCTTAATTCCGTGGATATTGACACAAAAGAACCATGCAAGGCCCATTTTGAAAGGGCCGATGTCTGCGCGGTGCATGCCGCCGCAGTTATCGGTGAATCCGCCGCCGCGTTTGTGATCGCGGACGCTTTTCTTGAAAAATTCGGCGGCGACAGCTTAGAGGAAACAAAGACACATTTTAACTCTTTTGTGGTATAATTTTCTTGTGTCCGTACCGATATTTTAGGAGGTAGAACTTTGTCTGCAAAAATCAGGCTTTTGAGATTGGGTACCAGGGGAAAGCCCTTTTATAGGGTCGTCGTAATGGACGAATCTTCGGCGAGAAATTCAAAAACAATAGAGATACTGGGGACCTACGATCCCAGAAAAGAGCCGGCTTCTTTTGAGGTCAGCAAAGAAAAAGTCGAAGCATGGCTGAAAAAAGGTGCGCTGCCTACCGATACTGTAAGAAAATATCTGGGAAAAGCAGGGATCCTTTCTCCCGTCAACTTTGACAAGGCAAAAAAGAGAGCGCCTAAAAAGGAAGTGTCCGCCGCGGAAGCGACACCGAGCGCATAAACTATGAAAGAACTCGTTGAATATCTGGTAAAAGCTTTGGTAGATAGTCCCGAACAGGCGCAGATCTCTCAGACCGACGGGGACGGGATAACTATAATAGGCATCAAGGTCGCTCCTGAAGACACGGGAAAGGTGATCGGCAAAGAAGGCCGTATCATCAACGCGATAAGGACGGTAGTAAAATCTGCAGGCGCAAAGCTTCAAAAAAGAGTGACCGTTGAAGTTTTAGCGGAAGAAAAAAGGGGGTAACAAAGATCATGGGTGAAGCGGCAAAAAAGATCGAGCTTAAGCGTATAGTGATGGTGAAGGCGGTCGTTACAGAGGCTTTTAAGGACAATCTGGTCAGAGAGCTTGAAAGGACCGTTGCGAACATGGACATGCAGCTTTCGCAGATGGAAAACCAGAGCAAAGACTACATGGAAGATCTTAAGAAAAAAGGAATGCTCCAGCAGGTAACCCAGTTCAAGAACCAGCTTGCCAACGAAAAGGCGAGGATGCAGGCGCAGAAACAGGACCTTTTGAATAAGATACAGGAAGCCAAAGGATTGGTTTTGGGTTCCGAATTCGTGCAGGGGCCGCTCGAAGGGCCGGTTGATGTAGCGGTCGGGGACAATCTTTACAAAAAAGTCGGCGCCGCCGAGATACTTGTAAAGGACGGCGTGATAACCGAAATAAGAAATATTGACTAGTCCCTTAAATTAATGCGATTTGATATTTTGACCCTCTTTCCGGACATTTTTAAGGGTTTTCTTGAAGAAAGCCTTATAAAAAAAGCTCTGGAAAGAGGGTTGCTGTTTATAAACGTGCTTGATATCAGGAACGAAACTAGCGACCGGCACAATACAGCTGATGATTCACCCTTCGGAGGCGGTCCGGGGATGGTGATGCTGGCAGAGCCGGTTTTTAAGTCGCTTGAGAAGATAAAAACTCCGGGTAGCAAAATTGTATTGATGAGCCCCGCCGGAACAAAACTCACACAGGATAAGGTAAAAGACCTCTCAAAAGAAGAACATTTGATAATTATCTGCGGCAGATATGAAGGGTTGGATGAACGTATTTCCGCATCTGGTATTGAAGAGATATCAATAGGTGACTATGTTCTGTCCGGAGGCGAGCTTCCTGCGGCCGTATTGATAGAAAGCGTCAGTCGGTATATTCCCGGGGTCGTAAAAGAGCAGGATTCGGTGGAAAATGATTCCTTTTCAGACGGGCTTTTGGATTTTCCTCATTATACACGTCCGGCTCATTCTCCTTTTGGGGAAGTGCCGCCGGAGCTTTTGGGCGGCAATCACGAAGAAATAAGAAAGTGGCGCAGAAAAGAGCAGCTCAAAAGGACATTGTTCAGGCGGCCGGATATACTGACAAAAGCCAAGCTGAATGAAGAAGACAAAGGAATCATACAAGAGATCGTTTCTGATAAATATTAGTCCTTGTGTTATAATAATCGTATAAACTACAGAGGGAGAACTTGTGCAATGGCTTCTATCATAGGTGACATTGAAGCGGCCCAATTAAAAGAAAAATTCCCGGATTTTAAGGTAGGCGATACCGTGAGGGTTTATGCCAAAATAATCGAAGGCGACAAAGAACGTCTTCAGGGCTTTGAAGGTGTTGTCATAGCCAGAAAAGGCGGCAGTTCGCGGGAAACCTTTACCGTAAGAAAAGTTGTCCAGGGTGTAGGCGTCGAAAGGATCTTCCCGATCCATTCGCCTAAAGTAGACAGGATCAAGATACTTAAACAGGGGAAAATAAGGCGTGCCAAGCTTTATTACCTTCGCAGCAGGGTCGGAAGCCGCGCCACAAAGATACAGGACAAAGCAGTGCAAAGCACTTCCGAACAACCGGCAGTCGCAACGGTACAATAGTTTATGAAAAAGCTGTATCTTTTTTTCAAGGATACCGTAGAGACAGTCGTAGTAGCCCTTCTCATTGCCCTGGTTATCCGCGCATTTCTTTTTCAGGTGTTTTGGATACCTTCGGCTTCGATGCAGCCTTCTTTTGACATAAACGACCGAATAATAGTCGAGCGTATTTCTTTCGGGATACCAAATCCGGTATATGACATGAACGACAGCCCGATCTTCCTTTTTAACATACCCAATCCTTTGTACAACAGAAATATTCCGCTCAGCGGGACAAGACAAATACTCGAATGGAGATCTCCGGGCAGGTTTGAAGTGATAGTCTTTAAGTATCCAAAAGATCCCATTGGCATACGGCGGGATTTTATCAAAAGGGTGATCGGACTTCCGCAGGAAGAAGTGGAAATAAAGAAAGGCGTGGTCTATATAGATAACCAGCCTTTGAAAGAGACACACAGCATGTTCCGCGACAATTTTAATATGAAAAAGATCAGAGTGCCCGAAAACTGTTACTTTGTAATGGGTGACAACAGAGCCAATAGCGCCGACAGCAGGTACTGGGGTTTTGTTCCCAAGGAAAATATAATCGGCTCCGCATTCATCAGGATCTGGCCTATAACCAAGTTTGGTTTTATTTCAAAGAATTAAGTGTTGATTTCTCCTATAGAGAAAAACCTCCGCAAAAAAGGTTTTGGGTTTATCGCCGGAGTGGATGAAGCGGGCCGCGGTCCTCTGGCCGGGCCGGTATTTGCCTCGGCAGTAATACTTCCCAAAAACGCAAAGATCAAAGGACTTGACGATTCCAAGAAATTATCCCCCGCGAAAAGAGAAAAAGTATTTGACCTGATAATGCATAATGCCGTTTGTGTGGGGGTAGGGGTCTGCGAAGAAGGCGAAATTGACCGGATAAACATACTTCAGGCGACTTTCCGTGCCATGGCGCAGGCAGTAAATGCACTTTTACAAAAACCGGACATAATTCTTGTCGACGGCAATAAAATCATCCCTCAAGTCGGGATAACACAAAAAGCTATCATAGGCGGAGATGCCAAATGCACCTGCATAGCTGCAGCTTCTGTTGTTGCCAAGGTGTTAAGAGATAGATATATGTTTAAGCTTCATAAAATATATCCAAAATACGGATTTGACCGGCACAAAGGCTACGGGACCAAGGCGCATTTTGCCGCATTAAGAATATACGGCTCTTGTCCCATACACAGAAAAAGTTTTTTAAAAAACATCTTGCACTAAAAATATATTAGTGATACTATGATTACGCAATGGAAAAGGATTTGAACGTTGAACCCGCAAAAAATGGTACCGCCGCGCCGTTTATTTCTATCACAAACCATTTTATGGAGCAGATCGAAGGGTCCTTAAGGAGCGGGGAAAAGATCGAGTTTGTTTCATTCACGGCATGGCAGAAAAAGCACAACCTCAACATCAAAGCAAACCATAGCGAATACCGCCCATTGGATCATTGAACCATCTGATAGCTTTTTTCATAATAAGGCCTGACTTTAAATTCAACGCCTATTTTTTCGGCGATTGCTTTGCACTTTTCGATGTCAACTGAAGGCAGATCTACCGCGGTCAGGACAACTGTCGGGACAACCTTTTTTGCTTCTTCGGCAAAATCTTTTATAGCGTTATACGCTTTTGCTCCGAACACGGGCAGGCACAGTTTTTGATATGTGTCGGAATTGTGAGCGTTTAGGCTTATATATATCTCGTCTACCAGTACGGCCAGCTCGGGAAGAATATTTCTTCCGTGGAACAGGTTCGCAAGGCCGTCGGTATTGATCCTGATCATCGCTCCTTTTTCTTTGAGAGATCTAGAGATCTCTTTTACAACCGCAAGACGTATTAGCGGCTCTCCATAACCGCAAAAAACGATCTGGCGGTACTTTGAAGGATCAGGGATGCCTTTTACGACTTCTTCGGCCAGTGGCTCTTTGCTGAGCCAGAGCTCGTGCTTGTCCTCAAAACGCCTGGACCTGAACTTTATACAGAAAGTGCACGCGTTGTTGCAGCGGTTGGTGATGTTCAGATATAGGCAGTCGTTCAGTTCGTAGGAGTAAACGCCCATGGTCTGATTATATCACGCGCCTTTAATCGGCTTTTTCTTGAAGCATTGAGTTTAAAAGATCTATCACGTCTTTTTGCGTTATCTTTTTCATATCGATCCTTTGCATCATAAGCTTGTCTATAAAAGAGCACATTATTTTCGGGTCTTTTACGAGAAGCTTTTTGAAGTCCAGGAACATCGCCTGCCTCAGCTCGGAAAGGTCTGTCCAGTGGTCCTTTAGGACTTCAAAGTGGTGCGCGTATTTTTGTATCACCACAACGTTCTGGAAGGTCTCAAAGTTGATCCCCAATATTTTCAGCATATCTATGTCAAGTTTTCCGCGGGACATCTTTGCTATCCCCGACTTAATAAGATAGTCGCTTTCCGATTTTGTGAGGGGCCCTTTGTTCTTCAATATTTTGTCGGCGATAAACGCGTCCCGCGGGATGAGCGCCTCTTCGGTACTCGTCAAAGGGATATCCATATACAGCTTATAGCGGCTGGTCTCTGCCGGAGTTATCAGATAGGTCCCTTTAGGGTCTTGAACAAATTTATAACACTCCCGATATAGGTCGAAGTCGGGATTTTCATCCACACATTCGTCAAAAGAGTCCTTGGGCGTGGACAATATCGATATCAGATCCGCCACCAGCTGGCGCTGTTCGAACATAAGCTCTCCGGATGTGTGGATAAGCTCCGGCCACGCAGTTCTTTTGTCCGGAGAGGTTATTATCGAGTATTTTCCGAACTCATGGCTTGACCACTTTGCTTCCAGGATATTTCCTTTGTCATCCGTCAAAATATCATAATATTTTAATTCCCTTTGGTCTGCCGGTCTTTCAATGTCTTCCGCTATGGGTGCGGGAAGCGGTCTTGTCGCGCCTTTTTCGTATTCAAATGTCCATTTACCGCCGGTCTTTGAGATACGGCTTCCCATGGGGACTGTTGTTGTGTCTTTATAGATCCTGGAAATATAATTTTCCGCTTTTTTAAAGACATAAAATGTTCCGGGCGTAGTAGGATAGGCGATTTCATCGGCAAAAATTGGATAATTGTTCTCATCCCGGTATTCGACGCGCTTCATCCGGCTTTTTGATCCGCCCAGGACCCTTAGTCTTGCAAACGGCTCCTTTTTCAGGAGTATTATCCAGTCGCCGGTTGCCGGATATACTTTTACTTCTATATTCCGCGGGTCTTGAATTTTGTCTTTAATTTTCTTGACGTCTTCTTCTATGTCTGCCAGTCCTGCGAGATACGGAAGCTTTGCCAAAGCCTCAGGTTCGTAGGATGCAGAATAGGTATTTACTGTCACTTTTGTTCCGATCGGCAGTATAGAATAGAGCAGATAAGCATCCCGCGGGGAGACATGCAAGCACCCGTGGCTTTTGTAAAGATTGCCGAGCATATCATTTAAAAATAATCCGAAATTGTAGTTGTTCAAAGCATCCGTACTTAGAAGAGCGAAATTTTCCGCAGTGGACAGTCCTGCGTCGCGGAGAATCGATACTGCCGCTTCTCTTTCCCTGTTGGCAAAGGTGGACTCGTCCTTTTGTTCGAAGAACGAGGATATGGATGTAGTTTGGTAATAATTGAGATCGCCTTCGGTAAGGATGTTGAACTCCAGTCTTTTGTTTATCATGTTCTCAATTATGTCCTTTTGATTTGCGGAAGATAAAATATTAAGCTTTTTGAAATCTTCCCTGAATGCTATCCGCAAGTTTTTCCAAAATTCCCAGTCCTTTTTGATGGATCCGTAAAAATCGGCGTATTTTTCAAATACCAGGCTGTTCATCTTCAAGTAGTTATACAATCCAAGGGTTTGTTCCTTAGAAATCCATATCAGCGGAAGATCATTTTCTTTTACTCTTCTGTATGCCTCAATGATCCTGGGGTCAAGCTGCGCACGCTCTACGGTGGTAAGCGCCATATTGTTGTATAGTTTGTAATAAGCGGTGCTGGTAGGACTGATCTTTGGCGATACAATTTTACCTTTGGACTCGATGAATTCATAAAGCTCTCTGTAAAATGAGAAATTGCCGTTCTTTCGGGCGAGAGTATCAAGATCGTCAGTGCCGGGAACCGATAGTATCTGCGCCAGATCTTCGACCAGCATACTTTGTTCAAAATAGAGCTCTCCTTCGGCATAGCCCATTTCCGGCAAGAACCTTTTTCCGTCATTTGTCCACAAGAGCACACATTTGCCAAAGTCGTGGCTTCCCCATTTTAGGGACGTTGTGTTGCCTTGCCGGTCCTTTTCTATATTGAAATAGTTGTAGTTGCGCTTTGCTTCAGGAAGGCCCAGGTCCCATGCAACGTTTTTTGGTACTCTATACCGTTTTCCGGCCCGGTTGTAATACCAAAAATTTCCTTCTTTGCTAATTTCCGCGCCGTACGGAATGAGCGTATTTTCCCTGTAAGTTGAGCTGATGTAATCTTTTACAGAAGCAAAGATCGTGTATATTCCCGTATCTGTAGAGCCCGCGACGATCGGGTCCCAGATTATCGGCCCGCCTTTTTCTATGTACACCGGCATTCTTATGTTGTTCTGCGGGCCCGCCAGTGTCCTGATTTGAACAAAAGGCTTTCCGTTCACGGTTATTAGCAGCCGGTTCCATGAAGGATAAACAATTAACTTTGTCCGGTTGCCCGCAAAATAATCCCTGAATTTACCCGCGTCATCCTGTGACATCACGCACGCGTTAAAAAAAGGCACTTTGGCAAGATCGAATTCAGGCGCCTTGCCGGAATAATCCCTTATGTCGAGAGTAGCTCCTTTGGGTATCGTCTCGGTTAATAGATATATATCTGAAGGCGTAAAGTGCAGGCAGCCGTGGCTTTCGTAAAGGTATCCGAGATATTGTTCGAACACGACCGCCATATCGTAAGAGTTTATTATGTCCAGGCTTTTATAGCTTACGGAGGAATAAGATGGCAAGGCGCTCAACAAGAACATTATTAACGCAAACAAGAAAGATTTCTTATTCATGTGTAAATATATGATAACCGTTATCGGGAGGAGAGTTCAAGGGGATGATGAAATGTCCCCCTCCTGACTCCCCGAAATCACGTGAAATTTTCGGGAAAATATGACGATATATATGCAGATCGGAATTTGTATAAACAGGAGGAATAAATTATGCAAGCTTTGGAAACGGTTCGAATATTTCGCCCGTCGCCTGCTCCGCGATATGTAAATTTCATGCCGACCCGAAATGTTGGAAGAGAAACGGTTTTGTTTAGAGCAATAAGCAACGCCATGCCAGGGGTTGAACCAATTAAAGCTAAGCTTCCTCAGGAAGATCTGAAAGCCGGATTGGATAGACAAGTAAAAGTTTCATTAGTGCCAGACAATAATAATCGTCTTGATGGGAGCTTTTATCTTCCCCGTCAAATTGATCTGTTCCCTTTGACTTTTGGTTTTTTGGGTCTTTTTATGCATCAAGACGTGAATATGCCAAGGATAGGAGATGTCTTTACAAAAGGATTGGCTGCTTGTGAAAGCATCACTCTTGAATTAAGGAGAATAACTCAGGATTCCTTATGTGAGATATCATTTCCCGACGCATTAGCATTACTGAAGATAATTAATGCAGAAACAAAACCGCTAGGTATCAGGTTCAGGATCCCGACAGAAGCTCCGTTACTCATATATGCCAAATCTCCGCAATTCCAGGGGGTACGGGATCAATTCGTTTTTGGACATATGATGAGCGCAACTGTGAATCCGGATAGCGCTTTTGAACTTACAAGAGACGCAGATATGCAGACATTTGATCTGGATATCCCTGAAGATCCTTCAATCATTCGTATGGGAACTCATATTCTTGTTACGAACGGACCAACAGGATCTAATTTTATCGGTAACAGACTTGTCTATCAATGCTGGGAAGATAATCCACGTCAAGCATTCTTTGAGGCAGTTCCAATTGAAGGTCACGATTCTTCAGGTCCCAGACCTGTTGATTTTAAAGGTATAACAGATTAACTTAAGAATATAGGGAAGAAACAAAGCCTAACAGAGTTATTTGCCCAACTCTTCCTTCAGAATCTTTTCCAATATCTGCGGATTTGCCCGGCCTTTGGTCTCTTTCATCGCCTGGCCGATCATGAACTTGAGTGCGACTTCTTTACCGTTTTTAAAGGCTTCAACTGATTGAGGATTTGCCGCTATTATTTTCTTTGCGATCTCAACGAGTGCGCTTTCATCAGATATCTGCGTGGCGCCCATAGATTCCGTAAGGACTTTTGCGCTTTTTCCGGTCCTCATCATCTCTGCCAAGATCTTTTTTGCGCTGTTGCCGCTTACAGTACCGTTCTTTACCAGGCTGATAAGTTCTGACAGCGTGGCGGGCGTCAGTTTTGCGTCTTTTAGAGAAACATTGTTCGCATTGAGATATGCGGACACTTCTCCTATTATCCAGTTTGCCGAAAGTTTGGGCTCGCCGCTTATTTTTACGGTACTTTCAAAAAAATCGGCGGTGTGTCTGGATTCTATGAGCACAGTTACATCCTGGCCGGATATACCGTATTGATCTGTAAATCTTTTGAATTTATCCATCGGAAGCTCTCCTGCCGAGGCTTTTATGTCTTCGATAGTTTTTTTATCAACGTAAAGAGGCAAAAGATCAGGGTCCGGAAAATACCTGTAATCGTGCGAGCCTTCTTTGCTTCTCATCGGATGCACGCTGCCGGTCGCCTCGTCGAACAAAAGCGTCTGCTGGAAGATCTTTCCGCCTTCGGATACGACTTCTTTCTGTCGCGCCTCTTCTTTTTCAAGAGCTTTTTGGACCGCCTTAAAGGAGTTCATGTTCTTTAACTCGGTCTTTACGCCTAATTTACTTTCTCCGCTCTGGCGGATGGATATATTTGCATCGCAGCGCATGCTGCCTTCTTCGAGCTTGGCATCGCAGACTTCCAGATATCTGAGTATATGCGCCAGCTCCTCCATAAATACGCGCGCTTCTTCGGGAGTCCTAAGGTCCGGCTCGCTGACTATTTCCATGAGGGGAGTACCGGTACGGTTAAGATCTACCAGAGAATAGTCCGCGCCTTTTATTCCGGCGCTTCCTTTGTGTACAAGCTTGCCCGCGTCCTCTTCCAGATGTACTCTTGTTATTCCTATCTTTTTTATTTGGCCGCCTACCTCTATCTCAAGATATCCGTGCTCGGCTAGCGGCATCTCGAACTGCGATATCTGATAATCTTTCGGAAGATCGGGATAAAAATAATTTTTCCTCGCAAAAACACTTTCATTGTTGATTTTGCAGTTGAGGGCAAGAGCTGTTTTTACCGCCAGGCGGATCGCTTTTTCGTTTATTACGGGAAGCGAACCGGGCTGTCCGGTGCATACGGGACAAATGTTTGAGTTCGGGTAGTTCCCGAACTTTGTCGAGCAGCTGCAGAACATCTTGGACTCTGTCTGAAGCTGCGCGTGGGTCTCAAGGCCTATTACTGTTTCAAGATTCATAGAGCCGGTTTCCTTTTGTTCCACTGGGTTTCCTGTTCATATGAGAAAGCTGCCCTGAAAAGTGTCTCTTCGTCAAAAGCTTTTCCCATTATCTGAAGACCTACCGGCAGGTTGGTATCGAAACCGCACGGTATCGATATTGCAGGGATTCCTGCCAGGTTTATTGGAATAGTCGCTATGTCAGAAAGATACATTGAAAGCGGATCCGACATCTTTTCCCCGACTTTAAAAGCTGGGGAAGGACATGTCGGGCTCATTACGACATCGAAGTTGTTGAATGTGTCATCAAAATCCTGTTTTATCAAGGTCCTGACCTTCTGGGCTTTAAGATAATACGCATCGTAATATCCGGAGCTCAAAGCGTAAGTCCCTATAATGATCCTTCTCTTAACTTCGGGACCAAACCCTTCTTTGCGGGTATTGAGATACATGTCCATAAGATCATTTTGTTGCTTGCTCCTGTGACCGTAATGCACGCCGTCATATCTTGAAAGATTTGACGAGGCCTCTGCAGGCGCAATTATATAGTATGTCGCGAGCGCGAACTTTAAAGAGGGGAGAGATACTTCTTTAAATGTCGCACCCATTCTTTCATAAACTTTTAAAGCCTCAAGGATCGCTTTTTTTGTGTTTTCTTCTATGCCTTCGCCCATCAGTTCTTTGGGAACGGCTATTTTCAAACCTTTTACATTTTTAATAAGAGATTTTCTGTAATCGGGAGCATCTACATTGGCAGAAGTTGAATCTCTGCGGTCATATTTTGCTATTACATTCATCAGCAATGCCGCATCCGTCACATCTTTTGTCAAAGGGCCGATCTGATCAAGAGACGAGGCAAAAGCAATTAGTCCATAGCGGGAAACCCTTCCATATGTAGGCTTGAGTCCAACGACACCGCAGAAAGAAGCCGGCTGTCTTATCGAGCCGCCTGTATCTGATCCCAAGGCCAAGGGTGCTTCATCGGCCGAAACAGCGGCGGCGGATCCGCCGGAAGAGCCGCCGGGTACTCTTTTTGTATCCCATGGATTTTTTGTCGTCTTGAAAGCCGAGTTTTCTGTTGATGATCCCATCGCAAATTCATCAAGATTGGTCTTGCCGACAGGGATCATTCCTTCGGATTGCAAAAGCTCGACTACGGTCGCGTTATAAGGAGGAATATAATTTTCAAGTATCTTTGATGAGCAGGTTGTTTTAGTCCCTTCAGTACAAATATTGTCTTTTATCGCGATGGGAATACCTGAAAGTTCTCCGTGAAGGCCCTTACTATCGAGTTCTTTTGCTTTTATTAGAGCTGATTCTTTTGTAAAACAGTTAAATGCTCCAATTTTGCCTTCAACCGAGTCTATCCTGCTATAAATATCATTTATAAGCTCAACGCAGCTGATCTCTTTTGATTTTAGTTTGTCCGATAACTCATGTGCCGTTAATTTGTGTAGGCTCATTGTTCTTCGTCTCCCATTATTTTGGGAACTTTGAACATGTTGTCTTCTTGTACAGGCGCATTATCTAATATTTTTCTGATGTCTTTGAATGGGGTTGTTTTGTCCTGTCTCATCGGCGTCGTTTTTTGTTTTCCGCCTGAAAGACGGGTGCTGGCGGTAGGGGAGATTTTCTTTGTGTCCGCGGAGTTAATTACATCCACATAGCCGAGTATATCGTTCAATTGTTTTGCATAGAGAGTTTTTTCTTCTTCGGACAACCCGAGGCGGGCTAGTTTTGCGGTATATTCGACGGTATCTTTGGAGATGGACATGATAAATACATTATACAATATAGCGTTGAAGCCGTGCCTGCCGGCAGGCAGGCGAAGTGAGCGTGCTGTTAGCCATTCTCATATCCTCGCCGTTGATTCTATTGCAAGCGAATAATCCGCGACCATTCTTTTTTTATACCTGAAATATCCCGCACAGCCGATCATCGCGGCGTTGTCGGTGCACAGTTCAAGCGGCGGGAGGATACATTTGATGCCTTTGTTGTCACAGGCCACTTTCATATCAGCCCTTAATTTGCTGTTGGCGGCGACCCCTCCGCCGATCGCCACGGTTTTTATTGAATTTTCTTCGGCGGCTTTGATGGTTTTTTCGACAAGCGTATCTACCACGGACTTTTGGAAAGATGCGGCGATATCGAGAACCCTCACTCCGCCCTCACCCCCAGCCCCTCTCCCAAGGGGAGAGGGGGGATTCTTCTTAACGTAATATACCACTGCTGTCTTTATCCCGCTGAAGCTGAAATCGTACTTGTATTCTTCTTCAAGCATCGGTCTTTTGAAGTTCACTGCGTTTTCGTTGCCTTCTTTGGCTAGTTTATCTATTATTGGACCTCCGGGATATCCGAGGCCAAGGAATCTGGCGACTTTATCGTAGGCTTCTCCTGCGGCGTCATCTCTGGTTCGACCGAGTGTTTCGAATTCCATATGTCCGTTTACTTTTACAAGTTGAGTGTGGCCTCCTGAGACGATGAGGCAGATGAAAGGGAAACTCACCTCCCCATCCCCCCTCTCTTTTGAAGAGAGGGGGGAGCCGGAGGGGGGTGAGTTAAGAAAATTTGCGTATATATGTCCTTCCAAGTGATTTACGCCTATCAACGGTTTTTTTAGCGCAAAAGAGATAGCTTTGGCCGCAGAAAGCCCGACAATGAGAGAGCCGGGAAGCCCCGGGCCGAATGTCGTTGCAACAGCATCAATATCCTTAAATTTGATACCTGCGCGGTCAATAGCTTCCTTTATCACGGGACTTATCGCTTCGATATGTTTTCGCGCAGCGACTTCCGGGACGATCCCGCCGTATTTTGCGTGGAAATCGTTTTGCGAGGAAATTATGCTCGATAATATCTTCGTGCCGTCCTTTACGACAGCTGCGGAAGTCTCATCGCACGATGTTTCGATGGCGAGGATATTCATAAAAATAATTGTAGCATGCATGGGCACAAAAACACTTCTAAATCATTTAAAAATAGAGTGAAATAATGCAAAAAATCTTACGATAAATAATCAGTTGAGTTAATCAAAAGGAGATAGATCATATGTCAACAGTGTCAAGACCGGTTGCGGTAACTCTTGAACAGTTCAGGGGATTTGTCAGACAAAGAGCTTTTGGGAGGCATATAGAGCCTTGCAGAATATATCAAGCTGATTACCCTGGTCCTGACAAACAAGAAATAGCAAGAGTCCTTGTAGCGGCACAGGTGATGCTTGTCGGATTGACCCCCGCAAACACTTCATCCTTTAAAGCCATTGGGATGTGCGAACACAATCTTGTAGACACGTCGACTTTTAGAGTGTTTTCTTCGTTATTTGATCTGCCGGCAAGAAATGTCTTCTTGGCTCATTATAGGGACAGCAGGGAAATGACAGTAAGACTGCCGATATCATTGGGTACGGAAAGTGATATAGGAAAACATTTTGATAAGCTAAAGGGAACTTCTCGCAGATATCAATTTACTAATCCGGCAGGACTATTTTGGGAAAATGATGCTCCCGTATTAACGCCTGCTAGAATACTGAACCGCGAAACAGTGCAATGGGAAGCATATTTAAAGGCATTTACCGAAGCGGTCAATAAGCATTTTTATGACCGATATGAAACAGGTGTTTATAGCGGAACAAAAGAGTTCCTTGGGTACAGTTTGCCATATTTGTTTGACGAAGACGTTACAAAAAGATTTGGCTGGTTAGCGCAGATGCTGGGCAGCTGATCGCGTAGAGGCGGAATTTAACAAGAACCGTTCTCTTTCTTTCTCAACGCAAAGACTGCCCGCAAAGTTGATCTGGGTATCGCTTTGAGATAAAAATCCCTGGACTCTTGAAGCCATTTCATCCTTTGAAGCGGTGTCATTTTTGCCGATCTTCTTAAGATGTCCATATCAATATCAGAATCCTTAAGCTTGAACTTGTTTTTCATTTTTCTTGTCTTTTCTGATTTTCTCGAGATATCCGGTATCGAGCAGGTCCTTTTCCCTGCCATCGATGCGCCTTTTCAGTTATTTTCCTTAGCATACGGGAATTATAGCACGCGCAGCTCTTAAACATGTTTCGGGACTGTGAAAAAATAGTGAAATTTGCCTGAAATTCTGACGATAAATACATGTAGGAATTTAAACTAAACAAAGACAAGAAAAGGAGTAATTTACAATGAGAACTGATATCAGTGTGGTCAATTTTAGGCTTGCCGCAGGAAGAGTTCATCCGCAGATAAGACGGAATGTAGCCCAGGGCACAACATCTCTGGTCCTCGATGCTATCAAACACGGAGCCTTATCCTCTGCTGATGTTCCCGGTTTTATCCGAGAAAGAATACACGTTACAGTGAAGGATGCGGTGTTTGAAAGAGAAAGGGTCGGATGCAATTTTAAGAATAAAGACTGGATAAGCACCAGCGGCCGGCGCATATCTAGAGAAGCTGCTTCTCATGGTGTTGCGCTCGGAGTGCTTGCCGATATGGCAATGAACGGGCGGGGAGACAGAGCTTTAAATCTGGCATCAAGGCTTCGCGGTACCGGCAGCCATTGCTTGGGATATCACAATAGAGAGACTGATGGATTTTATTTTGGGGATAAACGGGATATCGATTATGCCGTCGGACTTTCCCCAAGACAGATCGCGGAAGTGATCAAAAACTTTAATATGATCCAGCATACTTCTCCTATTTTAGTTGATCTTCCGACAAGAGATGAGCTTGTTTCCATTATCGAAACAAATAAGCACAATGAAAACTTCTTCAGGGGCCTTTCCTGTGTAGATTACACAACATTTGAACTCGCTGGTGGCGCACAACCTTCTATCTTACAGATCCATTGGATCCAGGGAAGCCGTCCTCTTGGGGCTGCTCCCTTTGAAGGACGATGGGAATACAAAGACGCAACCGAAAAAGTACCCTTTAACAGGCTTCGTTGGCGTTTTGCTTTAAAGTGAACGTTTAATAATCAGAAAGGAGCAACTTAATATGTTAGCAGTAGCTCAAAGAGGATTCCAAGCGATACATACGGCAAAAGCTGCAGTCCTTAGGCGGGCCCCAGCACAGTTCGCGTCGACTTTGATAGAAGGATTATGCAGAAGAAACCATGTTCTTGGGAACAAAGGAGTGGAATATGGTGATCGTTATCAACTCGGATATGAAGCCAGGGTAAATAGCGTGAGCAGTCTTCCGTCTATTGACCAAAGACGTCCAAATCTGATCGGAGTAAATGTTGTGGCAGAAGGAGAGGCTTCTTGTAGTGAAGAATATAATGAAGACGCTGCTGCAATAGGTAGCGCAATACATTTCGTATTAGGTTATGTTCCATCTGTTGCAAAATTGTTCAGGTCCGTAACAGTTTGCGGGGCGCAAAACAGCCCGTTTGACAGGGCCATAGCAAAACCGGATATTTCGGTTAAAGACATGTCAAGATTAATTGCCGATCTGACTAAAAATGCCCATCTAACTTTTGGTGAAACGGAAGTTAAGGGCTTTTTGGATGATGCTCATGTTGCATTTGCAGCCTACACAAGAAATGTCATGGATTCTCTGATAGCTGCTGCGGCAACAGGTTTTTCGGATAGCGAAGAATCAGCCTGGAGCCATACTGCCGCGTTGACGGGCTATGGTGTGCTCAGCGGAAAAGATGCTCTTTTCGGATTAAAGTATACAGTCCTTGGCATCGGCAGGAGTGATGAAGATAGGGATGGAGATGTTGCAGCAATGAGTGATGAATCGCATAATCTTTGCAGATTGTTGGTCAAAGGTTTGGAATCGATGACCTTGAGTCTCGTTCTACTGCAAAAACCCGAACCCTCGGGATTGAGCGGGTTCAGCCATGTAATAGATGTCGACACCTTGTTAGGCAGTAAATAACAATCGGCAAGTAGATATCAAATCATTTTTTGGTGCCTATTTTAGTTGGCCGCTTACATCGGTTATATCTACTCTAGTAGAATCTATAGAAATTGATCTTCTTTGCGCACCAGAACTCAGATCGAATTTTTTTAGGTCAACTGATTTCCATGCCGTGTTGTCATAAGTCTTGAAATACAGGACTCTGTTGGTCAGATCCTTTATTAATACCCATTGCGCGTAACCGTACATTTTAACAAAAGGGACCGGAGTATTCTCTTTGATGACTCCTTTTGGAATATCAACAATATTCAGAAGATGTTCAGCTAAATTCACAGCTTCTTTTGCATTGCCGGGCTTAAGAGCGGCATCAACACAGAGAGACATCCGCACAAAACGCGACGGCGGTGTCCAGTCGCCGGGAAGGCCCAGAAGTCCGCTTCCGACACCGGTAGGTTCGATCTTCACTCCTCCCAGATCTTTAGTATCTTTGTCGCGAGCATCTAGATTTACGTAATTACGGAGATTGGTCAACTGCCATTCAAAGTCAGGACGGTTAGTCAGTATGCCGAGCGGGTTGTCGTAAACTTTTGCTTGTCCGTCAATAAACTCTACGACTATGCTATTCCCGGTGGCATCCGTTATGGTCATATGTAATCCCATGTCTTTAAGTTTTTTGTTGGTGCTTTCGGAAATGTACACTTCCGGCAGCGCTTTTTTTATTTCATCAATTGTTGCAAAATTGCCAAGTACCCAGGCCGCGAATGTATCAAGGCTTATGAACTTTCCCGGCAAGGCCGGCTGGTATTTTGCTCCCGTATACATAAGTCCGCCGACCGAAAGCCCTTTTTCATTGAACCCTTCGACAAAAGTATCCTCTATTTTGTATGCGTTTATTCCCAAAAAACCGTATTTCGTAGTCCAAGACATACCAGCCGTTCCGGTCTCATCGGTATTTGAATAATTTGTCCCTGCGGGGATGATCCAGACGTCCGAACTTAGGTCCACCGGGAATTCCATGGAGCGGCCGTTCACAACACTGCCGTCCTTAGCTTTCACGACAAAATTGCTGCAGGCGAACGCGGAAGAGGATATGGTCAAGCAGACAGCGATCAAGAGGGCCGATATCTTTCTTATGGTCATTTTATGACTCCTTTCTTTATTTTTCCGGGAATAAAAGCGTTACGCTTATGCGTCCCGCCCATTTTGAAGTATTGGTCGGAGATTCAAGGTGATATATTCCCGATGCCCCAAAGCTTACAAGGTGCCCTGCAACAGGAAGTATCTGGCTGATACCGCAGATCAACGGTACGGTCCATTGTTTTCCGTACCAGTCGTAACTTGTTTCTGAGGAGAACGAGAAGGTGAATCCGTGTTTGTTGGAATGAGAAGCAAATGGTTGAAAGTATGCCAGGCTTATGTCGCTCCTGCTGTTGCTGCCGGCCACAGACCATATCTGGTTCGCAAGCAGTCCTGTTGTCCATGGTCCGGATTGTTTTAGGACCACCGCGCTTGGGCCGACACCCCATTTTTCAGTCCCTATGAACGGGTCAGTTGCTGTCGGGATAAGGAATACCGGGCCTGTGCCCCAGATCAATCCGTCATGGCCGGGTTGTTTTGGCGAAAAGAATATCTGGAGCTGCGAATCGCTGAGCCCGTTCTGTGCGGTCGCTCCGATCACATTGCTTTGGTTGATGAACGGAACGATGGGCCTCGTGATAATGTTCCAATCTTTGTTAAGGGAAGCAGGGATCACCGGCTGGATCTTTAATGTGTATCTTGTGCCGTTCTGTCCTGCTCCAAGGCCTGACTCGAAATTGTTCTGAAAAGGAACACTGATAAGAGAGGCTACGGGATTTGCCAATTGCTTAGCCAAGTGTTCAGTACTTGATTCGTCATTTACCGCGGCGTGAAGCGGGGACAAAGTGACCACCGAAAACAAGAGCAGGCAAGCAGAAAAAACAGATACTTTTGACATTATTAACCCTCCTGATTTGTGATAATACAGTACAAGTTCAGGAATTTCAAGTTTTTTTGCCGGTTTTCAGACTAAAAAGGAAATCCGGCCCGCAGCTGGAAGAAAGCCGCGTTCTTAAATGGCACGCTGTTTATTTGGCGGTCGCTGAATCCTTCAGCTTCGGAATAATACCGGTCAAAAGCATATCCCGCGGAAATATCAAGGCCGGAGTATTGCATAAATTGCCAGTGCAGTCCGGCTTCGAGAGTTTTTTCGTAATAGCAAAGCCGGCTGCTCGGCTTATCCCAGTCCGATGGTGCAAAGATATCTCCTCCCCATTCAAAAGCGCCATAGGCCGTAAGTTGAGGAGTAAGTCCGTATTCTATCCTGGACTGTACCTGTGTAGGGAATATGTATAAGACATTCATTCCCCAATTTTTTGTCGGACAAAAGTTTGCGTATAAAAGAGGCAATCCCAGTATCGCTTCCAGGTTTTCGGCAGGTTTGAACCAGTAGCCTGCCCCGGGGATTGGATAAGACCTCCAAAAAGACCTGTTGTTGTTGTAATCAATATAGTATAGCCACGAGTTTTCTCCGTTACTTGGGACCTTAAGGTATGCGTCTGTACGCACTACAATCTGATTTTTGGAGTAAAAGAGCTTGTCCGAAGCCGATCCTAAAAGAGCCGCAAGCCCCGCCGTCCATCCGTTATCAAAGGTTTTTTTGTATACCGAACCAGCCAAAAGGTTATTGAGTTTTTCCGGGATCTTTATCCCGTTTGAAGGGATGACCGCGTCAGTTTGCTGGATCCTGGTCTTGTACATGATCACCGCGCCAAGATCGCTTTTGTTGCCGGTACTCAGCGGCATCAGTGCCATAAAATTATTTTCTATGCTGTCAAGCCCGGCGCGGGGAATATTGCTCTCTTGAGCTCCTGTTTGTCTTGTTGAGTATGAAATTATCGGGGGAAGAAAACCGACGGGAAGCCTTACCCAGGAGATTATTGGATCAATTGCATAGCAATCGGAAAACAAACCTAAGGAGAAGATGGCAGCCAACAGAAGCGTTTTTGTTTTGCCCATGAGAGAATTCTAAAATATATTCTGTTAATAAGCAATTTTTGACTTTTCCTGTCTTCTAATGTAAAATTTTTTACCAGGAATGAGCGTAATCATTTGTGAGCAGTATAAATTGTTCAGAAAGGGGTCAATGATATGTTGGAAATCTTCCGTATCGCGCTGGTTTTATGTTTTCTGTCCACACAGGTCTTTGCCCAGACGCTTCCGCTGCAATCTTTAGAAAGTATTTTCGGCCGTGACAAAACTACGGTTTATGTTGCGAAGAAAATAATCACGATGGAAGATAAGAAGGAAACCGCAACTGCGGTCGCGGTCACAGGTGACCGGATCGTTGCCGTCGGCAGCCTTGACGAGGTCAGGGCCGCACTAAAGGGACAGGATTATACGGTGGATAACCGTTTTGCCGAAAAGATAATAACCCCTGGGTTCATAGATCCGCATCTTCACCTATGGCTCTTTGCTTTGGTAGCTCCCATGAACATTATTACTCCTGACGATTGGGATCTGCCCTGGATCAAGGTAAAGGGAATTTCGGGGCACGAGGAGTATCTGGATAAGCTTCGCCAAACGGAAAAAGCGATGAAGAACAAGAAAGAATGGCTCTTAACGTGGGGCTATCATCAATATTTCCACGGACAGATCTCCCGCAAAGACCTTGACAAAATTTCCATGACCCGGCCGATCGTTGTCTGGCACCGCTCCACGCACGAATTCTATTTCAATTCCGCAGCTCTTAACGCAATGAAGATCACCGACCAGTCCCTCAAAGGGCACGGCCATGCGAGCGAGCAGGCGGACCTTGCAAACGGACATTTCTGGGAAGCCGGGATGACGCTCATAGCAAAGCCTCTTTATCCTCACCTCGCGTCGCCGCTCCGCTTTTTGAAGGGGCTGGAGTTGTGCAAGCAATATGTCAGCGCAGGAGGCTTGACCACTACCGCGGACCCGGGTATCATGCTTCCAAACGCAGCCCTTGAAATGATGAAGCTTGTTTTTGACAATAGCAGGACCTCTTTCCGCAATTTGTTGATCCCGAGCGGCCAGGTGATCTATGAAAAATACGGCGCGGAAAAATCATTAGAAGAAACGGAAAAAGTCTGTGAAAAAGGCGGGCATCGAGTTTACTATCTGCCGAAGCAGATCAAGTTTTTCTGCGACGGGGCGGCATTTTCCCAGGATATGCAGCTAAAGGGCGGATATCTCGACGGACACAAAGGGGCTTGGGTCATGACGCCGAAGGAGCTGGAAGACGGTTCCCGATTATACTGGGATGCGGGTTATCAGATCCGGGTCCATGTCAACGGGGATCTTGGCAGCGAAGTGACGATCGGAATTCTTGATAAATTGATGATGGAAAAGTCCCGGTCGGACCATCGCTTTTCTCTGGAACATTTCTGTGTCTCCGAACCTGAGCAGGCATCACAGATCAGCAGGCTTGGAGGGCTTGTGAGCGCGAATCCTTATTTTGTGCACGTGCTTGCGGACAAATATTCCGAGGTTGGACTCGGTCCCGAGCGGGCACAATATATGGTCCGTTGTAATTCACTGGTAAAAAATAATATTCCTTTGTCCCTTCATTCCGATACGCCCATGGCTCCGGCCAGCCCCCTTACTCTGGCTTGGTGTGCAGTAAACCGCCTGACCACTTCCGGCCGCGTTGCTGGACCAGAAGAAAGGATCAGCGTGAAAGATGCGCTCAAGGCCATTACTATCAACGCTGCCTTTGTCTTACAGAAAGAGAAAGAGGTCGGCAGCATTGCGACTGGGAAACTCGCCGATTTTACCGTCCTCGAACAAGATCCTCTGTCCGTAGCGCCCGAACAATTAAAAGATATACGGATCTGGGGAACTGTTTTTGAAGGTAAGATCTTCCAGAATAAATCAAAAAGCATGACTTCAATATATTTGCAAAAAAACACCGCTGATCTGGAAGATAAAATATTTGATCTTAATACCGGCAAAGAAGGGAATGCTGATTGTGCCTGCACAACCAATCAGCTCTTTCAACAGGTCGCGAGGCAGCAAGAAGGGGTGTTATAACAGGAGGAAGAATGATGATGCGGTTTGACAAAAAGATCCGGACCAAGCTAGCTGCAGCTTTCGTTTGCTTATCGCTTTTAGCTGGAGAAGTATTTGCGGTGAGCGGTGTTAAAATGCTTACGAACGGTTCTATTTATATAGATGCCGACCGTAAAGTCGATAGTCTTTTGGTGAGAGACGGGATCGTTGAAGGATGGAATGTTGATCCTGCAAAGTATAAAAATGCGGAAGTTGTCGACCTAAAAGGCGCAGCTGCATATCCCGGTTTTAACGACAGCCACGTTCACCTGGCTGAGACAGGTTACTTTTTTCACGTAGGGGCTAATCTGATCGGCTGCAATAATGTTGATGATATCGTTAAAGTCCTGGCACAAAAGGTTAAAGACCTTCCTGCAAATGCCACTGTTTTTGGCGGCGGATTCTCTCTGCGTGATTACGACAAGTGGACCTTGGAAGACCTGGCCAAGATCGACAAAATCACGGGCGACAGGCCGACTTTTTTAGCGGATAAATTGGGGCATAACGCAGTAATAAACAGCGCAACGATCAAACTTGCGGGAATGACAGCTGCGACCAATATTCCCCTGGGAGGAAAAATGGGGGTGGAGAACGGCAAGCTGACCGGGATGTTGCGCGAATCTGCTATGATCCTGCCTTGGAACAGCATCGCCGCTCTTTTTAATATAAAAGAGATGAAGGACGGAGCTAAGCTTTTGGCACAGCATTGGGCATCAATGGGGTATACGGGTATCGTTGATCTTATGGGGGGGCCGGGTGTCCGCTATATGTATCCGGAAATTTTCTGGGAACTTGAAAAGAGGGAAATCTTCCATTGCGCGTCAATTATTGCTATACAATCTTCAGCCTGAGTGATGTCGATGATGCCGCAAAATACATCGGAAAAGATACAAAACAAACACGCTTTGCAGGATGTAAGATATTTGTCGACGGAGCTTATGCCGGCGGCCAGGCATGGACAACATGGAAGAATCAACAAGGGAATAACGGCCTCCAGGAAATATATACCGATGATATCGGCGGTCCGGATCTAAATTTGAATCGTATCGTGGCAAAAGTTGAAGAATATGGGATGGACATGTACTACCATACTCAGGGAGACAGGGCTATCGGTTCGGTGCTCGATGCGCTCGACAAAGTGCGTGCCGAAAAAGGTGAAATAAAAGGGGTCCATACGCTCATCCACTTGGCTTTCCCGACGGACGAACAAATTGAAAGGATAAAAGGCTTTAACGGGCATGTTGTGGCAACAACTCAGCCGGGTTTCTGGCCTGTAGAAGACGATACGGCGTATTATTACGGCGATCATGCCGCACAGGCATATCCCGTTAAAAAACTTATTGACAGCGGTATTTCCGTCGGGATCAGCACCGATTTCAGCGTTTCCCCTCCGCAGTACACGCCGCCGACGGTCATTATGGGAGTTGCCGCTGCTGGGGGAGGAAATCCTGCCGCCCATCCGCCGGTCAGCGTAAAAGAGATCGTCCGCGGGTTTACTGAGGGCAGCGCCAGGACGACGGGCAAAAAAGATGTTGGAAAACTTGATGTCGGTTACAACGCGGATATCGTCGTGTACGATACTGATCTTTATGCTGTTACGCCGGAAGGATTTACAAAGGACAATCCAAAGGTTTTGGCGACTTATGTCGGCGGGAAAAAGGTATATGAAGCGGGGAAATGAATCGTGATACCATGTTCTCGAAATTAAAGAAAAAAGGAGGAGCAGAAATGAAAGAATGCGGCGGTATCTACGGATTGGCGTTAATCGGGGCTCTGGTTTATTATATTCAGCATGCGACTTCGTTTTTGAACGGGTGTTTAGGTGTTCTAAAGGCCATTGTCTGGCCGGCGATGCTGATGTATAAAGTGCTGTCGATGTTGAATATGTGACTGGAACGTTCCTTTACTTTAGCAGCAAATTTTTGTAAAAAAGATGTTCAGTGCAAATACTTGAATCAGCCTTAAAAATACTCAGCGACTGGGCATGGGGGCCTCCCATGCTCATCCTTTTGATCGGGACCCACCTTTTCCTCACATACAGGCTCCGTTTTGTACAGAGATATCTGGGAAAAGCTATCAGGATATCTTTTTCAAAAGGCGAAGGTGAAGGGGATATTTCCCATTTTGGAGCACTGACGACAGCTCTTGCCGCGACCATAGGTACCGGAAATATTGTGGGGGTCGCAACCGCGGTGGTTTTAGGAGGACCGGGAGCTGTGCTTTGGATGTGGCTCACGGGCGTATTTGGGATCGCCACAAAATATTCCGAAGCTCTGCTTTCGATAAAATACCGCGTGACGAACAAAAACGGTCAGATGTCGGGCGGGCCGATGTATGTCCTTGAAAAGGGTATGAACTCAAAACCTTTGGGAGTCCTTTTCGCAATATTCACGGCTATCGCTGCTTTTGGTATAGGCAATACCGTGCAGGCAAACTCTATCTCAACTCTGGTATTTGACACTTTCAGGATCTCTCCCTGGATAACAGGCTCGGTTATGACTATTCTTACCGCTGTAGTTATACTCGGAGGGATCAAATCTATCGCAAAGTTCTGCAACTATCTTGTGCCGTTCATGGCGTTCTTTTATATCCTAGGTTGTATGACATTGATATTGCTGAAGTTTGATACGGTACCTCAGACGATCGTTCTTATATGTACAAGTGCTTTTACGGGGCAGGCAGCTGCCGGAGGTTTTGTCGGCGCAGGGATAAGTCAGGCGATAAGATATGGAGTGGCAAGAGGTCTTTTTTCAAATGAGTCAGGAATGGGCAGCGCTCCAATAATTGCCGCCGCTGCCAAAACAAAGCATCCGGTCCAACAAGCGTTAGTTTCGTCAACCGGAACCTTTTGGGACACAGTCGTTGTTTGTGCGCTTACTGGTATCGTGGTGGTCAACTCCGGAGCTTGGATGGACGGCCTTAATGGCGCGATGCTGACAAAAGCCGCTTTTTCCGCGCTGCCAGTAATAGGGCCGGCTGTACTTATCGGCGGACTTCTGACTTTTGTCTTTTCAACTATCTTAGGCTGGTCTTATTACGGCGAAAAGGCTGTTGAATATCTTTTGGGCCTTAAGTCAGTCAAGTACTACAGATTACTTTGGGTCGTTGCCGTCATGGTCGGATCGGTCTCCACGCTTCCCATGGTCTGGAACTTTGCTGACGTGGCTAATGCGCTTATGGCTGTGCCAAATCTCCTGTCACTGATAGCGCTCAACGGAGTGATCGTGGCAGAGACAAAAAAACACCTGTGGGATGTAAAGGAATAGCTGCTGGAATATTGAGCAGACAGTTTATCGCAAACGAAATATGTCTATTTTGAGCGACTTTAACAAGAAAAATATCAGGACCATGCCAACCGCCACGGACTCAAACGTAATTATCCATTTGAAAATTTCCTCATCTATTAGCAACTTTTGTGTTTGAAAGTCATAAAAGAAGAACGAAGTAATAAAAGGGATCAGCCAAGCCAGCGAACCGTAAAATAACGCTTTTAAATATTTCATTTGACTACCATTTTATGTCGATTCCAAATTCTATCATAAAAGAAATATACCTGAAAGTAGCTGCCAAAAACGGCAATAGAACCTGTTATTATGCTTATATGGACATAAGATCCGCAAGATTTATAAAAGGGGTGGTTGGGCCTGACGCCGTTTTGGAAGACGGGATGCCTCAGGTAGCTTTTGTCGGCCGCTCAAATGTAGGCAAATCGAGCGTCATCAATTCTTTGACGGGTCAGAAAACTCTCGCAAAGACGAGTTCATCTCCGGGCCGTACTACAGAAATCAATATTTTTTTTATAAATGAAAGGTTTTATTTGATCGATCTCCCGGGATACGGCTATGCCAAAGCGTCGCACGAGGCAAGGCTGGACCTTCGGGAGCTTATCAACTGGTACCTGTTTATGTCCCATTATGAGCAGAAAAAAATTGTGCTTATCATTGACGCAAAAGTTGGTTTGACCGATTCAGATCTTGAAATATTACAGGTGTTGGAAGACAGGAAAAAAGATATTGTTATTGTCGCAAACAAAATAGACAAAATAAGGCCGTCAAAGGTTATCATGCAACTTAAAGCGATTGGGGATCTTGCCTCGGGCCACCGGATAATCCCGTATTCGTCAAAAAAGAGGGTCGGCTTCAAAGAATTAAGCAGAGAAGTCTTTAATTAACAATGCTTCAAATAAATGATCTGTCACTATCGTTTGACGGGCAGCTATTGCTAAAGGATATCAGCTTTAATATCCACAGCGGAGAGCGCATCGGACTGGTGGGACGCAACGGATCCGGAAAAACAACGATCTTTAAGCTGATCACCGGAGAGATACATCCCGATGAGGGGCGCATTATCCTGCCAAAGAATTACAGCGTCGGATATCTTAAACAGCACCTGCAATTTAACGAAGCAACGGTGCTTGACGAAGCCTGTCAGGGGCTCCGGCCCGACGAAAGGGACCAAGTGTGGAAAGCAGAAAAAATACTTACGGGCCTCGGCTTTTCAGAAGATGACATGTATTCGTCTCCGGCACAATTTTCCGGAGGATTTCAGGTGCGCCTCAACCTGGCAAAGGTGCTTCTCGCGGAGCCTCACCTTCTGCTTTTGGACGAACCCACGAACTATTTGGATATAGTTTCTATCAGATGGCTTACCCGCTTTTTACAGCGCTGGCGCAATGAGCTTATGATAATCACGCATGACCGTGATTTTATGAACAGCGTTACAACGCATACTCTCGGTATCCACCGCCAAAAGATCAAAAAGATCGAGGGGAGCACCGAAAAGCTTTTTGAACAGATCGCCGTGGAAGAAGAGGTGTATGAAAACACCCGCCGCAAAGAGAACAAAAAACGCGACGAGGCGATGGAATTTATCAACCGTTTCCGTGCTCTGGCTGCCAGGGCCTCGCTTGTCCAGTCGCGCATCAAAGCACTGGAGCGGATGGGCACAAAAGAAGAACTTGCCAATATCACGGAACTGGGTTTTAGATTTAATTCTGTAGAGTTCAATTCGCAGTATCTTATGAATATTGAAAACCTGTCTTTCGGTTACAGTCCTGATCGTATATTGATTAAAGGCCTTTCGCTTGCGATAGGAAAAGAAGACCGCATCTGCGTCGTAGGCAAGAACGGCAAAGGCAAATCGACATTGCTCCGCCTGCTCGTAGGAGAGCTAAAACCTTGCGAGGGCAAAATTACCAGGCACCCGAACTGTCAGATCGGGTATTTTGGACAGACAAATATCGAGCGGCTGAGTCCCGGCCTGACAATAGAAGAGGAGCTCCAAAGGACAAGGCCGGACCTGAACTATACTGAGATCCGCAAAACCTGCGGAGCGATGATGTTTACAGGCGACCTGGCGCTCAAAGAGATCTCAATACTCTCGGGCGGAGAAAAAAGCAGGGTATCGCTGGGAAAGATACTACTTTCCCCGTCGAAT
Organism: Candidatus Margulisiibacteriota bacterium; assembly: GCA_041650595.1. GTDB lineage: Bacteria > Margulisbacteria > WOR-1 > JAKLHX01 > JAKLHX01 > CALFCX01. The sequence goes on from JBAZKW010000001.1 coordinate 145,951, forward strand.
ATGCTGCTTTTGGACGAGCCGACGAACCATCTGGACGTGGAATCCTGCGATTCGATGATAGCAGCGCTCGATGAATTTCCGGGAGCGGTGGTTATTGTTACCCACAGCGAGATGTTTTTGCATCACCTGGCGAACAGGCTCATAGTATTTAATGAAGACAAGGTCTTTGTTTTTGAGGGCACATATCAGGACTTTTTGGACCGCGTCGGCTGGGAAGATGAGCCAAAAAAACAAAGTAAAGAAAAGAAAGCCGATAAGGAAAAGCGCAAGCAACAGGCATTGGAAGCGGCGTACAATAAAAAGCAAAAGGATCTTCATGCCAAGATCGCAAAAATTGAAAAACATATAGATGACGAGGAAAAAGCGCTTGAAGCCGCCAATCTAAAGATTGCCGATCTGGCCGGAAAATCCGGCGGAGAAGAGATACAAAAGCTCCAGATCAAGGTTCACAAGCATCAACAGGCTCTGGACAGCGGATATAGCGAGCTTGAAAAGCTTATCGCACAAGTCGATGCTCTTTCTACCCCCGTGTTATAATGATACGACCTTGACAAAAGCTAAGACAAAAAAGAAAAAAGGCCTTCTTGTCGTCATTTCCGGGCCCTCCGGAGTGGGCAAAAGCACCGTGGTGGCCCAGCTGCTTAAGAACAACCCTTCGTTTATACTTTCGGTTTCGGCAACCACCAGAAAACCCCGACCGAGTGAAAAGAACGGTAAGGATTACTTTTTTATTAAAGAAGAGGAATTCTACTCAAAAATCAAAAACTCCGAGTTCCTTGAGTGGGCCAATGTTCACGGATGTTATTACGGAACACCTCTAAAATTCGCCAAAGACAGGCTGGTAAAAGGAGAGACCGTTATACTTGAGGTAGATGTTCAGGGAGCAGCAAGCATAAAAGAAGCCATATCAAAAAACGCTATCGATTCCTCGAACGCGGTATTTGTTTTTCTGATACCTCCCTCCGTGGATATACTGGCCTTTAGGCTAAAAAGGCGCAAAACCGAAAAAAAAGACGAAATGAACGCCAGATTGAGGAACGCAATAGACGAGCTGCAGGTCATGGAAAAATATGACTATATCGTCGTGAACGATAAAGTCGCCTCCGCCGCGGACAAGATCGGTGCTATAATAAAGGTGGAAAAAGAAAGGACCTTTTTAAATTGACAACCCCGACAATTGACGCTCTTCTTGGTAAGATAAGCAACAGGTTCCTGTTGGCAAATGTTATTGCCGACAGGGCAAAAGCGCTTACAGAAGGATCTCTGCCTTATATTGAGGATTCCGATCCTACTAATACAATTGAAACGGCCATGAACGAGATGAAGCAGGGCAAAATATGGTACAAAATACTCGAAGCTCCTTCGAAAAGGTCTGAAAAAGCCTCCGAGATAAAGGATTTTTGGACCCCGAGGGACCTGAGCCTGGAAAAAGAAGATAAGAAAAAATCCAAAAAGACCAAAACTTCAAGTAAAAAAAAGTAACGGTGCCTCATGGACAGCAGGCCGACCCTCCGCGGTAAAAAGATCATTTTAGGCGTGACCGGATGCATTGCCGCTTACAAAAGCGCCGAAATACTAAGAGCTCTAAAGAAAAAAGGCGCCGATGTGTGGGTAGTCATGACGGATTCCGCGCAAGAATTCATTACACCTCTTACTTTTAGGACACTGTCGGGAAATCCTTGCATAACAAATATGTTCGACAAGGCCGTTGAATCCATGCCACTGCCTCATATTTCCCTGTCCGAAGGAACCGATCTCGTTCTCGTCGCCCCATCTACCGCAAATATGATCGCAAAAGCCGCCAATGGAATAGCCGACGATATTCTTTCCACTATACTTATGTCCTGCGACGCCAAAAAGGTCTTTGCTCCCGCCATGAACACCAAGATGTGGGAAAGTCGAGTCTTAAGGGACAATCTAAAACGGGTGTCGTCTTTGGGCATATCGATCGTCGGGCCCTTTTACGGGGAGCTTGCCTGCGGAAGCACAGGCCAAGGCAAAATGGCCGGTATAGATGAAATAATCGCGAAAGTTGATGAGCTTATAGGCATCCCGCAGGACCTTGCCGGAAAAAAGATACTGGTAACGGCGGGCGGCACGAGAGAACCTATAGATCCGGTCCGCTTTATCGGCAATAGGTCTTCCGGAAGGATGGGGTATGAGACGGCGCGCGCCGCGTTTGAGCGAGGCGCGCAGGTCACGCTTATTTCATCTGCCTGTGCACTTCAAGTCCCGGAAGGTGTCAATGCCGAATTTGTAGAGACTTCCGCGCAGATGGATAAAGCGGTGCAAAAAAACTTCCCTCTGCACGATGCTCTTATAATGGCTGCCGCTGTTTCCGATTTTCGTGCGGCAAAACAAGAGCGATCCAAGATAAAAAAAAGCGACAAGGGGATCGAGCTTAAGATGGAAAATACCGAGGATATTCTTTCTTCTTTGAAAGAAAGGCCCAAAAGTAAAAAAATAGCCGGTTTTTGCGTTGAAAGTAAGGACCTGATCAAAAACGCGCGCAACAAACTTACCGACAAAAAACTTGACCTGATAGCTGCCAACGATACAGGGGCTTTTGACAGCGCGGATTCAGAAGTGGTCCTTTTGCTCAAGGGAGGAAAGACGGAAAAACTCCCAAGACAAAATAAATTTAAGACCGCAAACAGGATCCTGGACCTGCTTTTCGATGCTGTCTGATATGGCATTTCCCATGTACGCTCAAGTCATACTTTCTACCGTTTCCTCATTTTTTGATAAGCCGTTCACTTATAGCGTGCCGGAGGAACTTGCGGCTTATGCCAAGATCGGCATGCAGGTAAAAGTGCCGTTCGGTAAAAGGGCCGCTATCGGGTATATAATCTCCGTTTCCGATAAACCCGAGGAGGGGATCTCGGGCATAAAGGACATTATAGAGATCAGGGGAGAAATCCCGTTCTTTTCCGGTCAAAACGTAAAGACCGCGCTTTGGCTGTCAAAATATTATGTTTCATATGTCGGTTCGGCTTTGAAAGCCGTTCTTCCACCCGGTGTTTCCGGTTTTGAGAGGCCAGGGGGCAAAAAAAGGATAGTGCTGCAGGAAAGCGGGCAAAATTTAAAAGCTCCTCAGTTATCCGCGGAACCCATAGGAGTAGTTGCCGAGCTGTTGTCGCTTACTAAAGCCGGCACTTTTACCGGCGCTCTGGTCTATAAAAAAGACTCCGTCCCTTCGGAACAGACATATCTTATGCTTGCGCGTCAACTGCTTTCTTTGGGAAAAGGATTGATACTTCTATATCCGGATGCCGAATATCTAAACCCGGCTTCAAAACTCTTTACAGCTGAGTTCGGAACAGCGGCCGCCGTTTTACACAGCTCTCTTTCCGAAAAAGAAAGACTCGCGGAGTGGTTGAGAATTTATTCCGGTGAAGCAAGGATCGTTCTCGGGACGCGGGCTGCGGTTTTTGCTCCGGTCAAAGACCTAGGGATGATCATTATAGACCGCGAAGAAGGCTACGCATATAAGCAGGAGACCAGTCCGAAATATAATGCCGGCGAGGCTGCTCTTTTTATCGGGCGGCAAACAAATGTCCCTGTAGTATTTTTTTCGTCCTGTCCTACACTGGAGACCTTTTACAGAGCAAAGTCAGGGAAGTTCAGAATGATAAGCATTCATAAGGATATCTCAGACCAAAAAACTTTGCTGGAAATTGTCGATATGAACAAAGAAAAAAAGTCCTCCGGCGGCATCTTCAGCCAAAAGCTGTTAAACAACCTTGAGGATGTTTTGAGCAGAAAAGGCAAGGTCCTTCTGCTGGCCGGCCGAAAAGGACACTCCACTTTTCTTTATTGCGCGGATTGCGGTACCAGTGTGAACTGTCCGAACTGTTCCGTACCTCTGGTATATTCGATGGAAGAAAAAAAAGTCCTCTGCGGACGGTGCGGATTTAGCGTTGGGACTTCGATCGTATGTTCAAACTGTCTCGGACACAGGATAAAATATGCCGGTTCCGGCACCCAGAAAGTAGAAACGGAATTGAAAAGGTTATTTCCTTTTGCAAAAACCCTGAGGCTCGACAGGGACAGTGTTTCGAAGGGACAAATAGGTGACGCTGTAGTTGATGTTTTTTCTAAAGGGCAAGCAAATGTGATCATTGGGACCAGGTTGGCGGCAAAGACAGTAGATTTTGTTGATTTTGATCTGATAGGTGTCATTTCGGCGGATGCATCGCTAAATAGCACAAATTTCAGGTCAACTGAAGAAACGTTCAGGATGTTGTCGGAGCTGGCCCAACCCGTACCTGCAGGCAAAGCGCCTAAAAAAGTAGTGATACAAACCTACAAGCCGGATCATTACACTCTGCATTTTGCGCAGACACTTGACTTCGAAGGCTTTTATCAAAAAGAAATAGAACAACGGAAGGCGTCGGGAGATCCGCCTTTCGGAAGCCTGATAAATATCACGGTCTCCGGCCGTGATAACGCTGCCGCAGAAGGAGCCGCAGATAAAATAGCGCAGCGCCTGCAGGATTTTTCCGGCACAAAGATCCTGGGGCCCTCGCAAAGCACTGTAGCAAAAGTGCGCGGGATGAGCCGGTGGCAGATATTGATAAAAGGCACGGAGTTAGATATTATAAAAGAAGAATTAGGCAGAATGATGCGTGGTAAGAATGACCGAAAAATAAATATCTCTGTCGATGTCGATCCGACGGACCTTGGATAGAAAGAATATTAAATGTCCAAATTAAAAATATGTGTTCAGGGAAATCCAATACTCAAGAAAAAAGCAAAGTCAATAAAGAAAATCACTCCCGCACATATAAAACTTATGGAAAATATGTTCGAAACGATGATAGCCGCTCCCGGGATCGGGTTGGCTGCCCCGCAAGTAGGCGTCTCCGAGAGACTGATAGTGGTCAAGGTGGAAGACGCGGTTTATTGTCTTGCAAACCCTAAGATCGTAAAAAGAACCGGTAAAGCTGTCTGTTATGAAGGCTGTTTGAGCGTTCCGGGACTGGAAGCTCCTGTTGAACGCTACAGGGAAGTCCGCGTTCAGGCAATAGATAAGAGCGGCAAGCCTGTAACGATAAATGCAGACGGGATCCTTGCTGTTGTGTTCCAGCACGAGATAGATCATTTGGACGGTATTTTGTTCATTGAAAGGGTAAAAGATCCTTCGGAAATAAGAATAAAGGCCAAAGAAGACGACAATATATGAAGATCATTTTTATGGGAACACCGGAAGGCGCTGCTTTTTTATTGGACAAGCTGGCGGGATCAGAAAATACTGTAGTTGCTGCGGTCACCCGCCCCGACAAGCCGAAAGGAAGAGGCCTCAAGGTCCGGATGAGCCCCGTGGCCGAAAAAGCCGAGCAAAAAAATATTCCCGTCCTGAAACCGGCAAATGTTTCGGACAGCGGATTTTTGAATAAAATAAAAGCACTCTCTCCTGATATTATCATAGTCGCCGCTTTCGGCAGGATACTTCCAAAGACTTTACTTGATATTCCAAAATACGGCTGTATCAACGTGCATCTTTCTCTGTTGCCGTATTACAGGGGAGCCAGTCCGGTGCAGTCCGCTCTGCTGAACGGCGACAAAGAGACCGGAATTACCGTAATACAAATGAACGAGCGCCTTGACGAAGGGGATATCCTTGTACAGGAGACAATACGCGTAAAGGAAAATGAAAACGCAGGCGAATTGACCGAAAGGCTTTTTAAAACAGGCACAGAGCTATTGCTAAAAATACTTCCGGAAATAGAGGCAGGCCGTATCAAGCCCGTATCACAGGATGGTTCAAAAGCCGTATATTGCAAGACAGTGAAAAAAGCTGACGGGCTTATTGATTTTAATTCAGAAGCCGCAGAAATATTGAACAAAGTCAGAGCTTTTACGCCATGGCCCGGAGCTTATTTGAACTGTAAAGGCAAGACAGTAAAAATAACAGCCGTCGAAAGTCCCTCAGAAGAATGCGGGCCGGCCGTACCCGGTACCGTGCTGAAAATACTAAAGGGCAGGGGCCTTTTGGTCGCCGCGCACAACGGTTGTATTCTGATAAAAGAGGTACAGCCGGAGAATTCAAAGAAAATGTCAGCTGATGCCTTTGTTAACGGATACAGGATAAAGACCGGCGAGAATATCTCTTAAGAGGAGAATATTTATGAATAAAAAAATCTTTTTCTTGGCAGCTGTTGCGGCATGCGCGATATTTCTTTCAAGATTTTATTTTGTCAGCCCGACCGAAAGCCCTGAAAAGGCCGCCGAAAGGTTTACGGAAAACCTTTTCAAAGTAGCCCCGCCCAAGCTCGATAAGACGGCAATAAAGAACACTATCGACCAGTTAAGCGATAATGCAAAAAATCAGATAAAAAGCCTGGGAGATATCGCCCATTTTTCCGGAGTCCAAAAACTTCCGGACCGCGGCTTTAAAACAATTAATGTCGACAAGAAAGAGAACAAAGCTCTGGTCAAGATGAGATGGGACTACTCTGGTGGCGCGGTCATGAAGAAATTCTTTATGGTATTTGAGAACGGAAGCTGGAAAATAGATCTGATCAAAAATTCGAAGATTTGATCGCCAACTTGTTTTTAATAACTAATGCGTTGCTTACCGGCCGCTGGCCTCCGAAGATCGTTTTTCCTCTTGCGGCCATTCCCGAAGACCCTCCTCCGTCCAGATTCATGGCGTCATAAGCGCCCAGCTCGATCATCAGTCTTGCCAGCTCGTTGAGAGTGGCTCTTTCCGCGGTCAAAAGTATAAGCTCTCCTTTTTTGTTTATGCCGGCGGCTGTGCGGTTTGCGCGGCTGCGTGCCACATCATTCCTAAAGTTCTCTTCTTTTGATGTCACGCAAGGCTTTCCTTTGTAAACCAGACGCGGGCCGCCAGCTATGATATGTTCCATGTCTTTTAGCGCGGGCCTTGTCATAAAGAACCATTCTACGGTGTCTCCGGGCTTTAGTCGGTCTTTTAAAGCTTCTCCGGCAACTCCGATGGCTGATACCACAAAACCGTTCTTTGGAATAGCTGTTTCTCCGTACGAGACGCTTTCCACTGTTCCGCCCGCTATCACTATGTTCGTAGAAGAACCTGAATACCCTGTTTTTTGGTAGTCCGGCGTATAAACATTAATGCCGCCGTTAAACGGTTGGTTTACCCCTGAAATAGAAAGTTTTTTTCCGTCTTTCAGCCGTAGATAACCTATCATCCGGACACTGTCTATCGCGGCACGGCCGTTTTCATACAATATGAGCGAAGTCCTGTTAAAAAGCGGCGAAGAAATGATCTGTTTGTTTATTATCAGCGTTCCTACGGGAGTTCCGTCGGCAAAAAAGAAACTTCCGTTGACAGCCGCAAGCCCCCCGTACATTTTTAAGAAGCCCGCCACCGTCTTCTTTGCGAAATGCGAATATTTTAATTCCTGTTCCGGCGCGAACCCGAAAAAGCTAAGGACAGAGCCAAGCGAATCGCCGCTGTTTATTGGTTTGAGCGCTGATACGGCCATTACCGGCATTACTTCAAGTTTTTTTAGGTCGACAAGAAATGCTTTGCCCTTTATTATGTTGTCGTGCACTATTTCTTCTATTTCATAAATTGAGAGGCCGTCTGCTAAGTTGTTCTTTGGCTGTAAATGGCTATTTTGCGGGACAATATCCATAGAAACAACGACCGGAGGAGGCGGAGGAATGATCTGCGATTCTAAGGTTCCCGGTCTAAGCAGGTCGATTACGATCCTTGGCGGCTCTTTAAGAATAAACGTTTTGCTTTCCATCGAGGAGTTAATAGCAGCTTCTATATTTACCGAACCTTTTTTATCGCATATCTCAAAGTTTTCGACCATTGCATCCATTATCCGGTAACCGGAAATATTTTCGCCGAGTTTTGCTCCGCGGATCAAAAGAGAAAACTTGCCGTTCTCAAACGATGTTTCGTAAGGAGACTCTTCGGAAAGTTCCAGGACTATCCGTATTTTTTCGGGAGACACACTGTGCCGCACCGAGATTATATCGGCGGCAAAGGCAAATTGCGTTGACAATATCAGTAAAAATCCTAGGAGCACCCCTTTTTTCATATAACTTATGATAACAAAAACATTTTCAAAAATCCCTGAAATTTCAGGAAAATATCGTCGATAAAGATTTGTGATGTTTGTAAATATGCAGCATAAAAGGGAGGATTGTATATGCCTGTAACGATGAGAAGCACGGGATCAAGAGAATCTTTGATGTTCAGAAGTAAATTGAGTGCAGATGTTAAGCGAAACGTCCTTGGGCCGTTGGCGCAGCGGCTTGGCGGCGCACCTCTCAGAACGGAGCATATTGATGCTATTATCAATTCGCCTTCGTTGGGCGATCCACACGCCTGTGCAGCGATCCGGACAGCCTGCAATTTAGTGGATATCACCCGGCGTGCTGATAAAGGACCTCTTTCCGACCTGGCCAGTTTGTCTGTCTATGACGTGATGGCTTCAGGACTGATGGTGAGAGATAAAGGCATTTCTATACGCGGAAAAAGATTCGGCGGTGCAATGATGGCAGCATTGGAACAGATCGAAAAAATTAAAGGTTCGGGGGTCATTTCCGCTGATCTCGGTGACTTTATATTAGAAGCCAATGCCACAAGCATGGAATTCGTATCGCCGACAATGGTCGGTCTTTGTGACATCGCGAAAATAGCAAGGGCAAATGTTTTTGCGGTGCCAGCGTGCAATGTTAACAATATGGAAATGGCCGAGGCAATGGTCGCAGCCGCCGCATTCTGCAGGGCTCCGATAATCCTTGAATGGTCTCCCGGCGCCTTTAAATATCACGGCGGAGCGGCCGGTGCCAGTTTGATCACAAGGATGGAAGCGAACAAGGCTCTTGCGATGGGATTACCGGTACCGGTTTGCTGCCATCTGGATCACGGGACAAAAGCCGCTGTCATCGAGGCTATCAAGGCCAAATTTAGCTCAGTCATGTTCGATCCGACGGAAGCCGGCAAAATTAAAAATATTTCTTTCGAGGACAATGTAAGATTAACTGCCGAGCTGGCAAAAATGGCTCATGACGCCGAGATATCTATAGAAGGAGAGGTCGGCGGGCCTGCCGGATCGTTTGAGGATGTGTCCACGCTGCCTCCGGGTGAAAGAAAAAAATGGCTTTCCGATCCGAAAATGGTCGTTGATTATTGCTTAAGGACCGGAGTGGATATCGTTGCCGTATCCGTCGGAACTTCACACGGCGCACAAAAATTCAAGGGCAAACCATTTATCGATTTGGACCTTTTAAGGGAAATAAGAGCCGCGCTTGATGCTGCAGGATTGCAGCATGTAGGCATTGTGTTCCACGGCGGCTCGGACAATTCGCCGTTCGAAGAAGATATTTCACGGCTTATCGGCAGACCTTATGATAAAAAACCGTCGGGCACTCCGATATCCCTTCAACAGGCTGCCATAAAAGAGGGTGTTGTCAAAATAAATCTTGATACAATATTCAGGCACGCACAGGACTATGCAGCGCTTCTTATGAGAGAACCCATGTATTCTTTTATATTGGCAAAAGGAAAGGGTGACTTCAGAGAATTTGTCGGCGTTCCCTGGAGAATAGCTTTGATGAACGAAACTTCAAGAAAACTTTTTGAACTCGGCGTAGCCGGCAGAGCGGGATTGTTCTTTTCTGAAGAAAGAATGTCCGGTTTTTACGGCAAAGAGAGCAAATCGGGCGGGGATGTGGAATAAATTAAAAAGGGGAGTGACCAACCATGTCAGTGACAATGAAAATGCCTCTTAGAGCTCTAAGGCAAATAAGCAGCCTGTATATTCGAGAGAATGTTGTGCCGACGGTGACTCCTTTTCTTGGTAGAGCTCCAAACCTTGGGGTTGACAGAAAAGGGGTCGCAAGGTTATGCGATAATCTTGCCAGGCTTCGTGTCAAAACTCTATTTGTTGCCGGAACAACCGGTGAGTTTGTTCACATGACGGATACTTTAAGACTGTCTACGATAGATGCCTTTGCCGGTGCATCAAAAGGCAGGTTCAGAATTATTGCCAATGCGACAGGAGATACTCCTGAGGACACCTTCAGAAATCTTTCGTCAATATGGGGAATGACCGGTGTTAATGCTGTAGTTCTGGCGCCGCTCCATTATCTGAAGACAAATAGAGAGATATTTCCTCACATGGAAGAAGTAGGGAAGCTTATGGAAGGTTCGCGGAAGCCGCTGTTCTTGTACAACTACTCAAAACTTCATATAAATCCATCACTCAATATTAGTCCGCAGGTGGTTGGCAGGCTTACAGACGAGGGGATCATTGTCGGAATCAAAGACAGCTCCGGTGATTTAAGGTTGACTGGCAGATACGCTATGCAGGTTGAGACCGGAACAGGGGATGAAGGAAACATTGTTGAGGCGATCAAAAGGGGAGCGTCCTTTGCGGTCGGTTCGATGGGAAATATTTTGCCGTATCCGCAAAACATCTTTTTTGCCAAGGATGTCGAGGAAATGTGGTTGTGGCAAAAAGCGATCAATGACGTGAGAATGCCTCTGACCGCCAATCTGAGATGCCCAGCCGCAGCTATAAAATATTATCTCCATTTGCAGGGGATATGCAGCGATGTTATGGCAGATAAGAATGATGCATTAACCGGTCCGGAAAAAGCAGCGATTGAAGCAGAATATAAAAGGATCGGTCAGAAAACTTAGATCAAGCTTTTGTATCTATACCTTCAACACCGCTCCGGTGCTCGCTGACGTAACAAAGTGAGCATATCACGCCAAATATGCTCTTTTTATTTCGTGAAATTTCCTAATAATATTATCGATAAATACTATGAAGGATAAAAGGAGTAAATAGGAGGTATTAAAATGGGAACAAATCCGGTGGGAGCGAATGATGTTAAGCTTATATATATCCCCACCCCAGTTGACCAATCTATTAATGGTGCAGATGAAAAGGCAGTTACAAGAGAACCGTCGTGGCGCCCTAAAATCAAAGAGATCTCCATAGAAATCACTAATGGTTCCGTAAATTTAAGGGGTTATATCGCTAATTGTTTGCAGAGCGATGAAGGCGTTAAGGAACTTATCGCGAACTATTCAAAAGAAGTGCAATGCGAGCTGTTGAACATGTTCAATGAACTGCGGAATTCTCCTCTGCGAAAAATGGATGCAATTGCGGACGCAAGAATATCCATAATGATAATAAACGCGATAAAAGTCTTTTCGGAAAAGGATGATAAAACCACGGCAAAGAGGATCGCGGAAACGTTGAATGATCAAAGTCTGCCGGCCAGATATGCAGCACTGGAAGCGGTTCCGAAGCTTGGGCTAAAGGAAGCAAAGGGCGAATTAGTGAAAATGTTAAAAGATAGCGGCAATCAGAAGATATCGGAAAAGATCATAGATGTGCTGTCCTTGTTCGGGGAAAGTGCCTCGGACCAGCTGTCTGCAGTGCTTTCCGATGAAAGCGTCGACCTTTTTGTGCGTGAGCGTGCGGCTGAAGCGTTGGGAAACTGTTATGGGAGCGGGGCTTCTGCTCTGGTAAGTGCACTGGGAGATCGTTCCAGGTCAATACAAGCATCTGCCGAGAGAGCTCTTGTGCGGCTTGGAAATTATGCGATTAACGCGATCATGTATGAACTTTCCGTTCTTTCGTCAAGAGATAAAAATCCGGACCTTATGAGCGAGGAATCGCGCAGAGAAGTGTACGATAAAGAACATGAGATAGGAAACGTTCTGGGACAAATGAAAGGAAAAGCTGTTGTCGAAAGATTAAACGAATATCTGGTTCAGGTAGATAGCCCTATAATAAGGAAGCAATTGATCCGCGCGCTCGGAATGATCGGCGACAAAAGCTCTGTAAAGCCTATCATTGCATCAATAAAAGAGGACGGCACCTATAATAAATTTGAAGCGGAACAGGCCCTTGTGAGTCTCCGTGATTCAGCAATGGACGCCCTGTTAAAGGAATCCGGAAGTAAAAATGGCAGCATGAGGGAGATCTCAGCGCGTATCTTAAGCAATTATGGGGATTCTAGGGCGGAAACAACGCTTGTCAAAATGATGAAAGATAAAAACCCGATTATCAGGGAACATGCTGTTTTCGGGCTATCGAGGATAAGCGGGGCAAAATATATTTATTTGTATATTGCTGCTTTATCGGATGAAAATCCTTACGTCAGACAAATCGCTGTAAAGGCTTTATCGAGCGCAAAGACGAAAAGGGTGGTCATGCCCCTGGTCCGTTCTATCAAAGATGCCGATTATCAGGTTAGAGATGCCGCATTCCGGGCTTTGCGCGAAATAAAGGACAGATCGGCTCTTCCTGCGCTTGAAAAGCTTACTGAAGATCGCGATGTAGGGCAACGAGTTAAACAGCTCATTGAAGACATAAAAACGGAAAAATAGTTAAAACTACGGTCTAAATCTTCAGCACCGCTCCGGTGCTTGCGGACGTCACAAAGTGTGCGTAACGCGCCAAAGATCCTGTCAGTTCTTTTTTGCGCGGCTTAAAGTTTTTCATCCTGTCGTCGATCTCTTTTTGGCTGACTTTTAGCTCAAGTTTTCTTTCCGGTATATTTATCTCGATCTCATCGCCGTCTTTTATTATTGCGATCGGGCCGCCTTCGGCAGCTTCCGGAGAAACATGTCCGATAGCGGGGCCGCGCGTCCCTCCCGAAAATCTCCCGTCCGTTATCAACCCGACTGAATCTCCAAGCCCCATTCCGACAATTGCCGCGGTAGGAGAGAGCATCTCTCTCATGCCCGGACCGCCTTTGGGACCTTCGTACCTGATCACGACGATATTTCCGGATTTTATCTTGCCGTCCATTATCGCTTTCATCGCAAGTTCTTCGCCGTCAAAACATCTTGCCGATCCGATTATTACCTTTGCGCTGTCGTTGACCGCTGTTTGCTTTACGACTGAGCCGTGTGGCGCAATATTCCCCTTAAGAACGGCGATCCCGCCTTCTTTGTGATATGCGGTTTCGATGCTTCTTATAACATCGTTATCAAAAACTTCGGCTTCACCGGCAAGCTGTTTTACTGTTTTTCCTGAAACCGTGTTGCCGTCGGATATCATGTCTTTCAAAACTTTAAGTGCCGCCTGAACTCCTCCGGCGTATTCAAAGTCTTCCATAAAATGTTCCCCGCTGGGGCGCAGGTTTGTTATGTGAGGCGTCTTTTTGCTTATCTCTTCTATAGTATCCAGATTAACCTCGACGCCGACTTCGTGCGCTATTGCCGGGATATGCAGCGTCGCGTTCGTTGAACCGCCCAGAGCCATATCTATTCGTATCCCGTTCATTATCGCGTTCTTTGTCATTATCTTGCGGGCAGTGATATTATTTTTAACAAGCTCAACTACCTTTTCGCCGCTTTCGTAAGCTATTATCCTTTTTTTGGAAGAAACGGCCAATGCCGTGCCGCATCCGGGAAGCGACATTCCCATTGCTTCCGTGACACATGCCATAGTGTTGGCAGTATAAAGTCCCGCACAGGCACCGGCTCCGGGACAAGCGCATACTTCGAGCTCCGCAAGTTCTTCTTTTGAGATCTTTCCCGCTTGGCACGCTGCCAGTGCTTCAAAAGCATCCCGGACCAGGTCGGTCCTTTTCCCGCGGTGACGGCCTGCAAGCATGGGTCCTGCCGTGACGATAATGCAGGGGATATCAAGGCGGGCCGCAGCCATCAACATTCCCGGAGTGACCTTGTCGCATGCCGTTAAAAGAACGAGTCCGTCAAGTGCGTGTGCTAATGCGACCGATTCAACACAGTCCGCGATAAGTTCTCTAGAAGGAAGCGAGCGGTGCATCCCCTCGTGTCCCATAGCAATTCCGTCGCATATTGCGGGGACCCCGAATTCAAATGCGATACCGCCTCCGGAATGGATGCCTTTTGCGATTATATTTGCGAGATCTTTCATTCCGATATGTCCCGGGACCAGGTCAGTAAAGCTGTTTGCAATGCCTATGAACGGCTTATCAAGGCTTTTTTGGGACACGCCGGTCGCATGAAGAAGTGTCCTGTGCGGTGCGCGCTCGATCCCTTTTTTGATGCTGTCGCTTTTCATATAGAACTCCTTGGCATTATTATATCATTTAAGGAATAAGTAGTAAGTAATAGGTAGTAAGGATAATTTGCCGATGATAAAGAGAACTTATCCGACCGGGCCTTACTTCTTATTCCTTACTGCTTACTCCATAATTTGTGAAGCAAATTATGCCGTCGGGGAGAATCGAACTCCCATGCTGTTAGGCATACGCTCCTGAAGCGTACGTGTCTACCAATTCCACCACGACGGCAAAACATTGAAACATTTGCCAGGAGGGAGAATCGAACTCCCATGACCGTAAAGATCATCCGCTTTTGAGGCGGACGCGTCTACCAATTCCGCCATCCTGGCATAAAATTTGTCTGCCACCTGCCTGCCGGCAGGCAGGTTCCACCACATCGGCGCATTAAGATTCCTCGAACTGTCCCATCTTCCTGAATTTGTCATACCGGTCCTTTAGTATCTCGGAAGGGGACATTTTTTTGAGCTCTTCCAGGTGTCTTAATAAAGAAGCTTTCATGTTTTCGGCAGTGAACTTGTAATCGTTGTGCGCGCCCCCGGAAGGTTCTTTCACTATTTCGTCTATTATCCCGAGTTTGAGATGGTCTTTGGATGTGAGTTTTAAGTTTTCAGCCGCTTCCGCGGACCTCTTCGCGTCCCTGAACAATATGGAGGCGCATCCTTCGGGGGATATGACGGAATATATGGAATATTCGAGCATAAGCACGCGGTTGCCTACAGCTATGCCCAAAGCACCTCCGCTTCCTCCTTCGCCGGTGATCATTACGATTATCGGGACGGAGATCTGCATCATATCCCTCAGATTTCTTGCTATGGCCTCGGCCTGTCCGCGCTCTTCGGCGCCAAGGCCCGGATATGCGCCCATTGTATCTACAAAAGTTATTATCGGCCGGTTGAATTTTTCCGCCATTTTCATAAGGCGCAGTGCTTTGCGGTATCCTTCGGGATGGGCGCTGCCAAAATTACGCTCAATATTCTCTTTGGTGTTTTTGCCTTTCTGATGACCTATCAGCATGCAGTGGATATCTTCAAGTTTTGCGAATCCTCCGATCATTGCTTTGTCATCTCCAAAGCACCTGTCCCCGTGCAGTTCCACAAAATCATGGAATATAAGGTTTGTGTAATCCAGCATTGTCGGACGCCTGGGATGGCGTGCGATTGACACGATCTGGTTGGGCGAAAGGCTCGAAAAGATCTCTTTTTTAAGCTTGTTTATACGGTCTTCCATCGCGACAAGCTCACTATTCATATCCAGCTCACCGGTCTTTGCGGTCTTTTTGAGCGCTTCAACCTTTTTGTAAAGCTCGACCACGGGCTTTTCGAACTCAAGCAGGTGTTTGGGGTCCAAAGGTTTTTGCTCCTTCATTTAATATCCAAACCAGTCGAGGCATGTTACAAGCGTGTCTTTGAGCTTGCCCCGCTCTACCACAAAATCTACCATCCCGTGTTCCACCAGATATTCGGCCCTCTGAAAGCCTACGGGAAGTTTTTGACGTATAGTCTGTTCTATTACTCTGGGGCCCGCAAAACCGATTAGCGCACCTGGCTCCGCTATGTTTATATCTCCCAGCATCGCAAAGCTTGCGGATACGCCTCCTGTCGTCGGGTCCGCCAAAAGACTTATGTAGGGAAGCCTGGCTTCCGCGAGCTTTGCAAGCGCTCCGGAAGTTTTTGCCATCTGCATGAGAGACATAATGCTTTCCTGCATCCGGGCACCGCCCGAAGTTGAGCAGATTATCACGGGAACTTTGAGCCCTACGGCCTTTTCGACGGCGCGGGTGATCTTTTCACCAACGACCGAGCCCATACTGCCGCCCATAAAAGAAAAATCCATAGCGCAGATCACCAGATGTTTGCCTTTTATCGCGCCTTCCCCTGTAACAACCGCATCAAAAAGAGAGGTTTTTGCCTCATAATCACGGATCCTTTGTTCATATTTGGCCGTGTCAAAGAAGTTCAGGAAGTCTTTTGAGCGCATTGAAATGTCGTACGGCGAAAAACTGGCTTCGTCCAGAAGCATGGATATGCGTTCTTTGGCGGAAAGCTTAAAATGGTAGGAGCATTTGGGGCAGACCTTGAGGTTTTTTTCGAGGTCCTTGCTGTAAATCGTCTCTTTGCATTTGTAGCATTTTACCCAAAGACTGCCCGGCACATCAAGCTTTTCAGCCTTGTACTCCCCGGATATTTTAGGTTTCTTTTTGGAAAACCACTCTGATAATGCCATATTGCGATACCTTCCAACGTGTGTTATTATAACATAGTAAGAGAGAGCAAAACCTAAGGAGAATCCCGACAATGGCCAATATAAAATCTGCCGTAAAAAGGATCCGGATAGCGAAAAGGAACGAGGATAGGAACAAAGCCTCCAAATCCAACATAAAAACAATCCTCAAAAAAGCGTTGGGGCTCATATCATCTAAAGGCGCGGATGCGGAAAAGCTGGTCCGTCAGGCCATAAAGAACATCGACAAAGCCGTCTCAAAAGGTATTTTACACAAAAATACGGCTTCCAGAAAAAAATCCAGGCTGATGAAAAAGCTGAACAAGTCAAAGGCCTCTTAAATTGCCGGGTTTGCCCGGTCTTTTTATGACTTCTATAACAGTACGGGCTTTCGCAAAAATAAACCTATACCTCAAGATCTTGTCCAAAAGACCTGACGGATTTCACGATATCGAAACTATCATGCAGAACATCTCCCTATTTGACGAGCTTACTATAGAAAACGGCGAAAACGGCATAATCGTCGATTGCGACGATCCCGCTGTCCCTTCGGGGGACGGCAATATCTGCTACAAAGCCGCAAAGCGGCTGATCGGTCTTTCTGGCGCCGGGGGCGTAAAAATAAAGATCAAAAAAAATATTCCCTCGGGAGCGGGGCTTGGCGGAGGCAGCAGCGACGCTGCTGCCGTTATAATGGCCCTGAATAAATTGTGGGGACTTTCTCTCGATTCAAATGCAATGATCAAAATAGCCGGCGAGATCGGTTCCGATGTTCCTTTTTTTATTATAGGCGGCAGGGCTCTTTGCAGAGGAAGGGGAGAGGTCATAGAAAAACTGCCTGACCCGCCAAAGTCATACTATGTCCTTGTTAAGCCTGACGTTTCCGTTGACACAAAATGGGCGTATGGAGAATGGGACAAAAAATTTCAAATTTCAAATTTCAAATTACAAAAAGGTGAAGAAAAGAGATTTAAATGTGTAGGGTCAAATATCGTGGGGTTTGAAAACGATTTTGAAAAGATCATCTTGCCTGAATATCCGGCTATAGATAAAGTCAAAAAAGACCTTGTTGCAGCCGGCTGCGGATCCGTTTTTCTTACAGGCAGCGGCAGTGCCGTGTTTGGGAAGGCAAATAACGAAACCGGCGCAAAAGCTGTTTTTGAAACAATATCAAATAAATATCCGGGATCTTTTTTGACTTCCTCGGTCAACTCTGCGGTCGAGTATATTTAATCCAGCACAAAAATATGTGAAATTCTTGAAATATTGAGTCGATAAGTATTTGATAACAAGCGAAATATAATCATGGATTAGAGAGGAGAAAAATATGGGAGTAATATATTCATTAAAGCCATTTCTTACCAGCTTGGATGCTTTGTCTGTTTCGGCGGGCGGAATCAAAGCGCGGCTTCGTGAAATTCCTGCTCTCAGATTGCGTCCGGGCCAAGAACCGAGATTGATGGGGCTTTTATTCGCAGGAGGCCCAGCTAATGTTGAGGGCGGAGTGGTAGAGCCGATAGTAAAAATTGCGGCAGAGAACGGGGTCGCGGTTTTTGGTTTTGAGGACGGCTTTAAAGGGTTGCTTGACGGAGGCAAAGGGGTCCTTTTGAATCCTTATGCAGTTCATAATTTTTCGAGGCAAGGCGGAGGGATCCTTGGAACGGATCGATTGAATCCCGACGGGCAAAAGAGAGAATGGATAGCCGATAAATTCAGGCAATGGAATATAGAAATATTGCATGGTGGCGGAGGCGATGACACTCAAAGCAGTCTTAAGCGGATGGCCAATTTAGGACTTAAAATGATCGGAGTGGCGAAGACGGTGGATTGGGACCTTCCGTTGACTGAAACTTACGGTTTTATCACGGCATGGGCGACTATCGGTAGGATCCTGGATAGTTACAGCAATGAAACCGTATTGACTAACACAAACGCTTTGGCGCAGATAATGGGCCGAAGATCTGGAGCGTTGACATTGGCTAGTTCTCAGATGTCGGGAGCAACAAGAAGCTACATAGGCGAGGAGTTTACTCAAAAAGGATTGTTTGAACTAGTCGGGGCCGTAGAACTTGGAGACCTCTTTGCGTATAACGTGCTTTGCGATCTTGCGGCGATCAATTTGATCGACGGTCAGACAAGAACACCTGAATGGATCAAAACAAATATTGCATCCGTTGATGCTGCGGCAGTGCATGTTAATTTGGTGGCGCTGCTTAATCAAATGATAGGGATAATGAGCAGCAGAAAGGGAAGAGGATTACACGACAATCTTTTTGCCGTCGCGGAAGGGATTGCCGAGAGGCTGCCGACAGTTGTTACAGAGAAGCAGCCGGGCACTGATCTGCCGATCGAAGCAGTAGTGGAGATATTCGGCAAAAGAATACCCGTGGAGTATGACGAACACCATAATCCTAGACTTGGCCCGATTAAGATCGGTGACGGTTTAAAAGAGCAATTAGTGGCAAAATTTACAACTAATCCGAAAAAACCCGCCAAATGGATTTTTAATCAGAATCTGACTTACGAGGGAAGATGCGTTACAACGCCGGAACAGGCGGATGTAAGAATCGGTCAAACCATGGCGATAAGAGCAATCACGGAAGCTATCCATGGCCGGCACGGATTTCTATCGGGGTACAGGGCTTGCGAATCAGTTATGATTCCGTTCGATGATCTTCCAACGGATCCTGTAACGGGAAAAATTATCCCCCGGGTTGTTGACCTTGGCAGCAGTTTTTATCTCGGCGCAAAACAGCTTGAATGGTTGCTCGCAAATCAGGGCCGAGATTAAGTCCGTAGAAATTTAGTTGCATAATCAGATTAACTGAAATTTCCCCGGATATTTGACGATATATTAATAGATAATCATGCCGGGTCTCGGAAAGGAGATTTAAGTAAATGTCAAGCAAAGAAGAAAGGTGTCCTTCGTGCAATAAGCTTTTGATGAAAGAGGGCGAAATAAAATGCCCCAGATGCAAAGAGGTAGTTGCTGTAGGAACTCCCTGCGAATTCTTTGAAGCTTGTCCTCACAGGCGTGATATGTCAAGATACGGCACGGTTAAAAAACTTCTCAATACTCTTCCCGTGGCAATGAAAGAAAGAATGCGCCTTTCTAACTATCAATAATCCCCGTGATATAATCCAGGCATGCTGCTTGCGATAGACATAGGAAATACCAATATAGTCGCCGCTCTGTGCGACAACGGAAAAATAAAAGATTCCGTACGTTTTGAAACTGCCGACAAAAGGACCTTTGGATTTCTTTCTTCTTTTAAAAATAATTTTGTGGAAGGCGTAATGATATCCAGTGTTGTTCCAAAAATAGATAAAAAGATCGCATCAATGATCTTAAAAATATACGGAGTAAACCCTTTTTTTGTTTCGGCAGGAATATTTGACGGTATCATGGGGATAAGGCTCAAAAACAAAAGAGAAATAGGTTCCGACAGGCTGGTAAACGCATTTGCCGCGTCAAGACTGTACGGCAAACCTTCCATAATCATAGATTTTGGTACGGCGACCACTTTTTGTGCGGTTGATAGGAAGGGCAGGTACCTTGGGGGGGCGATAGCTCCGGGGATCTCTATATCAAGAGACGCTCTTTACGAAAAGACCGCCAAACTTCCTCTTGTTGATCTGAGTTTCCCTTCGGCTGTGATAGGCACCAATACTGTCTCGGCCATGCAGTCAGGGATACTTTATGGTTATGTTGGGATAGTTGAGAGTCTAGTGTCCCGCTTCAAAAAGGTCCTGGGAAAAGACACCCGTGTCATAGCTACGGGAGGCCTGGCGGGGAAGATCTCCTCTAAAACTGATATAATTGAAATTGTTGATCCCGATCTCACATTGAAGGGACTTGGCCTCCTATGGGAAAAGATATGGAAGATAAGCCGATAGAAAACAAGCAGGAGCTCAGCGAATTATTGCAAATTCGAAGAGACAAGCTGGGCTTTTTTAGGTCCAAGGGCATGGAGCCATATGCCTATAATTTCAAGAAAGATGCGGATGCCATTTCTCTTCTCGATAAATATAAAGACATTGAACATAACCAGGAAAGCGAAAAAGAATACCATATTGCCGGCAGGCTTGTGCTCAAAAGAGGGCACGGGAAGGCGGCTTTTGGCCATATACAGGATGTTTCCGGAAAGATACAGATATATGTAAGACAGGATAATATCGGTCCGGAAAAGTTTGAGATATTTGAAAAGGTGGATATCGGGGATTTTATAGGAGTAAAAGGTAAAATATTCAAGACAAAGACGGGGGAAGTTACCCTAAAAGCGGTTGATTTTGTCCTGCTGACCAAATCCCTTCATCCTCTGCCGGAAAAATGGCACGGCCTGCAGGACATTGAGATGAGATACCGCCAGCGTTATGTGGACCTTATCGTCAATCCTGAAGTCAAAAGGGTATTTGAACTGCGCAGCAAGATGATATCTCATATAAGAAAATATCTCGAAGACAAGGGATTCCTTGAAGTGGAAACGCCTATACTACATGTCCTTCAGGGAGGAGCGGCGGCCAGGCCTTTCAAAACGCATCACAATGCTCTTAATATGCCGCTATTTTTAAGGATCGCTCCGGAGCTTTATCTGAAAAGGCTCATCGTAGGCGGTTTTGAAAAAGTGTTCGAGCTGGGCAGGGTGTTCAGGAACGAAGGCCTTTCTTTTAAGCACAATCCCGAATATACCATGATAGAGATATATCAGGCGTACGCGGATTATGAAGATATCATGAAACTGACGGAAGAATTGATATCCGATGCCGTAAAAACGGTTTTCGGGACGCTAAAGATAAAATT
The DNA here is from genome assembly GCA_041650595.1 of Candidatus Margulisiibacteriota bacterium. Taxonomy (GTDB): domain Bacteria; phylum Margulisbacteria; class WOR-1; order JAKLHX01; family JAKLHX01; genus CALFCX01. The sequence goes on from JBAZKW010000001.1 coordinate 166,997, forward strand.
CAAGGAACACGAGCTTGATTTTGCGCCTCCGTGGAAAAGAATGACCTTGTCGGACGCCCTGAAGCATTTTGCGGGCATAGACATAAACATACCTTTGGACCAATTGAGAGCTTTGGCAAAAGACAGGGGAGTCGATAATGTTGCGTCTCTGGGAGAGGGCAAGCTGATCAACGAACTTTACGACCGTTTTGTCGAGCCGCATCTTTTGCAGCCGACATTTATCATGGATTATCCGCTCGAGACCTCTCCTCTGGCAAAAAAGAAAAGGAACAATCCCAAGCTTGTCGAAAGGTTCGAGCTTATAATCTCCGGGATGGAACTGGCAAACGCATTTTCGGAATTAAATGACCCGATAGACCAGCGCGGCCGTTTTGAAAAACAGATGGAACTGAAAAAAGCCGGGGACGAAGAAACGGAGTCCCTGGATGAAGATTATGTAAGGGCCCTGGAATACGGCATGCCGCCCACTGCCGGACTGGGGATCGGGATCGACAGGCTTATAATGCTGCTCACGGATTCTCACTCTATTAAAGATGTTTTGTTATTTCCGCATATGAAACCTATAGAACTATGATACTTACAGAACAAAAGAAATACGACGAAATTATAAAGATGCTTGAGGCTGCAAAAAGCGTTTTTATTGTAGGCTGCGGTACATGTGCGACGACGGCGGCCACAGGCGGTGAGGCTCAGGTAAAAGAATTTGCGGATAAACTTAAAAAAGACGGTAAAAAGGTGGTTGGAACGGTGGTTGTTGAGGCTACTTGTGACAGTAGACTCAGCAAAAAGGACTTTTCTGCGCATAAAGATGAAATAGAGAAAGCAGATGCTTTTCTGGTTATGGCCTGCGGTGCCGGAGTTCAGACTATTTCCGGACTTGTAGGGAAAGCAGTATTTCCGGCACTTAACTCCATGTTCGTGGCCAAAATAGAGCGGGTGGGTAAATATTATGAGATGTGCACTACCTGCGGGGATTGCCAGCTGGACAGGACCGGCGGTATTTGCCTTGTGACCAGATGCCCCAAGAATACGCTTAACGGTCCGTGCGGAGGCTCTGTCGACGGAAAATGCGAAGTGAACCAGGACAATGACTGCGCCTGGGCTCTTATAGAAGAAAGACTGAAACAGATCAATAAGATCGACAATATTTCGGAGTTCGAGCCGGTAAAAGACTGGACAACAGCCATACGCCCAAGAAAAATGGAGAAATAGATGTCCTTTGAAAAGGCATTAAAGACCAAGAAATTTACAGTTACGGCGGAAATATTCCCTCCCAAAGGCACAGATACCGCCGCTGCGCTCAAAAAATCCGAAGATCTTAAGGACATAGTCGATGCGATAAATGTAACCGACAACCAGCGCGCGGTAATGCGCATGAATCCCATTGTTCTCTGCCACCAGCTGGTGCACAAAGGCATAGACGCGATATATCAGATGTCCTGCAGGGACCGCAACAGCATGGGGCTTTCCAGCGATATACTTGCCGCTTCCTCGCTTGGTATAAAGAATGTCCTTGCGGTCACGGGAGATTATCCGCTGAGGAACGGAAAAATGCTGGCAAAGCCGGTCTTTGAACTGGATTCCGTACAATTGCTGGACTTAATAGGAAAACTTGAAAAAGGCTCTGATCTTAACGGCGCGAAATTAGAATCCTCTCCAAAATTTTGCCGCGGAGCTGTCGTAAATCCCTGCAGCGAGCAAATAAGTATGCAGATACTCAAACTCAAAAAAAAGGTCGACGCAGGAGCCTCATTTATTCAGACGCAAGTGATCTTTGATATTGATTCGTTTAAGAAATTCAGGGACAAGAGCTCCGCGATAAAAACAAAGTATTTGCTCGGGATATTTCCGTTAAAGTCTCTTTCGGTAGCGCAATTCATGGCCGAAAAAGTTCCGGGCGTAAAAGTTCCTGAAAAAGTCCTTGTAAGGATGCAAAATGCCAAGGACCCGCTTCAAGAGGGGATAACTATAGCGGTTGAAACTATAAAAGAACTACGCTCTTACTGCGACGGAGTCCATTTTATGACAATGAATGATACTGATGTGGTCAAAAAGATCATGGCGCGTATCTAGATACTTCCTGCTCCGACATTTAATCCGGTCGATACAACAAGACCAGGGGTATATTCATCATAAGCTATCCCTTGTTTTATTGTTTTGACTGTTTCTTTTGTGTTGAAGATCAGATTGAGAGGAGTTGTGACTACGCTTGCAGGACCCGCAAATGTACCGAGAACGTTCTGTATATTGGTAGATAATATCTTTTGCCCACGCGTCGGATTCGGGAATGCTTTCCTGTGAACAGCGTCAAATCCGGTAGCCAGCGTCTGTCCGGGTAAAGTGACCGTGTTGGTAGCCCCTTTTACGGCGTATTTTATCCCTCCGAAAAATCCGACACCGTCCCCCGGCCTAAATGCAGCGGCTATTCCTGAAAAGAACATCGGCAACGATCCTTTTGCCTTGGTCTCAAGAGCGGTTACTGCGCCGTTTTTCATCAGCTCTGCCTGCACGGCCCTTTCTTTAGAGACTGTGCCATAAATATCAACAAGAGAAGCAAAGGCGCTGGAATCAGCGATCTGTTCATTATTGCCTATGGTCAACTTCATGGCTTTAAAGATGTTTTCAAGCTGTGTTCCTACTTCAGGCGACTCTGTTATCATCTGCCGGCATTTTTCAAGATTTTCTTTGCCGGACGATGCCAGTTTCATGATTTCTTCAAGCTTTGCCTGCGTTTTTAGACCGGTCTCAAAAGTGTTGCGGTCATATTGATACCCGTTATTTTTAAGCCACTGATCGGTCTCTTTCCTGTGGCCTCTTTCGGTACTCTTTGCCACTGAATCCCTCAAGTCGCCGTCAAATTGAGCGGCAAGATCGTATTGGCCAAGTGATACGAGTTTCTCAATCTTTTCTTTGTACAGGTCCAACGTAAGTTCTCTGGCTTTTCCGAGGTCTTTGTTGTCTCCGGTCCTTGCAGCCAGGAACTCCTTGGATTTCTGCAGGAATTTTTCCGTTTCCGGCGTAGCCTTGCCGTTGTTCAGCAATTTATCCGCTGCTTCAAGATTTTTTAGCTCTCTTGCCATCTCTTTGTATTTGCCGGGACCTCCGTGCATCAGCATCAGGCATTTATAAGGCGCGGTAAATTTGATCGCTTCTATCTCTTTTTTTCTGTCTTCCATCACGCGGTTATCGAACTCTGATGACAGCCTGTCGGCCAGTTTTTCTCTTAATTTCTGAGTCCTGTGGTCCTGGGGTATGACCAGTTTTCCGTCTTGTCCTATCGTTATGCGCTCTTTTCCGATATACAGATTTCCGTCCTTGCCTGTTTCAACTGAGTGAGTACCGGGGAGTCCGGTCTGTTCTTTGTCTACGTATTTGCTCAGCGAACGTTCCAGATCCGGATCAAGTCCTGATTTTTTAACTTCTTCTTGTGACAGTCTTTTTGGTATTGTCATCGCTTTTGAGACTTCTTCTTTTGCTATCGGATGGACAATTTGATTAAGCTCGGCTGCGCCTTCAGGAGCTATATCAATGCGGCCGCCAGGAATAATGTCTGCGAGCCCGCCTTTTGGAGTAATGTCCTGAGCTGCGAGTTTTGCTGTAAAAGAATCTTCAGTCAGCTTGGTAGAAGCTTTTTGGGTTTTGTCTATCAGAAGCTGCTGCAGTGCCTGAGCGCTTTGGATGCCTTTGATCCCGAGCCTGCTTTTTTGTTCCTGTGACAATCCTGCATAAAGAGTCTCGGAGTTGATATGGCCGGATTCATCCGTGCTCTTTTTTACAAGTTCCTTGGTTTGCGGAAGGGGTTGAGCGAATTTCGTCTCCAAACACAATACATTGCTTGCCGTGGTGACAGGGGCACTATAAGCAGGAGCACTTGCAGTATTGGAAGTTTTTGGCGATGAGCCCGAAGCAACCGCACTTGTATTGCCGCCGTCCGCCATTGGGTTCTCCTTATTTTACGTTCTAATCCCTTTTAATATACTTCGATATATAAGGGGGGTATCTTGCACGTAAATTACGGCTAAAATTGGGGTGGGAGCTCTAGGGGGAACGCGTGGGATATGTTCTCTATATAGGATTCAATATCTTTTATTTTATAATGTATCATTTCTTTTAGGCCAAAATGGGCCATATTTGCGGCAGATAGTGCTCCCGCACGCAAACAAACGGTACTGCCCTTTCTGGCATCAGACCCGCTCTCAAAAAAACCGCACCATATCCTTGCGTCCAGCCGGCCCGGTCTTTCTATTGTCAGCATCAAGTTATTTTTGTCGCCGAAACTCCCGCAAAAGTATTTCCGTATTGTATTTTTATCGTCAAAAGAACGCGTTTTTGGCGACAGTATCACCACGCTGTTTTTGGACCTTTTTATGCCGTCGATCAGTTCTGTATCACCGGTAAAATGGCCTCTGCCGGCAAGCACGATTATCCTGCATGGAGCGGATACTGTATTGATAGTCGAAAGCATACTTTTATTGCGCCCTTTTACCGCCTCATCCAGTTCGGCAAATAGCCTGTCAGCATCCTGTTTTGTATTGACAGTGTCAAGAAGGGTTCTGGCTATTTCCAGGCACCTGAGGGTCAGCCTTACATTGTCCCACCCGATCACCATGATATCTGATGTGACGCTACCGGTCTCCATGAACTCTCTTTTTTTGGCAAATTCAAGGAACGGGACTCTTTCCATAAGTACAACATCACCTGTACGTGCTATCAACCGCAGCAGTTCCGAATTAAAAGCCTCGTCCAGATTGGATGTGTGCTGCGGATCTCCCAGACAAATGACTTTGGCACTAGATATGTCGCTGTTGCTTTGCGGATCGATATCAAAATTTTCTTTGACAAAAGCCTCAACGGATAATTGTTTCTCTTCTTTTAACGCGCCAAAAACCGATATTAGTATCCCGGAAGTGACGGGGCTGGCAATGCTTGTGATCATGGCAATAATATCTCGACTCGATTTTGGCGAAATTTCAGTTATATCGGTGAAATGAAGGGAAAAGGATTATTGTCTGCCGCCGACTACTATCTCTTTTATCCTTACAGTGGGCATGGCATCCGTAACAGGAGCATGATCTCCCTTTCCGCAAGTCCCCGTAATAAAGTGAAGGTCTGTTCCGACCATATCTATATTCTTTAATACTTCCGGTCCGTTGCCTATGAGAGTGGCGCCGCGCAGAGGCTCTTTTATTTTTCCGTCTACGATTTGGTAGGATTCCTGTATGTCAAAGACAAAATCTCCGTTAGTCACATTGACTTGCCCGCCGCCCAGTTTTTTTACCAAAATACCTGTCTTTATCGAAGCGATTATTTCTGCAGGATCAGAAGACCCTTTTGCAATATACGTATTGGTCATCCTGGGTTGGGGCTTTTCGGCAAAACTTTCCCTGCGGCCGTTGCCGGAAGGCGTGATCCCCAGCAGTTTTGAATAGTAGATATCGCTCATAAAACCTTTCAAAACCCCGTTCTCGATCAGAATTTTCTTTTTTGAGGGCGTTCCCTCGTCATCGAATTCAAAAGAGCCGTATAAGCCCGGGACCGTTGCATCGTCGATCACTGTTATCAGCTCCGACGCGACCTTATCGCCGATCTTTTTATAGATCGATATCCCTTTTTCAATAAAATCAGCTTCAAGCCCGTGGCCGCAGGCTTCGTGTATCAGGGTGCCGCCGGCCTCGCTCATGATAACTACGGGCATTTTTCCTGACGGGGCATGTCTTGCGGACAACATTTTTACCGCTCTTTCGGCCGCTAGCGCTGACAAAGCTTCCAGATCGGACTTTATCAGTTCTTCAAACCCAAAAGCGCCTCCGGCCGTTTCAAATCCTGTTTGTATGACGCCGTTATCGGCGGCAATGACATTTATTACGAATCTCGCTCTCTTTCTGGTGCCGGCCGATGACAAGCCATCGGAGTTAGATATCTCGATATCTTGGACAACATCGCCGTAGCTCACAGAGACCTGCTTTATCAAGGGACTAATTTTTCTTACAACGGAATCGGCTTTTTCAAGCAGGGCGATCTTTGTGCTCAGAGAATCCTCTTTTTGGCTGCCGCTGCGGCTTTCATATGGCTTGGCAAAGAACCTGTAATCTGTCTGCCGGCCTTTTATTGTCCTTATGCCTGTTCCGCATATAAGCCCGCCTGATAATTTGTCGACATGGCCGTCTTCAAGGAGAATAGAGCTGGAATAGGTCTTCTCGTGAAAAACATCGGCAAAATCCGCGCCGCTTTCTTTTTTTGCCAGTGCTGCATCTTGGCCATTTATCATATTGGTATTATAGCAGGGGGCTTGTTACTTCAAATGCGGCTTTTCTTTTCCTTGAACTTTACAAGTTCGGTCAGCATAAGGTTGGCCGGAGCTGATATCCCGGAGTCTTTTGCCATCTGGCTTATCATACCGTTCAGGTAGTCTATTTCGGTCTTTTTACGTTTTTCCAGGTCTTGCAGCATCGACGGCTTGTGAGATGCGGTGAGCGGGATCAAGTGATTGAACAATATTTTTGAATAGTCCTCTTTGAGCTTGGTCTCAAGAGTGACCCCGCGTTTTTCGGCAATTGCATAGATCTCCGAAAGCACCCGTTTCATGATGTTTTTTGTATATTCGGAGTCGAGAAGCTGACCGTAGTTAACCTGCAAGACAGTGGAAAGAGCGTTTAGAGCGCAGTTGTATAATATTTTGTTCCAAAGGTGCATTTCTATTTGTTCCGTAGTCCTTGTCTTTATTCCTGCCGCGGTAAAAGTGCGGGCAATTTCTTCGACAGCGGGTTGTGCGGTCTTTTGGCTGATCCTGCCTATTACCACATCGTCGGCCGATACGAGTACTTTGACGACACCGGGGGAGGGGATCTCTGCGCCGAAGATGATCATGCCGCCAAGCGCCTGGTCCGCGCCTATGTTTTTTGCAATTATTTCGGTGTTTCCTATGCCGTTCTGCAGCGAAAGGACCAGAGTGTCCATGTTGATTATGTTCCTAAGGTCCGAGGCGGCGGAAAACGTATCATATGCTTTTACGGTAATGAGTATGAGGTCAAAGGAGCCCGCGTGGTCTTCTTTTACGTCGGGGCTGTTCGAATAGCAAAGCAGGTTGGAATTGACCAGATAATCTCCCCAGATGCCTTCAATCTTTAGCCCTCTGGATTTTATGGTTTCCATATGCTGGGGTCGGCCAAGCATGACGACTTCTTCGCCGGCCTTTGCAAGAAACCCGCCGAAAACTGAGCCGATCGCTCCCGCGCCGTAGATCAGGATTTTCATGGGATATATGATAGCAGATAAACGTTGAAATACAAAGACTAAAAACGAACATTTATTAATGGCTCAGTACTCTTTTAAAAGAAAAAAACCGGGCCCGCTAATGCAGACCCGGTTTCCTTATCAATATACTGTTCTACTGTTGGCCGTACTTTTTCGTAACTGTTTCGGCAAAAGCGGTCAAGTAATCAGTTCCTCCCTCAGCGGTGCCATATTGATCAAATCCCAGGTGTCTGTCCAGGGCGTCAAACCGTGAAATAAGATGTAACGGATTTGGGCCTTCAAACGGTTCTGCGACCTCTTTGTAATGTCTCATCAATGACTCAGTTCCGGAAAGCCGCAAGCATGACATATAGAGGAAATTACCGTCTTTATCGTAGAAAGTGACGATAGGTCCTTCTTTTCCTGGTACTCCGGCATGGAACACCTGCATCTCAACACCATCGTTAAAGGTCGTTGTCAGGACTTCGGGATTTACCAATTGGCACTGTTCATTTGCAGGATCAGCAAGAACAAGATAAGCATCGTCTAAGATCTTGGTCCCGGTACCTACGATCTGATCCGCTTTGTAGCCGAATAATGCAGCCAATTGCTCCCTGTTTTCAGGTTCTTCCAGAGCGAACATTTTTGCTGCAATACCGGCTTTTATTGCATCTGCATTTGCCATTACATCTGGTTCCAGGCTTCTGGCTGCCGCCATATTCGGAAGATATGTATCCATTCTTTCGTAATAGAACAGATTACCGAGTTTTTCGGCCATTTCAACATAGAGATCGACCAGATTTCTGTTTTCTACATCACATCTGGCAGAGGCTGCGATCAGCGATAATGTTTGGGCGATCGTGCTTTTATCTTTCTGAATAACGGCTCCTTTAGGATCGGTATCTCCGAGAAGTCCGACGTTTGCCCCGCCGCTTTCCTCATTTTCCGAGAAAATAACTGCGTCAGAACCGTATTCATCCTCGATCCTTTTTGCAAGCATGCCCTGATATTTAAAGCCGACGGATGTGAGGACCAATTTCATGCCGAACATTTTTGCCAAGGCATGAAATATTCTGGATGTAGGCAGCGTTGATAATATGAACATCTTTGAAGTGTCTACTCTTCCGGCCGCTATTTCCTCCCGGATTTTATTCACATCTCTTGTCCCTATGGTCTTTTCAAAATAGTCCAATATTCTGTTGTAGGTGTTTAGCGCAAATATCTGCTGAGGCGTGAACCTGATGATATTTACATCATTACCCTTGTGGACCATTTTTGTTGTATAAAGCCCGAACTTTCTGGCAACGGGAACTGATTCAGCGGGTACTATGACTGCCGGTCCGGTGCGATCAGCGTCCTTGTCGCCTGACACGGACAAAAGTATTCTTGGATCTGAAGCAAGCTCTTCGAGCACACCTGTTTGCTCTAGTGTTGCCGGTTCTGAAGGATCCGGCCGTTCAACTCCACCCATGTGCGGAGCAGGCTTGTTGTTCATTATAATAACGCTGGCTCTCCAGTCGATATCTGGGAGCAGTCTATCCAGATAAAATTCAGCGGCAGGCCCTAATGCGCCCCAGAGGCCGTCGACAAGGAACTTTGATCCTTTACCCATAGATGCCTTGATCATGGCGATTGCGTCGGGAGACAACAATTTAGACAAATAGTCGTCCCAGTAGATCTGTTTGGCGTCAACAACTTGCAAAAGGCGTGAATCTTCGGGCCCGATAACTATCCATCCTCTGCCTCTGCCTCCGTTATACAGATATCTTACGTAGCTGGCGATCTTTTCGGATTCAACATCAGTATCAACTCCGCCATTTTCGTTGCCTGATTTAAAAGCTCCCTGAGCTCCGTCGTTATGACTGGCTGTAAAGTTAAAAGAAGATGCCAAGCCAAAGTGCCATGCCATATAAGAACTTACAGGGGTTTCTGTTATATTTCCGGGGAGATCGATAACTGCTCTCATTCCGTTCCCAGTAACGATCCTGTGAGATAATTTGCAGAACTGGTCGAGGAAATATCTGCCGTCGTGATTAATAAAAGCGCCTTGCTGATCTGTCGGGAATTCCTGTCGAATGTAAGCCGAATACGCTTGCGCTACAAAAGCGACCACTGGCATGCTCAGTTGACGCGCGAACTCTGGATCTTGGTTTGCATATGCTGATTCGAGCAGTGCTCTGACGGCTGTTCGTCTTTCAGGGCCGATCGGCATTTTTGCCGCGTCAAGTTCTTTGAGCCCTCTGGAGATATCAAGAGTCAGCCCTCTTACCCCGGCAGTTGACTTGTATAAACGGTCAGTGAACCAATCTATCTGACTTTGGTATCGGCTAAGGAAGTTTCTATTTATTTGAAAAGCAAGTCCTCTGTTTCCTTCACGCAAAGCTTGAGATACTGTAACCCCCTGTCTGCTAATATCCGTTATGCGCGTATATCCTGATTCCCTGACCATTCTATCTTGCCTTGCCAGATATCCATTCGGATGTATTGCGGTCGAGTATGTTGCTAAAACACGATTTGCCATCTTCTTTCTCCTTCTGCTTCCAATTTTATTAGAGTCTTAATCCGACTCCGACTCTGTTTATCTATCGTCAACTTTTGTCCGAAATTTCACATATTTTTCATGCTTTGGTGGCAAATTCTTTAGGAATGAGCAAAGATGCGCCGATCAATTCCGGTTCTGCCATTTCGCTTACTCCGGGGATATCGTCAGCGAAAATAAAGTGCAGGCCTTTGCGGTGACCGGCGAGGAGACGCGAAAGTTCGTCTGAAATGAAACCCTTTACAGCCGGGTCCGTAAGCCATCCTCCGAGAAGGAACACCCGCGTACTTTTCACGCTCTTCCAGAAACTTGATTCAAGATGTGGAGGATCGTTGACTGCCATTTTTCTGCTCATCTTCGGGTCTCCTCCGTCATAGGTCAGCTCCATAGTTGTTGCCAAGCCTTTTGCTGCCTGTCTATATATTTCGATTGCCGCTTCTCTTTCATCCTTTTTAATGGTAGAGTCCTGTGCGAAAGCAAGTCTTGTGAGGAATTCGCCTGTCAATTCTTCTTCTTTGTATCTTGTACCGAGAAGAGTTTTCATTGCTTGGAATGTGAAGCCCACGCCCGCACAGGCAGTCTCAGGCGTTACCCATCCGCAATGCATGACATCCGGTCCGGCCCAGAGGGCAATATCAAAGAACTGTTGCGGTCCTGGAATAGGTCTTGCAAAGCCATTATTGATCCGGAAGGCACCTGCTCCGAATCCGGTGCCCGGTACAAAACCCGCAAGCTTAGAACCCTGTTTTGAAAGGATCTCACTTATTTCCGGGAATTTTTTAAGATTGCCCAGCAGTATCTGGACTATTGCAAGAACATGGGATACTCCGTCATTTTCAACCGCGGCCCTCCAGCCCGGCCCGAGCATTTGCGCGAAATTGTCGGCAAGTTTATATCCCTGCAGGTCAGGAATATTGAAGGTGGTTCCGCGGTAGGGGATCCCTTCTTCCAGCCAGGCGCCGGGTGCATCTATCCCCACGAATTTGACAAGTTGTCCGCTGCTTTTAAATGAATCAGCTGCCATCGACAATGTCCGCGCAAGGTCAACTACCGATCTTGTTCCACAACCGGTATCTAGAGGAATATCTTTTCTTGCGCATGTGAGCTTGTCAATATGAACGATCTGCGGCATACCAACAAATCGGCCTCCTTGGGTCTGCCGTGACACAATACCACAGCGCACATTGGTGCCGCCGAAACCGACCACAGGATATGTTATTGTTTTCATGCTAATAATATCTCGTCAAATTCCGGCAGAAATTTCATTTGGGCCGATGGCCGCGATTGCGCGGTCAAAATGACCTGAAGTTATTGATATCATTGCGAGATCAACTTCAGGAGATCATTTGCCAGCTGCGGGTCATGGCATTGTCCTTTTGGCTTAAGAGTTGCTTCAAGATATTCGCCGAACCGTTTTTTGAATTCCGGGAACGATCCGGTTAATCGTTTAATATCTGTTTTTGCACTCTCAAAGAACTCTTCCTGTGACAGAAGCAACGGAGCATCCTTTCCGTCGTTTTGTCCGTAGAACAGAGTGATCTTGCCTTGTTTTGCCCTGATAAGCATTTCAAAGACGGCTTTTGAAAAACCCGGAAGCTTGATAGATTTTGTCATTATCGGTTCAAAAGCATTAAAAAACATATCGCCGCCATTCTTCCTTTCAGCTGCCCATATTTCAAATATCGTTTCAAGAGCCGGTTGATAGATGGCTTCATGACTGTTTCCCAACGCCTGTTCGACAAGCTGTTCGCACGCAGAGCCTTTCATTATAGGGGATGCTGTCCTGGAGAATGAGGGAGACATTATGTGGATGAATACGAAATTATATAAAAGCCGCTTCCTGTCTTTGATCCGGTCTTCAGTATCAGGAAATTTGTATGCGCGGAAACCGGCTATGAACATTTCATCGGTTATTCTTCTTTCGAAAGGGATGCCCCTTCTATTATCTCCAGCTATTTGACTGCTGTTCTCAAGGAAATAATCAAGTATCTCGTTCTGAAGAAATCTGTCGAGCTGGTTAAGATTTTCGCCTGAAGATGCAAAGCTTCTCAGCAGGTGGAGCAGCACTTTGTCAGATATAACTCTGCTTAGATAGATGTCGGCAAGCCTGAGAGATATCCTTCTTTTGTCAGCTTCGTTCATTATTGCGTCGATCTTTGAGTCTTTCATCAGAGCTCTGGCTACTGTCGTATTGCGGTTAGCGGCCTTGATCGTCATTTTGTCTTCCGGATCAAGGTCTTTTGCAGCCTCCCGGTCGATTATGAAGGTAACGTTTGAATGTAATCTAAAGATCGATGCCGGCCATCGCGCCGTTACTTTGCCTCGCAAAGAGCATCTTACTGAATTAGCTTTTTCCGGGCCGCGCGCAAGAAATATAACACCTCTTGCCTCAAGCAGATCGGCAGGCCCCATGGCAATTGCATGAGGGTCGTTTAGAAGGTTGGGACTTGCAGGTGCTTTGAAGCCAACCGTTTCTTTATCAAGCGTCACATGCCTCATTCTGTTATGGAAATATTCCATGTCACCGTCTATGCCGGGAATATTATGTGCCATTTCTCCGTTCGGACCGACACTCAGAACTGCAATATCCAGGCCTCCGTTGCACCTTAAGATCGATGTGAATTCATTGACAGATCTTAATCTTGGTCCTTCTTCCGGTTCTTCATTTCCCAATAAGATGATGTTGTCGGCGGGTATCGTGTTGGCCTTTGGAAGCCTGTCCAGAAAGCAGTCGTAGAAATATTGGCGAAGCGAGAGGCTTTTTTTTGACGTGTCCAAATATTCCGCCATCTGAAAAAATCTTACTCTGCTCCAATCCACGAAAGACTTATGGGCTCTTTTCCAAAGAGCCATAAAAGCCTTCTGTTCTCCGATAGGATGAAGCAAGAACGACCGATTCTCATCAAAATCCGGACGAAAAACAAAGTTGTCTTCGCCAGGATTCAGAAAGAAATGATGCGGTATTTCGAGGGCGGAGGGGGTGATAGTCTCCACCTCCTGCCTTGAAACGGTCCCGGCTCTTGAGATCTGGTCAAAGACCCCGACCATGGTATTGCCCGCGGGAAAAGTTATATTCACTGTGGGAAGTATTGTTTCGCCTCTGAGAGAGACAGGGACTTGTAATTCTCTGATCGCTTTAACTATCCTGTATGCCGCAATGCGATCAAATCCGTTGCTCGATACTATTTCATAGTTGGCTCGTCTTTGAAAAGGATGCATTCCCCCGAATGCTCTTCTGCGATCAGGGCTATAGGGTTGTATAGGTCTGCCTGTTTTTGTCAGCATCTTATAACTCCATGTATCTATCGTCAATAGTAGCTATCAATTTCAGAAAGAAAGACAAGCGTGAAAAGTGTTATATAGTTGAATTTGTGATGATCTCTTTGGCTTCATTCTGGATCTTTTTGAGGTGTGTCTGGCCTAAGAAACTTTCCGCGTAAAGTTTTGCGATATTTTCCGTGCCGGACGGACGAGCCGCGAACCAGCCGTTCTTTGTTGTTACTTTTATGCCGCCGATCGCTTCTCCGTTTGAGGCATGGGTCAATATACTTTCTATTTTTTCTCCGGCCAATGTTTGAACCCTAACATTTTCTTTTGAAAGACTTTTTAACTTGTTCTTTATTTCAGGGGAAGCAGGAGTGTCTATTCTTTCATAAACAGGTTCTCCAAAAGCCCCGATAAGGTCCCTGTAAAGAACTCCGGGGTCTCTACCGGTGACCGCAAGTATCTCTGCGGCGAGCAGTCCCATGATTATTCCGTCTTTATCGGTCGACCAAATAGATCCGTCTTTTCTGAGGAATGAAGCTCCGGCGCTTTCTTCGCCGCCGAATGCGATCTTTTTACTTAAAAGCGCGTCAACAAAATATTTGAACCCGACGGGAGTCTCGAACACTTTTCTGCCGAGCGATTTGGCTACACGGTCTATCATCGAAGAAGATACTAGCGTTTTGCCGACCATGCAGATGGCAGGCCATTTGTCCCTTTTTTGGAACAGATAATTTATCGCAACGGAAAGATAATGATTAGGGTTCATAAGACCGGAACTTTTTGTCACTATACCGTGCCTGTCGCTGTCGGTATCATTTCCCCAGGAGATATCATATTTGTCCTTGAGTTTTATTAGGTTTGCCATGGCAAAAGACGAAGAGCAGTCCATCCTGATCTTTCCGTCCTTGTCGCTCGGCATAAAAGAGAACGTGATGTCTATTGCGGGATTTGCTACTTCCATATTGAGGCCATATATTTCGATTATAGGAGCCAGATATTCGAGCGCAGCGCCTCCCATCGGGTCCGCGCCTATTTTTATTCCGGAAGACTTTATTGTGTCCATGTCTATTATGGAATCCAGAGCCCTTACATAAGGGGTAATAAAATCATGTTTTTTTATATGTTCATCTTTTATCGCCTGCCCAAAAGGGATCCTCATAACTCCTTTATTGTTCTTTGCCATATATTCATTAGCTTTTTGTTCGATCCATTTGGTGATCGATGCATCTGCAGGGCCGCCTGTCGGGGCATTGTATTTTATACCGCCGTCTGTCGGAGGATTGTGTGATGGGGTTATTATTATTCCGTCAGGCTTCTTATTTCTGTTATTTTTATTTTCTTCAAGAATTGCAAATGAGACAGATGGAGTAGGGGTGTAGCCGCCTTTATCGTCAAAAGTGAGCCTCTGCTCATAAAGCGTAGTTACTTTGTTGGCGCAAAGCACTTCCAGCGCCGTCATCATCGCAGGAAGTGAGGCGGCGTGAGAATCCATTCCTATAAATAAGACGCCGTCTATCCCATTAGCCTTGCGGTAGTCTGCGATTGCCTGCACTATTGCGGCAATATGCATCTCGTTAAACGTGCCCAAAAAAGGATTTCCTCTGTGCCCAGAAGTGCCGAATGAAACTTGTTGCGCCGGATTTGAAGGGTCAGGTTTTGTATTGTAATAACTATCGCGCAGTATTGTTATGTCAAGGACGTTATTTTCCACTTTATTTCATTTCCATTTCATATAATATCATAGCCAAAGTTGCTGGCCCGGCGGTCTGTGTCCTTAAGATCCTTTTCCCTAAAGATACGCTTTTAAAACCTTTTAAATTAGCTTTTTCTGCTTCCTCGGCGGAAAAACCTCCTTCAGGGCCTATCAATATCAGGATCGAAGATGCGTTCTTGTTGTTCATGAGTTCGGTTTTTAAAGAACGGGAGCTTTCACATTCCCAAGGCAAAAGCATGAGATCATATCCGGAGCATGAAGAAAGGAATTCGTCTAAACTGACCGCAGCTTTTACTGCAGGAACATGAACCCGGCCTGATTGCTCCGCGGATTCTTTGGCGATCTTGTTCCATCTTTCGTTCTTGTCTGCTTTTGTTATGCAGCGCTGTGTTACGACCGGTATGATCTCAAATACGCCAAGTTCCGTGGATTTTTGCACTATATCGTCCATCTTTGAACTTTTGGGAAGCGCCTGTGCCAGAGTTATTCTTATTTTTGGCTCAACGTCTTTTTTAGATGTCTTTATAATATTAAGTGTCAGCTTGTCTTTTTCTATTGCCGATATCCCGGTATCATATTCCGTGCCGGATGAATCAAAACATGTTATCTTGTCTCCGGACTTTTTTCTCAAAACATTTTTTATGTGATTGTAGTCGCTGCCGGTTATGTTTATACTGTTTCCGTTTATTAAACTTGTTTGTATAAAGAAGCGGCTCATTATATTCCCTTGATCTTTTTAAGAAGATCTATCTGCGTTTTTGAAAGCCTTGTAGGTATCTGGACCTGTACTTCCACAAAAAGGTCGCCATAGCCGGAAGAATTTATTCGCGGCATTCCTTTGCCTTTTAGTTTTATTACCGTATTGGGCTGTGTCCCCGGCGGTATCTTTAGAGAAGTCTTTTCATTAAGAACCATTATTGTTATCTCATCACCAAGTATCGCAGAGACAAAATCAATCTTTTCCACGGTAATAAGATTATCCCCCTGCCTCTTGAACTTTGAATGTGGCTTTACAGAGATGAACACGTACAGGTCTCCAGAAGGCGCACCCTTGAGCCCTGCATCCCCTGAGTCCGAAATCCTCAGGCGGTAGCCGTTGTCTATTCCCGCGGGTACATGGACTTTTATTCTGCTCTCGCTTCTTGTGCGTCCCGCGCCTTTGCAGCTTTTGCAGGGAGATTCTATTTTTTCTCCGGTACCCTGGCATGCTACACAGGGGACTACGCTGGAAAAACTGCCTAAGATCGTCCTTTGTGTATGTTTTACGCTGCCGGCGCCGGAACAGGCGGAGCACTTTTTTATTTGCGAACCGGGTTCGGCGCCGGTTCCTTTGCATTTTATGCAGGACTTTAAGTGCTGGATATCTATTTCTTTTTCGATTCCGGTATAGGACTCTTCGAGCGTTATCGACATGTCATAGCGCAGATCAGTACCCCTTTGCGGGCCGGTTTTTTGCCTGCGTGAAGTTCCTCCGCCGAAAAAAGTCTCAAAAACATCCCCAAATCCGCCAAAACCGGATATTCCTCCGAAAAGGTCTTCAAGATTGATTTCGGAAAAGTCCACGCCCGCGGAGCCTGCACCAAACCCGACTTGGCCATAGGTGTCGTATAGGGATTTCTTTTTTTGGTCGCCGAGCACCTGGTAGGCCTCGTTTATTTCTTTGAACTTGTCTATGGTTCCGGGCTCCTTGCAGACATCTGGATGGTATTGCCTGGCAAGCCGCCTGAAAGCGGATTTTATCTCGTCTTGGGAGGCATTTCTTTGAATTCCCAGTACTTGGTAATAGTCTTTTGATTGGGGCATGTCTTTATTATATATCATCGGGAAAAACGTAGGGCCCCGATCGAATCGGGGCCCTTACGATTCATCCAACATTGTCAGACAAAGAAACTTTATTTCTGGTCTGATTCTTTCCAGTCGGCGTTAATGGTCTTGTCATCACCTGTGCCGCCTTCCTGTACGGGAGGTGTTTGCGGCTGGCCTTGGGGCCCGGGAGCCTGGGATTTGTATATCTGGGACGACATTTCATACACTTCTTTTTGCAGAGATTCAAACCCTGCTTTTATCTTTCCGGTATCGGTGCCTTTGAGAGCTTCTTTTAAGTCCTCTATGGCTTTGAGCACCTTGTCTCGGGTCGCAACATCCACTTTGTCGCCGTTGTCCTTGAGCGTCTTTTCCGAAGAGTAGGCAAGGTTGTCGGCCTGGTTGCGCAGCTCCACTTCTTCTTTCTTTTTCTTGTCATCCGTTTCGTGGGCTGTGGCCTCTTTTTTCATCTTTTCTATGTCATCTTTTGAAAGCCCGGAAGAAGCGGTGATCGATATCTTTTGTTCCCTTCCTGTGCCCTTGTCTTTGGCGCTAACGTGAAGGATGCCGTTCGCATCGATGTCAAAGGTCACTTCCACCTGCGGCACTCCTCTGGGCGCCGGCGGGATATCAGACAGATGGAACCTTCCCAGCGTCCTGTTGTCATAGGCCATCGGGCGCTCGCCCTGCAGAACATGTATCTCGACGCTTGTCTGTCCGTCGGCTGCGGTGGAAAACACTTCGCTCTTGGAGGTCGGGATCGTAGTATTCCTTTGGATCAATGGGGTCATAACATTTCCCAAAGTCTCAACGCCCAAAGATAGGGGAGTGACATCGAGCAGTACCATCTCTTTTACTTCTCCGGCAAGCACTCCGCCCTGTATTGCCGCTCCGATCGCTACCACCTCATCGGGATTTACGCTCTTGTTCGGCTCTTTGCCGAAAAGATTTTTTACGATCTCCTGCACTTTTGGCATCCTGGTCTGTCCGCCTACCAAAATAACCTCATCTATCTCTGACGGCTTGAGCCCCGAATCTTTGAGCGCCTGATTTGTGGGGCCAAGAGTTTTGTCTATCAAATCGGCTACAAGCTGCTCGAGCTTGGCACGGGTCAACTTTGTAACAAAATGTTTGGGCCCGGAAGCATCTGCCGTTATGAACGGGAGATTTATTTCAGTTTCGTATACGGAAGAAAGCTCGCATTTTGCTTTTTCCGCGGAGTCCCTGAGCCTTTGCAGGGCCATTCTGTCGTTCTTCAGGTCTATTCCGTTCTCTTTTCTGAACTCATCAACAAGCCAGTTGGTGATCTTTTCGTCAAAATTGTCCCCGCCCAAATGCGTATTTCCGTTGGTGGACTTTACTTCGAATACGCCTTCGCCGATCTCAAGTATGGATATATCAAAGGTTCCGCCGCCCAGATCGTATACGGCGATCTTTTCGGCTTTCTTTTTGTCAAGCCCGTATGCAAGCGATGCGGCTGTCGGCTCGTTTATTATCCTTACCACTTCAAGCCCGGCTATCATTCCCGCATCTTTTGTAGCCTGCCTTTGGCTGTCGTTAAAATAGGCGGGCACCGTGATCACTGCCTTTTCCACTTTTTCGCCCAGATAGGCTTCGGCATCGATCTTTATCTTTTTGAGTATCATTGCCGATATCTCGGGCGGAGAATAGTTCTTATCTCTTATTTTTATCGTGACGCTTCCGCTCTGGTCTTCAGAGACTTTGTATGGGACCAGCTTCATTTCTTCGCCGACCTCGTTAATCCTTCTTCCCATGAACCTCTTTATGGAATAAATGGTGTTTTCCGGGTTTGTTATTGCCTGCCGTTTTGCCACACGGCCCACGACCCTTTCATCCTGTTTTGGAAATCCGACCACCGAAGGTACAGTCCTTTCACCCTCGGAACTTGGTATAACGGTCGGTTCTCCTCCGATCACAACAGCGCAGCAGCTATTCGTCGTGCCCAGATCGATCCCAATGATCTTACTCATCTTTTGCCTCTCCTTTCTTAGATACTATAGCCATTGCCGGCCTGATTACCTTTTCTTTCAGCATGTAGCCTTTTTGCATCTCTTCTATCACAAGCCCTTCGGGCTGGTCCTGGGTATCCCTTGTCAATACCGCTTCGTGGTAGACAGGATCGAATTTTTTTCCGAGAGCATCGATCTTTGAAAGCCCGACCTTGTTCAAAATATCCTCAAGCTGTTTTTTTATCAGCGCGAATCCTTTGAGAAGCTCGTCGTTTGCTGCAGAATCCTTTGTTTCCGCGGCGTGCACAAAAGCCCTGTCAAAGTTGTCCAATATGGGCAGGAGCGCCAGGATAAGGGTTTCGTTGGAAAAACAGATAATGTCCTCTTTTTCAGTGACCGTTCTTTTTTTGAAATTATCAAAATCTGCCATAAGGCGCAGCATTTGATTCTTCTGTTCTTCGAACTTTGTGTCCTTTTCTTCGATCAGTTTTTTAAGCTCTTCTATTTCTCTCTTGTGTTCACAACACTCTTTTTCAGTTTCGCTCATTTTATTCTTTCCTCCGACTATTTTCATAAACTTGTTTCCTCCAGCAGGTCCGCAAAATATCTAAGGACGGCCGAGACTTTTTTGTAATCCATCCTGGTGGGGCCGACAATGCTGATTATACCTTTTTCCTTGAAGGGGGTAACAGCTACCGAACACTTTTTCAATGGTTTTTGGCGGTTTTCATCGCCTATATGTATGGAAAGGTCGCCTGCTTCCTCTATATATTCGTTCAAAACACCCGATATCGAGGAATGCTGTTCTATGGTTTCTACCACGTCACATATCTGCTCGCTCAGATTGAACTCCGGCTGTCTCAGCATTCTCGATATTCCGCAGACGTATACATTGTTATGTTTGTCTGACGTTATGACTATCGAAGTGTTGCCGGACAAATCCGATAAGATGTTACCTACGATCTCGAGCAAATTGTCCTTCTCGACTTTTCCCGTATTGTTTTTTATGAACTCGATCTCTCTTTTTGCGAGCTGTTCTATCTCCATGATCTGGTCGATGAAAAACCGGTAGCCCTTGTCGGAAGGGATCCTGCCTGCGGAGGTGTGGGGTTTTTTTATGAATCCCTTTTTTTCGAGATCAGCCATATCGAACCTTATTGTGGCGGGGCTGGCCTCTATATTGTGATTTTCGGTGACAGCTTTGGAGCCGATAGGCTCGGCTGAGGTCACATAATCTTCGACGATTATCTGAAGTACTTTTTGTTTTCTTTCGTCAAGGTATTCGAGGATCATATTAGCACTCTTGCCCTTCAAGTGCTAATTATAACAGCCGTTTATTTGGGTGTCAAGTTTGTTTAAATAAGTGCTAGACAAACCTTTCAAATACTTCGTTTGCCAGGAAAAGCCCTTTGCCGGTCAAGCGCAGATGTCCTCCCTCAAGTTCAACAAGCCCTTCGGATGACAGCTCTTTTATTTCTTTTCTGTAAAGCTCTTGCAAAGACTTTCCGAAACGCTTTTTAAAACAGTTTAGGGACACTCCCTTTATCAGCCGAAGTCCCATGAACATAGTTTCCGCTATTTCGTTCTTTTTGGAATGCCTTTCTTTTATGCCGGAATTTACTGGGTTGACTAGATATCTTTTCAGATCATTTGTGTTTTTCCGTCTGCCTCCGTTAAGGTGCGAAGAGGCGGCCACGCCAACTCCAAGGTACTCGCCGTTCTCCCAGTAGTTCAAATTGTGCCTGCATTCAAATCCGGGAAGGCAGAAATTGGATATTTCGTAATGGATATATCCTTCGGATTTCAGAAGATCGATGGTGTCGGCGTACATGTGATATTCTGTGTCGTTATCCTGTCGGAGCCGGTCGCGACCGGCCCTTACAATATATCTTTCATGGAAAGGGGTTTCTTCCTCAATTTGCAGATTGTATGCGGAAATGTGTTTTGGACGGAGCTTTACGGCTTTTTTTAGAGATATGTTCCAGTCGTCCACGGTCTGGCCCGGGAGACCGAAAATAAGGTCCAGATTTATATTTGAAAATCCCGCTTTTATCGCGGCCTCGTAAGACGCATAGATATCTTCGGTATCATGTATTCTCCCCAGCAATTTCAATTCTTTATCATCAAATGACTGGGCTCCTATGCTCAAGCGGTTTACCCCGCGGTCTTTGAGAGTTTTGAGCTTGTAATAATCAATTGTACCGGGATTTGCCTCTATAGTTAATTCGATAGGCGATGGGGTAGAGGCGGGTTTAAAACCCGCCTGTACAAAACCCGCCCGTACAATATCCATAAGTTTTTCCAATGATTTGTTCGAAAGTATCGTGGGTGTGCCTCCGCCTATGTATACCGTGGCTATCTGCAGATCGGG
This sequence comes from Candidatus Margulisiibacteriota bacterium, assembly GCA_041650595.1. GTDB lineage: Bacteria > Margulisbacteria > WOR-1 > JAKLHX01 > JAKLHX01 > CALFCX01. The sequence goes on from JBAZKW010000001.1 coordinate 187,894, forward strand.
TCCAAAGTCGAGCTCTTTCTGAAGAGCTTTGAGATAGTTCCTGTGGAGGGTTTCATCAGAACCTGCAAATGAACAAAAATCGCAATAGTCGCATTTTTTTTTGCAGAATGGGATATGAAAATATAATCCTGTCCGGCTCATGAGCAGATGTATGTTATTAATCCGCCGAGTAGCCCGAATTGTACCGTTATAAATACTTTTTCGGTGCTTGAGAACGGGATCCCAAAGTAATATGCCAAAACGCAGACCATTATCCCTGCTGCCAGCCCGGTTCCAAGACCGGTAAAACGCTGTTTTGGAATAGGGTCTTTTCTCATCTCAAGACGGTTCTCGACCCGCTCTATCGCCCGGTCTTCAAAAGAGGGGACATTTCTGAAAGCTCTGCGTGCGAGCTCGCGCATATACTGATTGGTGTCGCGGGGCCTTTTGTTTTGTTCAGCCATATACGCTTTTTTCTCCCGATATAATCTCGACAGAAAAAACAGGAAATTTCACTTAATTTTGAGCACCGAAAGAAAAGCTTCCTGCGGGATGTCCACTTTGCCGACCCTCTTCATCCTTTTTTTGCCTTTTTTCTGTTTTTCGAGCAATTTTCGCTTTCTGGTGACATCGCCTCCGTAGCATTTCGCCAGAACATTTTTTCTCATTGCCTTTATGTTCTCGCGGGCAATTATTTTGCTGCCTATCGCGGCCTGTACAGGCACTTCGAACATCTGCCTGGGGATCACCCCGCGAAGCTTTTCAACGATCTTCCTGCCATGATAGTGCGCATTTTGTCTTAGGACTATCACCGAGAGCGCATCCACCGGCTCGTCATTTATCAAAATATCTAGCTTGACAAGGTCCGCTTCTTTATAACCTAAAAATTCATAATCCATGGAAGCGTATCCCTGAGATACGGACTTTAACATATCATAGAACTCCGTTACTATTTCCGCAAGAGGGAATTGGTATGTGAGCATGACATGGCTCATATCAAGATACTCCATGTTGATAAAAGTACCTCTTTTTTCAGAGGACAGGGTCATGATAGGGCCGACATAGCGTTCCGGACAAAGCACCGTTACTTTGTAGTACGGTTCTTCTATGAAGTCCACCCTGGACATGTCCGGCATCTTGGAAGGGTTATCGATATAGATGTTTTTTTTGTCATTCAGATTTATCTTGTAAACCACGTTTGGCGCTGTCGCAATCAGAGAGAGCTTGTATTCCCTCTCAAGCCTTTCTTGTACTATTTCAAAATGCAAAAGCCCCAGGAATCCGCAGCGGAAACCGAACCCCAGGGCTAAAGAAGTTTCGGGCTCAAAAAAAAGCGAAGCATCATTTAGCGAAAGCTTGTCCAATGCGTCTTTGAGGCAGGAGTATTCATCTCCATCTATGGGGTAGAGCCCGCAAAAGACCATGGGTTTTGCTTTTTTATAGCCGGGCAGGGCCTCTTTTGCGGGATTATTTGCTGAAGTGATAGTATCGCCTACATGCGCATCGCGCACGTCTTTGATGTTGGCTATAATATAGCCGACCTCTCCCGCGATCAGACTTTGTGCAGGGACAAGATTTAATTTAAAGATCCCCGTCTCCAGCACTTCAAATTCAGTTCCTGTTCTCATCATCCTTATTTTTTCTCCGGCAGAAATTTTTCCGTTTACTATCCTCGTATAGATCACGACCCCGCGGTAGATGTCGTAGTGCGAGTCAAAGATAAGCGCCTGCAAAGGAGCATCAAGGTCCCCGGAAGGGGGAGGGACCCTTTCAATAATTGCGTTTAATACTTCTTCTATGCCTATGCCGCTTTTTGCGCTCGCATGAACGATCTCTGTTTCTTCTATTCCGAAAACATGGTTAAGTTCCTGCGCCACCATTTTCGGGTCGGCGCTGGGAAGGTCTATTTTGTTTATAACCGGGATTATTTTCAGGTTGTTGTTAATAGCCAGATATGCATTTGCCAGTGTTTGGGCTTCTATGCCCTGAGCGGCATCTACTACCAGCAGAGCTCCTTCACACGCGGCCAGGGCGCGCGAAACCTCATAGCCGAAATCCACGTGGCCCGGAGTGTCAATAAGATTTAGGATATACCCTTTGTAATCGATCCTTATAGCTTTTGCTTTTATAGTGACCCCGCGTTCTCTTTCCAGGTCCATGCTGTCGAGTATCTGCTCTTTCATAAGCCGTTTTTCTATGGTGCCGGTGTGTTCAAGCAGTCTGTCCGCTAGCGTGGACTTGCCGTGGTCTATATGTGCGACTATCGAAAAATTTCTGATGTTGGATGACACTGTTATTACATTATACAGAAAAATACTTCCCTTTTGCTTGACGCTTCACACGCTAAAGTTTACAATATCTATTAATGGCCATAAGAAGAGTTGCTTTAGCGGCATTATTGTCGTTGGCAGTATTTTATTCTTCCGTTTTTGCCGGATCAATAATAGATCCTGTAGCGGTCGGGGTAGGGGCGCGCCCTATAGCTCTGGGCCGTGCCTATGTCGGTCTTGCCGATGATGCCAGCGCGGTATTCCTGAATCCCGCTGGTCTTTCTTCGGCAAAAAACTTTGATTTTGTTTCGATGAAAGCTTCCCTGATCAACGAAGTCGGCTATACTGTTCTGGCTGCCGCTATGCCGCTCGAGATCGGCCGCGTGGGCGCAGCAATAGTAAATTCTTCCGTTCAGGGGATACCTCTTACAAGATGGACCGATGTGTCGGGCGTACTGAGGCCCGATACTTACGGATATACGGATTACGGTTCAAATGTTTTTATGCTCTCATACGGCGGCAGTTTGGGCGAGATATTCAAAAACCCCCGTCTAAAAAACATCTCTTTCGGTACAAGCCTCAAGTATTATCTGCAGAGTTTTTCCGAGACTTCGGCCTCTTTGGAGGGCGCGTCCGGCAGCGGCGCGGATCTGGATCTGGGACTGAAATTCAAAGCGGCCCGTTGGCTGGATATGGGCCTGGTACTTTCGAATATCCTGCCAACAAACATGGGCGGAGGTTTTTTCTGGAAGCGCAACGGAGTGGCGGAAAATATTCCGGCAGGGCTTAAGATCGGGTCCGCTGTAAAGATAATAGGAAAGGATGCTATAACTGTATCCTCCACTTCGGAGCTGGTATTTCTGCTCGACCTTGAGAAAAATATGGATTCTGCCAGCGATCTTTTGCTTTTTCATTCAGGGATCGAATGGAAACCTGTAAAACAACTCGCGCTGAGGATAGGACTGGACCAGCAGCCAAGCGCTCAGGTTGCAGGGGTAGGGGTTGAAACCAATCTGACCTATGGTGTCGGCATTAATTTTGCGCCGGTCTCTTTTGATTATGCTTATCACGGATACGGCAGTCTTGCCGAAAATACAACGCATTATTTTTCCATAAAGTACGCGATGTGATCATTTGCGCTCGGCGGGAATCAAGCTCCACAGTCTACCGCTTCCCCGCACTTTCTATTCCTAAACACAACTTAATTAGCCAAGCGATAGAAAGTGCGGGGTAAACTCCGGTGGGAAATAATTTGCGCCCAACAGCCTGCCTGCCGGCAGGCAGGGATTCGAACCTGTGGCCTACTGCTTTCTCGCCTTTGGCGGGATAAACTCCTGCAGTCGCTTTAAGATGTTGGAAATGAAATACGAAGATTTATTTGCGCTCGGCGGGAATTGAACCCACAGTCTACCGCTTCGTAGGCGGGCGCTTTATCCGTTAAGCTACGAGCGCAAAAAGAATGGCAATAAACGCTTATTTTAGAGAGCTTTTTATGCTCAGGTATATAGATACCGCAGCTGTTTTTGTAAAGACCAGAGCGAAAGACAGAACAGCTCCTGACAGTGCCGATAAAGACACAAGAAATATCGACCAAGCAACGTAAGTAGTTACCGGGATAGACGGGATCTCAGTTGCTTTCATTGCCTCAAAGATACCCGAAGCTGTTCCGAACATCGAAATGGTCGAGATGTTTGCCAGGAACAGTATGCTGGCCAGAGACAATATTACAGGTATTCCCAACAAGGCAGTGAGCGCCGAACCGCATAGAACTTTTACGGGAGCCGAAACGGCCGCGGACAAGATCTTTCTTGAAGTCTTTATGGGCCCGGATTCGTCAACAGCTATTATGGGATAGATAAAGAAAACGGCCAGGGCAAAAGTCAGTGCTATGACGGCGTTTATCAAAAGGACGGGCACTGAGAAGATCGAGATTATTATCTGGAAAGCCGAAAACCTGCCCAGAATAAAAATCAAATATTCTGCCAGAAGGACCGCTCCTCCGGCGGCTACAATTATAACCGGCGAAAAGATTATGGAAACAAGATTCTTTTTTGAAAAGGCCAAAGCTTCTTTTTGCGATAGCTTTTCTCCCACGGTAAGTTCCTTGTAAGCCATCCTGCTTATTGCGGCAAAGATCGTTGCCATTATTAGAAATACGGCGACCATGCCAAGAATGTTAATAATATTTGCTGTCAGATCATTCTTGATCTGTCCTCCTATCCAGGAAGAGAGAAATACCGCACCTACCGAAATAGCTATCCCTGCAAGCTGCAATAAGATTTTTTTTCTGTCAAACGCAACATCCAAGCAGTCAAAAACCTCGCTTACGCCGTACTTCATAATAGTTCTCCTTCCGCCTATTTTATAAGATATTATACATATTCCTCATATATATTGCAAAGCTTGTCCTGGTACGGTCTCCTGTCAGGAACTCCTCTGCTATAATCCATAATATATGAGTACCGGCAAATTTTTGATTATCGCTCTTCTTCTGATGCTTGGCTGTGCGGGATTATTGTCCTGTGGCCGGGTGAGCAATCCCGTTGTCCCGGAACATACAGCAATTTCATCTAAAACAGACTGTGTATACCAAGGTGCATTTTTGGGAGAAGATACAATAACTGCCGCAAAGATCGAAGATTTTGAGGCTATGTCCGGCAAAAAGCTTGATATAGTGCTCAAATTCCTGGCTTTTAATACCATGGGGTCTTCTGGAGGATTCCCTTTGGCCGAGGCCGAGGTTGTTTCAGACAAAGGGGCTGTTTTGTTCATAAAACTTGAACCTTGGAGCTGGGCAGGTGCGGATGATGATTCCTTCAGCCTGGAAAAAATAATAGCGGGCAATTTTGATGAAATGCTTACAAACTTTGCCCGGGATGCCGGAAACTACGACAAATCCTTGTTTGTCAGCTTTGGTCACGAGATGAACGCTGACTGGTATCCGTGGGCAGACAAACCGGAACTTTATAAAGAAGCTTATGTGCATGTTCATGATCTGATGAGCAATTATGCCGGCAAAATAACCTGGGTATGGGATCCTAATATAGACTGCGATGACATATCCAAATATTACCCCGGGAACGATTACGTCGATTGGATTGCGGTTGATGGGTATAATACGCAGGATTATGGCGCCTCGTGGAAAAGCGCGCAGCAGCTTTTTGATACGACGATCGATGATATCGCAAGTTATGGTAAGCCGACAATGATAGGAGAGACAGCCTGTGATGCAAATGATGAAAATGATGAAACGGTCAGAAAACCGCAATGGCTTTACTTGGCAGTTGAATGGATCACGGGAAAGAAGAAGATCGGCAGTTCCGACAACCTTATAAAAGGTTATGTTTATTTCAACTTTGATAAAGTCGAGGATGGACAGTTAAAGAATTGGGAGATATCAAGATCAGAGGCAAAAGCACAATACAAACAAGCGCTTACGGATTACTCCTCATTTTTCAAAGGGATCACCCCGTAAAAAAACAAGGCCTCCGAAAAAACCGGAAGCCTTGTCATAAGGATCCTATCAAGCCCTGATCTTAGAACGAGTAGGCATATCCTACTGCTAAGTTCATGCCTCTGAGAGCGGCTGCGTTGGCTGCATATTTCAACCCTGCGTAACCGAGTTCTCCATAGACGGTACCGAAATCAGGAACTTTGTACGTGCCGCCTAGATAAGCTTCGGCACCCCATTTCCCTGTTCTGCCGGCATCTACCTTTACAGGGATAATATAGGCCGCACCCAAATACCAATCAACAGGTAAGGCAGCGTTCTTAAGCATGTCTAATGCATAAGTTCCGCCGAGCTTTACGTCAACTGATTTCATCGGGTTGTCGATCGTGGCGGTGCTCTTCGGGTTGTTCCCGGTCACATAGTCAACACTCAACCTGGCTTTTGCGCCCGGAAGAATGCTGGCCAATGAGTAATCAAGATCGCCCGTTACCGCAAAAAGACCGGCCGTTAAGCCGACCTTAGCGCCTACCGTCATGCCCATTCCGGCCGATGAAACCGGCTTCGGAGCGGGAGCCGGAGCGATTGGGGCCGGTGTTGGAGGTATCCAAGGTGTTTCAATAGCCGGTTTTACCGGTACTACTTTCTTAGGAGCTACTTTAACTACTTTCTTCTTCACTACCGGTTTCTTTTTAACAACCTTTTTTACGGCAGAGAATGAAGAAGCGGATAAGCAGGCAACCAAAGAAACACTGAGAAGGATCGCTAGAAACTTTTTCATTTATTTTTCTTTCGGTTCAAATATCCGGCGAAACATCTAAAGTCATTAATATCTTAATTAAGAGTATCCTAGTTCCCTCTTTCTAAGCGTTCACAACTTCAACATCCGCTGGATTTGACGGCAACCGAAATACTTCTCACCTCCTTTTGACCGCCAAACTATATATAGAATACAATCTTGGATTGGGTCTGTCAATAATGTATGGCCGCAACTTGATGGGAATGATTTGTTCAAAAAAAACAAGGCCTCCGAAAAAATCGGAAGCCTTGCCATAAGGATCCTATCAAGTCCTGATCTTAGAACGAGTAGGCATATCCTACTGCTACGTTCACACCTCTAAGAGCGGCTACGTTGTTTGCATACTTCAAACCTGCGTAACCGAGTTCTCCATAGATGGTACCGAAATCAGGCACCATGTACTTACCACCGAGATAAGCTTCGGCACCCCATTTCCCTGTTCTGGCGTTATTCACCTTTACAGGGATAATATAGGCCGCACCCAAGTACCAATCAACAGGTAAAGCAGCGTTCTTAAGCATGTCTAATGCATAAGTTCCGCCGATCTTTATGTCAACTGCTTTCATCGGGTTGTCTACCTTAGCGGCAACCTTCGGGTTGTTCCCGGTCACATAGTCAACGCTCAACCTGGCTTTTGCGCCCGGAAGAATGCTGTCCAATGCGTAGTCGAGATCGCCCGTCACTGCAAAAAGGCCAGCCGTTAAACCGACCTTACCGCCCATCGTTAAACCCATTCCAGCTGTAGCTGAAACTGGTTTCACTGAGGGAGCCGGAGCGACTGGAGCCGGTGTAGGAGGTACCCAAGGAGTCTCTTCGGATTCCAACTGAGCCTTTAATTTTTCCCATCTCCTCAACGTACCTTGTTTTTCGGCCTGCAGCTGTTTCATCTTTACCGTGTTGCCCTGTGCTCTGTACTTGATTATCTTGGCATCGATTACCTTGAGGTAATCTCTGACAGCCTGTTTTTCTTCTCCAAGCGTCCTTGCGTAAGAACCTGCTGCCAATACCGCGACAAACGTCAAAGCTAAGAGTATTCCAATTACTTTTTTCATTTTTAGTTCAGTCCGGTTATTTAAATATTGAATTCGTTAGAAAATCGCTTTATTTGGAGTATCCTAGTTCCCTCCGTTAAGCTTTTTTCCTTGAACCCCGTCCCAGCATAAACCGGATGTTATTTCACCTCCTTTGTATGCTAAAACACTTTAGTATTATATATACCTCTGTTAGAGTTTGTCAATAGCGTAGCCCGATTTCTTGTCGGCTCCAATTTTACTCTTGCAGTTTTTGCTAGGATGTTGTAGAATTTCTGTTAAGAAAAATGAAAAAAATATTTCCGGCTTTCCTGATATGCGCGGTGGTTTCGTTCATAGCGGTGTTGTTCTTAGGCTGCGGGGTCTTACCTCCGGTAATTTCGGGTATCACCGTTTCCCCGTCCGGCACAGTCCTTCCCGCAACTTCCGTTTCGATCTCTGCCGAAGCAATATCCTATTCTGGGCTGGCCTTGTCTTATACATGGAACGCGAGCGGCGGATCTCTGTCGAGCAATACGGGGAGTATCGTTGCTTGGACGGCTCCTGCTGCTGCCGGGACCTATACGATAACATTAGTTGTCAGCGACGGTACAAACTCTGTTACTGATACCGTTAGCATAGTTGTAGTAGAGGCGGATGCACCCATAATAAACAGTTTAGTGGCTGTCCCAAATCCTGTGGTTGTCGGAAAAAATTCTGCTGTTACTTGTACCGCTACTGATCCCAACAGTTTGACTCTGTCTTATACCTGGATTGCTACAAGCGGAACCGTTTTGTCTGGAGGATCATCTATCGAATGGAAAGCCCCTGCTATCACAGGACTTTACGAAATCACTGTTATAGTGACAAATACAAAGGGTGCATCTTCTACAGATTCTTTGAATATTGAAGCGGTTAATGCGGCAGCTCCTGTTATTACTAATCTGGCTGCTTCTGCATCAGCGGTGGATTCGGAAGGATCTCTTACACTCACTTGTTATGCTTCTGATCCATATGGACTTGATCTTACGTATACATGGAGCGGGAGCGGCACATTTACTGGTGATGGCAGCAACGTAACCTGGAATGCCCCATCTGTTACCTCAACTGTGGACAAGGTATTGACGGTAACAGTGAGTAACGGAGTTTTGAGCACTAGTAGGAGTGTTACTATAACAGTAAGATACGACTAGAAGAATAAGGTCAAGCAAGTGTTTTCTCCTAATTTCCCTAGTCTTTGTTTTTTACGTTGACACTTTTCAACGCGTTATACAAACATCAAAATGCATAAAAAGTGTAAAAATGATCCCACAAGCACAAAGATATGCCAGAGTTCGTGAAACCCGAAATATTTTGAGAAACTCGGCTTCTTGGTGGCATAAATGACTCCGCCGACTGAATAGGCCAGGCCTCCGGCAATAAGCAAATAAATGCCGTTTATTGGAAGATTCTCAAACAAAGGCTTCAGTGCAAAAACTACCATCCAACCCATTCCTATATAGACAAGCGTTGTAATCCATCTTTTTACGTTTATATATACCGATTGGACCAAAATGCCTATGACCGCAAGTCCCCAGATCACTCCAAAAAGTGACCAGCCCCAGGGACCTCTGATCGTAACAAGACAAAACGGCGTATAAGTTCCGGCTATCAAAAGATAGATCGACAGGTGGTCCAGCTTTCTAAACAGTTGGTCCTTGCCGCCGGCTTCTTGCGGAAGAGAGTGATATAAAGTGCTGAAAGAATATAGGATGAACAAAGTTGCTCCGTATATTGTAAATGAGACTAATTTCCACGGATCGCCTTGTCCCGATAATATAAGTACGACCATTACCGCTATGGACAGCAAAGCTCCGGCAAAATGCAATGCGCCCGAAAGTGGATCTTTGAGTTTCATGACTAAATATAATTATACGACAAAAAAAAGCCCCGCACTTTCTTTTGTGGAAAGTGCGGGGCTCAAGTCAGTCAACGATATTAATTAATATCTGTCGAACGAACGTTTCTCGGTTTTGGGCCTGCCTTCATTGACTGTCAGTTCGCGATCGCCCCACTTATAACCGGTCATGCCGGCTATAGCTTTGGCTGCGTCCGCGTCTTCCATATCAACAAAACCAAATCCGCGCGATTTTCCGGTGAACTTATCGTTCACTATTCTGGCCGATATCACGTTGCCGAACTGGGAAAATTTTTCCGTCATTTCGGCGTCCGTGGCTGACCAGGGAAGATTGCCTACAAATATGCTTTTCATGAAAAGGTGCTCCTTAAAAGATTTTTCTGCTGAATAATGATTTAGAGGACCAATTGCGTGGTAACACTCACAAAAAAGAAGCAGAAGCCTTTTTAATTCTCAATCATTAATCTCGACATACATATAATAGCACATTTTTGTGAAAAAAACGGCAGCATCGGCTTCCGGCCGATAAATACCGGTTAGAATTTTATCAGCCCTTTTATTTTTTCGGCAGCATCTTTCTTTAGTCGGTCCGCTTCATAAGACACTTTGTCGGTGATCGCTGTCTTTGCCTTTTCTTTTTCTTCATTGATGATCGTCCGGGCTTTTTCTTCGACTTTCTTTTTGATATTTTCGATCGGTTTTTCGAGGATTGGTTTTGGGATGGGCAGCTTTAGGCTTCCTGTCAGCTCAAATGTCACTTCAAGCCATCCGGAAGAGTTCCGCAATAATGCATATTCTTTGCTGAGGCCGGTTACAGCTTGGGGAGCAAGAGACAATGTCAGCCGGTTGCCGGCGACCCACAAGAGATGGCTCAGGTCTACCCCGCCTTTAAAATCCAGTTTAAAATCCTTGCGGGCAAAAGCCAGCTTTCTTATGTTTACTATGCTGTTTTTTATCCCTGCATCCGCGATCAGCTCTCCGATCTTCATATCCCCCTTTAGAGAATTGGATTTTATTAAGTCTCCGATGGAGGCCAGTATCTTTGTTTTTCTTATTTCCCCGTTTTTTAATGAAAGTTTTGCATCGCCGACCAGATTGTTTAGCGCCGTTTTCGGTTCTACGCCTCTGCCGCTTAAAGAAACGAGGATATCCAGTTTCCCGTATATCTTGTCGCGCAAGTCCTTATAATCGGTAAGGCTCGTAAGGAAAGTGTCGATGATCGAGTTGGAAAATGGATGCGCATTGAACCCTGTCAGCTTGAGGCCTTTTGCTTCATAAGCGATCCCTGAAACGTTTAAGTTCGCTTTCAGGTTTCCCGACAAAGTGCCTTCGTAGAACTTTATTTCTTTCAGGTCAAGAGCTGCGACCTTGTTCGCAAGCCCCATGGATAACACGATCTTGTCTACCGTAAAATTCTGAAATGTGAGATTTGATATGTTGACGAAGGCTTTTGCCGTCAATGTCCTGGGAATTGATGCTGTGAGAAGGTCGATGGTCTTTGTGACATCACTTTTTTTCTCGGACTTTTTATCCTGTGATGCGAAGATCGACAAAAGCGGATCAACCGATATCTTTTGAGAAGCCAGGTTCATTGAGATGTCGGGACCATTTTTGAAATTCGAAACGGACACGGAAGCAGCGGCTTTTTCTCCGGCAACGGATAATACAATGTAAGAAACCGACGCCTCTTCTTTAGGGAGATCGAATTTTGCTCTGCATGACAGAGCAAGCGGCACAATTTTCCCTTGGTACAGAATATCTGAAGAGGTCTTGATATCTATCGGTTTTGACATTGCAAGATCGAACCCGGAGACCGATAGATTAAAGTTGTTTACCGAAGATGTCGCTGCGTTGCCGCGGTCAGAATATACGATCTTTCCGTTCCTGACATAAAAACTGTCCACGAACAGCTCGAACGGGAAGTCCGATTTTTTGTTCTCGGTTTTTTCGACTGTTTTTTGCGCTGTCAACATATCTGAGAAATTAAAATCACCGGCAGAAGATTTTTCTATGAATATTTCCGGTTTGGCCAGCCCGATCTGCCTTATGACTATTTTACGGTAGAGCAGGGGCCAGAGATCATAATGCAGTTCGATGGCATCAGCTGAAATAAACGGTCTTTTTATGTTGTTTTGTCTGTCTGAAATGGATATCTTTTCCAGCCTCAGCCCGGTAAAAATATTGAAGGAAGCTTTTTCTATCTTGACTTCGCGATGAAGTGTTTTCGATAATTCAGCCGCGGCAAAATCCTTTATTTTATCAAGAGGCAGAAACAGCGCCAGAGAAACGGCCGCGATAACGATCAGTGCGATAACAGAAGCGAGCACGATCCCGACCCACTTAAATATATTATTCATGAGGATATTTTAGCATGTTATGACCCCGCCATCTAATTATATTGAACGTGCAATCTGTGACCGCATTCTCTGAGCCATTTCCTGTGCGCTTTATGATCGGGCAGTATTTGAGCTACCAGAGCCCAAAACCTTTTTGAATGATTTTTTTCTTTTATATGTGATAGTTCGTGCACAATGACATAATCAAGTATTTTCTCTTGTGCTTTTGCCAGTCTCCAGTTTATCCTGATATCTGCCCGCCTGCAGCAGACCCCCCATCTTTTTCTTGCGCCGGATATCTTAAAAGAGTCATATTTTACGCCCATTTTTGAAGAATACAGATCAAGCCTATCTTTTATTAAACGGGCCGCTTCTTCTTTGTCTTCTTCTGAACAAGCGACCATCCGAATTTCAGAATTTTCCTCAAGTTGCTTTGCCATCATGCCTTTTTTCTTTAGGATCCATGGTCTTTTTGCTTCTATAAAGGTATATATGAACGCTTTGTCCGCATTTTTAGGCAACCTTACGATAAGCTTGGCTTCCGGGGTTATTTCAAGCGCCGCTGTGTGCCTGTTCGAGTGTATTATTTCATCCGCTAAAGGGTGCATAACGTTCATTTTATAACACAACTGAAGGTTTTGCGACCGTTCTACGGGATGTTTTTGAGAGTTTGTCTTATCTATGGTTGTAGATCAGTGAAAACAGGAACATAATGTAACTATGACTTACAAACAGTCTGTTGAGACCGAAAACCGGGGGATGAGCACAAGAGAATTTGCGGTATGGTACAACAACAACCTTCCCGTAAAATTCCCCAGGATAACGGTTAAATTATTGCAATTATTCAGAAAAAAACATGTGGGGATGTTCCGTAAAAGCTGTGAGTGGCAGGCAGACAGGCACAGGAAACATCTGATCAACTGGTTGTTCGTAAGGCAGTACGCCAAGGATTGTACTTGAACGTTACTTCTCATTCAAGTTTAGTAGTGAGCTCTCCGAAAGGCATCAAGTTTATGGAAAATCTATGTGTGGCGCCCAGATCACCGTATGGAACGTACGCATAATTAAAATCAAAATCTTCCTTTTTTATACCGATCCCCGCGCTGATATTGCCGATAGAGTTTTCTTCTGATCCGGTGTTAATGCCAACCCTGCCAAAAAGAGTGTCATTAAAATTATATTCCGCCCCGATATTTATCTGCGTATTATTGTCGTTTGGCATGTTGACATCAATAGCCAACAATACAGGCTTGTAATTACAGGCCAGTCCCAGGCCGTAATTTGCCGGCAAAGGACTTTTGCCGAATGAGCCGGCAATATTTTTTAATACGGCGCCGCAGGTATAAGTATCGGATAGTCTCCACAATATACCAAAGTCCGCGGCATATCCTTGAAGATCACTGCCGCATATGCTTTCATTTAACAATTTTCCGTTGAGCCCAAATGAAATACCCGGTGTTAATTGTTTTGCATAAGATGATATCAATGTATAATTCATGAAATTTAGCGTTTGTCCGGTCCCGGAGGGTTGTGCTACAGTCGTTTCTTCTATGCCGCCGGTATTTTGATAATCAAGGGCAAATGCAAGTGCAGACCCGCTGTACGGCAATATTATTGAAGCATTTGTATCGCTTATGCCCAAAAGTTGGCTCGAATACATCGATGAAACTTCAAATGCATTTGAAAAAGCCAGTCCGGCAGGATTAAAGTAAATGGCGTCATTATCCTGCGCAACGGCAATATAAGCGTTCCCCATTGCATTTGCACGGACCCCGCACTGAGACTTTAAAAACGCCGCTGAAGTTGTTCCTGTGCTCGAATTTGACGATAAGCCGGTTTGGCTTATCGTGATCGAAACCAAAGAAACTATTACAATTAATAATAGATATTTTCTCATATAATTAGTACACCACTGCTATTTTGCCGGCTCTTTTTTGACCGGAGCCGTTTGTGATCACAAACAAATAAATTCCCCGCGCAACAGGATTCCCGGAGAGATTTGTGACATTCCAAAGCCAATTTGATGATCCCACAACCGAAGAAGAAGTCACCAATTCGCCGTTGATCGTATAGATCCTGATCACCTCATCACCCTTTAACAAGTCAAAAGTAACGCCGGAAGTGCTGCCCGTAAAAGGATTTGGATAGATCAATATCCTTGATATGTCATAATTCCCGGCTTCGGGAAGCGTGTCATCGGTTGCCGCACAAGCGATATCCGAAAAAGGGCTTTCCAGTCCGCCAAGATCATAGGCGCATATCTTGTAATAATATCCGCCTTTGGAGCAAGGATCTTGGTACTCTTCCATAGTTGACGAAGCGGTATAGATCAAAGAATAGGCTTCCGAGCTTGTATTTGCTCTGTATATTTTGTATCCGGCCAAATCAGATGCCGTGTTTGCGACCCAGCTTAAAGAGGTGTCCGTTTTTCCGTTTTTTGCGGTAAAACTTTTTGGTGTTGACGGAACTGTATTTAATGCCTTGTAAACATTGATCCTGCCATAGCCGAAATAATTATCTCTGCCCTCAGGTCCCAGATCGTCTGCGGACGAAAATATCTTATTTTCAACTTGGGCATTGGTCCACGCCGGGTTTTGAGATAATAGAAGCGCGGCAAGACCGGAAACAAACGGAGCTGACATCGATGTCCCGCTGAGATACGTGTACAAATTGCTTATATATTTATCACCTGTCCAGAACATGCAGCTGCTGTAGATCTGGTCAGATGCCGAAGCCCGATAGCCTCCGGGAGCACAGACATCTACGTATGAATTATAGTTTGAGAATGGCGATCTCAGGTCATTTTTGTCAACAGAGGCAACGCTGATCACATTGGAATAGCTGGCCGGGTAATATAGCGTAGAGTTTCCGTCGTTCCCTGCCGCGGCTACGATCACACAGCCTTTGCCGTGGGCATATTGGATCGCGGTGTTTTCCGCATTTGAGTAGCCGGGTGATCCCAAGCTCAGATTTATTACTTTTGCTCCGTTATTTGCCGCGTAATACAATGCCAGGCATTCGTCCGCAACGGTCGCATTGTCCGAATCGCCAAAAATGCACAATGCCATTATTTTATTGTTCCAGGCAACTCCGGCAATCCCTTTGCTATTTTTGTTTTCTGCGGCTGCGATCCCAGAAACATGAGTGCCGTGCCCGTCAAAATCAAGAGGTCTTTTGTCGTTACGCGCAAAATCCCATCCCATAGAGTCGTCAACATAACCGTTTCCGTCATCATCTATTCCGTTGTTTGCATAAGACCCGGACGGCCCCCATTCGCCCGGATTGATCCACTGCTTATTTATCAGGTCCTCGTGATCAAAGCTCATCCCTGTATCAATGACAGCTATAACAACATCGGCAGATCCTTTTTCAATATCCCAACCCAGAGGCGCGCTTATTTGAGGCAGTCCCCATTGGAGTGAGTAGTAAGTGTCGTTTAGTGCCGCAGACAACTTTTTTCGAATATAATTAGGTTCGCAATATTCGACATTCGGATCATTTTTGTATGTTTGAATAAGGCTGTCAACAGTTCTAATATTTTCCGCTTTTGCCGATACTCTCAATATTCCTGTGTTTGCTATGTGTTCACTGTTAGTATTGTTTTTCTTGTTAAGAAGTTCCAGTGATTGTACGGATATGCGGGGTTTTAGTTTAACCAGCACCTGTCCTGCCGCAACGTCGACATATTTGCCGGTTATCTTATCAAAATATTTTTCTATGATTACCGGTTTTCTGGTATTCCCATTTTTTACCAGCGCTTCTTTGTGCATTTGGTTCCTTTGTTCTTCCAATGTTAAAGAAAACGAGGCGTTTATTGAAAGCAATGGGAAGGCGATCGAAAGTAGCATAACAAAGGCCGCTTTGATAAATGTGTTTCTTGCGATTTGAAGACTTATTGTTGTATTTTTCATCTTATTTTCCGTTACCTTTTGGGAAAAACAGTTCTAGTTATTTATCGCCAAATTGTGCCGCAAATCCCATTGAAAATATCCGCAGACGTTTTTGCGGCGAATTATAAAAATAAGTGAAATTTCCAAAAAATACGTTCGATAGACTTTTGTAAGAATAACGACTCTCATCAAGAGAGGATATAACGAAGGAGAATATTTTTATGGTCAAGTCTTTAATGGTCAGCCCGCAGGAAAGGATGGCGCCGACAGCTCTTCGTCGCGCAAGGATAATGGTAAATCAATATGCCGGCAATATTGCCACGGAACTGCGTCCGGGCGGATTGCTTACACCACAGACAGCTGCAAGGGTATATACGGACATGCGTCTTTGCCGCGGGTTGGAACAAGCTCTCTTGAGCATAAAGACAGGAAGAACTTTTAAGATAGAAGGTCGAGACCAATTACCCGAGTTTATGTATGGAGGGCCAGCCCATCTGCGCGTCGGAGAAGAAGCTAACGCTGTCGGCGGGGTGTTCTTTTTAAGGCCAGAAGATCTGTTTTTTGGAACACATGCCAGCCATGAGCCGACATTTGCAAAAGGCCTTTCCGCAATACATCAATTAGACTCAGCAGAAGGTTTAGGAAGGCTTGCCGATTATCATGGAGGGGAATTGACATCAATAGCCGCCGACGACGGAATCGTTGTGCCGGATGTTCTTAAAGCGCTTGGCATAATAGATGAGAGCAAAGACCATTCGATCGCTTCATTCCTATACGGTCTTGCTGCTGAAATATTCTGTAAACAAACAGGGTTCAATCGCGGGCTTGGAGGCAGTATGCATGTTTTCTTTCTTCCTTTCGGAATAGGACCAAATAATGCAATAGTAGGAAGCAGCGCGAACATATCAGCGGGTGCGGCTTATGCAGAACTGGTAAAAAATTTCATGGCCGAAAAAGGCAAGTTTGATTTTAACAGGGTGATGTTCATGATAGGTGATGGGGCTGCCGCAAGAGGGCCGGTAGGGGAAACACTCAATTTTATGGGAATGGCGCAGATCGCTAGTCTCTGGGGCCTTGGCGTATCAGGCCTTCCGCTTATCGGCCATTTTGTGGACAATGTTTACGGTATGGGCGGCCAGACTGTCGGAGAAACCGCTTCATATGACAGGCTTGTCCGTCGCTTCTACGGGGAGCGTGAAGACGGTTATCATGCTGAATCAGTTAATGGTAATGATCCGTTGGCAGTGATGGATTTTTACAGAAGGAAATTTGAACTCTTGGGTCGGACCGGAGGATGGCCGCTGGGCGCTGTTTCTGAAACTTACAGACAGACAGGACATTCTCCAAGCGACCAGAGTGCATACAGGGAAGATGGAGAAGTTAAAGCATGGAAGGCCCCGGATGTGGATCCTATGACAAGATACAGATCCCAGCTTGTTTCCGCCATGGGACCGGATGTTGAGGCTCAACTCGATCAAATTGACCGATATGTGGATGAAAGAGTATATCGGGCAATGCAGCTGGCAGTTGATCCGCAGATATCTCCTCCATTTGGTGCTGACGGCAAGGCATCAGTGACTTTAGCCGGACTCATGTTCAAAAAAGGGACTACACCGGCAGTTCCTTGCAAAGTAGGCAGAGATATTAAGATCCCTCTTGCAGAACATCCTCATTATCAGAGGGTCAAGACGATCTACGACAAAGATCCGGCTTTAGTGACATATAGAGATGCTTTGGCGCTGACAATAATGCAGCAAGCGGCCGCGGACGCGAGATTTGTATCTTGCGGAGAAGATATAAGGGAATGGGGCGGCCCTTTTGCAGCTTATAGGGACCTTCATACAATGCTGCCGCACCACAGGCACTTCAATGCTCCGATCAGCGAAGGTACTATTATAGGCTGGGCTGTCGGCGCGGCTTTAAACGGACTGCGGCCGCTGGTTGAAATAATGTACTCTGATTTTATTCCTTGTGGTTCGGAAGAGTTAGTCAATCAGCTGGCAAAATGGAGAGCAATGTCTGCCGGAGAGATTTCGGTACCCGGTGGCGTAAGAGTCTCTGTTGGGAGCCAATATGGCGCTCAGCACTCTCAGGATCTTATCTCAATGTTATATGGTATTCCCGGTTTATATTTAGGTTGCCCGGCTACTCCATACGATGCAAAGGCTATGTTGACAGCATTGCTGAAACAGGATAATCCTTTTGTACTTTCTGAATCACAAAAAGACTACGGCAGAACGACCCAACAGCTTCTTGAAAAATTTGGGCTCAAGGTCGATGCTCCTACTTTTGAACAAGAGGGATGCATTATAGGCCAGCCGCAGGTAGTCAGGGAAGGAAGAGATCTTACGCTTCTTGCTTTTGGCACGGCACTGTATACTGCGGCAGAAGCTGCCAAACGATTTGAAGAGCTCGGCGTGTCTACTGAAGTGATAAATGCCAGATGGCTTGTGCCGTTTGATTATACTGCGGTTGTGGACTCACTCAAGAAAACCGGGAAAATGATCTTAGTGGGAGAGGCAACTGAGCGCGGTTCCTACATGACTTCAATAGCAAGTACTATTGCAAGACTTGCCTTTGACCGTCAAGACGGGCCTATTGGTGTTGTCGGTTCTAAAAACACGATCGCATCAGGATGGAGCGCACAGCAGTTCTTCTTTCCTTCAGTGAGCGATGTGCTGGATGAATTCCATTGGAATATAAGAGCATTAAATGGATATTCACCTGTAACAAACAGGACGCCAGAGGCGCTTTTGGCTAATTTGGCAATGGGCGTTTAAGAGTTGTAGGATTTTGTTGGACAAGATCTGTATCAGAACCTGCATTCGAGGGGGAGAGATTCGGCCTCCGCGCCCCGTAGGCGGGCATAGGCAAATTGCCTTTCTCATTTTTGTGAGTTTATCAGACCTGATAGCATCCTTGATAGAGATTCTGTAGTGATGTTGAAAACTTCCACAGTTTTACCGTCAATACTGATGTGATCATTTATCAGGTCAAAACAGGCAACCGTTTCGTTAAGCGAAGCCCTTGCCGTGATATAGAAATGCTTCTTGTCTCTCTTTGAAAATCTCCCGTATCCTTCGGAAAAATTGAGTATTATCGACATGCAGGCCCTCAATATCTGGTCTTTCAATGATAAGGGGACTTTATGGTTGGTTATGCTGTTAATCAGGCCGTAAAGCTTTTTTGCATTCAGATATATAGGTTTGTCCTTGAAGTTGGAGTGCATATATCCCGATCCAGCAATTTTCCCGCCGTTCATACGCAAATCGGGCTATTTTTTGAATATGTTCTTAAGATGATCCATCCACCTTACTCCTTACTTCTTATTCCTCACTCCTTCGAATTTTGCGTGTGGGTACGGTAAACAATGGCTTGAGGAGTAAGAAGTAAGGAGGAAGGGAATTTTGCTTGCCTGCACGGCTCGCAAAATTCGGAGGGGGAGAGATTCGAACTCTCGTCTCGCATTTCTGCGATCTAACGGTTTAGCAAACCGCCCTCTTAAACCACTTGAGTACCCCTCCACTCGCCCTTCGACAGGCTCAGGGCTCGTAAGTACAAATGAAAAATTGCAAATTTCAAATTGCACAAAGCGTCAAGCCCTGCCACTCATTTTAACAGAGATGTCTTGAGATTGTAAATGATATCCTATACTTGTCCTCTCAGGTACATCTGCCTTTTCTTTTCGGGGAATCTTTCTATGGCGTATCTGAGCATAGTGCGGGGCATTATTTTGTAGTGTTTTTTCAAAAAAGCTTCTTCTTTTTGCATCGAACATCTTTTGCCGACTTCTCGAAGCATCCAGCCGACCGCCTTGTGAATAAGGTCGTGATCATCTTTTAAGAGCATTTCGGATATCTTTAAAGTCTCATCGCATTCTCCTTCCTTTATATACGCGAATGTTGAAAGGACTGATATCCTTCTTTCCCAAAGATCTTTGGACTTGGCAAGCTTGTACAAAAGGTCTTTGGGCCTGTCCGAAAGATACTGTCCTACTATATGTTCGGCCGAAAGATCTACAAGGTCCCAGTTGTTAATGTGTCTGGTGTTGGTTAAATAAAGTTGAAATATCTTTTTTCTTAGAAATTCATCGCCCTTTTTATATTGTGCTACTAGTATGAGTAGGGCGGCAAGGCGCTCCTCATGGTATTTTGATCCGAGAAGTATTTTTAATTCAGCAAGGGTTATTCCCTCAAACGCTTTCACTGCTTTTCTTATTTTAGGAACAGTTATGCCCAGAAAAACATCTCCCTCTCCATACTGTCCCGGGCCTGTCTTAAAGAAGCCTGACAATATCTTTGCTTTTTCTTTGGAAGCAAGTGATCTAAGGTAGATTTCTATTTGCACCTTACTATTATAGAAAGAAATGCAAGCCATTGCTACTTCTGCTATACTATAATCCAATAATATGCGGAAGATATTGCTTTTGCCCGCTTTTATATTGATCCTTGTGCTGTTTGCAGTGCAAAATTACGCTTATGCGGACAGCGATATTTCTTCTTCGCTTAAGACGATCGGGGACACGGTCCTAAAAACATTCCGTTCGCTCGATCTCTACCTTGATCTGTCCTCCAAAAAAATATCGGAAAAAAGCGTTGATTCTTTTAATCAGCAGGCAATGTCCGGCAAGACCTTTGTAACGCAGGCCAACACCACAGGAATAGACCCTTTTACTATCAATCCGATACTTGACGAGGTAAGGACCAGTGTGCCATATGTTTTTGATGTGGCGTATGTAAATAGGAACGGCATCATCCGGGCCGTTCAGCCACCTGTCCCGGGAGTTATGGGAACTGACATAAGTGGCCAGGAGCAGTTCCAAAGGGTCAGAGATACCAAAATGCCGGCTCTCAGCCGGGAGTTCCTGGCTATAGAGGGTTTTTACGCCGTCGCTTTCCAACATCCGATACTTACTTATGACGGCTTGTTCCTTGGAGCCACAAGCCTTTTGATAAGGCCCCAGACACTTTTAAGAAGCATCATAGACAATGAAACACGCGGGGTCTCCGTCGATGTATGGGTCATGCAGCCTGACGGGAAGATAATATACGACAAAGACGACGAAGAGATAGGCAGGAATTTTTTTACGGACGATCTTTACAAGCCGTTTAAAGGTCTGCTTGATCTTGGAAAAAAGATCGCGACCATTGAAAGCGGTGTTTCAAAATACGACTTTTATGCGATCGGGACAGATAAGGTCGTTACAAAGAATGCTTCATGGATCACTCTGGATGTGTACGGCACACAATGGAAGATAGTTGCCACAACGTCGATCGATAAAACTTTGTCTCCGGACCGCACGCTTTGCCAGCTTGGGATCGAAACAATAGGGGATGCTCTGGTCGGTCTTTCAAAAAATGATTTATTGCTAAAAGCCGTTTCCAAAGGTGATGACGATTCCGTAAAAGGACTTTTTGAAAACTTTTATGCGAAATATCCATGCTATAGCATCCAGTGGGTGGATAAGGACCTGGTCAACAGGGGAGGAGTCCCGGCGGATCATACGCTTTTAAACTATAAATTCGATCCAAATCACTCTCAGGACTTGGACTTTGTCAATGCCGTAAATTCCAGAAAAGAAACGGTTTTTGAGTCCACACTTTTTGAGGGTGGCACCGGGAAGTTCCATCTTGTACCGCTGTTCAAAGGCAATGACTATCTAGGGACGATCTATTCTATCCGGATAGAGCCGTAACAACCTCTTTCAATTTTTTTTCGGCCTTTTTTAGGATTTCGGCCGGTTTTACACGATAATAATATAGATATGAACATTCCAAGAAGAACAATGGATCCCATACTCAATCGCGCCAGAGCGCTTTTTCCCGTAAATGATTACGGCAGGGCTGGAATGTTGACGCATCCTGGTACGAGAATATGTGCCGTTAAGATTGGCAGAGAAACGGATGTGATGTTAATATCAAATACTGCCAGAACCCTTCGCAATGGCAGATATTATCCGGGATGGGATTGTTTTGAAGCCTCGTATTATTTGTTAAGGCAGTTGAAGCGGGCAGGGATAGATTCTACGCTATTGGTCACAAAAAGCCCTATATACAGTTTGGATACCGCAGTATTGGTCGAGGACACCCTTGTATCAATAACTCCCGGCGTTCCCACATTTCGGGACTTCTTACCGGACAAAGGAAATAAAATATTTTCAGATCATGTAAAACTTTGGAAATATAGAGCAAAGGAAGGAATGTCTTTGACGGACCATATGATCCTTGGGTGGGAGGATCTTGGAAAATTCAGCTTTTTACATTCGGCCGGCGTTGATTTAATGAGCGGGAATGTTTTTAAAGCTCTTGTGATCAGCATGTATGTTTCAGATGGAAAGATATTTTGCAGCGGACACAGCTCTTTTTATTCTCATTTTTCCGAACTGGAGTCTTTTAAAGAAGGATTCCTTGCGGGCGATCATCGATCTGCTTTTGACAGATTAAAGACTGATAGGTGGGCAGAACATTATGATGTTCCGGAAAATACGACAAAAGAAGAATCCCTGGCGATGGAAAGAGCTTCATTGCTATCTCAGGATATCATTCCAAAAATGTTCAGGATAATCGACGCGGATTGGTTTAACAGGCAGGGCAGCTGAGCAACACAAAACATATTCAATTGCTGATAATTACATCTTCTGTTAAAATGTTTAGGTGTCTGTTTTTGGAGAGGTGGCCGAGCGGTTGATGGCGGTGGTCTTGAAAACCACTTTACGTGCAAGCGTAACGGGGGTTCGAATCCCTCCCTCTCCGATTGAGCGAAAATTAGATCCCCAAAACTCTTCTCGTACTTTCCGGCAGCATTCTAATATAACTTTCACGGACTTCGGCAGGATGTATCTTGTTGATCTCATATCTTAGTAGTCCGGCACTGTCTTGTTCAAATTCCCCGAAAGTCGGCCGAAGTCCTGCCTGCAATATCATCATCGTTCTGCTTGTTTCGGGGGTTGATTTTGGCAGTGCGTGATATGCGAAAGCTGCGCCTGCCAGACTAACTAATGTTGCAAGGGGCATGGGAAGCTTCCTTAATGCAAGGAAAGCGACAATTCCGAGAAGTCCCGAAGCGGACTATTTTTTCACCCTGCCAATGTGTCGCTTCGTAGAACTTGGCGAACTGCGCGTCCGTAAAAAGGTGGGATGTGCATGATTTGATATCAAGCGTAAAGCCGTTTTGCGGAAATGCAACGTCAAGAATCCTTTCCCCGATCTTTTTCAGTTGTTGAAAAGTTCCTGCTATATTTGTTTTGTCAGTACCTCCCGGGAACGATATTATTGAAACGCCGGTCGGAATGACCGTACGTGCGAGAAATTCGGAGCCCTGCAGTTGTTCCCCGCGTGTGCTAAAGATCCCTGCGCGCTCTATGTAAAAAGTTTGCGGCTTTGATCGGGTCATGTTTGCAATGTTCAAGAAAACATTCTCATGTCCAAGATAGGTGATGCTTCGGACCTGTTCCGGTTTTTTAAAGTTTCTGTCGACATATACAGTAATGTTTGCCATTTTAGTCTTCATATATACATCGCAAGATCTGCTTTGGGATTTCACGGTTTAAATCGCACGGTTTAATTATTGCTGGAAAAAAGCTCTTTATCTGGTAAAATATTATAGATACATATATATCGGCATGGAGGATTGCAATGAAAAATCTAAAATATCTGTGGTTGCTGGCGGTTTTTTGCGTAGTCGGATGTTCCTCAAATATCGGAAGTCTGAAATACACCAAATTTGAACTCGTTCCGGGCCAGCAGAATATTTCTTCCGTCACTTTTGAAGGCGACTCGTATTTTACAAGGGAAAGCAATGATTACAGGGTCACCGTTTCGCTTATGGAATATCAGAGCGCTTTTGTTCTTCCGCTTTCCATATTGAATAAGACGGGTGATGTAGTAGA
Organism: Candidatus Margulisiibacteriota bacterium; assembly: GCA_041650595.1. Classification (GTDB taxonomy): domain Bacteria; phylum Margulisbacteria; class WOR-1; order JAKLHX01; family JAKLHX01; genus CALFCX01. Next base: position 211,411 of record JBAZKW010000001.1, read on the forward strand.
TCCCAAGGATTACTCACTATCGGTATCAGACGGAAGGGACTCAAAGCCTTTGAAACTTTTTGACAGGAAGGATATTCTTGGGATAAATGCCAAAACAGGCAGCGGCGGCAATATCGAGACTCAAGTTATGAATTCGATAATGTCCACCATAAACACTCCGTTCGACGAAAAATCGAGGATGATAGCTTATATTGCGCAAAATTATTTTCAGTTCAGACCTTTGTACGCCCGCGAGAAGAGGGAAGGGATCCTTTTATACCTGATGTATTTCAGGGAAGAAGATCCTATCACCGTATCCGTAAAGATCAAGGGACAGGAGTTTGATTTTCGATTTTTGCCGGCGAAAAAATAAAATAACCATTTTATTGCCAAGACACTCATTGACAAACAAAGTCAACTTCGTATAATTACATTGTTGTTACTATTTTAATATAGGAGAAAGCATATGAAGAATTGTCTTGCGTCCCTTTTGTTAATCGTGTCTTTGGCGGGGATCGCGTTTTCTATTCCGACTCAGATAAGCTACCAAGGAGTCCTCAAAGACTCCTCCGGTAACGCAGTGACAAATCATTCTCTTTCAATGGTCTTTTCTATCTACGCTGCTCCGACAGGAGGCAGTGCTCTGTGGTCAGAAACTCAGACAGTTTCGGTGGAAGCGGGGATATATTCCGTGCAGCTTGGTTCGGCAACGGCAATAGATTCTTCAGTGTTTGACGGCAGCACAAGATATTTAGGAATAAAAGTAGGGACGGATAATGAGATGACGCCGAGGTTAGTTCTTGTATCTGTTCCTTATGCGTACAGGGCTAATACTGCTGACAATATTGCTGATGGCACAGCTGTTTCAAGCATAGCAAAGCAAAGCAATTCCAGACTAACAGGAGCAGTTGATATAAAAGCGGGAAGCAATGTCACTGTCACACAGACAGGACAGACATTAGAGGTGGCATCGTCAGGTTCAGGGGATATAGCAGACCATTCTATCACAGGTGCGAAACTGGCCACAGATATCATTATTACGACTACAGGAACTCTTTCAGCCGGAGCAGCGCAGGTCTCCGGATCTTCTTACGCTCTGTCAGCAGAAGGGTCAGGAAGCACGACAAAAGCAATTTATGCCGTGTCAAGCAGCACAAGCGGGGTCAATTATGCCCTTTACGCGATAAACAACAGCCCTAGCGGCTTTGGGATTTGCGGATACAATCAAGCGGGTTCCGGAGGTTTTGGAGTTTTGGGAGGCGGGAATGCTAATGATATTACCGGAGTTAAAGGGCAATCAGCGACAGGAAAAGGAGTATATGGAACTTCATCTTCGGGTCAGGGAGTTTACGGAGAAGCAACTGCTGGAGGAATAGGAGTATATGGTTATAATGCCGATAATATCGGGGTTTATGGTAAAGGAAATGCTTGCGGTGTTTCTGCGGAAGCGACGGCATCTGTTGGTAAAGGAGTTTGTGGTCTTGCCAGCAGCGCTACCGGTACCACATACGGCGGATATTTTACGGCAAATTCAACTGCAGGCACAGCGGTTTACGGTCTCGCAAGCGGGACAGGCGCATATTCGAATGTGGGAGGTTCATTTGAAGCAAGGGGCGATTCGGGGATTGGAGTATATGGTAACGGAACTTTCGGTGTCAGCGGAGTGTCATCACATGGAGGAGGAACAGGGGTTTCAGGATCTTCAAGCGGTAATATTGGAGTGTATGGGGCCACAACCGCAAGCAGCGGAAAAGGCGTTTATGGATATGCGAATGTAGACAGTTCAAATGCTTCTGCGATTTACGGATCAACCGCTGTCTCAAGTTCGTCATATTCCGGATATTTCTACGGCGGAAAAGGCGTATATATAATTAACGGTGACTTGACACTTGTAAACCCTGATACAGTACCAGCCACAGCGAGTTCAACAGGAACTACAGGCATGATATCTTGGGACAGCAATTATATTTACATTTGTGTGGCAACTAATACCTGGAAGAGAGTTGCTATAAGCACCTGGTGATATTGAAAGGATTTAAGATTGAAGCTTAAGAAGCAGACAGCGGCGATCATAATATCAGTGCTCATGCTGAACGCTCAGTGCTTTGCCATGACCAGCGCAAGCTACAGTATTTCGACCTCCGGAGTCGGGGCCGCGAACGGAAATCTGTCATCATCGTCATACAGCGGGTGCGGCGGAGCAGGAAGCGGAGCTGTGGGCACGACATCAAGTACGAATTACTCGGGAATATCAGGGCCTTATGGTGCGGTATTCCTTGCAACAGGTACAACACCTCCTGTAGTTTCTGACTTAAAGATCGATTCAATGGCTATTATCGACGGAGATCTCATCAAAGGCGACGGGACTTTGACGGCGACTGTGACAGACAATATAGGAGTAGACACCTCAAAGAGTTCTGTAGAAGTTGACGGAGTGTTTACAAATTTCTCCGCTCTTACGAGCCCTTCCACATATGAGGCTGCGACTGGGGCTCTTTCTTATAAGCTGAACATATCATCATCAGGCGATCATACCGTAAAGATCCACGCGGTGGACACAAATAACAACGCAACTACCGTATCAAGATCGGTCAAGACAAACTCCGGGGACCTTGCAGCAGTAGCTGTGCGCTTTTATCCGAATCCTTTCAATCCTAATAGCGCCGCGGGTGTGATAGCTTATCAATTAAATAAAGACTCTGATGTGTCGATATACATATTTAATGCGATCGGCCAGCTAATCTACAGAAGCAACTGTTCGTCAGGTACTGCCGGAGGGCATATTGGATATAACGAAGTCGCATGGGACGGAAAGGACGATTTTGGAGCGATAGTCGGGAACGACATATATTTTGTCAGGATAATATCGGCAGGTAAAGTAATAGGCAAGACCAAAATCGCGGTGATCAAGTGATAAACTCTAAACAAATAGGATTTAGAATTTGGATATTTGGGATTTGTTTAGGATTTAGTTTTTGGAGCTTAGGATTTTCAAGCGGTACCCTCGCTTCTACTTCACTGGATCCGACCATGCTCGGAATGGGTGCCAGAGCTCTTTCGATGGGACGGTCCTGCGTGGCCAATCCGGCGGATGTCAATTCCATCTTTGTAAATCCTGCGAATGCGGCAAAGGTAAAGGACTGGGCGGTCACATCCATGTATACTTCGCTTCTTGAAGACGACATAAAGTACACGATGCTGGGCGGCGCAAAAAAAGCGCGCATAGGCAGTATCGACGGCACTTTCGCTCTGTCATATATGGCAGGCATGTCTTCGGGTATCGAGCCGACCACAAAAGATGCAGACAGCAGAGTAGTCAATAACGGAAGTAATTTTGATTACAACAATTCGGTCATCAATCTTGTGTATGGTCAAGAAATAAATAAAGACCTTTCTTTGGGCGGCGCTTTGAAACTCTTCAGCAAGAACTTTTCGGGCCAGGCTTCGGGAAGCGGTGTCGATATGGACCTGGGCCTTTTGTATTCTCCGCAGGAAAAGTTAAACCTGGGCCTTGCGGTCCAGAATTTTCTGCCTATGGGGCTTTCGTGGAGCACCGGGGCCAAAGAAGATGTCGCGATGCTGATAAAAGCCGGCTTGGATTACAAAATAAACGACAATCTTCTTGTCCTTGCTGATGCCAACCTGTCTCCGATGGCTTTGCACGCCGGTGTCGAATGGAAGCCGGTAAATATGCTCGCGTTAAGGGCAGGGCTTGAAAATGTAAGCACAGGGAACTCGATAAAAACTACTAATATCAGTGCAGGGCTGGGGCTCAGCTTCGGCGGTGCGCAGATCGACTATGCGTACTTTAAAGACGGCAATCTTGATGCCAATACGACACATTTCTTTACGATATCTTTCCAGCCTGAAGTAAAAAATATCGCGGCAATAATTGCGCCTCCGGCTGAAATAAAAGCAGTTCCAGCGGCTCCAAAGATACAAAAACCTATTAAACCATCTAAAAAAAAGCCCTGATTATTTAAGATGTCTCAGGAAAAAATCTAAAACTCTCTTGTCGTATTCCTTTTGTGCCATAAAATACACCTGACCGTGAGCTGCCCCGGGGATTATCCATATTTCTTTGGGCTCGCAGGCTTTGCCAAACATCAGCATATTGTCCTCTTCTTCGATAGAGCCATCGATAAGAAAAAGGGCGCAGGGAGAGATGTTTCCTATATTATCGATCGGTGAAATATTAAAATCCCATCCCAGTCCTTTTTTATAGGCTTCCACGGCCTTTTTGTGTTCCGGTGATTTCTTGGGGATCGGCCTGTTGTTCTCATCAAATACTGTAGTGACATCTTCATATGAGGAATATCCGCTCTCTGAGACAAGCGCTTTTATTCCTTTGGTTTTTTCGACGGCAAGCATTGATGCACATGCTCCGAGCGAAAATCCCAGTATCCCGACCGTTTCAGAGTTGCACCGCGAACTTTTCAGGTAATCTATTGCCCCCAGCACATCCTTTTGTTCATGATAGCCGAACGAATATTGTGCGCGGGCGGACAATCCGTGGCCTCTGAAATCAAAAGCGAGAATATTATATCCGTTGTCTATCAGCATTTTGCTGAGGGTGATATATCTGTCGACAAATCTCTCTTTTGTATCACCTCTGCCGTGGCAAAAAATGACCGTGCCCCTGTTTTCTGCCGACTCAAAAAGCAAGCCTGCTATCGCAAGATTGTCTTCACGGGAAGGAAATGCAATTTGCTTTATCGGGTTTATAAACATGGAGCTATCTTACAACAATCAAAAGACATCTTCAATAAACCCAATAACGGCCGCTTTTCGGAGCTTGAAACACCCTAAAAAATTGATATTTCCCATGATAAAATTTGTCCGTGTAAGCCACTAGCTCATGCCCTATCGGGAATCGGGGTAGGGCAGCACCTGCATATTGAAGGGGCACCATCTCTCCTTACTTTCCCAGAGGATAGTGCAAAAAATGAATTTTAGTGAGATAATTGACGATAATATATAGAAAGCTCTTGTCCGCTAGGAAAGGAAACAAATAAATAAATGAAAAGGTTGAAATCGGTTATAATTCTCTCGTTTCTTCTGACCTCTATTAATGGGCCAACATTTGCGGGCGTAGGGATGGATCCAACTCCTTCTTTTTTTGGACTGGGATCTGGTGCTGCTGCTAACATGCTGCAGCCAGTATTTCCAGAAATAAGATGTTATTTGAAATCAGACATTCATATCGGCAGATCAGAGACAACAAACAATCCTTTTTATTCCGGTCTCTCGCTTAGTATGGCTCTTGATGAGAATACGTATCTCGGCCCTGTTTTTGATTATGCTTCAAATGTCGGAATAATCGACTCAACCGGAGCGATTGTAAATTATAATATTTACAGGATTGGCATTGATGCGAGAAGAGAGTTTGTCACAGGCGAAATACTTGGATCGGTGACAAAAGGTTATTTTTGCTCTAACCTGAGCTATATAACAACCAACAACTCATTTGATTCAGTACCTCCGGGATCACATGCCTATACCTTCAAAGGAATTAGCGGCAACGCTGGTTTCGGAGGATCACTCAAGATACAACATGTCATCATTCTTTCGGAAATCCGCTATCAGATAGGCGATGTAAGAAGTGAGATAAATACTAAATTCCCGTTTGATGGTCCTATTTGGTGTTTATCTATTGGTTATAGTAATTAAAGTGATAGGTTTCTTTGATATATTCCATAAACAATCTGAGAGCTATTGACATTATCCCCAAAAACATGACCACTTGCAATTAGGATCACCAAAATAGTTGTTGGAAATTCATAGGAAAAGGTCCTGGAATGGGGGAGTTTAAGATAATGCATCTCCACTTTTGGCTATGATATAATAATTTTTATATACTTGAGCCACTAGCTCATCTGGTATAATATTTGCCTTTTATGCCCAAAAATCCACTCGTGAAATAAGGTGCCGATTTAAAATAGATGAAATTACGGGAAAAAAGTGTCGATAACAAAAAGAGCAATAATCCGACGATATCAGAGGAGAGCAATATGTCAAATATTTCTGTGTTCTGCAAAATATCTGATCAAAGCGAAGTCCAGAGGGCAAAGAATTCTCCGAAGGACAGTATATGCGATAAGAGAATCGTACTCTCTCAAAATGGCGACAAGCGGCCAATAAGCAAGAGTGATTCTAATGCCTTCATAAAATCCGGTGCGCAACTTATCAGTGCTGCCTCCGAGGGGAATGTGCAATTGGTCAAAGATCTTTTATCAAGAGGAGCTGATATTAAGGCCGTAGATACAGAAGGAGGAAATGCGCTTTTTCATGCGGCGGCCAACGGGAATGTTGAGATTGTTAAAGCTCTTATTGCAGCGGGTGTTTTTGTAAATGCATATAGTCTGTCGGGATCCACACCTTTAAAACGGGCTTGCTCCTTCGGCAATCTTGATGTTGTAAGAGAGCTTCTTAAAGCAGGGGCAGCAGTTAATTTTTCAGGAGTTGCCACCCAATCGACCGCCTTACACTGCGCTGTAGTGTCAGGCAAGAAAGAAATCGTTGAAGAACTGATCGATGCTGGCGCGGATATTGAAGCTGGGAGCGACATCTCAACAGCCTTAGCGGAGGCGGCGTCAAGAGGAAATATTGAGATCACAAGAACTTTGCTCAAATTCGGAGCGAACCCTACTCCTCGATATGATTCTTATATACATAGCAAACAACCGCTGTTTGAAGCTATCTTTAACAGGGATGCAGAGTCGGTCAAACTATTGGTAACGTCAGGAGCATATGTTGATTTGGATATTTGCAGGCGGGGAGACATAGTTGAAAATTGGACGCCTCTGATGTGTGCTGTTGAAATGGGATCGACTGATATCGCAAAGTTCCTCATCGAATCGGGTGCCGATACAGGTAAAAAAGATTGGTTAGGCAGAACAGCCCATGACATCGCAGCAGAGCGAAAGGACGAAAAAATGCTGAGAGTCCTATCGGAAACCCATGCGCTTCCCGGAGCAAAGGGAAAAATGCGATCCGTACAAAATGTGTGCCGGAATGCAGATGTTAATTCTAAAGATATATACGGTCGGACAGTAATTATGGACCTAACAGAGAAACCCTCCGGTCCTTATACAGAAAGAGTTGCGGCTCTGCTCTCAAAAGGTGCCGATATCAATGCTTCAGATAACAGAGGCTGGACCGCATTGACCTATGCCGCAAAAAATGGAGACATGGAAACAGCAGCTTTTTTAATTGTAAACGGGGCTGACCCTAACGTGAAGACAAGACATGGGAGAACGCTGTCTGAGATATCTTTGAATGCAAATCGCGATATTGGGGTTCATGTTTATGGGCATGAGAGCGTTAATGATCATAGCGGTAATTTTGATTATCGAAATACTGTGGACTTCAGGGGAAACGAAAGAAAAAAATGCGCAGATTTATTTCGATCATTAGAGGGTAAACCAAATGAAGAGATCGTCAAGGAATTACATGAATTAAGCAAAAAAGCAGAGAATATAAGTCTTCAAAACCTTCTAAAATAGCTGATATAATATCTAAATAATTCCGAGAAGCTCAAAATATTATAGGCCGTTATCATTTTGATGCTGTTGCTTGGGGTTTTCAGGGAAAGAGCTGGTTCAATTGATTGTCCACTAAAATACCATTACAAGTTTCAGCAACGTTGTGCTAAAATTATTAAATGTGAGCCACTAGCTCATCTGGTAGAGCACTTGCCTTTTAAGCAAGTGGTGCCGCGTTCAAGTCGCGGGTGGCTCATTTGTTGGGCCCGTAGTGTAGCGGTTTAACACGCCTGCCTGTCACGCAGGAGATCGAGGGTTCGAATCCCTTCGGGCCCGGTTGCAAGTCGAGGTGCCGGGATAGCTCAGTTGGTAGAGCAGTAGCCTGAAAAGCTATGTGTCCGCAGTTCAATTCTGCGTCCCGGCAAATTTTTGCGGAGCAAAAATTTCCTTACTACTTATTCCTTACTGCTTAAACTCCGCAAAAATTAAGGAATAAGCAGTAAGAAGTAAGGAGTAAGGAATAGATAATTTTGATTCCTCTTTGATACTTAATACAGTCTATCTCCCATGTTATAATTTCAGTATTCTAAAATTGTGCAAGGCCCTTCGACAGGCTCAGGGCTGTGAGGTGCTTGCATCGAGCGAGTCCGAGCGAAGCGAGGGCGAGTCGAGATGCCGACGTAGCTCAGTTGGTAGAGCAGCTGTTTCGTAAACAGCAGGTCGTCAGTTCAATCCTGACCGTCGGCTTGGTAGAAAGGCAGCTGTGGAGCTTGTCCCGAGAGGCGTGAGCCGTCGAGGGATAAACAGCAGGTCGTCAGCCTGCCTGCCGGCAGGCAGGTTCAATCCTGACCGTCGGCTTTTGGTAGCTCTGAAGCTCTGAAGTGCTGAAGAGATATTGGGATACCTTGTCTTGGCTTCAGTTCTTCAGCACTTCAGTACTATTATGTTACAATTAACTGACCAATGGAGGTGTTTTTATGGCGAAAAAAATCTTAGTTATTGACGACGAGAAAGACATAGTCGATATTGTAAAAGAGATACTTAAAAATGAAGGCTACATTGTAGAAACCGCTTTTGACGGAGAAGAGGGGCTGAGAAAGGTTGTTGACACAAAGCCTGACCTTGTGGTGGTCGATATCATGATGCCCAAGATGGATGGCTATGAGTTTGTCCGCAGGATGAAAGAAGATCAATCTGTTGCTTCGATTCCGGTGATATTTTTGACTGCCAAAGATCAAACGACGGACAGGTACAAAGGTCTGTCTTTGGGCGTTGCCGCCTATATAGTAAAACTTTTCGATCTTGACGAGCTCAGAGAGACAGTGCGGGAGGTCCTCGAGACCAAGAAAAATTAGCCGACGTACTTTTGCCGACGTAGCTCAGCTGGTAGAGCAGCGGTTTTGTAAACCGCAGGTCGTCAGTTCAAGCCTGACCGTCGGCTTTGGTCTGCTCAAAGAATATGAAAATAAAAACTCTCGTAGTTGGGCCTATTGAGACCAACTGTTATATTATCTCTGACCAGGACTCATCTTCGGCTTTTGTTGTTGATGCGGGCGCTAATCCAGCAGGTATTCTATCTGCCATTGAACAAGAAAGGCTTAACGTAAAGGCGATACTCACTACACACGGACATTTTGATCATGTGACCGCAGTGAAAGAGATCAAAGACAGGCTTAAGGTCCCTTTTCTGATCCACATGGAAGATTCGTTCATGCTTAGTCCTTTGCTGAATCCGGACGGCCCGTTAACTGAAGGGCTTATTTTAAATGCAGGGGACCTTTCGCTGAAAGTGATCCATACTCCGGGACATAGTCCGGGTTGTGTCTGCCTTTACTGCGAAAAAGATGGTATCTTGTTTTCAGGGGACACACTTTTTTATGCTGATCACGGAAGATGTGATCTGCACGGCGGTTCCTATAAAAAAATGATAAAGTCGCTTGAGAAACTTTTTGAACTTCCGGAAGATACAGCTGTATATCCGGGACATGGCCAAAAAACGACAATAGGGGATGAAAAGAAAAGGGGGCTAATTTAGGGATATGGGCACTTCTAGCAATATCTTTTGCTTTTACGGACCAGAGGATTTTCTTGCTGAAGAAGAGATATCATCCCTCAGAAACAGTATAGAGAAAAGCTGCGGAACTCGTCCGGATATCGAATATTTTTCCCCGGACAATATTTCTGCTTCGGATCTTGTCAGCGGCTTGTGCACTTCGTCGCTTTTTGGCGGCAGCAGGATCGCGGTAATGGAAGGGTTCGATGATGAGGACTTGCTTGAAGTGCTTTCCAAAAGAAAAAACTTTCCGGGTTCGGTCAGCCTGGTCATAAAGGCAGACAAGATCGATAAAAGGGGAAAGCTTTACAAACTTTTAAGCGCTGAAGCGACCGTCAAAGAATTCAAGCCTTTCGCCGAATGGGAGACCAAAAAGATCATTGATTGGATCTTAGCAAAGACAAAGGCTGCGGGAAAAACAATAAGTCCTTCTGCTGCGGAACTGCTCAACGATGTATCCGGTCCGTCTTTGCGCCAGCTTGCCTGCGAGATAGAAAAACTTTCCACTTATGCCGCAGACCGCGCATCGATCGAACCGGAAGACATAAGAGCTCTGGCTGTTTCCGGAGATCTCGGAGCTTTTGCGCTTGAAAATGCCTTTGCGTCCCGTGACTTAAAAGCCGCCCTGATCTCTTTGGACGGAGCATTTAGGGCCAAGCAGCCAGCGCACGTTCTTATAGGCAGGCTCGCTTCAAGGCTGCGTCCTTATCTTACAATAAAAGCCTTGAATGTAAAAAAAGTGCCGGCGGGGGATATCATAAGATTGCTGGGGATGAACCCGTATTTTTATGAGCGGTGCAGCGAGGGGGCTGCTCTTTATTCCCTGGAAGAGCTGTTAACTGCATTTGAGACTTTGTCCCGGGCGGATATTGCGGTAAAAAACTCTTCCGCGCCGCCCCGCATCGCAATGGAGCTGGCTCTTATAGATATCATGGTGGGTAAATGATATCTATGGATAGTCACAAATTCAGAGCAAATCTTTTGCTGTTCTTTTTTATCGGGATGTTCCTCCTCCTGATTTTCAAGTTGTTTTATCTCCAGATAATAAAGCATTCTTTTTATATACAGCTTTCCGCCGACCAGAGGCTTCGAGCTGTCGAGCTTTTGCCTGACAGGGGAGATATCCTTGACAGGAACGGGAATGTCCTGGCCACATCGGTTGATAAGTGGTCTATATATGTCAGGCCAAAAGCAATAAGCAACAAAGATGAGGTCCTTTCCAAACTGATAAAGATCGACAAAAAAGACGAGGGATTGATCCGGTCAAAATTTTCTTCAAACACCAATTTCTGGCTCAGAAGGAAAGCCGAGAAAGATTTTGCCGGAAAGATCGCGGCGATAGGCAGCACCGGAATAGATATAACGTCTGAAAAGAAAAGGATATATCCGAAAGGCCGCCTGGCTGCGCAGCTTATCGGTTTTTCCGGACTGGACAACAAGGGATTGTCCGGAATAGAACAGGAGTTTGATTCTTATCTTCTGGGCAAACCCGGAAAATACGTTTTTGAAAGAGATCCTTCGGGCAGAGAGATAACTTCAGGTACCTCTAAACAAGTCCAAAAATCTACCGAAGGGATGAATATTTATCTTACGATTGACGAGTCCATCCAATATGTGGCCCAAAGAGAACTTGAAAAATACATGAAAGAATGCAAGGCGATAAACGGGTCGATAACGGTAGTGGATATAAAGACCGGAGATATACTGGCGGTAGCCGGATATCCTGACTTTGATCCAAACGAGTATTCAAAATACCCTATGGAAAATTGGAAGCTGTCGCCTTTTACAAATATTTATGAGCCGGGCTCAACTTTTAAAGTGATAGCGGCGAGCGCAGGCCTGGAAGAAGGAGTTGTTGATCTTGACTCTCCAATACCAGTTCCCGATTCGATAAGAATCGGCGGAATAACGGTAAGAAATTCCCACGCGCTTAAAATGTTCGGCAAGGCGTATAAAACATTGAGAGATGTTATTGCGGAGTCTTTGAACACGGGGACCGCCTACATCGGCATTAAGCTGGGACCTGAAAGATACTATAAGTATATAAAAAACTTTGGTTTCGGGGAATATAGCGGAATAGAATTTCCCGGAGAACAGCGCGGCATGTTAAGAAGACCCGCTGATTGGTCTAAAAGCGATAGCGCAACATATACTTTCGGGCAAACAATAGCTGTTACCCCGGTTCAGCTGGTGTACGCGGTAGCGGCTATCGCAAATGAAGGCGTCAGGATAAAGCCGCGGCTTATTAGAAAGATAGAGAGCATAGATGAGGATATCGTGCGCTCAGTATCACCGGCCCAACTTGGCAGAGCTATAAGCGTTTCAACCTCCAAAAAAGTAAAGGAGCTTATGAAAGGCGTGGCTACAATGACGCACGGTACCGGGCATAAAGCGGTTATGTCCCGGTTTTCCGTTGCTGTAAAAACCGGAACGGCACAAAAACCTGCTCCCGGAGGCGGTTATATGAAAGATAGATTTGTCGCTTCTATTGTAGGTTTTTGTCCGGCAAAAGATCCGGCAATAGCCATACTTGTCGTGATCAATGAGCCTAAAACATCCATTTGGGGAGCGACCGTGGCTGCGCCGGTTTTCAAAAATGTCGGGGAGTTCACTCTAAGATATTTGAACGTTGCTCCCGACCTGTGATATAATTTTTAGCAAATGTCTCGTATATTATCGGGTATTCAACCTTCCGGACGCCTCCATCTCGGCAATCTTATAGGTGCTTTGCAAAACTGGGCCACGCTTCAGGACAAGCATGAGTCCTTTTTTGAGATCGCGGACCTTCACGCTCTTACAACCGGGTATATGAATACCCATGAACTCAAAGAAAATATTTTTCAGCTTGCCGTGGACATGGTCAGCGCGGGACTGGACCCGAAAAAATGCACTATCTTTGTGCAATCGGACGTTCCGGAGCATTGCGAACTGCATCTGATGCTCTCCATGATAACCCCGCTTTCCTGGCTTGAAAGAGTACCCACATAT
>JBAZKW010000002.1:0-193982 GCA_041650595.1 Candidatus Margulisiibacteriota bacterium
GGGCGGCGGGGAATTTTCCGCGCCATTTCCGGAATAATTGATGATTATTTCTATTTCCTCTTTTGAATAAAGGATTTTTGAAATGTGACTTTTTATGATGATCCGCTTCTCTGTTTTGCTGTCAATTTTCTGTTTACATCTCAATATCTTTTGATTTTGTTTTTTCATGGCAGTTTTTTTCTGCCTTCTTCTGTTCTTTGTCCGCGCTCCCGCTCCGCTTTCGCTGCGCTGGCAAGCGCTCATCCGTTTCTGGCGGCAGAGTCGGCGCCCTAAGCCGTGCCGTTGCACGGCTTTTACGGGCTTGCTCAGCCGCCTTCAGATTTTTTCAAGGACGATGAGACAGAAAAAAACCGCACAAATGTTTATTCTTGCGGTTTTGGTTTTTTGATCAGGCCTATCTTCTAACGCCTCTCCCTGTATTTCCAGTTTAGCATTTTCCCGCCTAAGCGCATCAACCTCGCTCCCTGCCACTCCCCTTCGCCCGTCCCCGACGCGCCTAAAGTAGCAGCTCGGACTCGCTCCGGATCGTTCGGGAGCTCGGTCGCTTTCAGTCGGCAGAGTCTTCGCCCTCGCAACGCGGCTGCGCAGCTGCTCGGGCTCGCTCAGCCTCCTTCCGCCCTCCGCTCCGCTACGGGTGATGCGCGGCGGGAAAATGCTACATGTCTTTCACAGGGAGGTGTCGCTTATGGCTTTTCGTCATGTGGTTGGTGTTATCGGTTCCAGGTCTCTTCCGGTTCGTTTCGCTCCGCTTGTTTCCTCGGTTGTTTCTTTGTTCCTGTCCCGTGGCTTTGGTGTGGCTTCTGGCGGTGCCATGGGTGCTGATCATTTTGCTTTGTCTTCGTTGCTTTCTTCCGGTTCTTCTTCACGTGGCGTTGTTTACTCCGCTTGGTCTTCTGTCTCTGGGTTTCCTTCTTCCGTACGTCCCGATGTTGAGCTGTTTATCGGGTCAGGCGGCAATGTGGTTTGGGGTTCTGCTCCTGTTGGCTCTCCTCATCCTGTTGCTGTTTCCGCGCTTCTCCGTCGCAACAGGCGTTTGGTTTCCGCGTCCTCTGTTATTGTGGCTTTTCTCTTTGGCCCTTCGCGCGGCTCTCTCTACACCGTCCGTCATGCTGTTTCCTGTGGTGTCCCCGTCATTGTGTTCCTTTGCGGCGGTGGTGCGTCCCTGCCGCCTGATCTCGCGCGCCATTGTTTTGTTTTTAAGAAGGAGGTGATATAATCATGTCAGTTTTAAGAGTTTCACAATGTTGTGAGCATTGTTTAAACCATATACATTGTAATAGTTTTAGAAAAACACGTTGTCCGCAATTTTTAGGCTTCATTAGCCACCTACACAAGTCCAATGCTCACCAAGAATTAATATCTGAACTTAAGAATTTAATTGATACGGGATCAAAATATTCTTGTGAGAGGAGGACAAGTGTATGAAAGCTGCTATCTATACGAGGGTTTCGACGGACGGACAGGCCGAAGTAGAGTTTAATTCGTGTGAGACCCAGGAGATCAAGATCAGATCGTTCATATCAAGCCAGAACGATCTTGAGGTCTTCAACGTTTATTCGGACCAGGGTTACAGCGGGGCGAACATAGACCGTCCCGCTCTGCAGGAAATGATTGCAGATATCCGGCAAGGCAAGATCAATCATGTCATGTCCTACAAGATCGACAGATTGACCAGATCACCTAAAGATTTCTATCAGCTCATTGAAGTCTTTGAACAACACAATGTCAGTTTTATTTCCGTAACGGAGAGATTTGATACATCAACTCCGTCGGGACGACTGCTGCGCAATATCATGCTTACCTTCGGCCAATTTGAACGCGAACTTATCAGTGAAAGAATTCGCGACAAAATGCTCGAACGGGCAAAAAAAGGAATGTGGAACAACGGACACACGCCTTATGGTTATAAACGGGAAAATAAAAAGCTTGTCGTTGAACCCAAGGAAGCCGAAGCAGTCAAGCTGATGTTCGAGATATATGTTTCAACCGGCTCGGTTTCCTGCATTTATAAGGAACTGAAAAATAAAAGACTGTTTTACAGGAATGATCTCCCGATCACGAATACAAAAATTGAGTTCATCCTAAGAACTATTCTTTACACAGGGAAAATATATTACAAAGGCAATATCTATAAAGGCATCCATGAGCCGATCATTTCCGATGTGTTGTTCGATGAAGCGCAAAAACTTCACAAGCAAAGATATAAACAGAGGAAAGTGTCAAATTATGCTTTGTTCCCGGGACTGATCACCTGTAAAGAATGCGGTTCAATAATGAGTTCCGCATTTACAAACAAATTCAGGAATGGCAGGCGTGTCAGGTATTTCTATTACAGGTGCGGCGCAATCGCCAAAAGGGACAGATCTTTCTGCGGCACAAGGACTGTCAGCGTTGACCGTCTTGACGCATATATTCTTGATAATCTTGATAAATTAGCGAAAAATCAACAATACCTCGATAGTTTGATGTTCACGCTCAATCATAGGCATCAGGCTGTCCCTGTGGGAGTCGAACCAACGTCGTCGCAATGTTATTTTACCGTGGATCGCAGCAGGGAAATACTTGAAGACATCGTAAATGCGCGCAACATTGACAGCAAAACAGAGAAGCGGATCATCATAAAAAGTCACATTTCAAAAATCCTTTATTCAAAAGAGGAAATAGAAATAATCATCAATTATTCCGGAAATGGCGCGGAAAATTCCCCGCCGCCCACACTTCCGGCGGCTTTTTTTTGCCCCCACCCAAAAAAAAGCCGCCGAGAACTACCTGATAATAACGGACGCGAAAATTTTTGCGCAGAAACAGTTTGCAAAGAAAAAACACTGGGCCCAGTAGGGTTCGAACCTACAACCTGTCGGTTATGAGCCGATTGCTCCACCATTGAGCTATGGGCCCCAATACTATTTTTAGTATAACTTGAATTTTTGCGGCGTTCAAGACAGAGAAAAGCAGATTCAGGTAACCTTTTTGCCCACCGACCTGTTCAACCGGGCTTTTGCAACTTCGAGATCGTATTTTGCGCCCCAAAGGTCCATAGCAGCCACAAGATATGCTGTCTGAGTCTCAAGATATATCTGGCGGCTTATTGTGTCTGCGCCGTAAGATACTTCTACCGATCTTAGGGTCTTGCCGGCAAGATCTTCGGCTATTTCCGTGGCTGAGACCCTTTTTACGGCCGATAGCAGCGTCAGATAAGACGAATTCACATCCAGTGAGAGCGCGTCCTGTATAGATTGCTGCTGGGCTTTCGCGGAAGCCAGTGTCGCATAAGCTTCCCTGATCTTGTTCTCGGTATTGAGCCCGTCGAACAAATTCCACGAACCGACGAACATTGCGCGCCAATTATTCAAATCGCTGTTGGATGTCGTGTTTTTGTTGTATTCTGTCTTTGCTTTTCCCGTCGAATAAGAAAAGGCGATGTTCGGAAGATATCCGCTGTAAGCCATGTTAATTGCGTCCCCCGCAACTTTTAATGCTTGTATGTAAGAGAGGTAATCCGGCCTGTTCTTATAGGCGATAGATAACAGGTCGCTTCCGGAAGGAAGTTTGCCTGAAAACCCGGAAAGATTTTCTTCTTCCAGGTCCAGGGCTCCCGGAAACTTGACTCCGACAGCAGCTTCAAACGCCAGTTCGGCAATATCTCTCATACTGCATGCCTGTATCTCCAAAACTTGATAGTTGGCTATGGATGTCTTTATCCTTAACAGCTCTGAAATAGAAACAATGCCGGAATTATACATGACCTGCGTTATAGCCAGGTTTCTTTCAAGATTTGCTATCGTCGCGTCTATTATCTCAACACGCTTTTTGGCTTTTTGATATTCAAAATACGAACTGACGACGTTAAATTCAACATCCTGCTGCGCTTTCCTCAGATCTTCCTGAGAACTGTCATATACGGCGCTGGCTATGGACAACCCCGTAAGTATTTTGCCTCCCGTGAATAATGCTTGTTGTACTCCGAGACTGTAGGAAGAATAATCACTTGTTTCATCAGGCCCGGTAGCAATAGTCCCGCCGCCAAAAATAGAAGGAAGCGCAATGGTCATAGGCTGTGAATAGTTTTTCCCCTTAGAAGCCGAGAGCGTTACGGTCGGCAATACCGCGGAGCCGGCCTGCCCCATTCTCGCGGAAGCCACATTCACTTTTTCTTTGGCGGATATTATAAGCGGATTGCTCTTCATTGCGATATCAAGGCTCTCTTTCAACGTCAAAGCTGACATTGGGCTCAAAAGTGATAAATATAATATCAAGATTGAAAGAACACCGGAGCGGATTGTCTTCCGATTCATTTCTTTTCCCTTTTTGCACTTCATACTTTTTACTTCATACTTCATACTTCTTCCTCCACATCCCAGACAAAAGCTTTTATGCCCTCTTCCGCATATTCCCTTTTTAATGCCCTTACTTCACCCATCAGCTTGTCTTTCGTTTGCACATCAGTAACAATAAAAAGGGCGGAATTTGAGCCCGGCCAAACTTGCGTATCCAAATGCGGCTCCGAACTGCCTCCAACGCCCTGGAGATACGGGAACTTCGAATATTTTTTTACTCCTGACCTTTTTATGGCGCCAAAAACATTCTCCTCGATGGCCGGAGCGTAAATAATAAGAACCCCCTTCATCTACGGCACCTCCCGCTTTACGGATTTCTCAAGCCTGCTCTCAAAGATATAGTAAAGTACGGGGACAAAAACAAGGCTTATCGTCGCCGACACGATCAATCCGCCAAGCACGGCTATGGCCATATTTTTCCAGAAACCCGAACCTTCGCCGCTGCCTATTATTATCGGAAGAAGTCCCAGCCCTGTAGTAGCGCTTGTCATCAGTATCGGCCTGAGCCTTGTCCTGCCGGATTCCAGAATAGCTTCCTTCAGTTCGTATCCTCTCGCACGCAAAATATTGGTAAAATCGACAAGTACTATCGAATTTTTTACGGCTATTCCGGCGACAAGTATCAAACCTATAAAGGACATGACCCCGAAAGGATAGCCGGTCAAAAACAGCGCCCAGACTACTCCCACTATCGCAAAAGGGATAGCGAACATTATTATGAACGGCTCACGGAACGACTCAAACTGCGCTACCATGACAAGATAAATGAGCGCTATCCCAAGAAGCAGAGACACAAAAAGAGACCTAAAACTTTCGGCCATTTGCTGAGAATTTCCCGCGGCCTTTATAACGACCCCATCCGGAAGGTTCATTTTGGAGGTTATCCTGTTGATATCCCCCATGACATCCCCCAAAGACCTGCCGAAATAATCCGCATCGACCACAATAAGGCGCTGCTGGTTCTTCCTTTGTATCACTTGCGGCGCATTCCTTAGTTCCACAGATACCAGGTTGCCCAAAGAAATATTGGCGCCTGTCCTCGTAGTTACATAAACGCTTTTTATATCTTCGAGCTTTTTACGGTTTTTTTCTCCCAGCCTGACAAAGATATCATATTCGTCCCCGTCTTCCCTGTATTTTGTCGCCGTTGTCCCGTAAAGATATGACCGCGCTGCAAAAGCCGCGTCGTACATTGTAAGGCCGAGCGCCGCGGCTTTTTCCCTGTCAACCTTTAGGGCGTACTCAGGATTAGATTTCTCCCTGGATATGAGAGGATCCGTAGCCCCCGGAACTTTTTCAATTTTGTCTTTCAAATCCTGGGCTGCCTGATCCATTTTGTCAAAATCAGAACCGTATATCTCAAGGGTTATGGGCCTTTCGGAACCGGCCATCTGGTTCGCACCGCTTGCTGCAAAATCAACCGATTTAAGGCCGGGAATAGAAGCCGCTATATCGGAGATATGTTTTTGGATCTCTTTCATCCCTCTTTTCCTTTTGTCCAACGGCAGGATCTTGATATATATTTTCCCGTAATTGGGGCCGCTTTTCGTGGAGAGGCTCATTCTTGTCCCTGTTCCCGCGTTGACAAGTATGAATTCCAGCTCCGGAACCTCTTTTTTTACTCTCTCCTGCATCCTGTTCATGATCCTGGAGGTTTCCTCGAGTCTTGTCCCGGCCGGCAAAGCGATGTTGGCGGTTAAAAGGCCGCTGTCCATGTCGGGAAAAAACTCCGAGCCGGTGAACATAAATAGCGGCAGACTCATGAAGAACACCAGAGAACAGCTGATTATTACTTTCGTCCTGTTTTTTATGGCCCAATCCAATGTCTTCTTGTAGGCGTTTTCCATAACCTCGAACCATTTTTCGCTTTTTTCATAGAACATCTTAAAAAATTCGGAGCCGAGTTTTTCTTTTTTGTTTACATTCAAAAGTTTTGAAGAAAGCATGGGGGTCAAAGACATCGAGATTATATACGACATGGATATGATGACTATGCTGACTATGGAAAGCTGGTTAAAGAATATTCCCACAAAGCCCTGCACGAGCAGCAGCGGAATGAATATGACAAGGGTTGTGGTGGTCGCCGCAAGAACGGCGCCCGATACTTCGCCGGTCCCGTATATGGCCGCTTCTCTCGGAGGCTCGTTTTTTTTGTCTTTATGCCTGTAAATATTTTCAAGCACCACTATCGCGTCATCAACAACAACGCCGACAGAAATAATTATCGAGGCCAAAGATATTATGTTTATCGACGAGCCTGAAAGGAACATATATATAAATGCCGCGATAATCGAAAAAGGCATCGCAAGCCCAATAATAAAAGCTCCTCTGATATTCCTTAAGAAAAACAGCACCGTCAGAAAGACAAAAAGCAGCGCCCAATACAGGGTAGTCGTCAGTTCACTGATGGAATTATTAATGGATTCCGAAAGGTCCTGCACATAAGAGACCTCAAAATCCGAAGGCAATTCTTTCTTTAGATTTACAAGTTCTTTCCGGACCGAGTCGGCAACCTGTACGGTATTAGCACCGGATTGTTTTTGCACCATCAACATTATTCCCGGCTTGCCGTTAACTTCCGTAAAGCTTTCAGGGTCCTTAAAATAGTCCTTAACTTCGGCAACGTCCGACAAGTAGACCTCTTTACCGTTAATGCTGCTTATTACCGTATCGGATATTTGATCGATATTCGAAAATTCTCCCGGCACCCGTATGCCGTACTCCAGTTCTCCTGATTTCATGGACCCTGCGGGCAGGGACAGGTTTGCGCTCGCAAGGGCCATGTTTACCTGGCTTACCGACAGGTGATAAGCTTCGAGCCTGTTCTTATCGATTTCCACATTGATCTGTCTTTCAAGGCCTCCGGAAATTATGACGGTCCCCACCCCCTGTATCTTTTTGAGGGCCGGGGATATGGTCTTGTCCGCTATGTGATAAAGCTCTTTATATGATTTTTCGGCGGATATCCCCAATACAAGTACGGGTATCTGGGATGTGTCAAACTTATATAAGGTCGGAGCTGTTACGTCCTTAGGAAGCTTTGAAGCAACAAGGCCTATCTTGTCCCTTACATCCGCGGCGGCCGCATCAAGATCAGCGCCCCATTTAAATGTTATTGTAACGGTCGAAAGGTTTTCAATGCTGTCCGAAGAGATCTTGTCGATGTTAGGGACTGTCGCGACCGCGTCCTCTATTACTTTTGATACGGTAGTTTCTATGTCGTCAGGGCTGGCCCCGGGATAAGGGGTGATGACAGTAAGTGTGGGCAACGATATGTTTGGCAAAAAATCCAGAGGCAGCCTGGAAAAACTGTACAGTCCGAGTATAACGAATATAATATATATCGATAATGTAAAAAGCGGTTTTGAAACAAAGTTCTTTATCACTCTTTAATCTCCTCGATCTTTGAGCCGTCCTTTACGATCCTCTGGCCGCTAACTATAACCTTGTCGGATGCCGCAACGCCTTCCTTTATCTGGACCTTGTTCTCCTGCTGAAGCCCGAGAACGACCGGCCTCATTTTTGCTACGGAATTTTCGCTCACAAAAACATATTTTTCCCTGTCGCCCAACACACTGTCAAACGGGACAATCACGGCATTGGCGGTTTTTCTTAACGGGATATCCACTTTTACGAACATCCCCGGCTTTATTCTGTGGGATTTGTTCGGAAGCACTATTTCTACCTGGGTAGTCCTGCTCATCGGGTCTACGACAGGCCTTATCTTGTTTATTGATCCTCTAAAGACCTCATCCGGATAAGCATCAAGAAATATCTGGGCAGGCATTCCCGTATCAAGCGAAGAATAGTACTTTTCGGGAATATCGGCATAGACCTTTACCTTGCCTATATCATAGATGACAAAAACCGGGTTCACGCCCCCGCCCACCTGGTTCATGACCTGATCGCCTTCTTTAATAAGTTTCATGCCGATAATCCCGGATATAGGGGCAATGACGACCATATCATCATACAGCTCGTTATCGGGATTAATGCCGGCAATGTAAGAAAGCAGCGCTGCCCCTTTTTCGACTTTGTCCCCCTCATCCGCGTATATCTCGGCGACCCGTCCCGCGATCCGGGGACGGACACTGACTTCTTTGTCCGCCTTGATATCTCCCGTAAGCGTTACCTTTTCCTCTATCGGTCCGATGACCGGACTTTTGACCTCGACAGGAATGCTTTTTTCGCTGACGATCTTGTTCGACGAAGTGATCCTGCCGGCAATCCTGAACACAAAAAGAACAACTACCAGCATAACCGCTATCCATACTATCCGTTTTGCTTTCACGTCTTATTTTCCCCCTTCTTGTTTTATGGCATCAACCAGTTTTTCTGTAATCTTTAACAGGGATTTTTGATCTTCGCAAGATAATTTCCCGAACACCTGATTGAGACAGCGCTGCCTTTGTTCAAAAGCTTTTTGTGTGGTATTTTTCCCTTTGACCGTGAGACGGACCCTTACTATTCTTCTATCCTGAGGATCATCGACCCTTTCGACATATCCTGATTCTATTAACCTGTCGATCATTCCCGTCACATTGCTCAACGTGACGCTAAGATCCCCTGCAATGTCGGTCATATTTGGGGACCCTTTTTTTTGTATTATTTCAAGGACCATGAGCTGCGGCAAAGTAATGTTCATTTCTTCAAAATCGAATGTTTTGGAGCTGTGAAAATATCTGAAAATGACGGGTATCTGTTCTTCAAATCTTTCGACGACGGTTTTTGTTGATAGTTTATCGCGCGAATCATTCATATGGTTAATATTCTATACATTAATCATATGGTTGTCAAGCACGCCCGTGCCTGAATGCGCGGCAGTTATTTACATTTCATACATACCAATATATAATGCTTTGTAAAATGAAGCTGATGTAACCTCGGACAAGAAAGGACTTCCAGATGAAAGATCAACGATCGCTCGGAGAGATGATGGCGGACAAAGGCATGCTGACCAAAGCCCAACTCGCGCAGGCGGAGGCGGAAGCAAAAAAACTAAAGATACCATTAAGAAAAGCTCTCCTTTCCCTGGGAATGATAAAAGAGTCCGACATGATCTCCTTTTTTGAGCAGCAGATGCGCATACCTTATGTAAATCTAAACAGTTATATTATAGACGCAAAAATATTGGCGCTCATACCGGAAACCTTTGCAAAGACCCATCATGTGATCCCTCTTTTTAAGGCCGGCGACATAATAACCGTTGCAATGACCGATCCTTTGGATGTGGTGGTGCTGGATGAGCTGCGCGCGATGACAAAATGCACAATAGAGCCGGTGCTTACTACCGAAACTGATATTAAAAAAGCTTTCAGCCAATATTTCGCGGCGGGGGCTTCGATCGACGAAGTGATCAAAAAGATCGACAGCGAGGAGATCGAAGAGCAGAAGATCAAGGAAGAAGATGAATTATCTCCCGAAAAAATGAGGCAGGCGGCAGAACAGGCTCCCGTTATTAAGCTGGTCAACCTTATTATAAGTGAAGCCGTAAAAGAAGGCGCGTCCGACATACATATAAACCCCGAAGAAAATATGGTCCGCGTAAGGTACAGGCAGGACGGCATATTAAGAGAGGCCTCATGTCTGCCCAAGACCCTGCAGGCCGCCGTGCTCTCCAGGATAAAAATAATGTCCGACATGAACATAGCAATAAAAAGAAGCCCGCAGGACGGGCGCTTCCGCCTGAAGATAGAAGGCAACCAGATAGATATGAGGGTCTCATCTTTCCCCTCGGTACACGGCGAGAACATTGTTATGAGGATACTAGACCCGGCCAGCATAATGATAGGGCTAGAAGATATCGGTTTTTATCCGGACAATCTTTCGCAGATAAAATCTCTTATATCCAAACCGCACGGCATAATACTTGTTACCGGTCCTACGGGTTCAGGTAAAACGACCACGCTTTACTCGGCTCTTTCATCAATAAATTCCGTTGACAAGAACATAATCACTCTCGAAGACCCTGTAGAATACCAGCTTGAAATAATCAGGCAGGCGCAGATAAATGTTAAAGCGGGCCTTACATTTGCTACGGGACTGCGTTCTATCCTGCGCCAGGACCCGGATATAGTAATGGTGGGTGAGATCAGGGACAAAGAGACCGCCGAGATAGCGATCCAGGCCGCGATGACGGGACATCTCGTTTTTTCCACGCTTCACACAAACGATGCTCCGGGCGCTTTGACCAGGCTGGTGGACATGGGGATAGAACCTTTTCTTATTTCTTCTTCGGTAATAGGAATACTGGCACAGCGCCTTGTCCGCAAGATCTGCCCATCATGCAAAGAATCCTACCCGCCCACAGAAAAAGTATTGCGGGAGTTGGGGATACAGGACCTGTCCGGCAAAAAAATGTTTTACCGCGGCAAAGGCTGTAAAAATTGCAAGAACCGGGGGTACAAAGGCCGTCTGGGCATATTCGAACTGCTCCTGACAAATGAAAGAATTAGGGAAATGGTGCTTGAAAAGGCCTCCGCCGATGGCATAAGAAAGGCGGCACAGGAAGCCGGCATGAAGACGCTGCGGCAGGACGGAATGCTAAAAGTACTAGACGGCACCACATCGATCGAAGAGGTCATGAGAGTGACGATGGAGTAAAAATGCCGTTATTTAACTACAAGGGGTTCGACAAAAATGGAAGAGCGCTGTCAGGCGCGCTTGAGTCTGTCAGCAAAGAGACCGCGGCCGATACTTTGCGCAAAAGCGAGCTCACGGTAGTAGCCCTCAACGAAAAAAAAGACGATATCAACCTTAAATTTGTCGATGACTTTCTAAAAAAACTTGTCAAGGTCAAAACAAACGACCTGGTCATGGTAACGATACAGCTTGCCAATATGCTTGACGCGGGGATCCCTCTTCCCATGGCGCTTAACACGCTTGTTGAACAGACAGAGAATACAAAATTAAAAGATGCCATAGCCGACATATCTTCCGAGATCAAAGAAGGAAAGTCTTTTTCCGATTCCCTGGCAAAATACAACAATATCTTTTCGAACCTTTTCATAAGCATGGTCGCGGCCGGCGAGATGTCAGGAAATTTGGACGAGGTGCTAAAGAGGCTTGCTACCTTTACCGAGCGGGAAGCTGAATTAAAGCAGAAGATATCTGCCGCAATGACCTATCCGGTGATACTTATTGTGGCAGGCATCGGAGTTGTGTCTTTTGTGGTTACTTCCGTAGTACCGCCTTTTGTAAAAATCTTCCAGGATGCAGGCATTCCCCTGCCACTACCCACTCTTATACTCTACCAGCTCAACAATATTATCCGCGCCGCCTGGCTATACATCATTGTCGGCGTTATTTCCGGATTTGTATTCCTAAAAAGATGGGCCAAGACTCCGCATGGTAAACTTAAATTGGACGAGATAAAAATAAAGGTCCCTGTTTGGGGAGATCTTTCAAAAAAAGTGGAAATAGCCCGGCTTACCAGGACGCTGGCAGCACTTCTGACCAGCGGCGTCCCCATGCTTCAGGCGCTCCAGGTCACCGAAAAGACCATTGATCTTGCTCCTATGGCGGATGTAATAAGGAACGTCGGAACAGCTGTGGGCAAAGGTAAAAGCATCAGCGAATCGCTCAAAGAAAGCGGACAGTTCCCTGTAATGCCTATCCATATGATCGCGGTCGGTGAAGACACCGGAACGCTCGAGACCATGCTCAATAAAATTGCGGATTTTTATGACATAGCGACAGATTACGCCATAAAAAAGCTTACGGCGTTGCTTGAACCGCTGTTTTTGGTCATAATAGGAGGGCTTGTCGGGTTTATTTTCGCGTCCATACTTTTGCCGATATTCTCTATGGTAAAAACACTCGGCAGATAAATAAGAAAGGGACTAAAAAATGGATATAAAGACTCTGCTGAACAGCGTAATGGACAAAGGAGCGTCCGATCTTCTCCTTGTCGCGGACAATCCCCCGATAATGAGGACCGCCGGCAGGCTGCAGTTTTTCGGGGAACAGGCGCTCTACTCGGACCAGATAAAAGAGCTGGTCTATGGCCTTCTCACAAAAGATCAGCAGGAAAAATTTGAGAAAGAAAAAGAGCTTGACAGCTCGTTCGAACTGTCCGGTTCAGCAAGGTTCAGAGTAAATGTCCACTATCAAAAAGGCTCCGTTGCAGCATCTCTTAGGACTATCCCCACCGAAGTCCCGACCGTCGAGTCCCTGCACCTGCCGGAGATCGTAAAAGACTTTGTAAAAGAGCCCCGCGGCCTCATACTTGTCACTGGGCCTACCGGCGCCGGCAAAAGCACGACACAGGCGGCAATGATAGACATGATCAACTCCACCAAAAGCGTACATATAATAACCGTTGAAGACCCCATAGAGTTCATCCACAAAAACAAAAAGTCGGTGATCGAACAGCGGGAAGTCGGCCTGGACACGAACTCTTTCCCCAACGCCCTACACCGCGTTCTCAGACAGGATCCCGATGTCATACTGATCGGAGAGATGCGTGAACTTGAGACAATATCGACGGCAATAACCGCCGCCGAGACAGGACATCTTGTTATTTCCACGCTCCATACCAACGATGCTGTCCAGACCATAGACAGGATAATAGATGTCTTTCCGCCGCACCAGCAAAACCAGGTAAGGATGCAGCTTTCACTGTCTCTGCAGGGCGTCATTTCACAGCAGCTGCTCCAAAGAGCGGACGGGTTTGGCCAGATCATCGCGACCGAAGTGCTTAGGGTAAATTCAGCGGTGCGCAACATAATAAGAAAAGGCTCCACTCAGGATATTTATTCGATAATGGAAATAGGCGCCAAGTACGGCATGCAGACCATGGACACCGCTCTCAAAAACCTGGTCAGGGAAGGTCTTATCACAAAAGAGGCGGCGCTGGAACGCGCGGTGAACCAGGAGAATTTGGAAAAACTGCTGGCAAAATAGCGAACACTTGCAAAAAAAAGCGAGTTATTATATACTTCTGTTTTAGTAGTGTGTTAAATCAAACGGAAGGGTGGTGAAAAACAAATGTTAAGAAAAGGTTTTACATTGATCGAGCTTTTGATCGTGATGGCCGTTATAGCCGTGCTTATCGGTATCGCGATCCCGAGCTTTCGAGGGATGCAGGAAGAAGCCAAAAAGACAAAAGCAGGCGGAGATATCAGGGTGCTTAAATTAGCTGTGGAGGCGTATAACGCTAAATACAGTGCATATCCTACAACTTTGGCTTCAGTTGAGGGCGGTTCTGTAGTACAAACACTGCCTAAAGATCCTTTTTCTGATGGCGGAGATGAGAATTACGGGTACTCGCTCAGCGCGGGAAATTATTACGTAATCTACTCCTGCCCATTCAGCAGCACAACTCCGGTGACAATATCATGGAGTGGATCGACACCGACCCCGTCTACAACAGGAGTGACGGTCGGCTCAACGAATGGAAGTATTCCAGCAACAGAAGTAAGCTACTGGAAGTAATCTGATCTTTTAGATGATCTAAAAAAGAGGGGCCTCGTATTTTCTAGGAAATGCGGGGCCTTTTTAATTTATGTTTAACCACGTTGGTATTTATGTACATCCGTATTTTTCCTAATTCACATTCATTTCTGATAACGTGTTCGAAATAATTTCGTTGCCAAACAGGAAACCCGCGTATATTCCGGAATTCATTGATCCGTTTGGCAGAAAATGTTTTGAATCCACGTATGATTTCGGATAATCCATGTAATTTTGATGGGGCATTTGATGATGTAGGGGCGGGTTTAAAACCCGCCCCTACAAAATTATCCGCATTGTTAATAATTATTATTCCGTGTATATGATCCGGCATTATCACGAACGCACCCAATTTTACGTTTTTATAATGATTTGGTAAATCATGCCAACATTTTTCGACGATTTTACCAAATTCATTCAAAATTATTTTGTTGTTCAAAACATACCCGAACACGTCACGATGTTTTTGCGTACACACCGTCACAAAATAATAACCGTTACGTGAATAAACGTAATTTGCCAAACGAATCGATTTGCGATCGTGTTTTTGGAACGCCATTACGGCATTATTTCCAGCAATTGTCCCGCCGTTTTCCCCGGAATCGATCCCTGTCTGCCGCCAATCCAGCCTCATAACGTGCGGAGCACACATTACTTCTAGCTTTTTACTTTTGACTTTTTACTTTACTTTCCTCATGTTATAATTCCTGTAATTATGAAAACCAGAAACGCTTTTACCGTAATAGAACTGCTGATAGTCTTGACTATAATTTCGATACTTATATCGATGGTCGTACTGAATTTCTTTAAAATGCAGAATGAGGCGCGCGCGGCAAAAGTAAGCGGGGACCTGCGCATGGTAAAGATCGCGGCAGAAGCCTACGCGGCAAAAACCGGAAATTATCCCGGCAATCTGTCTGATCTATTAATAGAAAGCAATGTCATTTCTGCCGTTCCGGCAGACACTTTCAATCCCAGAGATGTATTCGGATACTCCGTTTCACCGGACAAAAACATATTTGCGGTCTGGTCCGCAGGTCCGAACCTGTCAAAAGGCGTTATCACTGCCTGGGTAGGCAGGATGCCGGTTCCGGCGGATGAAGATGACATCGGCATAACAAACGGCACGCCGCCCAACGGAAACTGGCGCTGATAAGTAAGATTTTCCTTTACAATATATATACTCTTTGTTATAATTTTCATGAAAATGGCAAGAAGAGGATTCACTCTCATTGAGATGATACTGGTATTAGTGGTGATCACTATCGCACTATTCCCCTTGATCGAATCGTTCTCCTCAGGAATAAGAGGCAGCAAGATCGCAAGCGACACCAATACAGCGATAGAGCTTGCTCAGCAAAAGATGGAACAGCTTCAGTCCATACCTTTTGCTTCTCTTTCAAATTCCTCGGAAGCGCTCGGCACAATAGCCGGATTTGCTTTCTTTTCAAGAGAAGCCACAGTAACAGAGCCCTTGACCAACCTGAAAGAAGTGACCGTTAATGTCTATTGGAAATCGGGGATCGGGACAGACCAATTCGGCATAAGTTCCTACTTCATAAATTATTGATATGAAAGCAAAAAAAGGCATTACTTTAATCGAGCTTATCATCGCAATGGCCATTTCTGTAGCGATTTTGGCAGTGCTTGTCATGGCCTATGTTGCCGGCAGCAAGTTGTTCAACTCGGAAATGAGCAGATCGGCCGCATTTTTAGAGGCCAACAAAGCAGTCAGCACGCTCCGAAGCGACCTGCGCAGCTGTCTGGAACTGACAAGCGCGAATGCAACCGGCATATCTTTTTGGGCGGATGATCTGAATTCTAACGGAACAAGGGAAGCCAACGAGATATATTCATATTCCTGGAACGGCACGGCGGGCAGCCCTCTTACAAGGACAATATCCGGCAGCAGCACGATGATCGCCAAGGATATAAAAAACTTCCTTCTCACCTATAACAGCGGGACTCTTGCGTCAATAACCCAGGTAGATATAAAAGTTACCGCGGGTACAGCCGAAAATGCGGCAACTTTCGAATCGTCCGTAAAACTTAGAAATCTATGACCAAAGGAGGGCTTGTTATGGCCAGAAAAGGAAGTCTGCTTTTCACTTTTATTATTCTTGTGGCCGTATCGGCAGTGTTATTTTCGTTCCTCTATGTGGTCATAGCAAGGAGCAGGGATATCCCCGCCAAAAAAGCCAGCACAAAGGCTTTTTATATAGCGGAATCGGGAATAAACAAAGCGATCTGGTATCTTATAACTTCCACGGAAGCGGGCGGAAAGGGTGAAGCCTGGAGAACAGCCGGGACTTCCGAATCTTTTGCCGATGGTGCATATACGATATCTGTTTTGGACGGTCCTTCCGCGGGATCGATACTCATAATAGCGACCGGGGAAGTGAACGGGATTACAAGGACGATCCAGCAGATCTTGTCCGGAGGCTCATCTTCGACCGCAAGCTTTGATTACGCGGTCTATGCCAACAGTACTCTTAACCTGACCGGAGCGGGGGGAATAACCGGCCCGGTTTTCGGCAAAGGGAATATAACTCTTACAGGCGCCACGTCTATCAATGGAGCAGTAACAATAATGTCGGGCAGCACTTATAAAAAAAACGGCGTAGACCAACCGGCAACAGTTACCACGACTCAACCCCCGATGCCCGAGATAGACACAACCTATTACGACGCCCTGCTGGCTCAGGCCGCCTTACAGCCCGCGGGAAATATGTCCATAACCGGTGCCGGCACCTACAATCTGGCCGGAGGAACGTTGTATGTGAACGGGAATCTGACTGTGAGCGGAGCCCGTAGAATAGCAGGGGGCGGGACTATTGTGGTTACCGGCAGCTACAGCCAGTCAGGTGCAGGCAATATAGATTCGAACACCAAAATAATTACCGGAAACAATCTCACCATAAGCGGCAGCAATGTAGTAAATTCCGGAGGGCTTCTCTTTGCCAGAAATGATATAACACTGTCAGGTGCAGGAGACATAACGGGATCTGTCATTGCTATGAACTCAGTGAACGCAAGCGGAGCGGGAAGAACGATAGGATTGGTATATGCACAGGCGGGAATGTCCGGCGCAAGGACCATAGTCGGCAGCGTGGTCTGCAGAACCGCTGCAACCTTTTCCGGAGCGATAAACATAACATACGATCGTACAAAAATACCCGCTTCGATCCCCGGAGTTTTCTCCAAGGGCGGATTGGCCAAAGAAAAAGGAGGCTGGAAAGAGAAAAAATGATAATGAAAAGAAATGGCAATCTTGGCCTCACCTTGCTTATTATGCTTGGGCTTTCCTTTCTTTTAGGAGCTTTTCTGATCGTAGTGATCGGCAGGACTACGGATTCGTCACAGAAAAAAGCCAGAGAAAAGTCCTTTTACATAGCGGAAGCCGGGGTAAAAAAAGCGGTCTGGTCGCTTATGACGCCCAGCGGCCTGGGAGGAAAGGGTACCTCATGGAGGCCAGCCAATTTTTCTGAAAGCTTCGGCGGCGGGAGTTATTCTTTTTCGATACTGGAAGGAATTTCCGGGACCCTCACTATTATTTCGACAGGAGAAGCCAACGGATATACCCGTACTATTCTACAAAAAATGAATTCCAGCTCTTTGCCGGCCGCTTTTAATTACGCGATATATAACAACGGAAGCCTCGATCTGAAAGGAAGCAGCTGTGTAATAGGCGGGATTTTTGCCAACGGAAATGTATCTGTCCAAAAAACAGACAATCATCCGAGCGGAGAGACTTTTACCGCTCCGGGATATACCGTGAACGGGATTCCCGGAACCGTACCGGACCCTGTTCCCACTATGCCATCGCTCAACAGTACATATTACGACGAACAGATCGCCTTGGCACAGATAGCCCCTGCCGGCAATCAAATATTAAACAATATGGACCTCGGGGGCGGTACGGTATATGTCAAAGGCGATGCTACAATCTCCGGAAACATAACCGGCGGAGGGGTTATAGTAGTGACAGGCTCGACAACGATCAATGGCGCGATAATCTCGGAAAACACTAAGATAATCGGCAACGGCTTGATCACGGTAAAAAGCACAACAAATGTTGCTTCCGGAGGAGTATTGTACTCTCCTACCCAGATCGATATCCCCGGCAACCCGAGGATCTTTGGCTCTGTCATGTCGGCAAAGATAACGGCTAACGGCACTCCCACCATAATGGGACTCCTTTTTTCCTGGGACGTAAGCACCGAAATGAACGGGAATGTAACGGTTTACGGAAGCGTAGTCAACCCGTCATCTTCCACATACAGCGGGAACATAAATCTGGAGTACGATCCGGAATATATCCCTGATTTTATCGAAGGATTATCGGCTGGTGGTGTCGGTCTTGTAAAAGGTTCCTGGAAGGAGCTGTAATGTTCGGTTTTGGCAAAAAAAAGTATACGGTGCGCAACGGCGCTATAGGCGTTAATATAAGCGCTCATGTCATAAACATAATAGAGCTTCTACGCGAAGGCGATAAAAAGATCGTCGAAAGCTACAACAGCATAGAGATCCCCGCCGATCTGGACAAAGACCGTGCCGAAACTTTTATTATTGAGTCCCTCAAAAAACTTTTTTCAGACGTAAAAAGCAAAAAAACAGGCGTCTTTTCCCTGATCTCCGGATCCGAGGTCATAATCCGCAGGATACAGGTCCCAAAGATCGGCAAAAAAGAACTTCTTGAAGCCATAAAATGGGAGATAAAAACTCATCTTCCTTTCCCGGTAGAAACTGCCGTTATCAACTTCAGTGTTCTTGACGAGACAAAAAGCAAAGAGGCGACAAAACTCAATCTTCTGGTCGCGGCAGTCCAAAAAACTTCCGTTGACAGGACGCGCGGACTTTTTGAAAAAGCCGGCATCCGCCTGGAAGGATTATCGATCGCACCTTTTGCTGTATGGAACCTGCTCAAGGGCACTTCTATCCTAAAAAAAGATAAAAGAACCGCTTTTATAGACGTCGGCTCAGAAAACACCAAGATCGTATTTTTTGACGGGGAAAACCTTGAATTCTACAGGGAACTGTCTATCGGCGGCATACATTTTACAAAATCGATGATAGGTTTGTTCGTTTCAGACAAATGGCAGATGAACCTCAACTTTGAGCAGGCAGAAGCAATGAAACGGCGCTACGGCATACCCGAAGAAGGAACCTCGGATCTTACGGAAGACGGCCTGCCGCTCAAGCAGATCTATCAGGTAATGCGCCCGACGCTGCGCAGATTTTTGAATGAAGTCGAGAGATCCTTCGGATATTACAAAGAACAATTCTCAAAAACTTCTATCGACAGGGTCGTTCTGGCCGGAGGCGCGTCAAAGATGAAAAATCTTGACTCGCATCTTTCCACAGAACTCGGGATAAATATCGAGAAGATAGAAGACTTGATAAAAGTTGAAAAAGGCCCCTTGATAAAAGACGGGGACCTTCTGATAAAGACGATCCCTCACATCGCAATAGCCATGGGGGCGGCTTTGTCGCAGGCAAAGGAAATGAACTTTATCGGCAAAACCCGTAGCCGCTTCAGCCGTGACGACGGGGAGAAAACAGAAAGTATCTTATCAAAAATATCCCTGCCGAAGAATTTTTACACGGCCGCCGTTATTTCGGTATTCGTTATTTTTATTGCCACCTTAGCGGCTCTCAACATTTCACTTGATAAAAGCATAGCCGGATACCGGAAATTCATAGACGAGCAAAAGACCCTTTTGGCAAACCTAAAAACACTTTCGGAAAAGCAGGAAATACTCTCCAAGGTAGAAAAACAAAAAGTACCTATAAGGCCGGCAATAGCGGAACTAACGAACCTTTTGCCAAAGAATTCTTTTCTTGATGCTTTTTCTTTCAACAATGCCTCCAAAGGTATTTCCATAACCGGAATATCCGCTAATATGTACCTGGTTGGCGACCTTTTGAAGAAATTGGGGTCTTCCGGCTTCTTTTCGGATACAGCGCTTGTTGAAGCCCGAAAAGCAGCAGATAAAAAGTCGGTCGGATTTTCTATGAACTTTAGGCTTAAATTGTAAGGAGAAAAAATGGGCCGTCCGTGGTGGCAGAGAATACTATTGTTGGCAGGGATAGCTGTATTTATCGGCTGGGCGTCATATACGTATCTGCTAAAGGATAAGATCAAGGAAATGTCCGACCTTAAGGCTACGGCTGAAATGATCCAAAGAGAAGTAAGTGCTCTGGGAATGAAAGACGTTACTCTTGACTCAGCATCTATAAACAGGGAAATAAATAAGAAACTTGAGGAAATAAGCCGCAAGGTCCCGAGCGAAGCCGACAGCCCCTATCTTCTGGAGCGGTTCATAGCACAGTCGCTCAAAGGGCTGGATATAGATTACACGTTCATACAGCCGCTTGCTCCGGTAAAAGAAGATGTTTTTAAAAGGATCCCGATCAACATCGATATGACGGCCAAATTCGAGCCGTTAAACCTTTACTTGCAAAGAATAGAGAACCTTCCTATCGCAATTCGGATAGATCAAATGGATATTTCCAAAAATAGAGAAGAACCTCAGTTGCTCAATGTAAAACTGCAACTATCCGCCTTCGTTATGCCGGGAGCCCCTTCCGCCACACAGGAAACTCATCCCAATCTGGCTCAAATACCAAGTATTGATCCCTTCTTTGAACAGGAACTCAGGGCAGCAAAAGAAGCTGACTTGAAAAAAGTGGCAGCCTTCCGCCCCGCAGAAAAAAGAAAACCCTTATTTGTGCTGCCAAAATTCAAGGGAGTGTACAAAGGCAAAACAATAAAGGCGTTTATAAACAATGAGCTCTTCGGCGTGGGTGATGTGGTAGGCGGTTACATAATAACTAATATAACCGACAAATATGTTATTGTGACAAGGAACGGGCTTGGCTATACTTTAAAATTGGGGGAGGTGGGTAAGAGATGAAAAAAATCCTGGCCGCGGCAAGCGTGATATTCATGTGCTGCACTTCGTTTTCTTTTGGAGCGGAAACGGAGAAAATATCTCTAAACCTTATAAATGCGCCTTTAAATACCGTGATCTACGCTCTCGGCAAAGAAGCAGGGCTTAACATAGTTGCCGGCGACGATATGCAGGGGACCGTCACTATTTCTGTTAACGAAGTCTCTCCTTACGATGCCCTTGTAGCGGTCCTTAATACCTCCGGATTCAGCTACAAAAAAGACAAAGAAATATTGCAGATAGTAGTTCCTCCTATGAAACGGCTTGCGGGAGAAAAACTTTTTACCAAAAAAGGGCTTCTCACCAAAGCATTTATGGTCAACAATCTTGTCCCCGCCGATATAGAAGAACTGATAAAGAAACTTGGCTATACCGACACAAGGATCCTTTCGGCCAAAGGATCTAACATGCTTGTCGTGGAAGCTCCGCCCGAAGTAATGGATAAGATAGACAGTATTTTTAAAAGACTCGATGCCTCGCCCAGGCAGGTGCTGGTAGAGTCTCAAATACTGGAAATAACAGCCGGCAACGGCGTGACGCCTAATGTATTGGGAATGCAGGAACAATATACAAGCTCGAACTACGATGTTCAGACCGAAGGTTTTGCAAATCCCGCGGTCACGGGCGTTCCCGGCATGTACGCTCATGTGATCAAAGGAAATGTTGAAGCCTACGTGGAAGCCTTGGAAAACAAACAGGGCTATAATCTGCTTGCCAGTCCAAAAGTCCTGGCTGTGTCAGGCAAGTCCGCAAACATAATAAGCGGCTCCAAGCTTGGCTATAAGACCTCTATCACTACCCAGACGGGCACGATACAGAATGTGGATTTTCTGGAGGTCGGCACAAAACTGACTTTCACACCGTATGTTTACAGCGACGGAACGATCAGGATGGACATACATCCCGAAGTCAGCGAAGGCTCTATCACCTCCGACGGTCTTCCGCAAAAACAAACTACCGAAGCCACAACTACGGTCATTGTCCGGGACGGGGAAACGATAGTTATCGGAGGATTAATAAAAAATAAAGCTCAAGAAACCGAAAAAGGCGTGCCTATAGTCATGAATATCCCGATAATAGGAAATTTTTTCAAAAGGAAAGAAATGCTCTGGGAGAAAAAGGAAATAATCGCCGTCTTGACCCCTCATATCATAACTGACGAGAACATGAAAGAGATGCTGCCTCAGGTTGAAAATATGCAGCGCAAACAAAAAGATTCCGGCACGGGAGAAGAGCCCGGGATCATGTGGTGGGTTAAATAGCATCCTCTAGAAGTTGTTTTGTGTATTGGCATTGAGGATTTTTGAATATATCCTGGGCACTTCCGGTTTCTATGATCTCTCCGTCTTTCATTACACCTACCCTTGAACAGAGCCTCTCTGCCAGCATAAGATCATGAGTGATAAAAATATAGGTGAGCTCTTTTTGCTTCTTAAGTAAAAGAAGCAACTCTATGATCTCTTCCTGAAGCTCAAAGTCCAGCGAAGAGACCGGCTCGTCTAGAACAAGCAGTTTGGGATCGGCCGCCAGGCTTCTGGCAATGCACACCCTTTGGGCCTCTCCTCCGGAAAGCTCCGACGGATACCTGTCCGCGAAAGACGGTAAAAGCCCCACATCGGAGAGCAGCGCCATTACCTTTGGCATAATTTCTTTTTTTGGGATTTTCCTTATTATCAGAGGCTCTTTTACGGCGCTTGCAACTTTCATTTTCGGATTAAGTCCCGCCAAAGGGTCCTGAAATACGATCTGCATATCCATCAAGGCATGCCTTAGTTTGTTCCCGAGAAGCGAAGATATTTCTCTGCCTTTATAAAATATCCTTCCTGAATCTCGTTCGATGAGCCCCAGAATAATCCTCGCAAGCGTGGTCTTGCCGCTGCCGGACTCCCCCACCAGGCCAAATATTTCCCCGTCAAGAACGCTTATGTTTACATTCTTTACCACCGGTCGTCCGGCAAACGTTTTATTGATGCCTATAAGTTCAAGTATTTTGTCCATTTTTTTATCGAAGCCTTTGTATGATGCGGCCGCGGCTCATAACGGCAATCTTTTTGCAGTGTTTTTCCGCAAGTTTTATATTGTGCGAGATAAATAGGACCGAAAGCCCCTGATCAGTCCGCAGTTCCTGCAAAAGCTCCATTATTCCCGCCTGCGTAGAAACATCAAGCGCGGTGGTCGGCTCGTCAGCGATCAAAAAGTCCGCTCCGCAGGAGATCGCGATCGCGATCATGACCCGCTGGCGCTGACCTCCGCTTAGTTGATGAGGATATTGTCTCATCCTCAAAGCAGGATTATCTATCTTTACCTTTTTTAACAAAACTTCGGCTTTTTCAAGTGCTTCCCGCATGGATATTTTAAAATGTGTTCTCGGCGCTTCCGCGACCTGCTCTCCTATCGAAAGCACCGGATTTAAGCTGGTGAAGGGATCCTGAAATATCATAGAGATCCGAGTGCCGCGGACACGCCGCATATCTCTTTCTGGAAGAAGAAGCAAGTCCCTGCCGTCTAATAATACTTTTCCGGAAATAATTTTGCCTGGACTTTGTATTAGCCGGAGTATCGAAAATCCTATAGTGCTTTTGCCGCAACCCGAAGGCCCTGTAAGCGCGAAGAATTCTCCTTCGCTGACACACAAACTGACGCCGTCAACTGCTTTTACAACATTCCCGTCTTCTGAGTAATAATATGTTTTAAGGTTTTCTATATCGAGTGCTTTTGCCGGGTTCATCTGCCTATTTCCTCTCTCAGGCCTTCACCCACAAGATATATGCAAAGGACCGTGAACAGGATCAAAAGCCCCGGTATCAGCGACATCCATGGAGCGTCTCTCAGATAGGCCTGCGAGTCCTGCAACATGTTTCCCCATGACGACAAAGGAGGCTGGACGCCAAGCCCCAAAAAGCTCAAGGCTGATTCGGTTAGTATCGCGCCGGCCATGCCCAAAGTTCCCGCAACGATAACGGGAGCTATCACATTGGGCATTATATGTCGCAGCATTATCCTGGGGCCTGACGCGCCTATCGCGCGCGCGGCTTCGATGTAAGGCCTCTCTTTTACGGACAGGACTTCCGCCCTCACCAGCCTGGCCACGCCCATCCACGACGTAAGCCCTATGACAACCATTACGTTATATATATTGGGAGTAAGCATAGTTTGAACGGCAAGGATAAGAAAGATCGACGGGAAAGACAGCATCACATCCACAAACCGCATTATAAAGTTTTCGATAAAACCGCCGAAGTAACCGGATATCATCCCGAAGAAAAAACCGACGATAACCGAGATCGAAACCGCCACAAGCCCGACAGAAAGTGAAATGCGCGCGCCATAAATTGTTCTTGAAAATATGTCCCGACCAAAATCGTCGGTCCCGAAAAAGTGTTTTACGGACGGGGCTTCAAGCGCAGTACTCCTGATCTCGTCTGGATCATGAGGCGCAGCAAATGGCGCAAAGACCGCTACTGTTCCCATAAAAAACAACAAAAATAGCGCGATAACCGCAAGCTTATTCTTTCTGAACCTTTTCATCTTAGGCGCTTTAATCCTTTCTTCCGGCACGGATCCGCGGATCCGCGACCGAATACAAAAGATCAGCCGTTAAATTGCCTATTATTATCAAAAACGAAGAAATAAAGACCACCCCCATTATCAGAGGATAATTTCTTGAAAAGATCGCCCCCACTCCCAACCTCCCCATCCCCGGCCACGCAAAAATGGTCTCTATTATAAACGCGCCGGCAAAAAGATCAGGTATCGTCATGCCCAAAATAGTTATAAGAGGCAGGAGCGAGTTGCGCAGCGCGTGTTTAAAAAGAACGGTACGCTCCGGAAGCCCTTTGGCGCGCGCGGCTCTTATATAGTTCTGTCGGAGCACTTCTATGGTACCGCTCCTCACATATCTTGTTAATCCCGCAAATCCGATGAGCACCATGGTCAAAACCGGCAGCACCAGATGACGAGCAATATCCGCAAATCCTTCGCCCATGCCGGTGGCAGGCAAAAGATTAAACTGTACGGAAAACATCAACATCAACATAAGAGCCAGCCAGAACGAGGGAATGGACATGCCCGCAAAAGAAAGGACGGAAACGATATTATCAAAAATCCCTCCTTTTTTGTAAGCTGACATGACCCCCAAGGGAACAGCGATAAGTAGAATGAAAAAAAGAGAAGTTCCCATTAAAAGGAGCGTTGCCGGAATACGCTCCGCGATTATCTGCATAACCGGCCTGTTCAGTATATATGCCGTGCCAAAATCGCCCCGTACCGCATTTTTAAGCCAGAAAAAATACTGTACAAATACAGGACGGTCAAGGCCCCAGTTTGCCCTGATGCGCGCCAATTCCTGCGGGGCAACCGAAGGGTCTACAAAGAGCGCGGTCGGGTCTCCCGGAGCCAGGTGCATCACAAAGAAAGAAATAAGCGAAATTCCTATTAATAGCGGCACAACAGAAATAAGTCGTTTAAGGATATATCTAGGCATTTTCATCTATTATACTAATAATTGCCCTTTATATAAACCTTTTCTATATCCACGAACAATCCCGCCGGACCCGGTTTTGAAAGTCCTCCTACCCTATCGGCTACGGCAACTATGCTGCGCGGATACCATAAAAATATATAAGGTTGTTCTTCGGCAATTATTTTCTGGATATTGCCGTATATTTTTTTTCTTTCGGTTTTATCTATAGTAGTACGCCCCTCTTCAAGCAGACGATCAACTTCTTTGTTTGAATAGGCAATAAAATTAAGTCCCAAGGGATACTGGGAAGAATGCCAAATACTGTAGGAATCCGGGTCAATCCCCAGCGACCAGCCTATGATGACTGCATCGAAATCCTTTTCTCCGCTCTTGGCATTTAGTATGCGCAACAGAGAGCTCCATTCCATAACACGGACATTGACTTTTACTCCTATTTTTTTGTACTGCCACTGGAGTATTACCGCAGCTTTTTCCCGCTCCTTATTCCCCTGGTTGACCAATATGGTGAATTCTAACTTTTTGCCGTCTTTCTCTCTTATCCCATTTTCCCCTTCCCTCCAACCTGCCTCATCAAGCAATCGCTTAGCATTTTGAACATTAAAGCCGTATTTTTCCACATTATCATCATAAGTCCATCCCACAGGCGACATAGGGCTGTATGCGGGAGAAGCCAGACCTCTGAAAATAAGCTGAATAAGCTGGCCTTTGTCTGTCGCGTATGCAAGCGCCTTGCGGACCCTTTTGTCCGAAAAGATCTCTTTCTTCTGGTTCAGCCCCAGATAGACATACAGCAGAGACTCGTATTCGAATATATTCACGCCTTTCATGGCTTTTGCTCTCGAATAGTCCTTGGCGGGGATATCGCATACATCCGTCTGTCCCGCCTCGAGTGCGATGAACCTTGAATTCTCGTCCGGGATAATCCTAA
The DNA here is from genome assembly GCA_041650595.1 of Candidatus Margulisiibacteriota bacterium. GTDB lineage: Bacteria > Margulisbacteria > WOR-1 > JAKLHX01 > JAKLHX01 > CALFCX01. The sequence goes on from JBAZKW010000002.1 coordinate 26,155, forward strand.
AGACAATTTTTTCGAGTTTGGGAGCGCCGCCATAGTAGCGCGGATTTTGTTCAACTACTACCCTGTCGGCGCTCACCCATTCCCTGAAGATGAAAGGGCCGGACCCGACCGGCTTGCTGTTAAATTCGGAAGTATTTATATCTTTCCCTTCCAAAAGGTGTTTCGGAAGTATTCCCATGCCGACGCGCGACAAGAAAGGCGCGAATGGTTTGGGCATTACCGCTCTAAAAATATACGGGCCCCTTGTTTCAAACTTTATAGCAGTGCCGTCTATTATATAATCTCCCCGCCTGACAGAATTGACCTTCGGGTCCAGTATAGAATCGAAAGTAAATTTCGCATCGTAAGCGGTAAGTTTTGCGCCGTCGTGCCAATATACGTCATTCCTTAAATAAAATGTGTAAATCCTGCCGTCTTTTGATATGGTCCAGCTTTTGGCGATATCGGGAATAATATCCAGGTACTCGTTTACCTTTGTAAGACCGGAAAATACCACTCCTTCCACTGCGGAAGAAGCGGTATCCGAGGAAAGTATCGGATTAAGCACCGAAATGTCCCCGCCAAGCGTGAACACCAGCGTGCCGTTGTTCTTGACAGGCGAGTTGCCCGCGCATCCGAAAAAGCACGTCAAAGACAACAGAAAAATGATTATCGTTTTGTTCATCTCTGATTAGTCCATATTAGTCAGTTCCAGAATTTGTTTCAACCCGCTTTTATTATAAGCCGTGATCTTATATATATTGGCCGGAATATCAAAAGCGTACATTATCTTGCCCGCCAGGTCTGTCTCTTCATAAGGCTTGCCGGTAAAAGGATTTTTGGGAAGATTGTTCATGACTTCGGCCGTTTTCAGATAGTTTTCAAAAAGATTTTTCAGCGTTATGTCCGTCGCTACGGGATAGGTCTCGTTGACCATATTATATGATTCTACCGCTACCTGGACATTGTGTGCGACAGATTTTACGCCTGACTCCCTGGCGCGGTCCTGTACCTTTGCAAACGTCGGTATCAAAAAAGCTACAAGTATCCCTATAACTGACATCACTATTAATAGTTCGATCAATGTGAATCCATGCCTGCCGACAGGCAGGCTCTTTTTTTTCTTCATTGTTATCACCTCCTTTTTTATTTAACTCTTCTCCAAGCCGGGTAAGCACTTTACCTCAGTTGTGAGAATGAGTTTTGAGTTATGGGGCGAGTTGCGGGGGTGAGTTGTGAGTTCCTGGGGCTCTCTCCAACTATCCGCAAGTCGATACAGCTGCTTGCCGCCGATATCATAAGTTTCGATTAGATCCTGACAAATATCAACATCCGCATATTCAAAATAAACATCTTTTGTACAGCTTAAATGAACAATCATTTCATTGCATTCTCCAATTGCGTCATTGAGATATTTTTGCCACGCTTTCCTGTGGTGCTTCTGGGCATAGCCTTCAGCAATCAAGGCCGGCGGAGCCTTGCAAGCACGTCGCATCTGCCCCCCGAGGTCAAATTTCTCCTCTTTCGGTAATTTAGGAACGACCTTGGTCAAAACAACCATCATTGCCTTATATAGATTTTGGTAAACGACTAAATCCAAAAAACTTCTGACCATTTTTTCTTTTTCTTCCTCAATCCCACAACACATCACTCGCCTCACAACCCACTACCCATTCCCATAACACTCTTATTGGAGCTTGTCCATTATGCTTGTTATCGGAGAAAGCATGGAAAACACCAGCAGTCCGGCAAACACCCCGACAGCAATCGTAGCGGCGGGTTCTGCCGCCTGCGCGAAAAGCTTGACGTTGTCCTGCATCTCCTGACCGGTAAGCTGTGCCGCCGATGATAGAGCGGACGCCAGATCTCCCGACTCTTCTCCCACAAGCGCCATGCGGCTTACAAAAGGATCAAGCAATTTTTCTTCCGCAAAAGCCTGTGAAAGTTTTTTGCCTTGTTCTACGGACTCTTTTATGCGGACAAATGCCTCTTTAAACAAGACATTTTCAGTACAAGCGGAAACAGAGCCTATCGCCTGCGCCAGAGGCAGCCCCGCTTTAAGAAGGCAGGAAATGTCTGAAAGCGCACGGGCCGCTATGCTTTTTTTGAACAAAGAACCATAAAAGGGCGATCGTGTTTTGATGTCTTCAAGCAGCCGCTCAAAAGACTTGTTTTTCCTAAACAGCTTTGCGGCGGCAAAAAGCAGTGCAAATACCGCAAGAAAAACCGCCGAAAGTGCCGCAAAAGTCTCTATAAAGGCCAATGCCGGTGAAGGTTCTATATTCATGGACAAAAATACTGTCTTAAGTTGAGGAACTATATACCAGGCAAAGAAAAAGATGCAGGCAAATCCGAAAAGAAAAGTGAACATCGGATACGCCAAAGCTTTTACAAAAGCGCTTTTTTGCTCTCGGGAAGAGGCCATGCTTTGATATGCCGCGGCGGCGGCCGTTGCCAGATCGCCGCCCGCTTCCCCGATCTTGATAAAGGACAACGCATTGTTTGAAAAATAAGGTTCTGCCGATTCGGACAAAGCCTTTCCCTGCATTACCGCGGATACTGCTTCAAAAGGAAAATCCGAAAATTCCATGGCTTTTACCGCGGGGACACCCGCAGCAAGAAGGGTTGACAGCCTTTTTAAGATATTAATCTGCTCTTTTTCCGGAAGCATGGCGTTACCCCTTGCCTAGAGAAAAAAAATTGACGGCATTTGCTGAAGTTTTTTCGGCGGTTTCTTCAAAAGACAGTTGTTTTAATTCGGCTATCTTTTCGGCTATATGAACGACATAAGATGGTTCATTCCTCTTGCCGCGAAAACTCTGCGGTGCGAGATATGGGCAGTCTGTTTCTATCATGATCCGCTCAAGAGGTACATATTTTACCGTTTCCCTTATCGCGTGCGCATTCTTAAACGTTATGACCCCAGTAAAAGAGACCATAAAACCCGCATCAAGGACTTGTCTGGCATAAGCAGCATCTCCGGAAAAACAATGAAAGACCCCTTTTACCTGGCCGCGGCCTTCCTTTCTTAAGATCTCCAGCATGTCTTTATCCGCATCACGGCCGTGAAGTATCAAAGGAAGTCTTTTTTCTATCGCTAGCGCTATATGCATGGCAAAAGCGCTTTTTTGCACTTCCTTTGGGACTGGATTTTCAAAATAATCCAGCCCTGTCTCCCCTACTGCGATTACTTTTTTGTTTGAGCAAAGGTCACCGATGACTTTTATTATATCTTTATTCACTAGGTCGGCATGGTGAGGATGTATGCCGGCTGACGCATAGATGTTTTCGTGTTGAATGGCCAGCTCAGCAGATCTGCGTGAAGAATCTTCATCAAAAGAAGCGTTTATTATGGTCATTACGTTCGCATCAGCGGCCCGCGCAAGGACTTGTGGCAGGTCGGAAAATTCGGGCATGGTCAGATGAGCATGAGTATCGATTAACATATTTACTTAGTCTGTATTTTAGGGAACAGCGACGGGCCTTTTTTGATAAGTGTCCCGGTATTTTCTTCGCAGGAACCCTTTTGAGGCAATATCTCGGGCGCGAGGCCCATCTGAGTCCTCATAGACACTGCGGTATCAGGCATAAAAGGAGAGATTAGCACGGAAACGATCCTCAAAGACTCAAAAAGATTGGAAAGGACTACTTTTAGCTTTTGATCTTCCCCGTTTTTGGCAAGCGCCCACGGAGCTTTTTTTTCTATATAGGAATTTGAAAAACTTATAAGGTCCCACACGCGGTTCAGGGCTTCCGTAACTGCTACGTTGTCCATATTTTCGGCAAAAGTCACCGGGGTTTGTAATATAAGCTCCTTAAATTCTTTGTCGAGAGCGTCGTCTGTCCCGCTATTTCCCGGGACCTTGCCGGAAAAATATTTTTCTATCATCGTCAGTGTCCGGCTCAAAAGATTCCCCAGATCATTGGCCAGATCCGCATTATATCTGTTTATGAGCGATGCCTTTGAAAAATCTCCGTCGCTTCCGAAAGGCACCTCTCTCATTAAGAAATAACGGACTGTGTCCACGCCAAACTCCTGCGCAAGCGCTACGGGATCTATCACATTGCCTTTTGATTTGCTCATTTTTCCGCCTTCCACCGTCCACCAGCCGTGGCCAAAAACTTTTTTGGGCAGCGGAAGTTCAAGTGCCATGAGTATTATAGGCCAGATCACCGCATGGAACCTTACGATCTCTTTGCCCATAAGATGAAGGTCAGCCGGCCACCATTTTTTGAAAGTGCCTTCATCATATGGATATCCGATAGCGGAAATATAGTTTGTCAGAGCGTCGAACCAGACATATACAATATGTTTTGTGTCAAAAGGTACAGGAACTCCCCAGGTAAAATTGGTCCGGCTCACATTCTGGTCCTTAAGCCCGCTTTCGATAAAGTTAATTATCTCGTTCCTTCTTGAAGAAGGCTGGATAAAATCGGGGTTTTCACTGATGTGTTTTAAAAGTCTGTCCTGATATTTTGATATTGCAAAAAAATAGGCTTCTTCTTTTACGCTTGTTACCGGTCTTCCGCAATCCGGACAGACATCTTTGCCGTCGAGTTGGAATTTGGTCCAATACGACTCGCAGGGCGCACAATACCATCCTTCGTAAGAGCCTTTGTAAATATCTCCTTTGTCGTGAAGCTTTTTAAATATAGCCTGTACAGTTTTCATGTGTTTTTCGTCGGTCGTCCTGATAAAGCCGTCGTAGCGGACATTAAGCTTGTCCCATGCGGATTTGAACCTCTGCACGACGGAATCGACATGTTCTTTTTCGGACAATCCCCTTTCGGCGGCAGATACAGCAATTTTCATGCCATGCTCGTCTGTCCCCGTTAAAAAAAAGACGTCCGCCCCCTGCAATCTTTTCCAGCGGGCTATGGAATCTGCGGCTATTTGGGTATAAGAATGGCCTATATGAGGCGTATCATTCACGTAATAAATTGGAGTAGTTATATAAAACTTTTGAGCCATTTGAATAAGAAAATTATATCACAGGGGGCTGAAAGGTGCCGAAAAACCCTACAGAGGGGATTAGTTTCTATCTACAGGGAAAAGTATCCTTATGTGTGTTACATCAGCTATAGCATCAACAGTCCATTCCGGAAGCGGCTTCCTGAGGTCCGGATCTATATAAAATATGGGCATCGGCTGCCATTTATCGCTCCCTTTCAATTTAACGTCTACAAGAAATCTGGCTAACAGATCGTTCATCCAACTTTTGGAGTCAAGATCAAGATCCAAGTATACCGGCCGCAAATAGTTTGAGAACAAAGGAGGCATACCCTCCAAGAATTCTTCCCGGCCTGGTACGGGCCCGATCACCATCCACTGCGTTTGTTTGCTCGCTTTTTCCATCTCGTCGCTCAAAGCATGGGCGGAAGGTATTATCTGAAAGCCTCCGATCTTGTTAATCGGCGAAGTCGACACATCAATGACCCCGGTATGATTTGCCCTTATTCTGCCCGGAGAAACATATTGTGTGCCTTGAAACCTGCCAACACCCTCTACCGGCTTTTGCACCTCGCCGATTATTTCCTCTTGGCCTGCTCCAAAAATTACTTTTGCCGCCCCCCCTTCCCTGTTCTCAAAAATTATCGCTCTCGGATAAATGAACGGCTTGAGGACATTTATTATTATCCGGTCACCCAATTTGGGGACATAATCTTCGTTCAATAGAAGCGCTTCGGCAGTCCCCCGCTCAAAGAAAACGGGATTGCCTACAAAAGCAGAGTAAACTCCTCCGAATATCGAGTTCCCGGCCTTTATATCGGTATAAATAGAAGAGTCCGGACTCAGAAAAGAATTATAATAACTCGGCGGGTTTAACATCTCCAAAGGAACGACAGAAAAGACCACTCCCTTGGCTTCCTGTGTATTATCGCCGGTCTTTATATGGATAGCGTTGACGGCGGTAGCGGCTACCGCGGAGGGCTTGGCCCATTTGCTGGCGGTATAGCCTCTCGGATTTATTTGTTGGCACGGATAGATCACCTTGCCCAGGATTTCCCATGTTGTGCTCTTGTTTTTTACGGCCATCACGCGTCCGCCGGCTTCATTCTCTATAAGTATCGTGTGTGATGGACGAAAATAATCTTTGCCGTAAATTCCCAGCGAGAAAGACGTCTGTGCTGCAAATAAAAACAGTAAAACAGCTAAAAACGGGCCGGATTGTATTCTTTTCATAAACAAGATCAAAAGCTCATGAATGCGGCCACAACAAGGCCGGCCGCGGCAAGCGCCCACATATACGGAAGTGTTCTCTTTAGGATATCCTGCACATTCAAATTCAAATAGTTCGCGATCCAGACATTGTGCGTATTGGTCGGATCGCTTACTCCCTGTATCTGGCCGACCGACATGAGCGCCGCCATCACGGCAAAAGGCGGAAGGACTTTGGACGAAATTATAAGTCCGACCAGCCCCGCCCCCATCCCCCAGAGATTTAACGGACCTCTGTATAGAGAAAGAGGAGCAAGAACGGCAAAGAATATCACGTAAGGAATCGGATTTGACGGAATGATCCTCGCCATTAAGGGGACCAGGGAATAAATTACGGAAGGATCCGTAACTGCATTTAGCAGCATCCCGATGCCCATAATGATCGCAACTGCCGGACCGACCGAACCGATACCGTCAACAACCGATTTTGTCAGAAGGTTTAAACTGCCTTTTTTATAAGTAGTCGCAAATCCCCAGACAAGGCCCAAAAGCATCGCGGTTATTATCGGGAATTCGAACGGCTGGGACGGCCTGGCAAAGAAGTTGTAAAGAGAAAAGCTAAGCACCAGCGCGATCGGGACTATCGGTGTCAAAACGGCCGGCCACGGAACAAAGGCACTTTTTTCCGTCTCTTTCTTTATTTCCCATCCGACAGAAGTCCCGCGCAGTTTTAACTCTACAAAAAGAAATACGACAACAACCAGAGCCGAAAGCGCTCCCAGAATCAGGGCAAATCTGAGTATCTGCCCCTGCGACAGGCCAAGTACGCTGATAAAAAGCTGCCAGTTTGTCAGATTAAATATTCCGCCAAGCCCAAGCCCCATAAGAAAAAGGCATCCGGCCGTAAGGCGCGGCAGGCCTATTGAAAGCATTATTGGAAGAGTGATGGAAGCAACCATTATGACCGATCCCAAGCCTCCCAGCACAGTAAAAAGAAGCGCCACGACCGCGGTCATGGCAAGAGAAGTCAAAAACGGATTTTCTCCGGAAAGCTCTGCAACTTTTTTGACCAGTGTTTCGGCGATACCCGCATTACTTACAAACTGCGAAAGGATTGCACCAAACAATACCGTGATTATCGCGACATTGAGCCGCACCGCACCGTCGGAAATTACGTAAACAGCAATACTCCCGGCAGAAATACCGGCAAGAACCGATATTATGACTGCCATCAAAGGAAGAGCGATCAGCGCCGGAAGTCTGTTCAAATACATCAGCGCGGCAAAAAATATGAATACAAAAAGAATAGTTATCCCTAGAAACATTACAAAAAGATTATATCACGGGCTCAACTGTAAAGCAGATAATTTATGGCGGTAAGGACTCCCGCACCGCTTGCGCCTTTGCCCCAGAACCGGATATCTCTATCAAGGCTTGCGATATTGGCAATATCCACATGTACCCAAGGGGTATCCCCGACAAATTCTTTCAGGAACATCGCCCCTGTGCTGGTGCTGGCTTTCCCAAGGTCCGAACAGTTCTTAATATCTGCAACGGTGCTTTTCAAATACTGCCTGTATTCATCGTACAGCGGCAGCTCCCACAGTCTTTCTCCGGATTTTTCCGCCGAGGCGATCACTGTTTCGGTAAGTTCTTTGTCGTTGCCGACCGCGGCTGCGGCTATATCGCCGAGACAGGTAGTACAAGCGCCCGTAAGTGTGGCAAAATCTATTATTTTTTCGGCGCCGAGCTTTTTTGCATAGGTGATCGCATCCGCCAGTACAAGCCTGCCTTCCGCGTCGGTCGAGATTATCTCAACAGTCTTGCCGGACAAAGTTTTTATGACATCCCCCGGCTTAAGTGCTCCGCCGGAGGGCATATTTTCTACGAGAGGTATTACGGCCAGTATGTTTTTTTTGACGGACAATTTTGCGGCAGCTTCCATGGCAAAAAGCACCGCGGCCGCTCCGGCCATGTCTTCTTTCATGTCCTCCATCTTTTTCGACGGCTTGATCGAAATGCCGCCCGAATCGAATGTTACGCCCTTTCCGATGAGCGCTACGAATTTTGAATTTTTTCCTGAACCGTTATATTCTATGACCAGGACAACGGGTTCGTGGTCGCTCCCCTTGGCAACGCCCCAAATCGCTCCCATGCCTATCTTTTTGATCTGTGCGGCATCCAACACTTTGAGTCTTAGACTGTTCTTTGAACAGACGTTTTTTGCCTTTACAGCAAATATTTTTGGGGTGAGCATGTTCGACGGCATGTTTACAAGCTCGCGTGCGCTGTTGACTGCACTGCCGCAGATACTGCCCAACTCAATAGCCTTTTTATAGGTTTTTGAGTAAGCCGTATTTTTTTCTACTATCAGAAGGCTATCAACAGAAAAATTGCCCTCATCTTCCTTGCCTGTTTTATATCCTGAGAATTCATAGTTTTGTATGAGCGCGGCTTCTACAAAACTTCTGCATGTCTCAAATGGCCCCGCGCCCGAAACTCCGTCTGACGGAACAACAACCGCTACAGAGCTTACCTTCATCTTCTTTGCTTGTTTTACTGTTTCCGCGGCTATCATTCTTACTGCTTCTAGATTAAAATCACCTCTCTTGCCGGAACCGACGATCAAAACATATTTTGCGGAAAGCTTCCCGTGCGTGTGCAACAAAAAGCTGGAAGAAAGTTTTCCTGAGATCTCTTTTCCCGAGATCAGTGAAGAAATGATCCCTTTGAGCGCTTTGTCGACAGAACCAAGTTCTCCGGCGGCTTTTAGTGCACCTTCAAAGATATTGATGGAAAGAAGGTCGCATCTAACCTTTGTGATATCTTTATTCAGTATTTCTATCTTCATCCGCATTGTTTATTAAAATTTTACCGCGGGGGCCTGTTCGGCTCCTTTGACGGAGGCGAACATCGGCTTTTCGCGTTCAAATCCGAACATTCCCGCAAATATGACCGTAGGGAACCTTCTTACGGAAGTATTATAATCCTGAACGCTCTCGTTATATCTCATCCTGGCCACGGCGATCCTGTTCTCGGTCCCTTCAAGATTGTCCATGAGCTGCCTAAAGTTGGCATCGGCTTTAAGATTGGGATAATTTTCTGCGATCGCCAAAAGCCTTGAAAGCGCGCTGTCCAGGCCGCCAGAAGCATCAATCTTCCCTTTTACTGTAGTTGCTCCCGCAAGGCGAGCTCTGGCATCGGCTATGTAGGTAAATATGTCTTTTTCATGGATTTGATATCCTTTAACTGTGTTTACGAGATTTGGGATAAGATCAAGCCTTCTTTGATACTGACTCTCTACCTGGGCCCAGGCCGTTGTGACGGTCACTTCTTTCGATACGAGGCTGTTGTATATGCCTACGATCCCTCCGGTAATGATCACAACCACCGCAATGATACCGATTCCCCACATCATTCCTTTGGACATTGATCTTTCTCCTTTCGACAAAAATTCTTTTCGTACGGGCGGGTTTACAACCCGCCCCTACCGTAATCTACCACGATCTCCCAGCTCCGCCGCCGCCTGATCCTCCGCCGCTGAAGCCTCCGAATCCGCCTCCAAAACTTCCACCGCTGCCAAACCCGCCTCCGTAAAATCCTCCGCCGCTAAAACCTCTCCCGTTAAATCCGCCTTTGGAAGCGACCACGCCCATTATAGCACCGATGAAAATACCAACGACACCGGCAAAAACAAACCCGAGCAGTGCTCCCACTAATGCAGAAAGCGCTCCGCGAAATGCTTTTTCGCCTAACTTTGCAGATATAAGTAAAGCTGCAATAAAGATTAGAAAGACCAAAAGCACAAGATATCCGGTATTGGAGTTTCTCTTTTTGACCGGAACGGAAGGATCGTATTCTTTTATTACTTTATCGGCAAGCACAGAAGTCCCGTCATAAAGCCCCTGGCCGTAATTTTTTTCTTTGAAAGACGGCAGGATTTTTTCGTCTATGACCTTGCCGCAAAAACCGTCGGTCAAAATCCCTTCAAGCCCGTAGCCGACCTCTATTTCGATACGCCGGTCTTCTATAGCGGCCAGCACCAACACGCCGTTATCTTTGCCTTTTTCTCCGATACCCCATTTTTTAAAAAGCTCGACCGCGTAAGTCTTTGCATCAAGCGGCGCGGTTGTTCTTACAGTAACCACAGCCAGCTCAGAACCGTTCTTCGCTTTTAATGAAGAAGCAAGCTTTTCGATATTTGAGATATTTACCGGACCTATGACTTTTGCAAAATCATTGACAGCCCCGACCGGAGGAGGAAATTTCATGTCGGCCGCAAAACCGGCAGAAGTCAAAAGTATGAACGCGGCAAAATAAAGGAATATTTTCTTCATCCATGGGCCTCCTTATTCAAAAAATATTGTCAGTTCGCGCTGTGCGCTTTGGACCGAATCGGAACCGTGTACGGTATTTTTTATAACTTTGGACCCGGGATCATCGAATTTATAATCTCCGCGGATCGTGCCTGATAGAGCTTCTTTTGGATTTGTAGGCCCCATAAGACTCCTCATAATGGAAACGGCATTATCGCCTTCGACACGCATCACTTTTACCTGCCCTGACATAAGATATTCCACCAGCGGACCAAAATATTTTTGGTCCTTATGCTCGCTGTAGAGCCGCTCGGCTTGCTCGCGCGTTACATAGATATCCTTTTCTTCAATTACTTTCAGGCCGCTTGCGAGGATCCTTGAGATTATTGCAGGCGCAAGCCCTCGCTGCATGCCGTCCGGCTTGACCATGACAAAGGTCTTTTCAGGCACGCTTGAGGTCCTCTTTTGCCTCTCTTATCGCCAGAGCAACCTGATTTTTTGCCGTGCCGCCGATCACATTCCGGCGGGCAATGCTTGCCTCAATTGTCAGATGATCGTGAACATCTTCGGTTATCTTGTCGCAGAATTTTTTGTAATCTTTGCTGGAAAGCTGGAACAGATCCCGCCCTGTTTCGACGCAGTGTTTCACGATTTTTCCCGTTATTTCGTGTGCCGACCTGAACGGGATCCCCTTGCGTACCAGATAATCGGCCAGGTCGGTTGCCGTAAGGCAGCCCTTTTCCGCAGCAGAGAACATGTTCACGTCTTTTATCGTCGCGGTCTTCAGCAATTTTTCCATCATAACAAGGCAGGGTTTGATAGTATCGACCGCATCAAAAACACATTCTTTATCTTCCTGCATGTCGCGGTTATAGGCAAGCGGCAGGGCTTTCATGATAGTAAGCATGGCAACAAGACTTCCGTAGACCCTGCCGGTCTTGCCGCGCACAAGCTCCGCGACATCCGGATTTTTTTTCTGAGGCATGATACTGGAACCGGTGCTAAACTCATCCGCCAGCTCGATAAATTTGAACTCGGCTGTTGCCCACAAGATGAGCTCTTCGGCAAGCCGTGACAGGTGCATCATGCAGATGCTGCAGTCCGAAAGAAATTCTATGGCAAAATCCCTGTCAGATACGGCATCCAAACTGTTTTTTGAGACCGAAGAAAAACCCAGTTCTTTTGCGATGAGCTTTCGGTCAATGTTGTAACCGGTACCCGCAAGCGCAGCGGATCCCAGAGGCAGGACATTGACCCTTTCAAGGCATTCCAAAAACCTTTGCGAGTCCCTTTTGAACATCCGATAATACGCCATAAGATGATGCGACAAAAGCACGGGCTGTGCTTTTTGCATATGGGTGTAACCGGGCATGGCAATATCGATGTATTCTTCTGAAAGTTTTATCAGTGTTTTCCGGAACTGTTTCAATATGCTTTTTATTGAGATTATTTCTTCCCTCAGGTACATCCTGAAATCTGTGACTACCTGGTCGTTGCGGCTGCGTCCCGTATGTATCTTTTTCCCGGCCTCGCCCACTCTATCGGTCAAAAGCATTTCGATATTCATATGGATATCTTCGTGCTGTTTTGTTAACTTGATCTTGCCTTCGGCAATGTCTTTTTCTATTTTTGTGAGCGCCGAAGCTATCTGCGTGTATTCGGTTTGCTTAAGTACTTTTGCTTTTAGAAGCGCCTTCGCATAGGCGCGAGTACCTTCTATGTCCTCCCTAAAAAGACGCTTATCAAATTCTATGGAAGATCCGAACTCTTCAAGAGATTGGTCTGTCGGCGCAGAAAACCTTCCGCTCCAAGCTTTTTTTGTCATCTTTTTCTCCTTTAGAACTCACCCCCAAGCTTCGCTTACGCTCAGCTTCTCCCCCTCTCTTGATAAGAGAGGGGGCAGGGGGTGAGTTTATTTTCTCCCCATCCCCTTCATCTGCAAACCGAAAAGTTTAATAAACCCTTCGGCATCTTTCTGATTGTAGATCTCATCCTCTTCAAAAGTGGCCAGATCCGCATTGTATAGCGAATTGACGGATTTTCTGCCTACAATATTGCAATTTCCTTTATACAGTTTGACACGGACCTTGCCGGTAACTTTTTTCTGCGTAAGATCCACAAAACCATCAAGAGCCTCTCTTAAAGGACAAAACCACTGTCCGTTGTAAATAAGCTGGGCATACTTTACCGAGATAATCTGCTTGTAATGCAAAGTTTCCCTGTCAAGAGTTATGGTCTCAAGTGCTCTGTGAGCGGCAAGCAATACGGTCCCGGCCGGGGTTTCGTAAACGCCTCTTGATTTTATCCCGACCAGGCGGTTCTCTACTATATCGATGCGGCCCACACCGTTTTGTCCTGCTATGACATTCAGATTTTCAATAAGTGTAGCGGGCGTCAATTTTTTCCCGTTCAAACTGACGGGACAGCCTTTTTCAAAACCGATCTCGACATATGTCGGTTTATTCGGGGCTTTTTCCGGAGAGGTCGTCAGAATGAACATGTCATCCTTGGGTTCATTGTACGGATCTTCAAGGATCCCGCCTTCATAGCTTATGTGCCAAAGATTACGATCCATCGAATACGGTTTTTCTTTAGTTATAGTTATCGGGATCTTGTGACGCTTAGCATATTCTATTTCTTCTGTCCTTGATTTGAGGTCCCACTCGCGCCAAGGGGCTATTATGTCAAGCTCCGGCGCCAAGGACATGAATGTGAGCTCAAAACGCACCTGATCGTTGCCTTTGCCTGTTGCCCCGTGGGCTACGGCATCTGCTTTTTCTTTTTTTGCTATTTCAACCTGTCTTTTTGCGATCAGAGGACGCGCGATAGAAGTGCCCAGTAGATACTGCTCTTCATAGACCGCGCCGGCTTTGAGCATTTTGAAGATGTATTCTTTGGCAAATTCTTCGCGAAGATCTTCGATGTATACCTTTGAAGCCCCTGTTTTCAGCGCTTTTTGTTTAAGCCCCGAAAGCTCTTCCGCCTGGCCGACATCCGCGGCATAAGCAATGACTTCGCAGTTATATTTATCTTTCAGCCACTTGATCATTATGGAAGTGTCAAGACCTCCGGAATATGCAAGAACTATCTTATTTATCTGTTTCATTTGTTCCCCTTTCTACCCCATTAACATCGCCATCACGGCTTTTTGCACGTGCAAACGGTTTTCCGCCTGATCAAACACTATAGAGTTCGGCCCGTCAATCACGTCATCCGTTATCTCTTCCCCCCTGTGAGCGGGAAGACAATGCATAATCAGTAGAGGTCGGTCGCGACCGACCTCTACATTTTTCAGCAATTTACCATTGACCTGATATTTCGCAAAATCTTTGAGCCTTTTCTTCGTTTCTTTTTCCTGGCCCATAGACGTCCATACATCGGTATAGATGACATCAGCATCTTTCACCGCCTGTGTTGGATCGTGCGATATCTCGCAATCTTCCATTTCGTACCCTTTTGGACAGCAAAGAACAAACTTTATCCCTGTCCTTTTGCACAGAACGTTCAAAGACCGCGCAACATTATTGCCGTCTCCCATAAAAATAAGTTTAAGCCCTTTTATGTTGCCTTTTTTCTCTAAAAGAGTAAAAACATCGGCAAGCGCCTGGCAAGGATGAGAATAGTCGCTAAGCGCGTTGATCACCGGGACCGAAGAATACTTTGCCAGCTCCAATACCTTTTCGTGCTCAAAGGTCCGGATGACGATGCCGTTCACGTATCTCGAAAGCGTTCTGCCCACATCCGCTATTGTTTCGCGTTTTCCGAGTTGCACGGTAGCATCGCTGAGCAGTACCGCATGACCGCCCATCTGGTAAATTCCCGTCTCAAATGAAACTCTGGTGCGGGTCGAGGGTTTTTCAAAGATCATCGCAACCGTCTTGCCCTGCAGGGTCTTGTTCAGGGGCTCTTTTTTGAGCTCTGCCGAAAGGCGGAATATTTCGTCTATCTCGGCAGAAGACAGGCCTTTTATAGATGTAAGGTCTTCCATATTGAGACTAATATAATAACATAAAGGGGAGGGTGAAGGCAAAAACGTTGGTTAGATCAGCTACTTTTTTTCAGTGCCGCCTGCCGGATTGCCTGGCTGGGACGGGACTTCTGTTTGATTGGCTTTATCCGGAGCCGGCGTTTCATTTTTTTCGATTTCGGATATAATTGCTTTGGCTCGTTCACGTATTTGGGCATCTTTACTCGACAAGGCTTGTTTTAAGGCTGGCAAAGCTCGATTACCTAATTTTACAAGTATACTTTCAGCACCAATGTAAGTTGGCAACAACCCAGGCATTTCTTCAATCATGATCTTGAAATCAGACGAAGGGGGTATATGGATAACATAATACTTGCCTGTTTCTTTGTTGGACAAATTTTGAATGATCGAAGGAATTACTTTTTCTGCAATCATTTCAGGAAAACGCATTGCAACCGCTTCTAGTTTTGAACATGCACCTGCAAGTATTTTTTTATCTTCATTTTGCAATTCAGATGATGCTTCTTCATAAAGTTGCCGACAAACTTTCTTTTCTTCTTCTGCAGAATAAATAATATCTTGAAGGCTTTTTCCCTGGTACTGAAATTGTTTCAGATGGCCAAGCGGCCCTTTCAATTGATCTAAAGGGTTGTTTTGTCGGTACAGCTCCTCTCTATCAACCTGTGCCACGACAACCCTTTCCGGATAAACAACTCTGTCACAAATACCATTTCCACTTCCGGACACACTGCTTTGATCTGTTACATACATAATTAAGACCTCCTATTGAAAATATGCTTCACAAAGTTGTATCGATGCTTTCTTGGATAAATTTCACTCAAAAGTTTATTGTCTTATTGTCTAATCACTTCTCTTACTATCCCAAAAATGCTGGAAATATGGATAGGGCCCAAAGATCGGCTGTCTTCGTTGCGGTTACTTAAAGGTATGAGGTTTTCCATGTATAGGAAGGAAGGAAGAAATAGATTAAGGAGTGATCATCGGCACCACTCTAACGCTTTTTGTATCAAAATATCCTTTTATCCTGTCGGGGTTGGCAAGAACACTGGCAATGGATTTGTCGATATATGGAATATTGAATTCCGTATGTTCTATAAGATGCCATTTTTTCTTTGAGACCGGCATGTTGTTTCCCGCCAGCAACCAGCCGGTTGCAAGAGTAACGACCTCTTCCAGTTTTTTGTCGCTTAATTTTGCAACGTCCTCGTCCATATTAAGGCCACACTCGCGCAGCGCGGGCTTTAGCGCATTCTTTTTATCGAGGACTGCGATGACCTCCTGCAAAAGCGCGGGGTGCTGTCTTAGGTCACAGACCGCTACCCTGAAATTATCATCGGTATTCGAAGCGATCCTCTTCAATGTTTTTTCGCTCATCGCTTGATCTCTTTCCTTTATGGACCGGTAAATTTCCGCCATCTTTTTTATATCGCCCTGCGTCAACAGAACGGGCATCTCTCCCGGCTTATAATCCTGCCCTCTTTCATTGACTAATATCCTTGATATAGCCAACGACACGACCGAGCCGAAAACTTTTTCGTCCGCTTTTTCCAGGTCCGCAAGGTTTTCTATGCCGGCATCAAAACACGCCCGGCGAAGCACTCCGTCACGGCTCAAGACTTCCCTTACCTGCGACCATAGATTGGGCAAGTTCCTTAGAGCCTGGAGCGGGATATTGGCGGGAAACCCGATCTTGTCCAGATTTTTTCTCTCCGTATCAGCGGTCGCCATGTTTTCCAGTGTCATAAAATTTGTGGCGGCGTCTTTTACCGCTTCAGACATCTGCTGCTGTGTCATGCTGGTCCCGTTTGCAAAGACTTTCTCTATGAAAGCTTTCGTTTTCGGCGAACCAAATTTTTGGATAAAATCTGTCTGCCAGGCACTGAACTCAAGAGCCTTTGCCGTGATCTCGGATATATCTTCCTGAGTCAGTTCGGGTCTCGGCACGGCCGTTGATTCCCAGAATCTGTTCGGCGGAACTGTTTTTGTCGTGTCGGCAGCGGGGTTCTGTTCCGATATCTTTAAGTATTCATCCACTATATTCCTCGGGTGGACAAGCCCGCTGTCAAGCTTTGTGATATATTCACTTACTGTATTGCATTTTTTCCATATGGTCGGGAACCGGTTGCTGAACTTTTCTCTTTGTCCGCTCTCTTTGCTAAGTAGGTACCGCCAGTTGGGGATAAGCCCGTCCAGCACTCGCTCTTCTTCGGCGGGCGTCAGGCCTTCCCTAAACATGCTGTCAATTTTATTAAAATCGTTTCCAAGCCCTTCTTCTTTTATCTCTAGCGGAAAACCAAACTTGTCCTCGACCCGGCTTCTTGTCTCGAACAATGGGCACATGAAACGTAATCCGGAAATGATCTGTATGTTCTTTTTCTGAAGATCGGACATCATCGGATACATTTTTCCTATTTCCTCAAGTGAGAATGGTTCCATCTGGTCTCCCGAAAGCGGAGCCACCCAGCCATTGAGCGCGTCCTTAAGACCGGCCTTACGGTTGGCTTCTTCTTCCGTCAATTTTGCCTGCTTTACTAAATCATAGACTTTCGCGTTTTCATTAATAATGGCAAGCCCAAGTCCGGCGTCATAAGCAAGGCCCGCAATCGTTATCCCGATAGGACCTCCCGACATTCCATATGTCCATAATCCGATGCCTCCGCCGACTGCCATGGATTTTGCAAGACCAATCGTGCCTCTTGTCATGTTTCCATCCTGAGCCTTACCCTGCTCAAGACCATAGGCTGCGATAAAGACCGGCGCGATTATTCTTGTTGCCGGAAGGGCTTTGCCTGTCAATCTCTCCAGCAGCTTCATCTCTCCGGCGGTAAGCACAGTCGCCGCAGCGCCTTGTGCGATCTGGCCCGGCACAGAATCAGCGGGGATAAGCCTCGCTGCCCACTCCGCGGGATTGGCCCAGCTGTTGAGGATCGAGACATCCGCAAGAGCGGCAAACACTGCACTCTCTCCGAGCGCCTGGTATTTTTCGGCTAGTTTTTTCACGCCTTCTCCGCCTATCTTGGCGCCTGCAAGGCCAAGAGCAAGAGACATGGCTCCGCGATATTTCGGCGGGAATAAGACTGCCAGTTTTGAACCGGTAATAAAACCTCCGATATCGCCCGTGCCTATTAATGCATCCTGTCCTGTCTTCCAGTTCCTGGCAGAACCGTAGATAAATACAAAGTCGCCCGCCCCGTGCGCCATTTTTTGTACATCTGCAAAAGATTTTACTCCGATCTTTCGGATGGCTTCTATGCCTTTTACCTGTCCCGTGAACACTGTTATGCCCTCAAGATTGCTCTTCGCATCGTTCCAAACTGTGACAGCGCTGATCTTCTGATGCTCTTCAAGTTCTATTAACGCTCTGTCAATTTCTTCCTTTGCAAATCCCTGTGAGCCAAGATCTTTTTCCAACCCGGATTTTGAAAGTTCTTTTTTGTCGTTGATATTACCGTTCCCGTCCACATATCCGGCCTTGATAAGAGTATTTCTCATCTTTGGCCCAAGATCATCCATTTTCACGACACCGGTACACTTGCCGCTCGCTGCCTTGAATACGTTGTCAACAAGCGAGCCGATGAGTACGAACGAACCGGCGGAGAGAGCAAAGCCCTTGGTCTCATTCGTCAATTTATCCCTGAACGCTGTCGCGTCGGTCCAGTCTCCGGCAGATCCGTCAGCAGCCTTAAGGGACCTGTCGAACTTAAGAACTAGAGAATTATCCTGGGCCCTGGCAAAAAGTTCCCCTCCTATTTCAAATATCGAGACCTCTCTTTGGGAATCCCTATGCATTAACTTCCCATCTGGGGTAAGCATGATACCGGACGGGGATTTGCCTTCCATGACCTCATAAGTGGTCTGCCCTTCGCCCGTCACTGCTTCCCTAAGCATCATGCCAGTCGATGTGATCACCACTCTGGAAGCGCCAGCCGCGTCTTGAGCCGGCTTTTGACCCTGTACAGGTGCCGTGGCATCGGCCGCTGCGGTTTCCTGCTTGGGCATCGCTTTTGCTGACACCCTTAATTGTTTTGCGCCGATAAAATTCTCGAGCTGCTTTGCGATGATATGGCTGTCGACCGCCGCAACAAAACGGGGATCGCCTTTTATGGCAGTACAAATGAACGCCTTCACTTCGACGATCTCATGCCCCAAAGTCCTTGAAGCCCTGTCGATAAATCTTTTTTCCGAAAAATCGCGGAACACAGTTCCCATTAGCCTTTCAAATGCGTTCTTCTTTAGAACTGATTCGCTTAGGAATATCGTCACTTTTCCTTCGGGGTCTATCACATAGACCGCGTCGCTCCCGGTGTTGCCAATCATTCCTTTATCCGCAATCTTGATGCTGATATCGCCCCTTTCCATCGCTTCTCTTATGCCCTCGGGCAACAGCCTGCTCGAATCCAGATTGTCCAGTGTCTTGGTTATTATGCCTTTTTCTGTATCTCTCATATCACGGCTTCTACTGATCAGTTCTTCCATAGCTTCACGCGAAACAATAGCGCCATTATGGGCGCCGGTCGCCGAGGGTAGTCCCAGTATCGTTCTGATCTTGGCTTTTTCACTTTCATTACAGCCGCAATCTCCAAAGACCTTTAATAGGTCTGCCTCAGTTGGCGACCTTTTCATAAGAATAGATCTCAATTGCACGCTTGCTTTGTTTATTACTGCCTGTCTTATCTCCGGAGCCGGAGTCTGGGGAGCTGTTCCGGCACTGGCTTCCGCCGCTATTTGCGACTGATCTGCAATCTGTCTCGTTCCGACAGAACCATTGTTTCCGGTTAATATCAGCGTCAAATTCGTTCCGCCAGTTGAACTGTCAAAATGTGTTATTACATCGATATCTGTTCCGGCTCCAGACCTGACCGCGGCCTGAAGGTCTTGGACGCTAGGCTGCGGCCCTTCGATATGCGTGTGCGCCGACTTTCCTGCAACCCTTTTGTTGAAACTCGGCAGTGTTCCCGATGTGTCCCTGGCTGACACAGCTTCAATATTTGAGGGATCAAACTCGATTGCACGCTCATATTGTCCGCCATTCATCTTGAATATCTTGTATTTACTCTTGTATTTTGCTAACTCGCTGTTAAGCTTCTGAAAATCAATAAGTCCGTTCTGGTAGCGGGTCAATATATTCCCTATCTCATAAACCGCCTGCCTGTCCTCGCATACAAGCATTGTATTCGGTTGCTCTATCCCCGTGACAATAAAATGTTTTGCGTCCTGAGGATCAGCAGATAGCACAAGCCTGGATGGCAGCTCAAAACCAAGCTCATGGGAAGAGCTCGCAGACCGGCTTAAAGCCTCAAGATTTGAGGAATCAAAAAGCACCACGGGCCGATTGTCATGATTTATTACTAGAGATACCGAGCCGTCCCTTCCTTTCACGACTTCCTGGAATGACGGGGTCAAGGTCGCTCCGTTCTCGTCAAAGCTGGACATCGTCCATTTAGTTCCTGCTTTTTGTCCTTCCACGCCCTTTGGAGCCAGTCCCCGGAGAAAATCTTCAAATATTTTTTCACATTGTTCTTCGGTCAGGTCATCGACACTTTGGCCTTTAAGATCTATTCTTCCGGCTGATACAAGGTCTCTTGTTTCATCCTTCCTGGTCTGTCGGACAATTATGCTTTGGCTTCCATCGCGGCTCCTGGTCAAATTGACAACAGGGATCCTGCCGGGTTTTTCCGCCATGAACCGCTCTAACTCTGTTAATATTTCTGTAGCCCGCTGCTGATTGACAAGCGCTAGTACCGTCTCCAACTGCACGACATTCCCATCGACAAGGTACCTTGGGCATGCATCTTTGAGCGTATCTCTAATATCTCGCAGCTTCTGCTGGGGTGAAACTTGATCAACGCTTCTCCGGGGCTGCCTACCGACAGATTGCTCCGGAACAACTTCTGGCAAGCTTCCAACCTGGTTTTCTCTTCTTGTTTCCACATCTTGAATTGGTCCCGCGGTTGTTTCTACAGTCTGCGCCCTGCTTTGTCCAAACACTAACAATGTATTTGCCAACCTCTGTTGCCTGTAATAATGCATCCTTCCTTCCATAACATCTCTCAAGCTCACTGTCTGCGGTTGCCCGTTTATTTCAAGTTGTACTGTTATATTCCCTAGCACCTCTTGAAGCGACAGCTTTTTAAGGCAGCCCTCGAGAAGCTGGCTCGACGCCTGCCCCATTATTGCGCCTACATGATGGCCTATCTCCGAAGGTAACAGCCCCTGCGCACGGAGCTCGTTCAACCTCTTTGATATCAGCTTAAATTGTTCATTATAGACATCCATCAACTCTTTCTTTAATCCGATTATATTTTGGGGATTTTTTTTAAGTGTAGCTTCCATCTTTTTAAGGTATTCATTTTTTGCGCCTTCGATTTGCTTTTCGCTAAGTCCTGCATTCCTCAAAACTTGCTCTATCACGGTCCAGGCTGCTTCCTCAACTGTTTTTGCTTCCTGCACGCCTCTGCCGAATTCAATGAACGGCTTAAATATCGCGTTGAACACCATTGATGAATGCCGGCTTGAAGCGACAAAATTATTCCTAAAGGACTCTTCGCCCAATACCTGGAGGTAATGATAATAATCGATCAATTCAGTTCCTGTAATAAGCAGCCTGCCGGAGTTTGCTTCTGTCTGTTGCCTGATAAAAGTCAGCTCTGCCTCACCGGCGTTCGCCGCCATAAAGTTGTCTTTAGGTTTCTTGTCTGTACCGACCTCAAGGCTGATCAGCTGCATGTATTCAACATCATGCGGGGTTCTTCTGCCGCCCCACCTTCCTTTAAGCTGAGTTTCCAGTCCGGGATCCGTCCCGAGACAGATATAGCCGTATCCAGTTCCCTTGAAATCCGCGCCGGTACCTACCATCAATGTACAGATATTGACACCTTTGTCCTTTGCCTGCTTCACCAGCTCGTGCGCTATTTCCGGCCAGTCACCCCACTGCTGTGTTCTTTTTCTCAATTCCGCTTCAAGCGTATCAGCGGATATCAGCTGTGAATCTCCTGCCTTTACCTGTCCTGCTTCAATAAGACGCCTTTGGAATTCCAGCGCTTCCGCATCATTCTGGAAAAATACGAGCACAGGAGCATCGGGTTTGGCGCGCCTGTTCTGCGCGATCTGCTCTACCACGAACGAATCGCGTGTTTGGCTGTCCTTGACAAAGAACAATCCTTTGTCGGTTGACATGCCCATGGGAGGCGCGTTCAGTGTGTATATCTGCGTCCTCGGGTCATGCATCCTCCCGGGTGTTGCCGTGTAGCCTGTCGAGAGCCTGTTGTAAAGCGCGTCAAGGTTGAGTAGCATGTTCGAATCGAACTGAAAAGCGTCTTCACCGCTTGCTCCCGGAACGATCTTGTTCAACATGGACAGCACCTGGTGGTCTATCCCGGAAAGGACTTTTCCGGGAGATACAACGCCGTTCTCAAGCAGGAGGTATATGTTGTTTTCCCTGTCAACACGGAAATCAATATTGATGTCCATGCAGTACTTGAGTTTTATCACCGTGTCCACTATTTTTCTTTGTTCCTCGCTCAACCTGTCCAGTTTTTCTTTCCCTGCTTTTGTGGGCTCATACAACTGCGCTCTCTTATCCTTTATTGTGAAATCCACTCCCTCACGCATTTGCCTGGAAACAAAATCGATGGCTTCACGTACCGGCGAAAGCGCCTGCGCATTCTGTCCGAGTAACTGCACACTGTAGTTCTGCCCTTGCGCCACATGGGGCTCATCGCGCACAAGAAGGTATCTCATCGGACCGAACCTTGTTTCCGCGGTGTGCCCCTGAAGGTTGCCTATCTCGTTGAACGCCCGCTCTGATTCCTCGGATAGCACTATCTGTTTTGAATATTGTTCTTTCTTTTCTGCAACATTTTCTCTCATAGAGGCGCTGACCCTGCCCACCTCTATGCCAAGTGATTCGCATATAGGCTTAAAATTATCCTGATAGAGTTGTTCAACCAGATTATCCGCCCAGCTGGTCATCCTGACCGGCATCCCCGTGGAAAGATTTAAATATATGCACCTGAACACCTCCGGCAACGATTTACCATAACCGGTACCCATTTCAGCAACGGATTCTATTTTTCCGCTTTGATGTGGGATGAAGATGGCTTCCAGCTGTGCCTGGCTCATGTTGAAACCAAACTGTTGATTTGCGACCCTCCATGCAAGGACGGCAAACCTTTGCTTAAGCGCTGTTGGCACATCAGGGACATTCGACGGATCAGCCCCGGCTTCTATCGCGCTCCTTCTTTGTTCGGCAATCTTGGAATAATCCGTTTTAATTTTCTCCCATTCTGATTGAATAGATATGGTCTGATCTATTGTAATTGTTCCGACCTGTGCAAGAGTATATTTTGCAACGTTTTCCACTTCAGTAGGGATCATTTCCCGCTGCGCTTCGCTTGTTCTGGGGTCAATCGGCTTGCCTTCCATAAATCTTGCCATCTCATCCATACTGCTTATGGCCTGCCCCGGCTGAGACGGTCCTATTTGTTTTTTTTCGGCTTGCCTTTGCCGAATAGCGTCTGACAGAAGATTTCGCAAGGGATCAGAGGCCTTTCCTTCGTGACGAATTTCTAACCCGTTTTCCGCCGGGGGTGTTGCTTGAAAAGCATTCGCGAATATTACGAGAACATCTTTCCCGTCCGCGCCCGGCCTGACAGCCATGGTCTCTTGCCCTTCTTGAGCAGCAGAGGCGTAATATTCGACGCGTGATATGCCTGCGGCAGAAAGCGCATCTTTTGATTCTTTAATAAATTTTGCTACTTCTGGATCGATATCAAGGCTTCCCTGTTTTACCGATAAAGAAATGTCGCCGTTTTTCTGTGTTTCGAACTCTATGACCGAGCTTGCATGCTGCTGGCTTGCCAGCCTATCCGATATAGCCAAAGAGGCGTATTTCCTAACCTCTCTTTGGAGAATAACCGTCATATCTTCCACTGACCCTCCTTTTTGTCTGACCGACCTTTCTGCTCTGTCCTGAATCCTGCGCCCTATCTCATCCCTTGCTACCCCCGCTCTTGTCCATGCCTCGCAATCCCTTATCAGGTCTAGTTTGTCAGACGCAAATGGCATGAGAACGCGTTCCCTGCCGGTCATCTTCGCAAAACTCTCTATCTGTTTATTGAGGTCGGCGATCAGCTCGAGCATCGCCTTGATCTGTCCTTTAGGATCGTTTCCGTATAACGCCTGCGTGTCGCTTACGACCTTCTGGTATACGTTGGCCCAGTATTCCTTTCCGGTCATTTTCTGTATCAACGCTTCCATCTCGTTTCTCGCGGCATCGATCTCCTTCTGATCCGGATTTTTTCCCCGGCTCAGAGCAATGATCCTGTCCTGTAATTTTTTCGCCTCCGCAGGGATCCCTTTTCCAAAGTCTTCTTTGAGGTCTTCCAATGCCCGTAGCGGCAATCTCTGCTCTCTTGTCGCCTCGCCTAGGCACATATCCGCCACCGTCTGCCTTATCTCTCCTTCCAATCTCTCTCTCCATATCCGTCTTGCTTCCGCCGTTACCTGACTGTCAGTCATTGAACTGCCCGCGTTTTTAACAAGTTTTTCTGTTTTTTCAAAAAGTGCCTGATTTTTGGCAATATACTGGTCAAGATAGTAATCGATTATTACGGGGTCCAGCCTTCCCAAAGTGTCCCTGGCCTTCTTTTCCATCTCTCCCAGATAGATCGAATCGACCTGCATCATTATTTCCTGAGCTTTGTCTTTTTTGATTATCTTGCCATCCCCATCCAGGAAAAGGATCCTTTCCCCGTAAAAATAGACACAGTTTTTGTTTACTTCGTTTTTATCGAGACCTTTTAGCTTATCGGCTGCCGCATTGCGGCCTCTTTTTTGTACCCTGTCCACCCACATATAGAACCTGCCCTGCGCCTGGCCCAATGCCTTTGTAGTAAGGAACTCTCCAAAGAAAAATCTTACGGAATCCGGAATGACGGCTGCACGCCCCAGGCTCTTGTGCATCCAATCAACAGCGTCTCTTTTGTAATCCGCCAGGGTCCAACCCGCTGTGCGCATTCTTCCTACGGACTTCTCCCACGCAACATCGACAAAGTCATCGACCGGCTGGCCTGCTTTTTTCATCAAAGAATTATATTCCTTGATCACATTTCCCATGTGGTCGGCAATGTATTTTCTTATCCCGAGCTTTTGGCCTAATCCTGTCCTTTCACACCACTTGGTCAGCCTGTCCATCAACTCCACGGGCGTATAGTACAAGCCCCAATTCGTAGCAAGTCCGTCAAGTCCTACCGCTTTTCTTCCCACCTGGCGGCCCATACCGTACCATCTGTTTGCTATGCCTATGGCAAAAGGAGCGAATACCATAAAGGAACCGACCATCTTTGATATGTCGTCATCGGTAATATTTTTAGGGTCTTTGCTAAAAATATTTATAAGATCGCTGAACCAGACCTTCAGACTGTAGCTGTATGCTCCCATCATTCCTGTCATCTGCCCTAACTTGGCCGCCAATGCCTGCCCCTTCTGCTTGAGGTCAAGCTCTTTAGTCTTGTTCCCTGGATCTAACCTGCAGGCTATCAAGTCTTCGACATATCCTTCTGTTTCTCTAATCATGCCCGCAAAAATAATCGATATCTGCGGCGCGACAACAGCGAGCTGCCCCACCATTTTTGTCGCCTCCCAGGTACCGCCTACAGCTACATCATAAGCAAGATCACCGGCTGGCCTGTCAAGCACTCCGTCGGTAATGGTATCCAAAAGTCCGAATGGAGCTTCATACCCCTTCCCGCTTCTGTCAGGCACGACCGAAACTTCCTGATGCTGTTTCGTCTTGTTTTTGTCGATGAATTTCAATCTTGTCAGGTCCAGGCTCTGGAACGGCATTTGGGAGTAGAATATATCTTTTTTAAGATCGGCCTCGCCATAAACGGAAAATATATCTATAAGGACCTGCCCGAGAAAACGGCAGCATTCTCTTGTGTTTGCGGATTCTCCCTTGAGCTTGATATCCGCATCTGGTCCTGTATATACAGAAACTGACCCTTTGCTTTTCTGAAGCTCATCCCTCAAAGCCTCAAGTTTGGGGATCCATTCATCGTATTGCCGCGGATCAAAGAACATTTTTCCTTCTTTCATCATCTGTTCGACAAGCGGCCGATAGTCTGTCTCGGTGAATTTCGCTTTTGTGTCTGTTAGAAAATCTATAATAAGGCCTATCGTCCTTGCGTCAAGGGAGTTGGCCTTTGAAAGGGCATCCTGTCCGCTGAACCTTGTTGCAACGGCAAGAGCGGGATTCTTTTCGGAACCAAGCAGAGCAAGGTACCAGTATATGCTCATGTTCTCTGAATCACTGTTCATTATGGAACCGACTGCCTGCTTTAACCTGAAAAGCCTGCTCCTGTAGGTGAAAAGCTCGCCCTCGTTAGCTGGCCCATAACCTAATGATATATCCCCTTTCTGGAATATACCGCTTCCAATCTTTGACAGCGTCGATAAGAACGGCATCACGCTGAGAATCGTCGTCATTACAGGCAAGTCCTTTTGCTCCGTCTGTGAGGTAAGGAAATACGCCGAAAGTATCCTTTTTGCCCGGGTCGTCTGGAGGTCCTCGCCCACCGTCACGCTCAGGCTCTCCCATTTCCCTCCGTCTCTTGTAAGGATATTTGTCACGAACTCCGTGTAATTAGTGATGTCTTTAGCTTGAAGCCCAAGCTCGCGCAGCGCACTTTTCCCGATAGCATCCCTTATGAAATCTTTTGATCCTTCGTGCTTTTGCTTTATCCCGTCCAGGAACGAGTTGTCTATGCTGGCA
Source organism: Candidatus Margulisiibacteriota bacterium (assembly GCA_041650595.1). Taxonomy (GTDB): domain Bacteria; phylum Margulisbacteria; class WOR-1; order JAKLHX01; family JAKLHX01; genus CALFCX01. Next base: position 52,371 of record JBAZKW010000002.1, read on the forward strand.
TCGGTCAAGAACGAGAAGCTCTTCATCATCCGTACCGCGGCGGATTCCTTGATTTTTCCGGCAAGAGCCGCAAGAGCGTTAAAAGTTGTCTGCGCCTTTTTAATGTCGCTTTGGCTTCCGATCTCCGCGTCTTTACTGATACGTTCAAGCTCATCATTGAACTTCTTCTTTTCATCTTCGGAAATTGCATTGCTGCTGGCAGTTTCTATTTTGCCCTGCAGAAAAACCATCATTTCTTTGTTACTCTTATTTATGACCCCCAGCGGTTTTTGTGCTTCATTCAGATCTTTTTCATGCTTGGTGATCATACTGGCAAGTTCGGTCTCAAATACTTGAAAGTATTGCGCACATTCCAATAGCTCTCCTGTCCTTGACTTGAAAACGGTCATTTTAAATAACATCAGTTTGTAATTATCCGCTCCCTTTATTTTTGGGATGTCCGCTGATGTCGCCAGCGCCATGTCTTTGCCTTCCCCGTATGATTTGCCAAGAGTTCTTGTAAAAGGATCGTTTATCCGGCTCTGCGGCGGCAAGTCAGTAACAACGCCTATCTGGAAACTCACTGTACTCAATACAGACATCGCTTTGTTGAATCTGGCAACGTCTTCTCCTTCACCTTCCTTGGGTTCGAACGAGTACATGGAGGAGCCAAACTTTTGGGGATCGTTTTTGATAAGTTGGACTAGATCCTTCAATGCCGCAATGTTCTCATCGCTGAGGCCGGGCTTCATTATCTTCAGGGAATTTTTGACCTTTATAAGTACAGTTCTTGCTTCTTCTGAAAGTTTTTCGTTTTTTGACAAAGCGTCCAGCCTTGCATGCCATTGTCCGCTTATTTTTGAGAACAGCGGATTGGACACAGAGTACAGGACCTTATAATCATCAGCTCCCAATCCCGAAACTTTGGCAGCACCCACCAAAGCACCCTGCTCATCTTTACTCAGGGAAAAATTCGGCTCGGTCCTGTAATACCCCTGGCTAAATACCTCAATAACGCCTTCGATGTCGTCCGTGGTCAATCCTGCAGGGATCTCTCCTTTTTCGACTATCCCCTCGTATCCCGATGTCTTCTCCCACCCCGCGTATGCCAGCGCCAGCTTTATGTTGGATGTCGGAGAAAGTTCAGGCAGGTAATTTACAGGTATGCTTTCCCCTGCACCTGCTGCCAAAGGAACGTCATCTATCTTAAATTGAATTCTCTCGACACCCTGATCTGCAGCGGTCTGCGCGGCATCTCCTGTTCCTTGCGGCTGGACTGATTTCTCTCTTCCAGCCGCGGCAGGTGCCTTCCTTACGGACGGTTCCGTTTGCTCCGGCACTTTTGCGGTCGCTGCTACATTTATTTTTCCTATGCTGTCTGCCATGATTTTACCTCTTGGGCCCCTCGAGCTCTTCTATGTATTTCTTGTCTATCGTCATTGATTGAAGGCTTATTACACTGTCAAGAGCTTTACGCAAAGTCCCTTCGCCGTCATCGAGTTGTACCATGCCGTCAAGCTTGTCAAGCCATGCGCATGATTTCTCGTTGTCTTCCTTCTCAAAAGAAGTGCTGACCACGGTCATCAGTATCAGGCAGGCCTTGCGTGATTCATCAGCAAACCTGTCGGCTTCGGCAGGATCTTTTGTCATTGCTCCGGCGGCATCTTCAAACATCTGTCCGGCCATCGCGGATATTTTCATCATCTTTATCTTGTCCTCTCTGCTGCAATCCTCTTTTCCTGTTTCCCTTATAAGTCTCGCCAGCTCCTTGCAGTTATACTGCTCGATCAGTGATTTAACCGCGGTTATCGCCTGGTGAGCAGCTTCCTTGCGGGCCAGCCGCCAATCGTCCGGCTTGCCGCTTTCCGTTATCTCCATCTTTCTTGTAAAGGCATCTGCCACATCGAGCAGTTCATTCCTTTTTTCATCGTCCCCGCAGAGGACCGCCAGCTGCTTTACCATGGCCGCGGTCTTATCATCGGTCTCTGTCTTAGCCCTGGCTTCTGAGATCAGCCTCGAGGCCGCCATCCTGTGCTCTATATCCGGTACCGCTTGACCCTGAGCCGCCGCCTTTTTTGTGGCGTCCGTTTGCATATTGTATTCCATCAGGCTCCCAAGGAATCCTTCGTTTATGAACCCGCTTTTTGCAACCATGGGATCAAAATTCGCCGGGTTATCAAGCCCGGGGATCCTTTCGGAGAGCATTCCCTGAATCGTTGTGATCGCCTGGATCGCTGTTTTCTGCTCAAATTCTTCCATGCCATTTTGTTTGCTGCTCAATAACCTGGTATTGCCTTTCTTGTCTGATAAGACCGCAAAATAGCGGAGTTTTGGTGCCTTGTCTTCCTTCTGCGGCTCGCTTCCCCAATACAAAGATATTTTGTATTCCCCGTTCTTTACTTGTTCGACGGTAATATCTTCAGGCTGCGGCACCGGAGGCTTTTTTCCCGCCGCATTGGCTTCTGCTTTAGGTTTGAAATCCGCGTATTCCTGGAGAAAGATCGTATATTGCTCGTTTATTTTGGCAACCGTCGCCGCATCAAGGACCGCATTGCCCTTCACTCCTATATATGCCTCCTTAAAATTAAGGAGGGCCTCCATTAACGCCGGATCGAACCTGTTCGCCTCTCTGCCTAAAATAAGCCTGAATGATATATCCGCCTTTTCGCCGTCTGTTTCAACGGCGTCCTGCAGGCCGAAAACCGGGACAGGCATATTTTTCCCCATATCCGTCAGAGCTTCAAGCCTCTTCCATAATTCCGCGTCTATTTGTTTATAAAGCGGTTTTTCCGCATCCTTCAATCCTTCTCCCTTTTTCAGTTTTTTTGCTATTATCCTGACCTCACCAATCCCTTCAATATTTATTGTATTGTTGTCGTCCACCTTTATCCCAAGATCACTGAATTTTGGGTCGGACTCCATCTTCCGAAACATTTCTACCAATCTTTTTTCTGCATCCCTGTTATTGGTGTCGATCACTACAAGCGCCCCTGAGACATTCATATATTTGTTTTTATCTTCATCACCCGGGGCCGGAGTGTACCCTGCCCCGACCATATTGCTCTTTGTTTCTTTGATCTGCGCTGCCATTTCCGCGAGCAAAAGATCTTCGGGTTTTTCGGCGCCTTTCACCTTAATATCTCCGGTTTTAGCTTCTATCCTTCTAGTCGCTTCCGCAGGCAGCGAGATAAAAACAGACTTGTCCTTTATCTCCTGTAACAACCCCCACATCATTTCCCCGTTAAGCGACTTTGACTGCGCCCATGACTGGACCTGTGTTTTATCAGCTTTGAATAACTGTCCCGCGTTTACTCCGAGTATCTGAAGTATGTCACCGTTTGCACCGGAAACATCCACTTTTATCCCTTTTATCATTTTTTCGAACGATTTAATTACCTCTTCATTAGGGTTCTCTGACAACTGTTTGTACTCCGGATCTTTTTTGGCAATCTCCATCGAGCGCCTTAAATTTTCTTCCGCTGCGTTGGCTTCCAGAGCCATGTAGATCTCAGCCTGCGCCTTATTTTCTTCAGGAACTCTTTGGACTACTTCCTGCAATTTTTCTCTCTGTTCAGGTTTTATTTGATCCATCTCTTTTCTTGCCATCTTGACGGCTTCGGCGTTAACGGCCTGTTGGAACTGCTTTAGCAGCCGCTGTTGAAGCGACCGGGGCAATTTGCCGTCGGACGGGTCTATATTCCTTTCTATATTGCACTTTTTCATCTGGTCTTTATATTTTTTTACCGCAGGCATCAGATCGTCCCATGAATATTTCTTTGAAGAGGAATAATTATCCAGATATCCCAGCTTGCCCAGGATGTGCGCGTACAAGCTGCGTGACAGCTCAAAGGTCTTTACTTCAGCCGGAGAAAGTTTTATTTCTTTAGAAAGATCTTGCCCGCATCCGGAAACAAAATTTATTACGGCCTGCCTGTCAGCTTCCGGTACGATAGAAATGCCCTTTACCGCCGAAAACAGCGCGGAGGAATACTGCCCGGCGTTTTGCGGGTTTTGGTCGACTCTGGCAGTCTGGGCAGAAGCGATATATGGCAGCATGGCTGCAGAGGAAACACCACCTATGGCCATCTTAATGCACCTCCGGTCTTTTAAAGACTCTATGCGGCAACGCCTGGCATCGTCAACACTTTGACCATCGCGTCGTATTTTTCTAATGCTACTTTAGCGTAATTCCCTTTTTGATCATCCGGTAGATTTAATATCTTTTTTTCTTCATCAGTTAATCCTTTAAGCTTTTCCGATATGCTTGAAGTATTTATCTCGGCTGTTTGGAGCACATTAAGGATGCTGTTCTGCAGCTCAACAAGGGCTTGCGCTCTGCTTCCGGCAAGCTGTTTCATTACACCGTCTGCTTTTTGTTCCAGCAGTTTTTGGTAAAGGGGATCCGTTACTTGAAGAAGTTTCTTTTCGTTATCGCTAGCCTTTGGCCTGTCTATCCCTCCAGTCAACGCTCCAAGATACTCTTCGAGACCTATAGCGCTTTCCCCTATCTTTTGCTGAATTGCCTGTGCAATAATATTCAGTTGCTTGTCATCAAATTCTTTTATTGCACCAATAAAGCCTTCTTTGCTTATTTTCCCGATCGCGGTTTGCATATCTTTCGCTCCAAAAGGCTCCATTATGGGGCCTGACGGATCACAAACAGCAATAAATAGTTCTATCATTTTTTTTGCGTTTGGTTCGACCACGGAACCTTTCTGAGATTTGAAATAATCCGATGTCTCTTTGCGTTGATCTGCCGTTAACGATCGAACATCCGTTAATATCCTATTGGGATCGGTCACTTTCCCGTTCTTATAATCATCAAACAATGCCACCTTTTTTTCGCCTTCTTTGTCAGGGGTCGCGTCCACAGGTTTTTTCGGTGCTGGGGTTATACCCGGGGTCGGGGATACTCCAGTTCCCGCCGATCCCCCGCTTTCTTCTGCAGGCAACTGTATTTCGCCTTTCATCAAGGAATCTATGTTCTTTGTGATATAAGTAAGGATCTTTTGTATTTCTGGATCACCGGAACTTAACGGTTTCTCTGATTTGAATATTTTCACGATCTTATCTTTAAGCGTTTTACCGACATACTCATCTACAAGCTTATCTTTCTGATCCTCAAATCCAGCACCTGGCTTGGTTGGATCAATCATATTTTTGGCAACTTTTTCATCATAAAGTTTTTTTAACTCTCCTGTGTTCTGTTGCACAAGTTGTTGCATATACTTTTTCATCTTTACAGTCAAAGTAGCCTGCTTGTCAGATTTGAGCTGCCCTATCATCTCGTCAAATCGTCGTTCCGCATCGGCTCGGCTAACTTTCCCATCATTTTTCTTTACTATCCCATCTACAATCGAATTCCTATCTTTAGCATCCGATATCCCCATCATCTCAAATTGTTCTGACAAAACACCCACATAATCGTCGCTGGTCAGACTTTCTGTCGGTATTTTCTCGGCTTCAGCACGAAGCAATGAATTCCGAATAAGAGACAACATTGTCGATGCTTTGGCCATTTCACCCTGCAACCCTCTCGCTTTGATCATCTGCTCAGCCCCATCAAACATCTTTTGTGTTATATCCTGTCCTTCAACAGTAAGAATGGTCTTAGATATGTCTTCATTCAATTTCTTTGACTTATCCACTCCACTCGCACCCTCCCCAACCCCCTGCTTCTCCTCTACCCCCCCCATCTCCTCTGCCCCATACAGGCCATTCATGTCCATTTTGTATTCCGAAGCCAAAGCGAGCGCGACAAGAGTGTTTTGCCGTTGCTCTTCACTGGCGTTCTCGTAATTTTTGCCGTTGTTTATTTTTGCGCAAATAGCGTCAAGAATATGTCTTAGTTCGGTAGCCTTTTTTCCTAGCATCACTGCCGCCTTTTCGTAAGCTTCCTCATTGTTCTTGCTGGCCTGCCAGCCCTTAAGGATAGCGTCTTTTATTTGGTTAAAATCAGAAGCATTTACTCTAACAAACTTTCCGCCGTCTTTGTTGTAAAGCTTGGCTACGCGCACAAGTTCCGCAGGATCCTTCGGATCAAGCTGTGCCATTTGCATAAAGGTATCAACGTTTTTGAAGAATTCTTCAATGTCGGCTTCGATGATAGTAGTGTCTTCTTTCGATGATCTTCCATCGGCTTTGTCTATTTTCATGCTGTAAGCTATAAGGTCAAATAGTTGGCGGGTTATGGTGCTTTTAGCGTTTTGCAGCTGTTCATATGTGACGCCGTTTTTAAAATCAAGGCCTTCGGGACTGCCTCCAAAGGTATTCATAAATAAAATGACGCCCTTTGCTCCGGCCGCTCCAGCTCCCGAAGGAGCTACGGCTGCTCTTTCTTTTATTGTAGGGTCTTCAACTTTAGAATCACTTCTCGGTTGCGGAGCTGGCTGCGGTGCTGCCGGCGCCTGAGGACTTCCTGTTACTGGTACTTTTTGTATCGCTGTTGTTTCTACTGCCATCTTAATCCCCTCCTTTTAATTTGTTCCCAAAAATACTACCGCCATGAACTCCTGCGGCATGGAATATTCTTCCGCGCTATATATAGAGTCATTGTCGTCAAACCCGGCCATTAAAGAGGGCTTCTCCCCTCCCATATATATATCGTCATTTTTCTGCTTGTATTGCTCCAAAATTTCGCACAAGATCGCCTCGTTTTCAGCCCTTACGTCCAGCTCTTTGTTGTCTTCGCACATTGTTTTTCTCCTTTCAGTCCTCTAAAAAGGGGGAGCGGCATGCCTGTTGTTAATGCCGCCCCCTCTTTTTACTTACAAACAAAAAATCGAATTCAACAGGCAAGCCTTCGATTCTTTGTGACGCTCTCTTTTGGCGCTCTAGTATATAGTCGTTCCCGGGGTGTCAAAACTTGCATCAAAAAGTGGCGAAAGAAAGGTCTATAAGAGGTCCACAAGACGAGAGATAACTATGAGATTTGCGATGTTCTTGTTTTAGGCGTAAACTTGCGGATTTGAGTCGGCGTTCCGAAGTATCCGTTCCATGACTTCGTAGGATTGTCTAAGCTGCGGAGAAGCATTATTTTTTACCGCATGTCCTTTGGTCTGAAGTTCCGAAGCCAGTTCCGCCAGATATTCCATAAATCCGACCGAGGCAGCTTGTTCCGCTTCTTCATAAGACCGGGCTCTATAAACCGCGTACGCGCATGAGCGCGAATAATCGGTCGGGAATGCTCTCATATTCCTTTTTCTCTGAGCTTGGGCATAAATATCCCACAGATCTTTCACGGATTTGCCGTAGCCCTTCTGATCAGAGATCCCCGTTGTGGCATATCTCTCGAACGGTTTAAGAAGCTTTTGGCAGGTCAATGCGTGAAAACTTTCGTGCGCTACGGTTTTGGCAAGTCCACTGTTGATATCAGAACCGTCAACCAATATTTCCCCCCTGCGGTAAGGAGCATAAGCTCCCATGATACCGCCCGGACCGTCCATATCGCTTATTACCGCACGTTTTACGCTCTGCCTCTGCTCAAGCGGGAGCGTGTCCAGATACGACTGGACTTCATCCGAAACTCTTTCATTGGGGACAAATCCGTCAAAAGCTACCCTTGTATCGGTTCTCGGGGATTTTTGAGGAGTCGGGTCGTAAATTTCTGTGGGGGCTATTTCAGAAGGATAATCGTCTCTTGGGACGGCTACAACAATGATGCCGGCCATTTCTCTGCCGTAAACATCGCGGGCAACTACGATAATGCCTACAAGATCAAACTCAGGCAAAGAATTGGGACCATACATCCCGTACGCTGAAGAAACTTTTTCTCTGCCATAACTGTTGGGCAAAGACCGGCCCGCGGAAGTAGTTTGTAAACCGACGCTTCCGGCGGAATTGATCGGTAAAGACAAATAAACGCTTTCTCCCATTATTCCCTCTACTATGTATATCGTTAGATGTTTTTGAAAATTTCACAGAAAATGAGCAAACAATGGGAAAGTATGACGGATGAGGTATGAAGATAACATAATTCCCCCTCCCACGTCATTCGTCATACTTCATGCGTCATACTTACTCCCTCATCATCCATCATTCTTCATCCTTATATTGTATTTCTTCTTCAATTCCACCGGATGATAGCTCATTTTCGCCCGTCTCAAGCCGGGATGCCCCATGTCCTGCTCGCGGTTAATATAAGTAAAGTTTGCAAGTTCGTTACTTGCAAACTCTCTATTAATAAGTTGGGCGGCGCCCCTCACAGCGGGATCCGATTTTTCAATATGTATCACCGCTGTATCTTCTGTCAACTTCTGACCCAAACTAAAAGCCAGGATCTTATCGTTTACAATGATCACTCCGCCGATCAGGCCTAAAAAGTCTTTGTTTAACAGTGTTTCTCTTGCAGCTTCAGCCTCGCATTCAAGATTCGGGAACCCTTCGCTTTCTTTTTTTTTGCTTTCGCACCAAATGTCGTTCAACTCAATGCATGCGTCAATATGTTTTTTCTCCATCTTTTCGTAGACATAAATATTGTTTTTTAAAAAAGCGTTTATGTGGTTCCTTTTGCCGTCATAATTCCTCCCCTTGAGACCTGCAATATCTTTTGTTAAATAAACATAGTCAAAATTGTCGCGATCCTCAACAATTTCATACTGCTCGTTTTGTCCGACAGCTTCCTTGAAATGATAGTCCGCCCTTATTATCGATCCTGTATGCTCAAGGCAGATTTTCCCCGCCTCTTTTACATCTCCGTCGCCGAGCGGCATCATAAAGTGCCGCCTTTTGTCGGGCCCCATTACCAGAGCGCAAAGGCAACCCGCGATTATAGTAAGCTGCGGTTGGTCTATCTTCCGCCAAATATAATAATTAGTAAAAGCGTGGTCTGATATCTCGATCTTGCGCCTAAAATAATAGTTCTCAAATAGTTCTTTATCTTCTCTTTCAAGCGGTTTGAAATTTGGATAAGACGGGATTGACATTATTAACAATTTTATCATGTATTGCGTCACTCCCCTCTTCATTCTTCATCCGTCATACTTCATCCCTGCAGGCAGGCTTCATACTTCTAGCTTTTGACTTTTTACTTCCTTATTTGCTAATATAATCCCGAAATGTCCGCACAAAAAAAAGAATCCTGGGGCTCCAAGATCGGGATAATACTTGCCGTTGCCGGAAGCGCCGTAGGTCTGGGGAATTTTCTCAGATTCCCGGTGCAGGCAGCCAGCAACGGCGGCGGCGCTTTTATGATCCCCTATTTTATCTCGTTGTTCTTGGTCGGCATTCCTCTTATGTGGATCGAGTGGTCCATTGGCAGGTACGGCGGGATCTTCGGACATACAACGGCTCCCGGAATGTTCCAAAAGCTCTGGAAGACACGGCTTTCGAAGTATTTCGGGGTCATAGGTATTTTCGGGCCTCTTGTCATCTTTATCTATTACGTCTATGTGGAGTCGTGGCTTTTAGGCTACAGTTTTTATTCCCTGACCGGAGTTTTAAGCAGCATACACGATACAGGAAGCATGTCCAAGTTTCTGTCCGGGTACCAGGGGCTTGAAATAAATCAGTTTTTCAGCGGTTTAGGTTCTGCCTATGCGTTTTTTGTTGTAACCTTTGCTCTAAATGTCTGGATAATCTACAAAGGGGTCGAGGGCGGCATAGAAAAACTCTGCAAGATCGCCCTGCCGACACTGCTAATCTTTGCGGTGATAATAATGGTAAGGGTTTTCACCCTGGGTGCTCCGAATCCCGCTTATCCGGACTGGAACATTGCAAACGGATTTGGATTTTTGTGGAATCCGGATTTTTCCGCCCTGCTAAGCGCCAGGACCTGGCTCGCGGCGGCCGGCCAGATATTTTTCACGCTTAGTGTGGGAATAGGAGTAATACTCACGTACGCAAGTTATCTTAACAAGGGCGATGACATCGCTCTCTCCGGACTTTCGGCCGCCTCCACTAATGAGCTTGCCGAAGTCGTGCTCGGAGGAAGCATCGTCATTCCACTCGCTTTTGCGTTTTTCGGTCCGGTTGGAATAAAAGCGATAGCAGGAAGCGGCGCATTTGATCTGGGCTTAGTGACAATGCCTCTGATATTTTCGCAGATCTCGCTTGGGGCGCTGTTCTCTTTCCTGTGGTTCTTTCTTTTGTTCCTTGCGGGCATCACCTCTTCCGTATCACTGATAGAGCCGGCAGTTGCATTCGTCAAAGACGACTTTAAAATGGGGAGAAAAAAATCCGTGACACTGGTCTCAATATTCACTTTTGTGCTCTGCCAGCCGGCTATATTCTTTTTGGGACACGGGGTGGTCAATGAGCTTGATTTTTGGGGCGGCACCTTCTGCCTCGTATTGTTCGGAACAATAGAGGCGGTCTTGTTTACATGGGCTTTCGGCATAGACAAAGCCTGGGAAGAAATGCACCGGGGCGCCCAGCTTACTATACCTTCGTTTTACAAGTGGATAATTAAATACATAACTCCGACATTCCTTATTATCATTCTTATCTCCTGGTTCTTCCAGGAAGGGATCCCGACAGTGCTTATGGAAGGAGTAGCGCCCGCCAATATACCCTATATTCTGCTTACGCGCGCGGGACTTGTCATGCTATTCGTCGCGTTAGCCTTGCTTGTGAGACACGCGCTAAAAAAGAAAATACCGGAGGCCCAACAATGAACATCTACGGCTGGATATTTATTGTCGCATCCTGGTCGGTCATAATAGGCCTTACTGCCTTTTGTTTCTACAAGGTCTTTACCGAAAAGGACGAGGAGATCTAAGTCTTTTATTCCCTGGGTTCTCTTGTGATAGTTTTTTTCGTTTGTTATACTTAAGGGCAGCATGAAGAAAATACTTGCCGCTCTTTTTGTTTTCTTTGGTCTTTTTTCTTTTTCCCACGCAAACATAGAGCCCCGGCTTATGTCAACGCTCAGCACCCTTTCCCCTTCGGAAGAGATATCGGTCATGGTCTATATGAAAGACAAAGTTGCCATTTCCTCGCTGTCAGGGACCCGAAAAGACAAAATATCGTCTCTGCAGCGTTTTTCGGAAAAGTCACAGCGCGGAATAGCTGACTTACTGGGAAAAAAGAAGGGCCTCGATAAAAGAGTCGCATTCAAACAATTTTGGACCTTCAACGGATTTGCCTTAAGAGCGCCAAAAGAAGTTATCGAAGAGCTTGCCGGACGGGATGATGTTGAAAGGATAGCTCTTAACAGTACTCTGTTCCTTCCACCTAGGCCAAAGGAGGTTCTCTCTCCCCTATCCGCACATCCGCTCTCTGCCACGGTCGAGGACAACATAGCTCTTATTAAAGCCGACAAGGTCTGGGATAATCTCGGCTTCCGCGGAACCGGGGTCAAAGTCGGGATAGCCGACACCGGAGCTCTTTCCACTCACCCCGACCTGTCAGGGAAAATATCCTTGCAGGCAAGCTTTAACAGCGTCGGGACCCAGATTTCGACTGATGCGCCTGATACGAATGGCCACGGAACACATGTCGCAGGCATCATTGCCGGAGGCAATGCCTCAGGAAAATACATCGGGGCCGCACCAGAAGCCGATCTGATTATTGCAAAAGTATTCAATGATTCAGGAACTGGAACTTTTGCACAGGTTGTAGGCGGAATCGAATGGCTTATCACAAATGACGCAAAAATCGTTAATCTTTCTCTCGGATCGGACTCCGTGGGTATCGCTGATACTGATTGGAAAAACATGGTAGACACATGGGACTCTGTATCAAAAGTGCTTATCGTTGCCGCTATAGGCAACGGCGGCCCTCCCGCTGAAACTACAACCAGTCCCGGAAATGTCCCAAACGCTTTGGGGATCGGAGCAGTACTGGCCTCTGATGATATTTGGAGCGGTAGCTCCAGAGGCCCCATTTTATGGTCAGGAACCATTTATATAAAACCTGATATTTCTGCACCAGGAGTGTCAATAAAGTCCTCATACAATAACGGCGATTACGAGTACATGACCGGTACTTCAATGGCCTGCCCGCACACATCAGCGGTCGCGGCACTAATGCTGCAGGCAAACCCGACACTTGAAACTTCTACAATAAGGACAATAGTAGAAAATACAGCTTATAGGAAGGATACCGTTTCATATCCCAATAATGACTATGGGGCAGGACGCCTCGACGCGCTTGCAGCTGTTACTGCCGCCGCAGCCAACGATACAACCCCGCCTACGATAGAAACACCATCACACACCACTTCTATATTCAAACAAAGCATTACTGTATCGGCAGTAATAACCGATAATTATACGAATGCTCCTACAGCTGTACTGTTCTATAAAAATGATACTCAAGTATGGAAAAACACACCCATGACAAAAGAATCCGCCAGCAACCTATATGACGGAGTGATCCCGGCAGAAGACGTGCTGAGCAATATAGATTACTATATCCAAGCAGTTGACGGCGCCGGCAATGTATCCAGGTCCCCTTCGCTCGCCCCTTCCGACACTCACAATATTGAGACCGAGCAGACAACCAGTGTTATTCTTTCAGGCCTTCAGACCTGTCCCAACCCTTTTGCGCCCGGCAAAGAAAGCGCGACATTTTTCTATGAATTATCAAAACCTGCGCAGACAACTGTCAGGATAATGAATCTCCGCGGGGAAACGGTAAAAGTTATCGATAATAGCGGGACTTTCGGAACAAATTCTTTTACCTGGGACGGAATATTCGAGGACGGCCAGATCGCCACTAACGGCGTATATATTTATCAGATCGTCGCAAGAGATATCGAAGGCTCATCGGCTTCCGCAAAAGGGAAAATGATCGTACTTAAATAAACACCCTCACCCCTCACCCCTAGCCCCTCTCCCATAGGGAGAGGGGTAATAACATTTGTATCAAAGAAAACCGCCCCCTCTCTTACCAAGAGAGGGGGTTGGGGGTGAGTTTAGAAGTTTAGCGTTCCCTCAAATGTCATCGCGTTTGCCTTAAAACTGTTTGCCCCGTTAAAATTGTCGCCGTATACCATGGACTTGTAATTGGCGCTGAGCACCACGCTTGAGAGCACGGGACTTGACTGCGGTATGGTCGAGCTGAAAGAAAGTTCGTTGGTTATCCTTAATATATCAAACTGCGTCACCGCTCCGGCCTGCACTTCGCCCAGATTTCTTTCCTGGGCCCATGTATACATAAGAGTCCCCCAGTTAAATACCTGAAGCGATGCCGCTGCGTCCCAGTTTTCTTTGGGAGTTTCGGACTGTTTGAGAATGTCCTTAGTTATTTTCTTGGTAAAGTTCCCCGAAACATTCATTATGGGCAAAGGAGAAAAAGAGACCCCGGTTTTCGTTGTAATGTTCTGGGTCTCTGTATGGATATTTCCCATCTCATTATTGTTCTTGTAATTTTCCAATATAAAATCCGAATTAAGGGTCATCAGGTTTAGCGGCCTCAAAGTGATTCCCGCCGTATAACTTTGAGACTGGCTGAGCTGATTTGTTGTGGTTTCCACAGTTCCTGCCACGGCCGTTGTATCCCTGTTCTGATTGTTGAGTGTGGTCCCCAGGCGCAGGAAAGAGAACGGAGCAAAATTGACCGAAACAGTACTGTTTACTCCGTTGTTCCGGGCGCCGCTTTCCTGAAGGGAGCGGTCATCAGAATTCGAATAATTCAACGACAGATTTGAAAACGGGGCATACCTTATTGAATACTGGTTCCTTTCGGTAACAGGGTTTTGTTTTCCTTCCTGCACGGTCAACGTTTCATTCCTGCTCTTGTCAAGAGAAGTGGAAATGTTCGCAGTAGGGTCCAGCACGACATTTATTGACTGGTTTCTTGTGCTGTTCGAAGTAGAATTGACAATATCTTTCTGCTCGTGCGTTATTATTTTGCCTCTCGCCGAGAAGTTCCGCAGGCTCCAGAACTTGAGGTCCCAAAAAGCGTCATAAGTGTAATCCCTGGATATCGAGTGCGCGGAAATCCCTTCCGGAGAAGAAGAAAGGGGCTCGCTCACCTGATAATCCAGGCCCAAAGTGATCCTGTCGGTCAAATTAAGCGTATTTCCCGTACTGAAATAATTGATCTGAGTCGCCGTATCATTCAGATAATTTTTTGTCTCGTTCTTGGAAAAATTGTTTCTATTCGTTAATTTTGAGCCGAAGATATTCATCTGTTTGGGATTTAGCGAACCTGACAATACGTTTGATATTGTATTGACCGAGTGCGCCGAAGCTCCGGGAACAATGTCATCTATAGACTTATAATTCCTGTATGCCAGTGAGGCATCCGCAAGCCCAAATGTATTAAAGTTCAGGGCTGCATTCCTGTCTGTGCTCCAGGTATAGAACCCTTTGCTTGAACCGATCTGGTTTTTAGTCTCCAAAAGACTTCCTGTAGCGCCGAAAAAGCCCTGCGGAGAATATGCTAGATTGAGTCCCTTTTGCTGGCTGCCCGAGCCGATATTGGTCGACTCAAAAGGAGAAAATTCAGGCTCTATTTCTTTGAAGACCCCGCTTACGAGAAGGGCATCTGTCGGCTTGACGGAGCCCCCCATCCTAAAGGCCTTGCCGCTCCTTACATCCGTGGAAGTAGCGATCCCGCTCGTTGACTGGTAGCTGTACTGGATACTTACAGAGTCGGAAGGCGTTAGTGTAAGGTAGTAGAAAGTGATCTGGCCGGTAGAATAATTCATGAAATAGTCTATGTCTTTGTTCTGTTGAAACCCGTTGACATAGACTTTTTCGGTCCCTTCTAAAATACTTGTTTTGGTAAGCTGGTACGGGCCCCGGGTATTGTTCCCCACAAAAGTATCCTGGGTAGATTCTGTTATATTCGGCTGGTCGGTCCTGCTCATACCGAAAGCAGCATCCAAGGACGCTTTATCGGCAAATTTTACGGCGGTTGTCACGCCAAAAGCATCGTGATTGAGATCGCTGTCCTGGAACGATCCGCTTGACGGTACAGAATAGAAGATTATCTCAAATTTTTTCTCTATTGGAAAAGGTTCGTTGAACGTGATGTACGGAATATACGGATAGTTGTAGTTTAGCTTATACTTACCGTCAAGGGTGTCTTTTCTGCTGTTTTTCGGATATGTCTCTACAACGGAAGAGCCTTCTGCCCGGACCAAAATAGCCGTATCGCTTCCGGGCACGACCTGTGCCATGTTAGTGATATAGTATGGCCCTTGAGAGCCGTTGCCGGAACCGGTATATTTGTTATAAATGCTTTTTTTGTAAGTGTACACTACCGCAATGTCAGCAGTCGCTTCTATGGATGTATTGAACTTTAAAGTGCCAGTGGCAAATCCATCCGTCGGATCTGCAACGTCCGTAATATAAGGCAAGGTTAGTGTTTGAGCATCTGAAGTCGGGACATAGAAATCAGTGTAATCCACTCCGTTCACCCTCACCGTTATCGTTTGTGTACTGTCAAGCGGAAAATGCTTCAAATTAAGCAGGTCGCCGGTAATTTCGCTTCCCTTGCGATTTTCTATTATAGTGGCCGTGGCAGAGCCGGCGCCCTTTTTGGCAGTTTCTTTTAGATAAGTACTTCCTATTTTGAATGAATTGCCGCTGCTTGCCGGCATATTTGTAACCGTTTTTATTGCATTGTATTTGATAGAGATAGATGATGAAGGAGCTATCTTTGTGTTAAAAGTGATTTTTCCTGCCGTATAATCCATTGTATAATCAAGGTCCGCGAAATGCTCTTTTCCGTTCACAAACACTTTTTCCGAACCGGGCACAACTCTGTCTCGTTTTAGCGTATACGGTCCCCTGCTGTCTATTCCTGCAACTTCCTCGGACAGAGAAACAGTATCATAATAGCTATAAGAGACTTTGAGAGGGTTGCTTTCGGAAGGCTCTGTATCCGTAAACAGCACAAGGGTCCCATCATTGTAATTTAGAGAGTATTCTTCCAGCTTTTTTAATTGCACTCCGTTGAGTGTAACTGTTTCAGAAAAATCGACCAGCGGTTTGTTTTTCAAACGGAAAACACCGGAAGATGCGCCTTGAAGTTCCGCTTCAACTGTTATAGACACATCAGGAAAAACTTCTGTCGCTTCATTTGAAGGGACCGTTATAATAGGGGTTGGTACCGAATCAAACAAGAAGCGGTTCATCGACGTGGAACCTGATATGCCAAAAAATTCCCTCTTAGATACAGTCGGAAAAAACAGGTCTATGATGTTCGTGTATTCATAAGTATACGTATAATTGTCCGTGGGCAGTAATATGTTCGTAAAAGTTATCTTGCCTTCGAAGTAGTCGATCGTATAATCCACCCCTCTTATTTTAGGCACTTCGTTGATCCATATTTTTTCCGAACCTTCCAGAATTGAGCCGCGCCCCAGGCTGTAAGGCCCCCTAGTATTGTTGCCGACACCGGAGGTCAGGGTCTGATTGTAGCTCTTTGATTTAGTTGAAGGTACTATTTTTACGGTTGTGGAGTCGTCCTTGTAGTCAAGCATAACGCCGTCCAAATATTTGTTGGCAGAGATAAATTCGTTCTCAGCAAAATTTGCCGAAAATTCGCCGAAGTTGAGCTCGAAATTATCGTATTTTACCTTTACATTGGATTTTTGGGGTGTTTCCGGCTCTTGTTCTATGTCATAGGATACGGAAAGCCGTTCGTTGATCCTACTCTCGATCTTTAATGAAAGCCTCTCTTCCCAGGGTCCGCTGGAAGTAGTGCTGGATATCCAGCCAAGCTGTGTCTGGGCAAGATAATAGCTTGATGAGGGAACAACCGACATCTTTTGGAATTTCCATTTTTTGAAGCCTGAAATATCAAATTGAGGATAGGACTGGGCAAACACAAAGTTTGGTAGTACATTGATTAGTATTAATAAAGATGCAAGAATCCGTTTCGACATTTTGATAATTGTAGCAAGTTTTGTCTACCATAATCAACCTAAGCACACAATGAAAAGCCAATTTGTTATAATTTAGCCAAAATATTAGGGAGATCCAAAAAGCATGCAAGTTTATTATCTGTTCCTACGATTAAGAAGTGGACGGGAAAGAAGGTAGTATTTATGGCAGACACAAATGCAAGTAGCAGTATTTCACGTGGCAATTATATCGACGCTGCTTCGTTGCGGCACGGGGACAATAAATATAACCAATATATGGCAGCAGTAAATCCTCAAGACGACAAGATCAAACTGGCCGTCATGCGTGATAACGATCAGACAAAAGGTGGAAATGTTTTTGAGATAGTTTAACCTTCACTACCTTTTTGAGCTTCTTCAATTTGTTCAGTGGGTGGGAGCATTATGATAAAAGTTGTCCCTTTTCCAAGCTGACTTCTTAGTTTAATGGAGCCCTTGTGATCTTCTATTATCCTCAACGTAATCGGCAATCCCATTCCCGTACCGGATTCTTTTGTCGTAAAAAATGGATCGAACATATTCTTCATGTTTTCTTCAGATATCCCCGGACCGGAATCGGTTATCTCAACAAACACCATCGGGATTTTCTGGCCGGGAGTATTGTCTTCGCGCCGCGGAGAATTTAGAAATACACCTCTGGTGATCTTTCCAAGCTGTATCACATGTCCGATATCTGTTTTTATGATCAACTCCCCTCCCTCTTTTATCGCCTGTATCGCGTTCATGATTATGTTAAGAAATGCCTGGGATAACTGACTGGGATCGCCGTAAATTTTGGGGGTTTTGACAAATTTTGTGCTTACTCGTATATTGTTCTTTTTTATCTGATTATCTACCAGGTCCAGCACTTCATCAAGCACTGTTTCGACATTTATCGGTTTAAATTCCGGTTTTGAAGGACGCCCGAATTTGAGCAGATTTTCGGCGATCTTATTTATTTTGTCTATTTCCGGCGGTATTATCGAAATAAATTTTTCCCTGAACTCTTTATCTTCCCATTTTAGCGGGAGAAGCTGGGTAAATGTGCGCAGCGCCACAAGCGGATTTTTTATCTCATGCGCCATGCCTGCGGCCATGGTACCCAAAGCGGCAAGCTTTTCGGAAGCGATAAGATGGTCTTGGCTCTCTTTCAGTTCGGCAGTCATCATATTGAATTCTTTTGCCAAATGGCCTATCTCATCAATGGAATTCACGGGAATACTGTAATTAAAATTCCCTTTTCTTACAGCTTCGGTCACCGCAACGATAGAACGGATGCGATCCTCTATATTTTTCGAGAAAAATCCGCCGACGATCACGGCGATCATTACTCCTACGATAAACACGATGAGGGTGTTCGTTTCCATTTTTCTTATGTCCGAATAAGCAACTTCTATCGGCCTGGCAACAACTATCTGCCATCCATGTATGTTCGCCGGACCAAAGGCCCCTACCATTTTGCCAACGTTTTTAACCATGAATTCTCCGCCCGAAATATTGTCCTCAATCTGAGTGGCTCTTTCAGAGATCAAATAATACTCAATATTTGGTTTTTTAGGGTCCGAGAACACGACAATCTTGCCGGCCGGATCAATGATATAGACTTTCCTGCCTTGTTTTTCTCCGATGTCGGACAAAAATGCTTGCATAGAATCTTTCAATTCTTTGAGAGAATTCGTTTGCCCGGAATATATCTTTGTCATCTGTTTGATAGAAAAGACGATCCGGCGATCGGATTCTATTAGTTCTTTTGTGATAGCTCTTTTTGATATGGCGTTTGTTACAAGCGCAGTCATCTCAACCGTTATTATGATGAGAATGACCAGCATTGAAACCATCTTGAGCAATATGCTTGAGCGCACGAAGCTCAAAGGAGTTAAGGCTATGTCATCATCCGGCAAAATAATGCTGCTGATAGACAATCCCGATAGTGATATGAAAAGCACAATCCATAGGATAAGAAGAGTGGTTTCATATCCCGTGAAAAGGAATATGATCGCGGGCACAAAGCTTGCGACCATGATAAAGGCAGACCAGAAAGCCATCAAATTAAGCCTTTTTACTTTTTCATCGTCTGTTTTGAGCAAAACGATCAGTGAATAAACCGCAAATATCGCCCAAGACAGGTCCCATAGCCCTATAACAGCCACGAATAATGGGCCGCTCAGTACGGCGGGGTTGAGCATCCCATTTTCCATAGCCGCACGCATAGGCAGTAAATAACATGCACACGCAGCAATAAAGCTAGCAAATATGAACGGATAAAAATACTTCCTCATATTTGGCGGCTGCTTAATGGCGACAAAAGCGATCACAAAAATAGATCCTAAAGCGAGCATGGATGTGGTAAAGCGTTGTATAAACAGCAATAGACTTTCGTTTGGCCCGTAGTTTGATATAAGTCTGGACGATGTCATCCCGACAACAAACAAACCGAACATGAGGAATATGAACGACAGAATAAGATCTGATTTTTCACGGGTTTGCCCGTGTCTGCTATTAAAGACAAACCACATTGTAAAGCACACGCCCGCAGTCAGTATCTCGGCAAATATATTTATAGTGGTTATTGTCGTAAGCATCGTACTTTACTCAAGAATTATATCATGAAAGCCTATATGTTATAATCAGTTTTAAGAGGAAGAATTGGGGATAAAAATTGCATCTTAAAGAGCTGACCCTCAAAGGTTTTAAGTCATTCGCAGATAAAACATCGTTCTTATTGGATCCGCCGCCTTCTGTCACAGCAGTGGTCGGCCCTAACGGTTGCGGCAAATCAAACATCATTGACGCCATGCGTTTTGTGCTGGGAGAACAAAGCATCAAAGATCTGCGCGGCG
Source organism: Candidatus Margulisiibacteriota bacterium (assembly GCA_041650595.1). GTDB lineage: Bacteria > Margulisbacteria > WOR-1 > JAKLHX01 > JAKLHX01 > CALFCX01. The sequence continues at coordinate 71,970 of JBAZKW010000002.1, forward strand.
CTTCGCTTGAAGAGATCATTTTTGCCGGAAGCAGCTCAAGAAAGGCTGTCTCTATGGCAGAAGTCTCTTTTCTCCTGGATAACAGCGACGGATATCTGAAGACCGAATACAGTGAAGTATTGGTAAAAAGGCGGGTTTTCAGGTCCGGGGAAAGCGAGTTTTTCATCAATAAGAACCTGTGCCGTCTAAAGGATATCAAAGAACTCTTTTTGGATACAGGCATAGGGAACGGCGCGTATTCCATAGTGAATCAAGGACAGGTCGATCTCATACTCAGTTCAAAACCCGAGGATAGGCGATCAATATTCGAAGAGGCCGCCGGAATAAACAAGTATAAATTCAGAAAAAAAGCTGCCGAACGGAGGCTTATAGGCACAGAACAGAACCTGCTCAGGGTAAACGACCTTCGCGGGGAAATAAAGGAAAATCTTTCTTCGCTGGAAGGGCAGGCAATAAAAGCAAAACGCTACAAAGAAGTAAAAGAAAGCTTAAAGTCTCTGGAAGTCGGGCTGGCTAAGAAACAGGTCCGGTCACTAAGCGAAAGAATGGGACAGCTGAAAGCAAAGGTTGACGAGCTAAGGACAAAGACCCATGGTGCTGAAGACGGAGCGGCAAAAGAAGAAGAGGAAAAAAACCGGCTTAAGGTTTTTATCAGGGATATAGAATCTAAAATGGAAAGCCTGCGGCTTGAAATGGCTTCCGGAAAAAGCGCTGCCGAGGAAGCAATTACAAAAATAAGCGTGGGCAAAGAAAGAATTTTTCAGCTTGAAGAAAGACGCGGAGAAGTACGAAAAGAGGTCGAAAGACTGGGACTCCTTAAAACGGCAAAAGAAGAAAAAGCCGGGGAAAAACGTAAGAGCCTGACCGAATTCGAGGGCCAATTCACACATGCAAAACAATATCTGGAAGAAGCACAGGCTTCCTTGGATGAAATAAACCGCAAGACAGAGGAAAGTATACGCGGCTGGAATAGCCTGAAAAACCCCATTTTTGAAAGAGAGATGGAAATATCCTCACAAAAGCATAAGATATCGGAACTTGACCTGTCTATAAAATACGCTAACGAATCTCTGGCAAAAGAAAGAGCTTTTTTGGACAATTTGTTGGGACTCAAGGAAGATATTTCTTTTCTTGAGTCTGAAGTGCTTGGCCTGCAAGGCGTTTCTCAGGAGCTCAAGGAAAGGCTCTCTTTGAGAAAAGTGGAGATCTTCGGCAAGATAGACATAGAAATAAAGGTTATACAAAAGAACATAAAGGCACAGGAAGAAAACCTGGCGCTTCTTGAGGCGGAAAGAGAAAAAAAAGATACCGCTCTGAAAAAAATCCAGCAAAGTGCCGGCGAAATGACCGATCAATTCTCATCCCTGGAAAACAAGCTCAAAGAACTGAACTCGGAAAAAGAAAAAGCCATAGCTCGCCTGGCGGAAACGAGAGCAAATTTTGCCAATAACGACAGCACATTAAAACAGAAAAAGGAAGAAGAATCTTCTGCCCGCGAACAGACAAATGAAGTTGAGCGGCAGATAAAAGACAAAACTGAAGAAGAAAAGGGCCTTTCCTTTAGGATAAAGCAGACGGAAGAAAGCATTTCAGGTGCCGAAGAGTCAATCCCACACCTCAGAGAAAGAGCACAGACAGCCTCACAAAATCTTGAAAAAACTGCGGCCGAAAAACTAGCCGCTCAGGCCCGTCTGGAAAAGCTGGAGGAAAAAATACGCGACTTGTCGGGAGAGGACCGTGTCGCGAGGGATGAACTATTTAAGGAAGAAGTGTCCTTGGCCAAATTGGAAGGGGAATTGGGTGCGGTAGAGGCTTTGATGCAACAGGAATACGGATTGTCGGCAGCTATGGTGCTTGAAAGCCCCGAGGAAGAAGTACAGAACCAAACAAAAGCTAAAGAAGAGATCGAAAGGCTGCGAATGGAGATCAGGGAAATAGGGCCGGTAAACCTTCTTGCAGTGGAAGAGTTCGAAACCACCAAAGAGAGATTGTCTTTCATAGAAGAACAATGCAATGACCTTATTTCGGCACGCGACAATCTGAACGGCCTGATCACGCAGCTTGATGACGAGGCAAGGCAAAAGTTTTTAACTACTATCGAAGAAGTGAACCGGAATTTTTGTCAGGTGTTTTCTTCTCTTTTTGAGGGCGGAGAAGCAAGAATATCCCTTTCCGACGGCGATCCGCTTGAAGCCGGCGTTGAGATCTTTGCGAGGCCTTCCGGCAAAAAGTGGCTAAGCCTTGCTCTTATGTCCGGCGGAGAAAAATCGCTTACCGCGATCTCTATACTGTTCGCATTGATCAGAACGAAACCAAGCCCTTTCTGTTTTCTGGATGAAGTTGACGCGGCACTTGATGAGATAAACACCATAAGATTTTCCAAGCTCATCAAAGAGTTCTCCAAAGAATCTCAAATCATTGTTGTTACTCACAGCAAAAGGACAATGTCTTCAGCCGGCACGATGTATGGAGTTACAATGGAAGAGCCGGGTGTTTCCAAGCTCGTTTCAATGAAGTTAGTTAAGGTGGCTGATTAATATACAAAATCTGCGTTTTATATTTTTTACGGTTTTTCTGCTATTTTTATCCCCCGCTTTTGCCCAGGACATAGGGCAGGCAACGGGGAGACTGGAATATTTTTCGTTTTCTAGAAGCTGGGGCGGAAATTCTCCTGTAAAGGTCCATGTATTCACGGCGCCTTTGTCTTCCGATATAGAAATAAGACCGGCACTTGCCAGAGGAGCCGTAGGCAGACTTCAAAGAACATCCGTAATAGCAGAAGAAAATAACGCGCTTGCCGCCATAAACGGCTCATTTTTTAACAGAGACTACCCTTATGTCCCAGTAGGACTTCTTGCTATAGACGGAAAAGTGCTCACAAAATCTCTCTTGGAAAGGACCGCAATAGGAATAAGCAGCAATGAGGTTGTCTTTGGCATCCCAAAATTTGTCGGCCATGTCGTAAACGATTCATCCAGAGAAAAAATACCTGTCTGGGGAATAAACAGGCCGCGCAAAGAAAATGAAGCTATCATATATACTCCCGAATACGGAACTACCACAAAAACCAACAAAAACGGTGTCGAGCTGATAATAGAGGATGATATGGTGGTAGGGATTTCCGAAGGGGCTTCCCCTATCCCGGAAAACGGTTATGTGATCTCTTTCCACGGCTGGACCAAAAATTATGCTGACGAACTTCCTCCGGGAGCAAGGCTTTCCGCAACGTACAAGCTCGCGGACGGCTGGGATAAATATGACCATGTAATAACAGGAGGCCCTCGCCTTCTGATGGAAAGAAAGATCGTGGTCAGCGAAAGTCTTGACAATGAAAATTTTGGAGGAGATGTTCTCGGAAGGAACGCCAGGACGGCTGTCGGTCTAAGTGCGAATAATGATATTTTGTTCGTAGTGGTCGAAGGCAAAAAGGGCAGATCAAGAAGAACTCGCAAGAGAGGGGCAACCTACCAGGAACTGGCCCGCCTTATGCAGGACCTTGGAGCAGTGGAAGCTATTGGTCTAGACGGCGGCGGCTCCTCCACCATGTACATAAAAGGGCGTGAAGTAGTGAACTTGCCTTCCGAAGGCTATGAACAGGGCGTCAGCAATGCTCTAATAATCAGGTATAAGACAAGCCCTCAGTCTCAGGAAGCCGATACAACTGATAAAAAATGAGACTAGCTATTTTAAGTAATCGAGCAGGTCTTTTAGTCCCAGAGTGTTAATAACATCTTTTTTAGTAAGCCATCCCCTTCTCGCAGTGCCGACCCCGAATTTCATATATAAAAGATTGTTTGTGCTGTGAGAATCCGTATTTATCGATATTTTAACCCCTTTTTCTTTCGCAAGGCGGCAATGGACATCGTTTAAATCCAGCCTGTCCGGATAAGAGTTCAGCTCAAATATTGTATGGGTCTTTGCGGCTTCGGAAAGTATTTTTTCAATGTCTACTTCGTACGGCAGCCTTTTGCCCAAAAGCCTTCCGGTGGGGTGAGCTATTATGTTGACCAATTTATTTCGCATCGCTTTTATTATCCTTTTGGTCATTTCATCCTTAGACGCAGAAAACCCGGAGTGTATCGAAGCAACTATTATGTCCAACCTGCTCAATAATCCGTCTGAAAAATCCAAAGAACCGTCTTTTAATATATCTACTTCAGAGCCTTTCAATATTTTAAATCCGGGCAGTTTTTTGTTTATTCCGTCTATCTCATCCATCTGTTTTAGAAGTTCTTTTTCCGTCAATCCTCCGGCGACCTTGGTTGATTTTGAATGGTCAGTTATCGCAATATATTTATAACCCAGTTTTTTTGCGGCCCGAGCCATCTCTTCTATAGATGCAGTGCCGTCTGTATAATCGGAGTGCATGTGAAGATCGCCTTTAATATCTGTTATCTCTAAAAGATTGGGCAGTGTTTTTCTTTGGGCGGCTTCAATTTCTCCGGAATCTTCCCTTAGTTCCGGAGGGATATATTGCATCCCAAGGGCATTGAAAAGCTCATCTTCAGTTTTCCCTGCTATTCTTTTACTGCCTTTGAACACACCGTACTCGCTTACTTTGAGCCCTTTTGATATTGCGATCTTTCTTATTTTTATATTGTGTTGCTTTGAGCCGGTAAAATAGTGGGAAGCAGACCCGAACTCATCTTCTTTGACTATCCTGAGATCAGCATTCATATTGTTCTCAAGCACCACGGAAGATTTTGTTTCGCCTTTTGCGGTCACCCGTATCACCTGAGGGAGAGAAGTAAAAACATCCGACAGACGTTTGGGATCGCTTGAAACAGCCAAAATATCTATGTCCCCTATCGTCTCTTTCATCCGGCGCAAGCTCCCGCAGATAATGGCTTTCGATACAAATGGCTTTTCTCCGATCGACCGCAATAAAATTTCGGCATAAGGAAGAGCCTCTCCTATCAAATGTTTTTTGTCCATTTTTTTCAGATTTTCGATGCCCTTGATAATGTTTTCAATTCTCTTTTCTCGCACCCCGTCCAGTTTTTCCAAGACCCCTTTTTTTGCGGCTGAGAGAAGTTCGTCCACGCTCTTTATTCCAAGGTCTTTATACAGTCTGATCACAAGTTTGGGGCCGACCCCTTGTACACCCAACATCTCCACCACGCTCTCGGGAATGTCTTTGTGCAGCTCTTCAAGATAGGAAGACTTTCCGGTGGTCAATATTTCCTCTATCCTTTCGGATATGCCGCTTCCTATGCCGTCAATTTCTTCAAGCGCTTTTCTGCCGCCTTTTTTGTAGATCTCCGATACGCTTTCGGCAAGGTTTTCGATGTTTGAAACGGCTTTTTGATATGACCTGATTTTAAAAAGATTGTCTTCTTTTAGCTCGAGTATGATCGAGATTTGCGAAAGAATTTTTGCAAGCGCGGCATTTTCCATTGTTATCCGTTCAGGGCTTTAACTATTTCCAATCCGAATTTTGCCGCGTTGGCCGGCCCGTCAGCCGTTATTATCTTTCCGTCAACCTCTACGGCAGTTTTTGTGAGTATTGCCCCGCCTTTAATAAGGTAATTATAAACTCCCGAAAAAGATGTGGCTTTTTTGTTTTTTAACAGACCCGCTGATGCAAGAACTGCAGGACCCGCGCAGATAGCCCCTATAAGTTTGCCCAGACCAAAAGCGGTCCTTAGTATCTCATGTGCCTTTTTGTTATCAAAATAGACTGATGCTCCCGGTCCTCCGATAAAAAATATCCCGTCATATCCTGAAGCATCAAAATCATTAATTGAGATATCTGCTTGTGCGGAGCCTCCAAGTTTTCCGATCGCCGTGCCTTTTATTTGTGAAACAGTGGTTACCAGAATACCGTTTTCTTCAAGGATTTTTTTGGGTTCGAAGTATTCTTCGTCCCGGAACCCTTGCTGAGCAATGACAAGAGCAACTTTTGACATATATATACTCCGTCTATGAACAGAGATGCGTCTTTATTTCAAAAAACCTGACAAGTCCTCTTTGCGTTATTATACCTACCAATCTGCCATGGTCAACGACAAGCAGCCTTCCGAGACCGGATTTTGTCACCTGAAGAAGGGCCTCCAGACAATCAGATTCGGGGCAGACCACAAGATCCTGCCGGACGGGGGTCAAAGCCTGAAAAACAGACGTGGATGACCATTGGTCCCGCGGAAATTCTTTGACACTGTGAAGAGTAACTATTCCTTTGAGCAAGCCATTATCGACCACAGGGAAACCCATATGACGGTGTTTAAAGAAGTAATCGTTTACGAGTTTGTCCAGCGAAAGGTCCGGCGGCACGGAAATAACATCTTCCGACATTATCTCCTTGACCTGCACGCCTACAAGCGCTTTTTTTAATATTAATTGCTGATAGCTCATTTCAGCGGCCTCATGCAGGAAAAGCCCGAGCACCAAAAGCCATATACCGCTTAAATACTCTTTCTGTGATAAAAAGAAAAGGCCCGCAAGCATTATCGCATAAGAAAAGAATCTGCCTAAATATGTAGCTATTCTTGTGGCTGTTTTGAGGTTGTTGTTGAACTTCCATATCATCGCTCTCAATATGCGCCCGCCGTCAAGGGGGAACCCGGGTATGGAATTGAATACTACTATGCTCATATTGACAATTGCTATGTAAAACACCATGGAAGTTACCATGGGGTGAGCGTTGGTCCTGTTTAGCACAACAAACGCCGCAAGGCATATCAAAGCAATGAACAGGCTGCACGCAGGGCCCGCGATAGCAATTTTCAGTTCGATGACAGAAGTGTCCGGCTCCTTTTCCATTTGCGCTACTCCGCCGAAAATAAAAAGAGATATTTTTTTTATCGGTATCCCGTTCCTTATAGCTACCAAAGAATGAGAAAGTTCATGAAGAAGCAGAGAAACAAATAACAGTATCGCTGAAATACCTGCCGCCAGCCAGTAAACATATTCCTGTCTCGAAGGCAAAAACAGGGGGTAATATCCGGAAGCCAGCGACCAGGTGATCAAAATGAAGATGACTATCCAGGAATAGTTTATTTCTATCGGTATGCCAAAAATCCGCGCGACCTGCAAAGATTGTTTCATCAAGTAAAAATTATATCACAAGCGGAGCTTTTGCTTTAGCTCGGAAATTCTTTGTTCGTCCACGATCCAGTACCCGTACAGATTTCCCTGGCCAAAGTCACCGGGTATGGTATGCTGCCCTATGTCCGAGGGCCTTGCCATTCTGGCCAAATTGGCGATCCGTATCATCTGCCAAAAACTCATGTCAGAACTCACCGAACGTTTGATCGCCGTTATCGAAAAAGGCAGGCGCACCAGAGCCGCCGGGCTGGCAAGCCTCAGAGAAAGCGCTTTAATAAATTTTTTCTGGCGGTCTGTCCTGCCGATGTCCGCCAAAGCATCACCCCTGAACCTTACATATTCTTCGGCCTCTTTACCGGACAATTTTTGCAGCCCTTTTTTAAGGTTTATATTCAGATCTGCAGGAACATCTACATAATGCATGTCTTTCTCGACAAATATCTTTATCCCTCCGACACTGTCAACCAGATCTATTAATCCCCGAAGATCGACCGACACAAAATGATCGATATGCACATCGATCATTTTTGAAACAACGTCCATGGCAAGTTTTTCTCCGCCAAAACCATATGCGGCATTGACTTTGTGCTCTCCACGGCCCGGGATCTCTGCCATGGAATCCCTTGGAATACTGATAAGTTCGATCCTTTTATTGAACGGGTCAATGTGGGCCAGGATCAAAGTATCTGCTCTCCTGCTGGCTGTCATCCTTTGACTGTGTTTATCATAATCATGGTCCACTCCCATGATCAGCAGATTCATCTTATGGTCCGGTATAAATACCGTCAAATACAAAGGAAGTGCCTTTGGGATAAAGATAAAGATCCAGAGGTATATCAAAAGCAGAAAATAGACTAACAAAGCGATTATTCTAAGCACATCCGGCCGTTTAAGTTTTTTTGCCATCGATACCATGATATTTCAAAAGTCCGTCACGTTCAAGCGGTTGGTCCGGGGTGCCGTATTTTGTGTAGGGATTTTCGGCACCCCGGCAACCGATCAGGCGGCCATGACCAAATCTTCTTCTTTTTCGGCGTCGGACGGAGTTGAGGCTTTATAAAATCCCTTGTCAAGCATCAGCATGTTGTCCACAAGCACTTCAGTCGCCTGTTTTTTCTGACCTTTGCTTTCGTAAGATTTAAACTGCATCTTACCCTCTATCGCCACGAGACTGCCTTTTTTGAGATACTCTCCGCAAATTCCCGCCAGCCCGCGCCAGGCCACACAATTAAAAAAGTTCACCCCGGCAGTCCCGTCCTTCTTTTTGATGTCGTTCACTGCAACCGTGAATTTTGCAAGAGGAATCTCTTCTTTTGTATAGCGGACCTCAGGATCTTTGGTGAGCCTGCCGGTCAATATCAATCTATTAAGCCCTGCCACTTGAATCACCTCCTTTACCGGGGTTACAGCAATTTTCCCGCCAACCAGATGCTATAATTGTTTTGATGCGAAAACTCCCCCTGGTTGCCTTTATAGCCATTGGCATATCCATTGTCTTTTCCTCCTGCGGAAGAGCTCCTTCGAGATACCCGCGCGTTTACAATGAACTCGGCAAGGTTATGGTGATCGAATATCACAGGATAGACGACAAAAAAGGTGATTGGGTTAGGTCGCCGGATGATTTCAGGAAAGACCTTGAGCGATTCTATGAACTCGGCTATAGGTTGATAAGCGTAAAAGACTTTTTTAACAATTCGCATGTGAGTATCCCGGCCGGAAAAAAGCCACTGATAATGACATTTGACGATGGCAATCCCACACAGTTCAGGTGGCTCATAGTAAATGGCACGACAGTTGAAGGCAGGGACGGGTTCCCCAAAGTTGATCCAAATTGTGCGGTCGGCATATTGGATGATTTTTCCAAAAAACACCCGGACTTTGGTAAGTCGGCGACATTTTTTCTCAATTCGATAGCGTTTTATCAAGGTGAATGTCCAACTTTATGGAAACAAAAACTTAAATATCTGGTAAAGACCGGGAGAGAGCTCGGAAATCATACTTTTGACCATGACGACCTGTCAAAACTCGATTATATAGGCATAAAAAGAGTTCTTGCGATGCAACAGGCAAAAATAGAAGAAGCGATCCCCTCTTATGAAGCCTCATCTGTTGCGCTGCCTAACGGCATACTTCCTAAAAAGGGCAAATGGCTTTTACAGAGAGGCGATTATAACGGAAAAGCATATAACTACAAAGTAGCCTTTTTGGTGGGTTCCGCACCGACCTATCCTCCGTATCACAAATACTTCGATCCCGCGCTGGTGCAAAGAGTTCAGGCAAGCGATAGCGAGCTGAATAAGTGGCTGCCTCTTATGGAAAAATATCCGAATGAGTATTTCATAAGCGACGGGGATCCCAATGCCGTTTCTGTACAGGAAAAAGATCTGCCGCTTTTAGAAAAGACAGCGTTAAGATCGGGAATGAAAATAAGGATCTGCTCAAATGAAGCCGTCGTCCGTGAAATAAAGATCGGATCAAAAAAAAACAGGTCCAGACACATTAAGACCGCCGGAAAAGGGGTTTATTTCACTTTTCACAGTGCGGGAATACCGAGCCGCATAGATGGTGTCATAAGCAATTTCAAAAAGACGGGTTTTAATACACTTGTAATAGATATGAAAGACGTAGAAGGAACCGTGGGCGTCAGTCTTGAAGTCCCTGAGTCCGAAAAAATAGGCGCCAGAGACAGCACTTATGTAAAAGACTTGAAGAGTATTGTTGATCATCTGCATAAAGAAGGGATAATTGTTTCTGCAAGAATAGCGGTATTTAAAGACCGGTATCTGGCAAAACACCGGAGCGATCTGGCTTTGAGAGATAACGGAGGTGGCATCCATATTGAGAATGACGGTGTAAATTGGGTGGATCCTTTCTCTCAGGAAGTCTGGGATTACAACATTGATATAGCCGAAGCCGCAATAAAGTGCGGCGTAGATGAGATACAGTTCGACTATATGAGGTTTCCCGAAAAGGGCCGTCCCGATAACATATCCATCCCAAAATATAAAGCAAAATATGACGCAATAGAAGGATTCTTAAAAAGAGTAAATGAGAGGCTTGATAAATATAATGTTTCAATTGCTATAGACATTTTCGGCGTGATGAGCTGGCTCAAAGATCGGGACATCGAGATCATCGGACAAAGGGTCAGGGAGATGGCAAAATATGTCGATGTAGTATGTCCCATGCTCTACCCCTCACATTTTGACAGCGGGTTTGACGGCCATCCGGATCCCGCCAACGATCCGTACACCTTCATAAAAAGAGGCTGTGAAAAGACTTCAAAGCTTATGGAAGGCTCCGATGCAAAAATGGTTCCTTGGATACAGGGATTTACCTGGAGAGTAAAAGATTTCAACGAAGATTATGTCTTAACACAGATAAAAGCGGCAAAGGATTGCGGCATACAAAATTACCTCGTTTGGAACGCAGGGAATAATTATACGGTCACATATGGAGCATTGACCTCCCCTCGCCCTGTCAAGGGAGAGGGGCCGGGGGTGAGGGTTAATCAATAACCTTGTTTAGCGGATATTCTACGATCCCCTGAGCGCCGGCCGATTTTAGCTGAGGGATCATATCGCGGACGGTTTTTTCTTCGATTATCGTATCTACATCCACCCATGCCGGATCGGACAATTGTGCAACCGTCGGATTTTTTAGCGCCGGCAGACATTTAATTACTCTATCCAAATTCTCTTTTAATACATTCATTTTGAGTCCGACCATTGTCTGTGCTTTCAGCGCCCCATCGAGCAGAAGTAAAATATTGTCTATTTTGGTTTTTTTCCATTTGTCTTTAATCGAGGCTTCATTAGCTATAAAAATAGTGTTTGATTCAAGCACTGTATCAAGGATCTCAAGATTGTTCGCCCGGAGCGAATTGCCCGTTTCGGTAAGTTCGATTATCGCATCCGCCAGGTCAGGACATTTGGCTTCCGTGGCACCCCAGGAAAATTCCACTACCGCGTTCACGCCTTTTTTCTTGAAATACTCTTTTGATGTGTTCACGAGTTCCGTGGCAACACTCTTTCCTTCAAGGTCTTTGGCGCTCTTTATGCTGGAACCTTTTGGAGCGGCCAGAACCCAGCGGACCTTTCTAAGCCCCTGTTTCGCATATACCAGGTCTTTTATCGTCTCTACCTTGCAGCCGCTTTCTACCATCCAGTCGGTTCCGGTGAGCCCGCAGTCTAAGACCTTACTTTCGACGTAGCGCGCCATCTCCTGCGCGCGGATAAGCATTACTTCTATCTCGTCATCGTTGATCGACGGGAAATAAGACCTGGAAGACACCTTTATTTTGTAGCCCGCTTTTTCAAACAGCTCAAAGGTAGATTCTTGGAGGCTACCTTTTGGCAGACCCAGTTTTAGCTTATTAGTCATAAAATACTCCCTTTTTGATATTCTAACATAAATCAGCAAAAATGGACTAAAAGAAAAAACCCCGATCTGATCGGGGTTTTTATCAACAGATCTCAGGCAATATGCTTAGTTCTTGTCAGCCAATACAGAATCAAGAATCTTTACCATAAGAGAATCCGGTTTGTACATTTTCGAAACATCAACTTTCAACGTTGATGAATTTGATTCAACTGGTACATCCGTTGACTTTAGCGATTCGATTACTTCCGTGTCGCCCTCCCTTGGTCCGGGAACAACCGCAACTCCATATGCAGGGATTGCCCATCTTTCCATGATGTCTAAGTCCATTGAACCGCTGCCTGCTGGGCTAACCGCGATGACTCCTGTTTTGCTTCCCGTAAACCCATTTGGCGCTGATTGATCATATTCCGCTAGTTTGAACAATCTGGGCAATGTAGTTCCCTCTACAACTTCAGCAGGAACATCGTCTGTCGGTACAGTTGTGATCTCCGGAAATCCTACGGGAGCTGGCTCCATTTGTTTTGACATCAAAGCAAGCGTTTCCTCAAAGGTGGCTCCCGGTAATTGAAGCGGTACCGGGGTGCTGGTAAGAACTGGCCCGGTTGCATCATATTTGGAACCCAGCATTTGGGAAGGAGTTGAATTTGGGCCTGTTGAGCTAACCGCAACAAGCTGTATCACGGATTGATATCCATTTTCAAGTATCCCGGTAATAGTTCCCTTCCTGAGATTTGAGAAATTTTCATTGACGGCAATAGTAACAACTTGCCTTTCCGAACCATCGTTGTTATAATTTAGTCTCACAGTATTAAACTTTACATACCATTGGGGATATTGCGACTCATCGCTGCATACAATATATTTCTTAGGGTCTCCGATCTCTCCTGTTCCAACAAGTGGATTAGGCTTATATTCCGGTCTTGTAGGATCAGCCCATTGGACGTTAGTAGCTGGATAAAAACCTTCACCATCCGGCATATAAGTCATTCCGGGAACTGCGCCATAATAGACGGATTTTGTTTCCGGATCGACCGGCACCTTATCCGTCACTTCTCCCTCAAGCCCCACAAAACCAAACTTTATATTTGGGACATGATCGGGTCTGATGTTGGCCTCTTGAATTCCCGGCAATATCTGAACGTTTCCAATTACCGGGTAATAGTTAAATCCTACTCCATAAATTCTTTGAAGGCGTGGCTTTTCTCCCACATAAAAAGGCCCTGAAGATGCCAGCAACTCTACATTATTATTGAATAGCGCTTGTTTCGAAGAGATATCGTCTGCCGCGATTGAGTTTTGTGGGGTTGGTTGAGGTCCGGCAGGACAACCAGGTAATGTGAGTACTACTGTTGCCGCTGCTGCCCCTGTAGCCAATGCACCTACAGGGATCGTAATAGGAGCTGTTGCTACGGCCGCAACTACTCCGGCTGCAGTAAGAGCTGTTGCTCCGACTACTGCACCTGCTGTTGCAACTTTATCTGCCGTTTCCACCCCTGGCAAAGGCAGAGTTTCCAATATCCTTGAATGGAGGTTTCTTTGACCTAAAGCGGACATCTGTTTGTTATATTCATCTCTTTTCATCGGGCCTGTCAAACTTCCTATTTCTACCATTTTTTTTCTCCTTATTTGTTTTCTAACTTCGTGATCAATCTACAAACCTTCCAATGTTCTCCTTTCGTTGCTTGTTTTTGTTTACTCCCCCTACATATATATATCGACAGCTATTTCCCAAAATTTCATTTTTCCCCCTCTAACTCAACATCCTTAACCTGATGGATAAAATGAAGGTCGCAAGTCTCGACATTTGAACTGGGAACCGTATTTTTAGGATAACGAACCATTATCTGCATTCCAACCGATGTTGTCCTGTGAGATTCAGGTCCATCAGGCGCAGTATACAATAAGCCGGCATTTTTCTTGCCTCTTTCAGCAATAAGATATATTTCCCCGTCATCCGGAATATTATCGATAGATCTTTCTTGTATTTCCGCAAGCCCCGGAGCTGTCCGCGGCATAGCGGTCCTTAAAAAATTGATCCTTTCGTCAACTGTGCCGGAAGATGCTATAGGGATCACGTTGAACATGCTTATGTCGGAAGTTTTCGGATATCTGACTGCGAACATCGGCATGGGGATTCCTTGCTTTTCTCTCCAATCATCCATCGGCCAAGTCCATACCGAGGATTCTCTCGGATCAGGAACAAAGTTGCCTGTTTCGCCGGATATGGGCATTCTCTTCATATAAGTCCATACCGACCAAGAATAATCAGGTTCATAATAATACGGCGCCTGTATTTTAAGCCCTGTGTCGTAATAGTTTGGTGCGTTTATACCAGCAAACCAGTGAAGAGGGTCTGAAAGACCGCCTTTTCCTGAATAGGCATTTATTTTATCGCCCATTATACCTATCACCGGACTTATGAAGAAATCCCCTTCCCCATATAAGGCAGCATCTTCCGATAATCTCATTATTGCGACCGGCTTATCCGTAGTATCGGCTTTTTCTACATAATGGTTATCGATATCTCCTTCATAGATAGAGTCGTATTCCCCAAAAGCTGTTTTATCTCGTAAGTTACTTGGGAGATTCTCAGGATTGATCCTCAAAAACCCAACATTTCCCTCTAATCGTGTAAATCCCCAGTCTGCGTTAGTGATCCCCACTGTTAAAACAGGCAATCCGAAATTCTCTGTACCTCCCAGCCTTATCCCTAAGTTTTTTGACTTTATTGAACCGTCAGGTTCTACGAGAGGTGTATTCGAACTCTCTTCTGGGGGCAAAGTTTTTTCCGTATCATAGTTCAATGATTCTCCTGTTTGCGGATCCATCGGTCCAGGGCAACTGGTTAAAACTGCGCCTCCCAGAACGATAGCTCCAGCCGCAGTAGCTCCTTTTAAAACAACCAATGGAATGGTAATTGGTGCGGTGGCTATTACTCCAGCAGCTACCGCTAGCGTTCCCGCCGCTGCTCCCGCCACTACTCCGACTCCGCCTCCCACTTTCCCGGCAGCATTCAACGTAGAGTCGCTTACAGGAATGGCTTCTATTATCCCTGAAGCGACACTTCTTTTTCCGCCATCTATGGCTGATAAGACCTGTCTTTGCAAATCTTCAGGAGCTCTATAAAAAGCCGGTGGTAGTTGTTTTGAAGATACCGGTTCCATATTACTGTTATTTCCCCTTCATATATATATCGATAGGGATTTCCGAAAATTTCACCAAAAAAAGCTTTGTAGCTTGTCCTGAGCTGATAAAGTGGTATAATATTTTATATTAAAAAAGGGGGATTGCAGATGGAACAACCTCAAAAAGACCCTCTCGCGACCTTAAAAGAGAGCATAAAGAAATTCTCGGAATCATACAAAGGATTGTCCCCTGCCGGCAAAGCGGCTTTTCAAAAACAGCTTGAGATGCAGCTCAGAAAAGAAGACGACAGGACAAAAAAACTCTACGAAGCCCTGATAGAAGCCACAAAAAACGAAGCCGGCATCGAAAAAACGATCCAAACAATGGAAAAAGCCGACAGGCTGGCCAAACACGGAATTTAGCAAAGGCGGGCTTTTAACTTGAAGAACATACTGGTAATAGAGGATGTAGAGGACCATTTAGAGATCGTCAAGCTCATCTTGGAACAACACGGCTACAATATACTGGTCGCCACCACCGGTCTTGAGGGATTAAAATGCGCCCGGGCCAATTCACCGGATCTTGTGATACTTGACGTGGTCCTTCCGGAAATGAACGGATACGAGGTCTGCAAAGAAATAAAGAACGGCGCCGATACCAAAGAAATGCCGGTAATAATGCTCTCCGTAAGGTCCAATCCTGAAGACATTGAGACCGCTTACAAAGCGGGAGCCAACAAATACATAACCAAACCTTTCAATCTTGAAGACCTGATCAAAGAGGTAAAAAAACAACTCGGAGAGGAATAAATATGAGGACCAACGGTGAAAACTGCCGCTTTGTGAAAAAGACGGGCCTTCGGCCTTTCAAGAGATGCCTGTACTGCGACAAGAACGTGCAGGATTGTTTTGGCTTTCAGTTCTTTGTGGTGGTACTCGGGATAATCGGACTTTTGCTTGTTATGTTCACCATAAGGGACCTTCCGATACTTGCGATTGAGATCACCATAATAATACTGCTTATGCTTTCCTTTCTCGGATATATAGCCAGCAAAGAGACCAATGAGATCGTCCTTACGAACCATCTTCTCAAAGAACTGAACTTCGAACTGGAAAAAAGGGTTTCCCAGAGGACCAAGGAGCTCAAGCTGCTCAATTTTGATCTGCAAAAAGCTTTGCGCATAAAATCCGATTTTTTGCGCAACATGAGCCATGAACTCAAAACCCCGCTTGCGACCATACTCGGCTATATTTCCATAATTGCCGAAAAGCAGGCCGGCGAGATCAATGAAAAGCAGTCAAAAATGCTTGACGCCATGAAAAAGAACGGAAACGACCTTCTTCACCTTATCAATCAACTGCTCGACCTTTCGAAATCCGAGACGGGTTCTCTCGGGATAGAAGAAAAAGATTACAATCTTAACAGGACCATCAGCGAGGCCACGGTAAATATAGGTTATATGGCTTCAAAAAAGAATATTTCGATAACAGTAAAGTCCGACGAAAAAATATCCTCGATATTCGCTGACCACGAAAGGATAAAACAAATACTCGTAAACCTTTTGAGCAACGCAGTAAAGTTCTCTAAAAACGGCAGTGAGGTAGAGGTTGAGACAAAGGATGAAGGCGGTCATATACTTGTTTCCGTAAAAGACTCAGGGATTGGTATTGCAAGGGAAGATTTTAAGTCTATTTTTGAGCCTTTTAAACAGCTCGCTCCGGAAATATCCAGTAAATACGGCGGCACGGGAGTAGGCCTTTCCATAGTCAAGAGCCTGGTGGAGGCCTACGGCGGAAAGGTAACGGTTGAAAGTTCGCCGGGTAAAGGCAGCATCTTTGCTTTTACGATACCCAAGAAAAAGTCTTGACCTTTTCTATATGGACAGATGCCCGGAGAGATACATCTTTAATAGCTCTGCTGTTGATGAGTTGAGCCCGACATAGACCATAGTGTCTGCGGGATTTTGTTTAAAAAGCTCCATCCTTTTTCTTATATCAAGCCCCAGTTTTTTGCCAAGCTCGACACCGAACTGATCAAAACTATTTATGCCCCAGACAAAGCCTTTTGTCGCGACACGGTTCTCCAAAAGAGACAGGAGTACCCCGGCAGAAAACGGGTCCTGAATGGCAAGCAAAAATACGCTTGAAGGCCTGTTGCCAGGAAATTGTTTATGGGGATCCATGTTGTCCTGGCCGAAAGCGAGAGCGTCCGGTTGCGCAAAAAGATTTGTCATGAGCTCGTCATGGTGGGAAATTCCTTCGTCCGCTCCAATGTCATATTGCGGCCTTAAAAAACCGATAAAGTCGGCCGGCACAGCAGTTGTCCCTTGATGGAGAAGTTGATAAAAAGAATGCTGGCCGTTTGTGCCCGGTTCGCCGAAAACCACTTCCCCCGTTTCAAAATCCACCGGAGTGCCGTCTATAAGTACTGATTTGCCGTTGCTTTCCATCTCGGTCTGTTGGCAATGAGGAGCGTATTTGCAATATGCCTGGCTGTAAGGAAGTATCGCCCTTGTCTTAAAGTCCATAAAGTTTATATTCCAGATATCCATCAGGGCGGAAATAACGGGGATGTTCTTAGATAAAGGAGCTGTCCTATAATGAACGTCCATCCAATTTGCGCCTTCAAGTATTTTGAGAAAATTGTCATAGCCAAGGTACAAAGACAAAGGAACTCCCCCTACCGCAGAGGTTGCGCTGAATCTTCCTCCCACAAAATCCCAGAAACCGAACATGTTTTCGGTATCTATGCCAAAAGCTTTGACTTTATCTGCCGCCGTAGACACGGCTACAAAATGTTTCTTTATGACATCGGGACCTTCTCCAAGTTTTTCAGCCATCCATCTTTTTGCGGCAGAGGCATTCTTCATCGTCTCTGCAGTCGTAAAAGTCTTTGAAACGATCACAAACAATGTTTCTTCCCGATCCAGTCCGGCAGTTTTAACGGCAAAATCAGTGCCGTCCACATTCGCGACAAAAAACAGTTTCATCCCCGGCACAGCATACGGAGCACAGGCCCGCGCAAGAAATTCCGGGCCTAAATATGAACCGCCTATGCCGATAGCAACTATATTTTTAAAAGGTCTGCCGGTAATGCCTTTTCTGGATCCGGCGATGACCTCTTTAGAGAATTTTTTCATTTTTGATAACACAGCTATAATGCCCGGCATGACGTCTTTGCTATCCACAAGTACTGATTTGCCGGAAATATTCCTTAAAGCCGTGTGCAAAACCGCTCTGTCTTCGGTAATATTTATTTTTTGTCCGGAGAACATCGCCTCGATCTTTCCTTTGAGGCTCGTCTCTTCGGCAAGCTGAAGTAGTGCTGACATGATATCTTTATCTACAAGCTGTCTGGAATAATCAAAAAATATTTTCTCCGTTATTATCCTGAATCCCGATGCCCTGTTTGGATCTCTTTCGAACTCTTCTCTAAGGAAAAAGGCTTTTTGAACCGTGTCGAAAGCTTTTTTAGACAGTATTTGCCATGATCGTGTTTGTTTAGCGCTCATGCTTTATAATGATCTCTTCCAGAATCCTTTCGAGATCTTCCTGTGAATAATAGTTGATATTGATCTTCCCTTTTTGCGGCGACCCGAATATTTCCACCTTTGTGCCGAGAGCCGATGCAAGTTTGTCCTCGATATCCTTTAGGACCGGATTGCCGGATCTTGTTCGGTGTTTTTTAGGCTTTGTCTTTTTGGTTTCCGTGGAAATTATCGAAAGCAGGGCTTCGACATCCCTTACGGAAAGATCGTTCTTTATTATTTCCTGCCAGACCTCTATCTGCCGGTCATGGTCGCTCAACGTAAGAAGAGGTCTTGCATGCCCGGAAGAAATCTTGCCGGATGAGATGCTGTCAACGATCTTTTGGGGAAGCTCCAGTATTCTTATCGAGTTGGTCACGGCTACCCGGCTTTTGCCGACCTTTTTTGCGATCTGCTCGTGCGTGAGCTTGAACTCTTCCGAGAGTGATTTATAAGCGAGGGATTCTTCTACCGCGTTGAGGTCTTCCCTCTGAAGGTTTTCGACTATCGCGATTTCCAGCGATTGTTCGTCGCTGTAGTCCTTGATTATCACCGGGATCGTGGCAAGGGCGGCTTTTTTTGCCGCGCGCAGTCTCCTCTCGCCGGCTATAAGTTCAAAAGAATTCCCGCGCTTTCTGACCAGAAGCGGTGAATTGACCCCCTGTTCTTTTATAGAAGACGACAACTCCTGTAATTTTTCATCATCAAAATATTTCCTGGGCTGTCTGGGATTAGGTACGATCTTGTTTATATCGAGCTGTACAACGCTCCTGCCGGTCATAAAAGGCATCGGAGTCTGCGGAATGGGAGTATTTTGCGGGATCAGAGCTCCAAGGCCCCTGCCAAGTCCGCGTTTTGTGCTTGCTGACATTGTGATTCCTCCTTAAATTCTCTGTCTGTATGCTGATACCCAGTCTGATAGGATTCATCTGGTAATTGTCCGCTATCCTGCTCCCCGGCCAGGGCTTCGTCTTTCAGTTTTTTTTCTCTTGCTATAAGCTCGTTTGTCAGTTTTTCATAAGCAAGGGAACCGGTGGATGTGGGATCGTAAAAAAGTATCGGCATGCCGTGCGAAGGCGCCTCGCTCAGGCGGACATTCCTGGGTATCGTGTTTTCAAACACCAGGGCGGGAAAATGTTCTTTTACTTCTTCCATGACCTCGTTGTTGAGTATAAGGCGAGAATCGTACATGGTAAAGATTATCCCGCCGATCTTGAGCTCGGGATGAAGGTTCACTCTGACCAGATCTATGGTCTTGAGCAATTGCGACAACCCTTCCAGTGCAAAATATTCGCATTGGATCGGTATGAGTACTTCGTCGGTTGCCGCAAGAGCATTGATAGTGAGCAGTGACAATGACGGCGGAGTATCTATGATTATATAGTCATAAAGCTCTCGCACTTCTCTAAGCGCTTCTCTTAGTTTAAATTCCCTGGCGATCTCACTTACAAGCTCGACCTCCGCGCCTGCCAGAGAGGTGTTGGACGGAAGCACGTGAAGACCTGCGACCCTGGTCTCTTTTATTATTGAAGTAGCCGGAACATTATCGGCAAGGACTTCATAAATAGAAACATCGACCTGGTCTTTTGCTATACCGGATGCACTGGTCGCGTTGCCCTGCGGATCAAGATCTATAAGAAGAGTGGGGCCTGCATTGGACGCCAAAAAAGCAGCAATATTTACGGCGGTAGTAGTTTTTCCTACTCCGCCTTTTTGATTGCAAACGGAAAAGATTTTTGCCATTTTCTAGGGTAAGTATAACACAATTTCAAATGAGCTTACAGCGGTCTTTTTTTGGGAAACCCTGCTTTTCTTGGATACCCAGGCGGAATATTGTGTATCTTTTCAATGACTACTATTGACCTGTCCAAATAACCGTTTTTGCCATCAGGTACGCGCGGCACAACTATCCTTTCGACACGGCCGCCAAGTATTTTTAGAGCGTTTTCGCTTTCAGACAGTTCACTGCCTATATCTTTGCCTTTCATAGCAAAAACCCGGCCGCCTTTTTTCACGAACGGCAAACAAAGCTCGACGGCAATGTTGAGAGGCGCCAGCGCTCTGCAAAAAGCCGCGTCATACTGTTCTGTTTTTTTCCTGGCATAATCTTCGGCCCGGGACCAGACAGCTTCTGCCCCTTCCAATTTGAGCAGCACAATAATATGTTCGAGAAATTTAATTTTTTTTGCGGTTGCGTCAAGCAGTGTAAGATAAATATTTGGAAAGATTATTTTCATCGGCAATCCGGGGAACCCGGCTCCTGAACCTATATCTATTATCGAGAGTTTTGATCCGGAAAAATCAAAAGCCTCCCTTAGCGAAAGCGAGTCATAAAAATGCCTGAATTTGGCTTCTTCCCTGTCGGTTATCGAGGTTAAATTGAACATCTTGTTCCATTTAAGAAGTTCATCAAGATACTGTTCAAATTCCTCCGGCCAGTCGAAGTTCATGTCAGGTCAAAAAGCCTGCCCGATCGAAAAGTGCAGGGTGCCTTCCGAAAATGATCTATTTGCGGCTATCCCGTAATCAAGGCGTATCGGGCCCATGGGAGTATTGAGACGTATCCCGAATCCTTTGCCCGAGATAAAATCATAGGTATTTGGCCAGCCGTTGTACCAGGCATTGCCCCAGTCATAAAAAAGAACGCCCTGGAACATATCGTTGAACGTATATCTGTATTCAAGATTAAAAAGGAACTTCTTTGTACCGGACCTGGCTTCCATGGGTTCGTAGCCTCTTACCGTATTTGCTCCTCCGGCATAATAAAGCTCTCCCACCGGAACATCTCCCAAACCTATCCCTATGCTAATGTGGCCGGCAAGAGTCTGCCGCTCAAAAGGACTGTAAAACCTGTTAAAATCTGCCGACCATTTAGTAAAATTGGTCTCGCCTGAAGACGCGAATTTCCAGCCTCTCCTGATACCATAAGTGTAGTAATCTCCTTTGGACGGGTTCATCCAGTTGTCCCTGGTATCATAAGAAAGAGAAAGCCCGATAGTATCGGAGGTATAAGGTTCAAAAGTAGAAGCCCCGTTAGGACTAACATTTTCCGAACCGAGTGTAATACCCGCGCTCCACTCATCGGAAATTGGCTTATTTAATCCGACTTCCCATCCGTTGTAAATACCGTCTTGTTCGACCGTTTCAACAAGATAAACATTTTTGCCTATCGTCAACCATCTTCTTGCCGAAAAGAGCACTCTGTCACCAAGCTTATCCGGAAAAAGCCACGGATATGTGTACCTCAGCTGGTAGGTCTGAAGCTGCTGCCCTGACTGGCCTCTTAACATCAGGCCCTGGCCTGTTCCCATAAGGTTATCGGAGTTCAGGTCTACAAATCCGAACCAGCCCTCTCTTTCCCCGTAGCCGCCGCCAAAATTTATTGTAGTAGTCTTGCCCTCTTTTACTTTTATCAGAAGATTGATGCTTTCAGGAGACTGCCCCGGCTGAAAATCAGGGTTCACCTCAGAAAAGAAACCCAGATTAAAAAGCCTGCGCAGGTCTTTCCCGAGG
This sequence comes from Candidatus Margulisiibacteriota bacterium, assembly GCA_041650595.1. Taxonomy (GTDB): domain Bacteria; phylum Margulisbacteria; class WOR-1; order JAKLHX01; family JAKLHX01; genus CALFCX01. The sequence continues at coordinate 93,565 of JBAZKW010000002.1, forward strand.
ACTTTTTCGTTGAGCACAGTCCCGGGTTTGCTGTTTATCTCTCTAAGTATCACGTAATCCCTTGTGTTCGTGTTCCCGTCTATGGAAAGCCCTTCTATAACGCCTTCTATCAACCTTATGCTGAGCACGCCGGTCTCAGGATCCGTAGAGCTGTCTACTACCTTTGCAAGGATATAGCCCGCATCGTGATATTTCTTTTCCAAAGATGAGATATCTTCGCGTACAAGTCCGTAGGAAAGAGGGACCCCCGTCTTTGATTTAAAACCGGCCAGGATCTCGGCGGAGGAATAAACAGTATTACCGGAGATCTTTATCCCCTTCAACAGCGGATTTTCAACTACTTTGTAAGTTACCGCGATGCCCTGCCTGCCGGCAGGCAGGCCTTTTTTTGCTTTGGAAAATTCGGCCTTTACGTCGCTAAAATATCCCAGAGCATAGATCGATCTGAGGTCGTTGTTGGTCCCCGCTTCGGAAATACTGTCCCCGGGTCTCATCGAAACTGCCGCGAGTATTTCGTCGTAAGACACAAGATTGCTGCCTTTTATTGTGACCGAGCCGACCATGGCTCCTGCTGGGACAGAAGAAAAGCTTTGCGCAAAAGCGCCGGAACAAGCCACAAAAATAGTTAGCGCGCAGATCGAAATACTTAACAGGCAGGCTATCGGCTTTTTTACCATAATAATTTATTTTACCCTATTCTCCGGCTTTTATCCATCCGCCGCTGTCTCAAAATGAATACTGAAACTGCAATGTTGCCTTATAATACGTGCTGTCCTGCTGTTGGAAGGTTATTGGCTCGCGATAGTACACCAGCGAATAAAATCTGGTTGCTTTCCATGTGATCTGGTAATTCAGCGACATATTGCTGATATAGCTTGTTTGCTCAATCGCCTGAGCGTAGCGCACCTGTATAAACACATTGTCAAATATTCCTTTCACAAAACCTACTCCGAACTGTGGCGTGTCATTTACGGCGTACTCGCCTCTTTTAGTGGGCAGCAGCTTTTCAAGGTCCTTTCCAAAATTGTAATCCAGCGTGAGGCTTTCCAGCCCCAGCGCATTCTCCACTCTGCTTGTGAGCCTGCGAAAAAGAACGGACTGCAGCCGCGCATTGAGGTAGTCTACCAATATGGCATTGGTATCGATCCCTTCCTGGACATTCCCTTCGGCAACTCCCAGGCTTGATTTGAGAAAATCAGGGAGCAGCATTATTCTTATCTGGTTATCGTCGTACGAGGCAGGCACCAACTCGGCGGGACTTTTTGATGAGTCCAGTTTAAAAGCATAAAAGTGAGGGGCTATCATCCTTATCCTGTCCGTCACGAACGGCATGCCTGATATTCTGGTGATAACAATGGTCGTATCCTTCTGAACAACGGGTGAGGAGACCGAGCCATCGGAATAGGTTACCGCTTGGCTTCTGAAATAAGAGAATATTTCGCTTTTCGCGGTAAGCCTTATGTACGGAATGGCAGAATAAGTTTTTCCGCCCTGAAAAACGGCTTCGTTCTTTATTATGTCCGCCCTGTCCGAACCAAAATATTTTTCCTGTTCATACTCGTTGACTACATCAAATTCTCTTCCGAGGATGGTGAGACTACCGCTCTTTATCTCCACGTCGCCTTTAACTACAGGAGAGGCTATGGTCCCGCTTATTAGAAGAGGTTCTTCCCCGAATACCTGAAGATTTATATTTGCAAGGTCCATTGAAAGCGTCTGGTCGCCCGATCCCTGCACAAGCCTCATGTTCTTGCCTATTGCTGCAGACACATCAAATTCTATATTAGGTTTGGGACTGCCTACGCCTCCACCGTTAGGCAGAATAATAGATCCTTCTTTCAGGGCAACCGCCGCTTTGACCAGCATATTGCCGCTTGTATTTTTCACGCCAGGAAGTACAAAGGGGCCTTTCAACCGGCAGGCCGACAAAGAAAATTCCCCCGAGTAGATCCCCGGAATATCTATATAACCTGAAGTGTCTGCCATGGCAATATCTAATTCGGTTCTTTTCTTTTCTCCGAAAGCTTCGGAAAAATCAACATATCCCGCTAAAGAGAAAGGCAGCGCCCTGCCTCCTGTCCTGTCACCTGAAAATATTCCGGAGAATTTTTTTGTATATGCTTTACTGTCCTTAAAAGACAGATCGGCATCGAACCCGTAAAGAGTTGTTTTCAGCTGGTCTATGTTCACCACGGCGTTTTTTAGCGACAAAACTCCGTTTATTTTTGGCTTTTCCAAGGTGCCCGTAGCCCTAAGCCGGGCTTCGCCGGTACCGGAATCCCACCGCACACCTTTTACCAAGGATGCCAAAAGCCCGATATTGTCTCCGTTCAAATTCAGGTCCAGTGAAATTTCTTTTCCCTTAACAAAAGGGATGATCCCTTCCATGGAAGCGGCCTGTCTTCCGGCGTTCATGTTCAGTTTTTTGACGAGAAGCTGGCCTTTACCGTAGTTCAAATCTCCGTCCACACGGTCGATCGAAATATCGCCCACTCCTGCGTCTTTACCGGAAAAAACACAATCGATTTTTGGATCTGAGAATGTCCCGGAAATGGAAGCGCTGAGATCTAAAACACCCTCAACAGGAATGCCAAAGTTTACGGCTTTGTCTATCCCTGTCACATTAAAGTTCTTTGCTTTTACCGAAATATTGAGAGGACCAGAAAAATTAATGCGGCCGGAAGCAGACAGCTTGCCCGAGGACTTTTTCACAACCATATCCCTAAGGACCAAAGCGGTTTTGTCCAGCAAAAGAGTGCCGGAAATGGAATCAAAAATATAGGACGATATCCTGCCTTTTGAGGAGATGAAAGATGCCGAAGCGGTAACTCCTCGGGAATTTCCGGAAAATTCCGCTTTCAGGCCGAGCGGAGCTTCGGCTGTTATCTCAAATAAATAAGCGGCAAGGCTGTCATCCCCGTGTCGGTCCGGAGCCTTATATATTGCCTTCTCCCATTTTTTTAGGAAACCGTTGTCAGCGCTGAGCAAATTATATTTCCCTTCGGCAGACACATAATTTCTGATGTCCGGAAATACTATGGCGGATATCCCTGTTGTATTTGAAGTATTCGTACGTCTTCCAAACTCTTCATAAGCCATTTTTGCCATCGAGGACAGCGAAGCCAGATTGCCTTTGTCAGTATAGACCCCGCCGGAAAATACCGGCCCGGAACCGTCAAAAGAAAGCTTGCCGTAAATTGAGTACTCGTCTTTCCCGTATGTTAAGATTGCCGGATCTCCGAGATAAAACACCGCATTCCTGCAGCGGGCAGTTCCGGACAAGAGGTCAAACTTAATATTGTTGTAGTTTATGCCGGAAGCCACAAAAGCGGCGGAGATGTCGGGTGTCGAAACAGTTCCGGACAAATTGCCATTAAAAGAAAGGCGCCCGAGAACTTTTGCAAATCTTTGCACAAAAGGCGAGAACTCCGAAATAAATATGTTCCCGTTGAATGAACCGGACAGGTCACCATTGCGGTCCATTTTACCGGAAACATAAAATTTGGAATCCGGCGTCTCAAAAGACAGCTCATTTAACGATAAGGTTTTGCTTTTCCAGAACGCGGAAAGTTTGGCATTCTTTATATTTTTTACGCCGAGGGATGCACCCAACATATCCGCTTCCACGGACATATCGAGAGTTTTTACTGCTTCGGCAATATTTAGAGATTCCGAAAGATACCCTCCAACAGAGACGGTCAGGTCCCCGGTGCCGGAAACACCCTTGGCACCATCCGGCAGGATATCATCGATAATCTTTAAATTAGAAAGATCCAGATTGCGGCCTATTATCCTGAAATCCGATTGCTTGTTTACCCCGATATTCCCGGAAAGTAAAAATCCTCCGGAATCAAGCACGATCGAAAAGCCCTCAGATTCAAAAACCCCCCGGCTCAGCTTGATCCTTCCTTGGGCTCTGCTGATCCGCTGGTTTCCTATACGCCCACGGGATAGCAACAGCATGCCTTCGGCCTCAATATTTTTCAACGGGTGATTAAGCGTATTGTTGTCCAGCTTGCCGGAAACAATTCCATCAAAGCTGTCTATTGATCCGTATACTCCATTAAATATATCTGAATTCTGAAGCTCAAACCCTCTAATCCTTGTCTTAAGAACAAAGCTTGCATCTTTTTTCATATTTCCGATTGCAAATAGTTCTCTCTGGCCGGAAGAAATTCTTATAGGGTCGATGTCAATATTTCCGTCCTTTAGCCGGACCGCCGCGGATAGCTTCTCGATTATTTGGCCAAACAGCAGTCCTCCGTCTAAATTTAGGTCGCTGGATATTCCGATCTCCGTGCCATTGCCCTTAATAGTTACGCTGCCATCTGCGCGGCCTACAATGCCGGGCGCTTTCAAAGCAAGTACGGACATATCGGTTTTTGACAGATCGAATTGTCCAGAAAGCACCGGGGTTTTTCCGGATAGATCTGCAATAAAACTTCCAGCTATGCCTCCGGAACAAAAAACCGCTTTGTCCAACTCCAGAGAAAACTTTTTCTTGTCTAACGAAAGCTGTATTTCGCCCTTTGCAGGCCTGTCATAAACAAGACTGTTTTTGAGAAGGATTGTCGTTTTTAGCTTTAAATCCGGCAATGTTGATACGAACAGGTCGACATCGGCGATCCCTGACATCGGAATATCTTTGGCAAAGGGGATGCCCAGATAGTCATTCCACTTTTTCAGGTTGAGATCCTCCGCATTGACATTGACGTCCGTTTTCAAGCTTGAGAAGTTTACGTTGCCGTCTACTTTGACCGGGCCATCCTGTGTAAAAGCCGAAAATCTGAAAAGCAGTCTGTTTTTGCGGGAAAAATTGGCTGTACCTTTTATTTGCTTAAGAGTTTGCTCAAATTGTTCTTTGATCGGCGCACCGAACCCTTTTTTATCAACGAATAGTGCCCGTCCGTCAGAAATTAATATCCTCGCACGGAAGACCGGCGGGGGAGCACTTCCGGGGCCTCCCTGAGGAATAAGCTTATCAAAATTCCAAGAACCGTCTTTTTCGTGTTCCACATATACATACGGGCTTTCAAGATATATCGAAGTAAGGGATTGGAGCATGTCTTTGGCCAAGACCCCCCTTAGCGCGTTGTAGGAAACTTTTGCCTTTTTGATATAGATCAGCCTGCCTTGAGATATCTTTTTGTCTTTGGCTACGACTACATCATTCAGTGTCACCGAAGTTATCAGATTCCCGCTTATGGAGCCTATGCTCACCTCCCGACTTAGCGCCGCAGAAGCCTGTTTTTCTATCTCATTTTTGACCATAGGGTAGATGGGATTTTTTATGGAAAAAGAAAAAGCCGGCAAAGAACAGCCGGCAAGAATAAAATACAGAATAGAAGCAAAAACAAAGGTTTTTTTAGGCATTTCTTGTATAAAAATTATATCACTGTACTTGGTAGGTTAAAAGGAGTTTATTATTTTAGTCTGGTTTGTCTAAACAATGTTATTGCAATGGCAGGCTTCTTTGGTTTATCTGTCTCTCCAGTTCCTTTACTTTTGATTCCAGAGAACGGATCTTAATATGATCGTTTATTTTCTGATATACGGCTACAATTCCAGCCAATATGATACCGACCGCGACAGCAGACAGGACAACTATTGCCAGCGACACATCTTTAAACTGCCAAAAGATCAGGCTGACCGAAACAGAAGAAGCATTTATTGCGACAAATGAAGCGACAGCTGACAAAGCGACAAGCAGTATAACCAGGTTAAATATCATTAAAAAAGCCCCTCCTGTTGTATAGAATTGTTTTTAGCCGCAAGCTTTTCCGGCAGCGGAATACCTATATGTTCGCACGCGGCCCTAGTAAGCAGACGTCCTTTTGGGGTGCGCTCCAAAAAACCTATCTGCATAAGAAAAGGCTCATAAACATCTTCGATCGTACCGGGATCTTCGCTTATTGAAGCGGCTATCGTATCCAGCCCCACGGGACCGCCGCCGTATTTTTCGGCAATGCTGCGTAGTATTTTCCTGTCAACATTATCGAGTCCTTTGTCATCCACTTCTAGATGAGCAAGCGCGCTTTGAGCAACCTCTTTTGTTATTACGCCGCCTGCTTTTACCTGGCACCAGTCTCTCACCCTTCTAAGCAGCCGGTTGGCGATCCTGGGCGTGCCACGGGATCTTTTGGCTATGCTGTCGGCCCCCTCGCTGTCTATGCTGACGCCCAAAACTTCCGCCGCCGCGATTATTATCTTTTTCAGGTCCTGCGGCTCGTAAAATTCCAGCCTGCTGATAAGCCCGAACCTGTCGCGCAAAGGCCCGGTCAAAAGGCCGGCCCTGGTGGTTGCCCCTATCAAAGTAAATTTGGGCAGGTCGATCCTTATCGAACGGGCGCTCGGGCCTTTTCCGATGATTATGTCCAGACCAAAATCCTCCATCGCGGGATAAAGCACTTCTTCAACAACATTGTTCAGCCTGTGTATCTCATCGATAAAAAGGATTTCATGTTCTTTCAGGTTTGTGAGTATTGCAGCCAGATCCCCAGGGCGCTCTATCGAAGGACCGGAGGTCGCTTTTATTCCCGTGCCCATTTCATTGGCGATTATATAAGACAAAGTGGTCTTGCCCAGTCCCGGAGGCCCGTATAATAGAATATGCTCCAGCGCTTCTCCTCTCTTTTTAGCGGCATCTATAAGGATCTTTACGCTCTCTTTTATACGCGACTGCCCGATATAGTTGTCCAGCCTTTTCGGACGAAGCCCGTTAAAAGAGGAGTCTTCGTCTTTTCTGTCAAAAGTAACTATCCTGTTGTCTTCGTTTTCCACGCATGCTCCGTTTCATATATCCGCTTATATTGCCAATAGCTTTCAAGCACTTTTTTTACATATCCGCGTGTTTCTTTGTAGGGTATATTTTCGACAAACTCATCTATATCAGAATATCCGTTCTTCCTGACCCATCGCCTTACGTTGCCGGATCCGCCGTTGTAAGAAGCAAGAGCCAGATGCTTATCACCATTAAATCTTTTGAGTTGCTGGGAAAGATAATAGGCCCCCATTTTTACGTTGAGTTCGGGCTCAAAAAGTCTGCTGGTATTGTAATGCCTGATCCCCAGATTTCTTGCTATGCCGCGGCCTGTAGAGGGCATTATCTGCGTAAGTCCGTGTGCCATGGTCCTGGAAAGCCCTCTCGGATTGAACCTGCTTTCTTCCCTGATCAGTGCGTACATAAGGCTCGGTTCAACCCCGAACTGTTCGCAGTACTTGTCAACAAACTCTCCATACCGCCTTGGATAAGAAACTGCCATCGCCCAACTGCTATCCCCCTCAATCTCTCCGGCAGCCAGGCTTTCGTGAACTTCGATCTCGGCCAGGCGAATAGATTTCTGATAATCATTCTGAGCGGCCAAGACCGAAGCCATGCCTACGCGCGCTTTTCTTTTGTCCTGGGAAACAGCAGATTCTTCGTAAAAGATTTCGGCCTCCTCAAAAGCCGAGTCAAAGGCTCTTGCTTTCATCAGCTCGCAGAATTTAGCCCAGTGCAGGTTATCGGAAGGAATATATGAAAATGAAATCACAGGTAAAGGCACAGAGGTGAAACGCGGCAGGTTCATGTTGAGCCTGTCGGCTGCCCTGTACCCATAATATGTGTTCGGGTAGCGCAATGCGGCTTTTTCGTAGATCTGCTCGGCGGCCTCTTTCATCCCCATCTTTTCTGCTGATTTTGCCTGCCAGTAAAGGCAGGAGGCTGTAACGGAAACATTCGGAACTTTTTCATAAGCCTCGCCGAAGGTGCTATAAGCCAGATCATATCTGCCCTTTGAATAATATGAAAAACCGAGCCTCCAGCATGCATTAGCAACTGCCGCTCCGCGCGGAAATTTTTTGATAATAGAAGCGTAAAGGCTTTCTGCAAGGTCTTCGTAGCCGTTCTTGCTGTAATAATCAGCGACGCGCAACTGCGCTTCCGATGCAAGCTCGCTGTCTGGAAAGAACTCTGCAATCTTTGTAAAATATGCAAAAGCATCCGGAATATTTTCTCTGACAAAAAACGCCTGGCCTTTATAATAAAGCGCTTCCGGAAAAAGATTTTTGGCGGAGTCAAATATCTTCGCTGCGCTGGCGGACATCCCGCTCCTGTAATAGCACATGCCAAGCTTTAGAAGCGACTGAGGGGCCTGGCTGTTTGACGGGTAACAGTCCAAAAGAGCTTTGTAGTTTGAGGCGGCGGAGGCATAATCTTTATTGTCAAAAAGCGCATCCGCCCGCGCACACAGTTCCTGCGCGGTCGCTTTTCTCCCGGAAAATCCGGTCTTTTCGAGCCGCACCCTGGAATCTTTGATATATGCGCTTAGCGGATGATATATCTCCACCTGTGAATATCTGTCCGCGGCGCCTTCCAAAAGCCCTGCATTTTCGTAGCAGATTCCTGCCCTGTACCTTGCGTAGTCTTTGTAAGAGTCTACTTTCCCGTATTTTACGGCCTGATCGTAGTAAAAAGCTGCCTTCATATAATCCGCGGCGTTAAAGTTGATCTCTGCGACCCGGATATATGCCTTGCCCGATAATGCGCTGTAAGGAAAAAGCTCAGGGACTTTCAAGTATTCCGCTTCGGCAATACCATACTGGGCGGATTCGTCATACATGGACGCTATCTTGTACTGGGCATAATCATTTAAGACATATGAATTATCCGACGATAGGCCCCTCAACATTGATACCGCATCGCCGATATAACCGACTTTTATAAGATGCAGGGCTTTCGGATAACTGTCCGAAGCGTGAGCCGCGGACAAAGAAAATGCAAGAAATATTGATAAAAAGATCACAAGCTGTTTCATTTTAGAAATTTTAGCACCTTTGACAAGCTTTTTCGAGGTATTTTCCGGCAGCCCTATCTCTTTTGTATAGGCGCGTATTTTAGCATGAGGCTTTTTGTCACCATCGGAGAAAACATTATGTCCACCACAGTGTCTTCTCCTGCCTGCTCGATCCTGACTATTTCGCCGCTTCCCCATTTGGGATGCGATATGATGTCTCCGACATTGTAAATACTTTCTATCTCGGATGAGACCGTTATTTTTTCGTATTTCCTGTCCGCACCATCCTCGGCACTTGTCTTTTTAATGATGTTTTCCGGTATCTCTTCAAGAAAACGGGAAGGTCCGTTGCACCAGCTCTCGCCAAAAAGCATCCGCTCCTGCGCGTGGGTTATATAAAGCTTTTCTTTTGCCCGGGTTATCCCCACATAGCAAAGGCGCCTTTCTTCTTCCAGTTCCTTGGGTTCGAACATTGACCTGTAATGAGGGAATATCCCTTCTTCCATGCCTGCCATGAAAACCACGGGAAATTCAAGTCCCTTGGCCGAGTGAAGCGTCATGAGAGTCACAAAAGGCTTGGAAAGGTCGGCAGTATCCTGGTCGGTCACGAGAGAGATCTGCATCAAAAAAGCGCCCAAAGATACATCATCGGAATTTTTCTCAAAATCAATGGCAACAGACAGGAATTCTTTGATGTTCTCTGACCTGGAGAGTGATTCTTCCGTGCCCTCAGCCTCAAAGCTTTTTACCAGTCCGGATGCCTCTATGGCCAACTCAACTATTTTTGAAGCCGGCAATTTTTCGACCTCGCTTTTGATCTTCTCAACCTTTTCAACAAGACAATAAATGGATTGTTTTGTTTTTTGAGTAAGCTGAAGTTGGCCAAGATCCTTCAATACATCAAGTATAGAACCGCTGTTTTTTTCAGCTTCCACTTCGATCTTTTTTAATGTCGTCTTCCCGATGCCTTCTGTCATAAACCCGATGACCCTGAAAAAGCTCAGCTTGTCAGCCGGATTAAAGATCACTTTAAGAAGAGAAAGCAGGTCTTTTATCTCTTTTCTCTCATAGAACCTGAACCCGCCGAATATTTTATACGGCAGGCCGTTCTGGAGAAGGACTTCTTCTATCACCCGCGATTGGGCATTGGTCCTGTAGAGGATTACCATATCGCCGAGAGGTCTTTTAAGTGACATTTTTTTTATCTCGCCGATGATAAACCTTGCCTCGTCGCGCTCGTCCGAAGCAAGATAGCTGATTATTTTCTCTCCGCAGTGGCTTTTGGTCCAGAGTTCCTTTTCTTTTCTGCCGGCATTGTTCGAGATGACATTGTTCGCGGCCACCAAAATATTTTTCGTGGACCTATAATTTTCTTCCAGTTTAAAGACCTTGGCATCAGGGTAATTCGATTCAAATTCGAGGATATTCCTAATATCCGCGCCTCTGAAACCGTATATGCTTTGGTCATCGTCCCCGACAACGCAAATGTTGCCGTATTTGCCGGAAAGCATATGGGCGATCATATATTGGGCATGGTTTGTATCCTGGTATTCATCTATGTTTACATATCTAAACCTCTCCTGATAATGCTCCCTCACGGAAGAATATTTTTGCAGCAGCTCGACCGCAAGCATGAGCATGTCGTCGAAATCTATCGCGTTGTTCTTCCTGAGCTTTTCCTGGTATAGCCTGTAACACGGCGTTATCTTTTCCTGCCAAAAGTCAGCAGCCTTGCTCTCGTATTCTTCAACACCGATCAATTCGTTCTTCGCTTTGCTAATGGAATCCAGGACAGCAGCTGGCTTATACTTTTTATCATCATAATCAAGCTGTTTGAGCACTTCTTTAATGAGAGCTTTTTGATCGTCGCTGTCATATATGACGTAGTTTCTGTCCCAACCAAGCTTTTCTATGTGCTGTCGCAGTATCCTGCCGCAAATTGAGTGGAACGTCCCTACCCACATTTCTCTGGCCGGTATCCCTACCAGTTTTTTCAGCCTATGCTTTAGTTCGTCTGCTGCCTTATTTGTAAAAGTTACGGCAAGTATTTCATGAGGAGGAACATTTTTCTCTTTGATGAGGTAAGCGATCCTGTGGGTCAAAACCCTTGTTTTGCCCGAGCCCGCTCCGGCGATTATCAAAACAGGGCCGTCAGTGCACAGCACCGCTTCTTTTTGCTTGTCGTTCAAGGATTTTAGGATGGCCATGAGAAACTCAATTATAACACGGGAGGAATTTTGCTATAATAGCGCAGACATGAAAATACGTCTTGACCAGCTTCTTGTTGAAAAGGGATTCTTTGAGTCCAGAACACGGGCTCAGTCAGCGATAATGGCCGGACAGATACTTGTCGACGAACAAAAGATAGACAAAGCCGGCACCCTAATCAATGAAGATTCCAAGATAAGGATCCTTGGAGAAAAATTAAAATATGTGAGCCGCGGCGGGCTTAAGCTTGAAAAAGCTCTCGATGAATTTGGAATAGACCCGATAAATCAAATCTGCCTTGACATAGGCGCTTCGACAGGTGGTTTTACCGACTGCCTTCTTCAAAGAGGGGCGGAAAAAGTTTATGCGATCGATGTCGGATACGGCCAGCTCGACCTGAAAATTAGAAATGATCCAAAGGTCGTGGTCATTGAAAGGACTAATGCAAGATATTTGCGTCCTCAGGATATCCCCGACAAAGCTTCGCTTGCTGTAATAGACGTTTCTTTTATCTCTCTATCAAAAATATTGCCCGCGGTGTTTGATCTATTGGCCGGCGACGGGCAGGTCGCGGCGCTCGTCAAACCGCAGTTCGAGGCAGGCCGTGACAAGGTCGGCAAAGGCGGAATCGTAAAAGACGAGCAAGCAAGGAAAGACGTTCTTGCCAAAGTCATTAAAGAGGCCGAAAGTATCGGCTTTAAATTTATCGCCTCATGCGATTCGCCGATCTCCGGGGCTGACGGCAACAAAGAATTTCTTATTCATCTTAAGAAGATGTAACCTTTCGCTGCCGCGACACGACTCTTTCTTTTATCAATGATTCTCGTCCACTTTTCTTTTGCGGAAAAGAAAAGTGGACAGAAAAGAAAGCCGGTCGGGGGATACCCCCGACACCCCCCCACCGTTCAAATGGTTCGGCTGCGAACATTTGCTAGTCTGTAAACGAAAGATTCAGTTCCGTATTGCATATAGCTCCTTATGCGCGCGTCTTGTTTGAGGAGCAGACGCCGAAACGAAGTGAAGGCGTATTGCGACGAGTTACGCGCGCAGGGGAGCTGGGGGCGAAAGCCCCCGCGAGCTTTCTTTTGCGCCGCTTTTCTTTACGAATAAAGAAAAGCGGCAATAGCGGGTTGAAGGGCCTTCGGCCCTTAGAAAATAGTATAATTATAGATATGCAAACCTTCGCACTCTTTATAAAGGACTACGATGACAAAGTCCTCTCTATAACCAAGAAGCTTATCGCTTCTGTAAACAAGAACAAATATAGGATCCTGCTCACGAGATCTCAAGCAGCATCTCTTAAAATGAAAAGACTTGCCGCAAAGTCTGCAAGCGATTTTAAAGAAGCTGCTTTTGTCGTGTCTGTCGGCGGTGACGGGACAATGCTCCGTTGCGCTAGGACGTTCTCAAAACTGGGACTTCCGATAATTGGGATAAATCTCGGAAGACGCGGTTTCCTGACCGAGATACAAGTGCAAGAATTTAAAAAGGTTCTTCCGAAACTTTTCAAAAACAGATTTCATATAGACTCAAGGATGATGCTTGACATCGAAGTAAAAAGAAACGGAAGATCAATAGCAAAAACAGCCGCGCTGAACGATATCGTTATAGGAAAGAACGGCATTGCCCGCATAATACGCCTGGACGCATTTGTGAGTGGCAAAATGATGACATCCTACGCCGGAGACGGACTGATAATATCGACGCCGACCGGCTCCACAGGTCATAACCTGGCGGCCAACGGCCCGATAATAGATCCGAGCATTCCGGTTTTTGTGCTTACAGCGATATGCCCGCTTTCGATCAGCAATAGGACTATAGTAGTTGACGGCGAAGAGGTCCTAAAAATAACAGTTCAGGACACGCCCAGAGGGATTGAAGCGATCCTAACAGTCGACGGGCAAAGTACAATCCCGCTGATAAAAGACGATGAGATAACAGTAAAAAAGGCGCCATATAACACCGAGTTCATCAGAATAGGCAGATACAATTTCTTTTCTGTATTAAAAGAGAAGCTGGGCTGGGGAGAGTAGACGGTATCAGGAGGGCTTCTTTTCTTCTTTTTTCTTTTTTTCTCTCAAATTGGTAGCCGCCGTAACCGCCATGGCCGTAAGGACAGGATCGCCTGAACACAAGGCTTTAAATATCACTTCTCTTACGCCCGTAAGGACATCCGTTCTCTCAAAGATTTTTGTGATAGCCTCTTTGCTCTGCCCGAGCCCGTTGACCCTTTTTTTCCTGAACCCCGGAATTCCGTCATAAGGCCTGTTCGCTATAATAAACTTTGCCATTTTTTCAGGAGTCGGGATCCTTGCCTCGGCAAGCATTTCCGTTATCTCCAGCTGAGAAATTTGATTTATATCAAATGCAGAAAATGTAATTAATGACCCTGTGCCCGCCGACGTAAGAACATAGGCAGAAAGGACCGCTTTTTCCAGATCTCTGGCACTTCCAATGAACGGCAACATTTTTTCATATGCCCCGCTTGATCTGTCAGCGACAAGCGCTTTAAGCCCCTCTATCCTATAACCGAGCTCTTCGGGCTTTCTTTCACCGTTAAAAAGGATGTCGAACAAAACATCATCAAGAGTTTTGTCCCTTTCTTTGAGCCTTGCCAGAGCCGAAGCGGCAGCAACAACATCATTCCCCGATCTTGCCTCCACATGTCCTGTCAATATCTGCCTGGCACGTCCGAAGTTTTCTGATACATTTCCTATATTCGCATGCTTGGATGTAAAATATCCGGTCCTGCTTTCCAGATCCAGCAGTTTTTCCGCCGCTAACAGTGCACGAACGGCTGAAGGCTTCACTTTTCCGTTTACTTCCCTGAGCTCAAGAGATAGCGCTGTTGCTAAAGTTGCCGGGGAGATGCCATCCAGGATCGCAACATCATATTTTCTTTCTATTGGAACATCTTGTTCTGCTCCCGCTGCTTTATAGTGTGAAACTGCCATAGTTTTTCCGTCAAATACATCCCCAGCAAAATCCAGCAGAGCGTCGACAAGGCCTATAGGTCTTTGCCCTCTGGTGAGCGCTGCAGAAAGTGCCGCAGAAATAGTGCGAAGATTACCTGCAAAAATGGCGCGAATAATTTCAAAAGTTGTTTCTGGATCATTCTTTGGAAGCTGACATACTCTTTTGTAATATTTTGGGCTCAACATTGTTTTTGCGCATCTAAAAGCCTCTTGGTCATCCCGGCTTTTGGCTCCGCTCTCTACTTCATCCGCAAAAGAATCGCCCTCAAGACGGCTTGAGAGTAATCCTGCTCTTGCAGCATATTTTATTTTTGAAAGGTCTCCGGTTTCCTGTTTTTCTTTTTCAGCTGCGGCTGCTGCAAGTTTTTCACCAAGAAGAGTCGTTGCAGAGCTTGTCGCTGACGGTATTTCTTCCGGAGGTGTTACTCTCAACGCGGCTATCTCCGGCAAGACCCATAATTTCGGACTGCCTCCAAAATCACCAAGAGCATTTAATGCTTCAAAGGATAGATCAAATAAGGCCTGATTATCGGATTGATTATAACCTGACAATAAAACTCTTAATATTTCGTCCCCATTCAATACCGGTTGAGAAATTGCAGTATTTGCCCCAACGGCTCCCGCAACAGATTGCACTGCTGCGGCGGCCGGTAATGATATTTCTGGAAGCGCATCTATATTTCTAACTGACAACAGCCAATCTTGACCAATATTGACCCTTGTTTTTGCTTTCCTAACAAAATCATGCGCATTTCTCATAAGAACTTCAAACTGCGCACGCAAGGTTTGGCTCCAATCATTCCAATGACCGTTGCAGTCATCAGGGCTGTCAGGATTGTCTCTGGCTGCCAAAAATTTGTCGAGACAGTACATTACCGCAAAACCAAGAGATTCCATCCTTTTTTCGTTACCATCCTTACCTTTTGGAGGATCGATGCAATGTTCAAAGAATATCTTACTTAACTGCTTAAATTCATCGGCCAGAACCGGACATTTGCCTAATATCCCCCCTACCTGGTCTGCTTCTGCGGCAGTTGCGGCTCTTTTATCAAACCTATCATTTCCGACGAGAAAAGTGGCAAGAGCAAGCCCGGAATGCACATGTTCATCTACGACATAATTACCTATAGTGTTTAATATGTATAGATACGAAAGCCAATAAAAATAGCAGTCCCTTCTCAGTATCGTGTTGATATCCTGCTGCGAAAAACAGTTCTGATGCTTGTTTGCATGTAAAAGTCGTTTTAATAATCTAATCTGTATCATTTTTACCATCACATAGAACGAAAAGTCTCTTACGCCTGTTTCTCCTACCGCCGTATTGTCTTGTCCGCTGAAAAAAGTCACATGTTCTATGCCTGTCGGGAAATTCCGTCTTGGATCTACGTCCGGTGGAGAGGAATATGTAAACTCCGTCAAAGTAATATTGCTGCCATGCAAACAGTCTTTGATGGCGTTTTTCGATTCCGCATTGTCCGGGCTTCCCTGAATTATTGTCATCTGCGCCATTTCATGAGCAAAAGTATCCGCACATTTTAATATCTGCTTGACTACCGGCATGACAAGATCGGTTATATCCGCGCGGCCTTCGGCAGGCCTGTTATCCCCAACAACCAAAGCCTCACTAGGATCGGCAGCAACTTTCCTGCCCACAGAAACAACACCTGTATCTGCAAACATATGTTCGATGGCATGAGGAATAGGTCCGTCCATTCCCAGCGGTCTTGCCAAAAACCAGCTTGATTGACAGGAAAAAGCCTGAGGTATCGTATTTGCAAAAAAGCAGGCGGATTCTTTGACTAAAGTTCCCCACCCTTTCATATCACGGGTAATAAGGATTCTATTCAAACATGCTTTTTGCTTTGGCGTAATATCCAGGGTTTTGATGTCTTCTTCTTTTACTTCTTCCCTAAGTTCAAGTATTTCCGCATCAGCGTCAACAAATAATGCTCTTGCTTTTTCATTTGCCAGCAACTCGGCGTCAAGTTCTTCCTTAGCCACAACACCAAGACAGTCAAAAGGCGTGCTCAACAAATCTTTTCTGTGTTTGCCAAGCTGCTCCGTTGCATGCCTTGTCATCGCTCTCATTGTTTGTGTAGCTTTAGAATCGGTTGCTAATATAAATGCCTTTAGGAATAGGGCCCCGTACGCATTGAATTCTTCTTCGAAGAACGGAAATTTTCCTAAAATACCAAGTATCTTGTCTCTTTTTGAGTGATCGGCCGCCGTAAAGGTCCTGAGCCCTCCGCCGAAAGCCTCTACCGATCCAAAAATCAGATTTGTCATATCATAGCCGAATGAGTCTGATTCCTTCAGAACCGCCAAAATGGAGAGCCATGAGAAATAACCGCCGACAGAAAACAATCCGTTAATATCATTCGCAGAAAAATGGTCACCGAACCGGTTTGCCTGAAGCAGTCTGTGGACAACATTCGCCTGGACCAGTTCGTACATTGCCTTTGATGAAAAGCCATCCATAGCTTCTGCGTCGTCAAGCGTATTATTTCTTCCGCTGAACACCTTGACCTCTTCTATCGCCTTTGGAAAAAACATCCCTTTATTATCATCATCGGCACCTTTGGCATCAAACATCAGAATAAGGGATGTATTGGTCTTAGCAGATTCATCCCATCCCAAATCCGTTTGGTCTGAACCTGGCACTCCCGCCCAAAAAGTGGCGCCTTCCCAACACCTAAACATTTGCTCCGGCGGTCTCAGTGCTTTTGCGGCAATAGCAGTTTTAACGCTTCCCGTGATATCTACAGGACCCATTGGTCTAGTAGCTGCCGCAGCCAATCCGTTTATTCCGCCGCGTGAACCAAGCGCCCGCCATGGATTTCCGCCAGGCCGTCCCGCTAATGGGGTTTGGACTTTTGTTGTTATCTTGCCTGCCATGAACACTCCCTCTTGACATAAAACAGGCGCTTTTATGCGCCTTGTTGTTTATTTGGACTCTATGTATTTATCGGTAAAAATCGCTCGGGATTTCACTTGTGGGATTTTCAAGACCAACAAAAAACCCTCCACAACAGGCCGGGAGGGTTCTTTGCGAAAAACGATATAGCCACCTTTTAATTTAAGCTGGTGGCTTGCTTTATGGAACACCATTTAGCCAGGTCGCCAATCAGAATAAGTTTTACTTGTTCCGAGGGGTTAGGCTCCCCGCTAAATTCATATTGGTGGCACAGGGTCATTTTATACGGATTGGCTACGCTTATATCTGTCAGATAGTTCTTAAACAGGACATTTTTTATCATTTTTGTTATCTTGGCATCGTTCATCGCAATTACCTCCAATGGGAGATCGTCCTGCCGGGAGCTTCTGCCAGCGACATTCTGTTCGCGAGAATATTAATAAAACTGCCTTTCTTGTTCATCTCGTTGATAAGGGCAGATCCTACAGTGGATTTCATATAGGCTTTCCCGCCTATCTCTATCCTTTCGAATTGTTCCTGTATGTTTGCCATTTCCCTTATCCCCCTCTACTTATATATCGTCAATATCTTCCGGAAATTTCACTTTTTGGAGAAATAGAGCTGAAGTCCTGAAGCGTTTTTTTGTGTGTTTACTTTCGCACTTCAGAACTTCAGCTCTTCAGCGCTTTTCAAGGATGATATAATTACTATCAAGATGAACGGAATAATAATGCTCGAAGACGGGACCTATTTTGAAGGCGAGACTTTCGGCGCCGAAGGAGAATCGTTTGGTGAGGCTGTTTTTAATACCGGAATGACCGGATACCAGGAGATCCTCACCGACCCGTCATACAAAAGCCAGATAATCACTATGACCAATCCACTGATAGGAAATTACGGTACGAACAAAGACGATATGGAATCCTTAAAATCCCACTGTTCCGGACTGGTGGTCAGGGAAAAAAGCCGCCTGGCCAGCAGCTGGCGGAGCGAAAAAGACCTGGATGAGTTCATGAAGAAGAACAAAATAATAGGCCTGTCCGAAATTGACACGCGAGCACTCACCCGTCACATAAGGACAAAGGGCGCAATGAGAGCCGTGATAGCTTCAGGAAAAAGAGAGCTTCAGGAGCTTTTGAGCAAAGTATTAAAATCGCCTTCCATGGTAGGCAGGGACCTTGCGGGCGAGGTTACCTGCAGCGAATCATACCCATGGGATGAGCCGGCAAGGACGCTTATGGAAGACAACCGCCCCAAAAAGAACAAACAGACTTTTAAAGTAGTTGTTTACGATTTCGGCGTGAAGTTCAATATTTTGAGGATCCTCTATTCGTTGGGCTGCAAGCCTGTAGTGGTGCCGGCAGACACCACGGCTGCCGAAGTCATAAAAATGCGGCCGGACGGAGTTCTTTTGTCAAACGGACCCGGAGACCCGGCAGCGGTAGATTATGCCGTCGAAAACGTCCAAAAGCTTACAGGTAAATTGCCGATCTTTGGAATCTGTCTCGGACACCAGATACTGGGCATAGCGTTCGGCGCAAAGACTTTCAAACTGAAATTCGGACACAGGGGCTCTAATCATCCGGTAAAAAACTTAAAGACAGGAAGAGTGGAAATAACCTCTCAGAACCACGGGTTTGCCGTAGATCCCGATTCTTTCAAGAACAAAAGTATCGAGCTGACACATATCAATTTAAACGACGGCACCTGCGAGGGCTTTTCTCACAAGCACCTGCCGGTGTTTTCGGTTCAATACCATCCAGAAGCATCTCCCGGCCCGCATGACAGCAATTATTTGTTCGGAAATTTCCTGCGGCAGATGAAAAAAGGTTCTTCAAAATAAAATGGACCGGATATTAAAAAGCAAATACAAAGTACAGGACAAGATAGCTGACAGTCCTTCCCATGTGACCTACAAAGGGTCTATGGTGGATTCTGACAAGGGCATAGTAATAAAGATATACCGCAAAGAGTATTTGGACAGTTTTTTGGTTAAACAGCTAAAAAAAGATATAAGCATTCTTGCAAAGCTCTCCAGCCCGCTCATCCCAAGGCTTATTGACGGCGACTACGGCTGGCAGGGCTTTTATTTTGTGAGAGAATTCGTCGAAGGGCAAAGCCTGCGCGAAACAAAACTCCCTTTAGAGCCGGAAGCCGCCTGTGATGTTGCCTCCGGCATCTGTGACGCCGTTATTGCCGCTCACGGGACCGGGATAGTCCATGGTTCGCTCACGCCGGAAAATATCTTTATATGTTCCTCGAACCGCAGGATAAAAGTTGCGGACTTCGGCATAAAAAAAGCCGTGGCAGAACCTGTCGAACAAAGGGCAAAATGGCTTATGGATGCGTCTTCCGCTTACAGTGCGCCCGAAGTCCTGCTCGGCGAGAATTCTTCCGAAAGGTCGGATATTTACCAGATAGGCCTGCTCATAATTTATTTACTCTCGTCCAATCCCCCGGATTCAAAAAAGGGATTATCGCTCGCTATAGAAAACTTGGCTGGCAAAAAGGCCCTTTCTCAAACGGACTCAAGGATACCAAAATATCTTGATGATATTATCCTGCGCTGCACCGAAAAAGATCCGCTTATGAGATTTTCTTCGGTAAAAGAACTTGGTACTTGCCTGCGGTCAAAGTCCGTGCAGGACAGAAAATCCGGTTTTATGGACATGCTCGAAATAAACTATTCGTCAGCCGATGAACCGGAAATAAAAAAAGAAGAACCCCCTAAAACGCACAAAGAGACGCAAACCCCGGTCATAGATGTCTTTCCTGAAGAAATGGTCCGCGAAAAAGGTGATAAAATAAACCTTATCAAATGGGTGCTTTTTTCCGTTTGGGTGGCGGTCGCGGCGGGAATAATCTACTCATTGATAAATATACTCCTTTTGGGAGAATAATATGGATACTACGCTGTATCTTGTCGGGGCCGCGATAATTTTGGCGCTTATCGGATATCTCATAGGTATAGGCAAAATACTCTTCAGGCCTTCGGTATTATTTTTTATGGCGGCAATAATCATTTTGCCGTTCGCCATTAATGCTTTTATATGGCTATACGTATCTTCGTCGCCCGAAACAGTGATCCCGGATGTGCTGGGCATGCCCAGCGAAAAAGCCATAGAGATGCTTGCGGAAAACGATCTCAAAGGCGAGGTGATCGGGATCTCTTTCTCAAAAGAACCGAGCGGTACGATCATTTCGCAAAGACCCGAAGCCGGCCGCAAAGTTAAAGAAGGCCGGACAATAAACCTTATCGCAAGTGCGGCAGAAACCACAACTACGGTCCCTAATATCATAGGAAAAACAAGCGGGGAAGCCGTTGCCGTCCTTAAAGAATCCGGGCTTAATTCCGGTAAAGTGAACTATGTCTACTCCGAATCCGGCCAGGGATATGTGACCGAACAAAGTCCGTCCGTCGGCAACACTGTTCTTGTCGGTTCGGAAGTATCCATGACCCTGATGATAAAAAAAGAGGGAAGCAATGATTAAAATAGCCGCGTCGATATTATCCGCCGATTTTTCCAGGCTCGGGGAAGAAGTAAAGAAAGCCGAAGAAGCGGGCGCCGACATGATCCATGTGGATGTAATGGACGGTCATTTTGTGCCCAATATAACAATGGGCCCGCTGGTGGTAAAAGCCATTAAAAAAATGACAAGACTGCCTTTGGACGTGCATTTGATGATAAAATCCCCGGAAAAATATATCCGTCAATTCGCGGAAGCGGGGAGCAATATCATCTCTTTCCATACCGAGACCGTATCCGACCCGGTAAATGTGATCGCTGAAATAAAAAAATACGGTTCTATGCCGGCTATTGCGGTCAATCCGGATTCCGATCTTTCGGCTTCCGAAGAAATACTAAAAGATATAAAAATGGTGCTATTTATGACCGTGTTCCCCGGATTTGAAGGCCAAAAGTTCATGCCGGAAGTTTTGCCCAAGATCCGCAACTTTAAGGAGATGACGGTAAATAAAAGGCTCAATATAGATATAGAAGTGGACGGCGGAATTAACATAGCTACCGCACGGCAGGCAATGGACGCCGGAGCAAACGTTCTTGTGGCAGGTTCGGCAATCTTCTATGCCAAAAGCTACAAAACCGCTATCGGATCGATAAGGAATGCAAAATAAAAACAGAATAAGCCGGCAAGACATAAAGTTCATGAAAAAGGCCCTTGCAGCGGCCGCCTCGGTCACCGGCAAGACTTCTCCGGATCCTGCCGTTGGTGCTGTGGTAGTAAAAAACGGCCGGCTGATAAGCCGTGGTTTTCATGACAGGTTCAAGACCCCGCATGCCGAAACCTATGCGCTAAAAAAAGCCGGAAAAAGGGCTAAGGGGGCAACTCTCTACATAAATCTTGAACCGTGTTGCCATTTTGGCAACACTCCTCCCTGCACGGACAACATAATAAAAAGCGGAATAAAAAGAGTTGTAGCCGCGATGCAGGACCCGAATCCCCTGGTAAACGGCAAGGGCTTCAAAAAGCTGGAGAAAGCCGGCATTGAAGTAGTAACCGGAGTGCTCGAAAAAGAGGCTCTGAAGTTGAATGAGACTTTTGTAAAGCATATATCGACCGGCAGACCTTTTGTCACTTTAAAAACTGCCATGAGCCTGGACGGAAAAACCGCCACTTCTTCCGGTGAAAGCAAATGGATCACCGGCACTGTTTCCAGAAAATACGCCCACCGGCTGAGAGCCCTAAATGACGCTGTGTTGGCCGGCATAAATACGGTAATAAAAGATGATCCCCTCCTTACCGCCCGCCTGAGCAGAGCAGAAAAACAACCTCTCAGGGTTATTGTGGACAGCCGGGCATCCATTCCTCTGGACAGCAAAGTAGTAAAAGACAAAACTTCGTTTACCCTGATAGCAGTGACCAAAGAAGCCAGCCTTAAAAAGGTCCTGGCCCTAAAACAGGCCGGCTGCAGCGTTCTTGAGATAGACTCAAAGGAAGGCCGGGTCGACCTTAAAAAGCTTTTTGCAAAGCTTGGGAAAATGTGCATAGCCAGCATTCTTATAGAGGGTGGCTCCGAAATTGCCGGCTCCGTGGTGGAAAACGGCCTGGCAGACAAAGTAATCTTTTTCGTTTCCCAAAAAATAATCGGCGGGAAACATGCTCTGCCGGCTGTGGGCGGAAAAGGGTTTGCAAAGCTCAACAAGGCTGCGGCACTCACGGATTTGAGCGTAAAAAGATCCGGTGAAGACCTCATAATAGAGGGCTATATTAAAAATAGAAGGAGTTTTTCATGAGAACGATCGAACTTCTGTTGATAACAATGCGGCCTTACAGATGGTCCAGGTCGGCGGTGATCTTTCTGCCGCTCATTTTTTCCGGGGACCCGCTTAATTGGGTCTATCTGCTCAAGATCTTTGTCGGGTTCCTTATATTCTCCCTGTTGACGGGAGCGATAAACATAATAGAAGATATCATCTCCGTTGAGTCGGATAGAAATGACCCCATAAAAAGATTGTTCCCTGTCGCTAGCGGCGAACTTAGCGTTAACAAGGCGGAATTTTCTCTTGGAGCCGTATTGGTCGGCTCTTTTGTTGCATCGTTTTTCCTTGGGCCGGGTTTTGGGATAGCGGCAGTCCTGTATTTTTTTATATCGCTCGCTTATTTTCTATATCTTAAAAAGATCGTTTTTATGGACATCGTAATAGTGGCCACGGCCGCAGGCATTGTGATATCCGCCGGCACTGCGGCAATTTCAAAACCTGTTTCCGGCTGGCTTGTTTTTTTCGTGTTCATGAGCTCGGCCTTTGTCGCGCTGAGCGGAAGGACGAGAGAATTGATCCTTGCAAAAAGATCCGAACAGCAATTTGCGGGGCTTTATGAGGAAAAACAACTTGAACAATCCGTAATGATCTCGGCTTCTTCGGCTCTTATCGTCTACGCTATGTACTGCCTTTCCTCTCCTGACGGCACAAATTTCAATATGATCTATACTCTTCCTCTGGCAGTCTACGGCATATACCGCGTGCTTTTTTTGACGAACGATAATGTGACGGAAGCCCCGCTGGAAAAGTTGCTCCTCAGAGATCCTTTTTTCCTGGGAACGGTAATAGTATGGGTAATAACCGTATCCGTGTTACTGGCGTTGTAATTTCAAATTAAAAATTGCAAATTACAAACACAGAAATGTATTCATGAGGCTTGCTCGGGGTTTGGCGTTCTGTCTTCTTGTTCCCAATTTGTAATTTGAAATTCTTAATTTTTAATTCTTTGCCCGACTTCCCATAAGTAGGAAAAGGACTGCCATTCTTACCGCGACGCCGTTTGAGACCTGATCCAGGATTACGCTGTTTTCACCGTCGGCAATATCGCTTGCGATCTCCACACCCCTATTGATCGGCCCGGGATGCATGACGACAATATCCTTTTTTGCTTTTTTGAGACGCTCTTTTGTTATTCCGAATAACTGAGTGTATTCAAGCAGCGAAGGAAACAACCCTTTTTGCTGCCGTTCAAGTTGTATCCTGAGTACGTTTACAAAATCAGCGTCTCGGAGCTCCTCGTCCAGCTTATATGAAACCTTTGCGCCGGTTGCTTCTATGCCTTTGGGCATAAGAGTAGGAGGCCCGACCAGGGTGACCGAAGCGCCCGATTTGAGCAGTCCCCAGGCATTGCTGCGTGCCACACGGCTGTGAAGTATATCGCCTACGATCACGACCTTCTTGCCCTTGAGCGGGCCTTTTTTCTCCCGCATTGTGAACATGTCCAAAAGTGCCTGCGTGGGATGTTCGTTGTAACCGTCCCCGGCATTTATAACCGAGCCGGAAATATTTTTGGCGATAAGATGCGGAGCTCCCGCCATAGAATGCCTTATTATTATGCCGTTGGTGCCTATAGCTTCAAGATTTTTGGCGGTATCTATTAGCGTCTCCCCTTTTGCCGCGCTGCTGGCTGCAACGGTGATAGAACTTACGGAGGCAGAAAGCATTTTGGCCGCTGTTTCAAAAGAGGTCCGCGTGCGGGTGCTGGGTTCGCAAAAAAGGGCCGTTATTATTTTCCCCGAAAGGGCTGGCGCCGTCCTCATGGGACGAGATAATATTTCCTTCATAGATTCGGCGGTATCAAGAATAAGATTTATGTCCGCCAGAGAGAGTTCTTTGAGGCCGAGAAGGTCTTTGGACTTTAACGCCATGTTGATTTTTACCCTGCGCTATTATATCATAGACAAAGGTGCCATGAAAATATTAGCTCTCAACTGTGGCAGCTCCTCTGTCAAGTATCAACTCTATGACTGGTTCAAAAAAGAAGTAATCTGCAAAGGAATTGCGGAGCGCATAGGCTCGCCCAACGGCTTTTTGTGCCACAAAAACAACGGCAAAGAGGAGCTCCGGATAGAAGCTAGTTCCCCCGACCACAGCTCCGCACTTTTGAGGATACTCGGCTTGCTCACGGACGAAAAGATCGGTGCGATCAAGGATATCCGTGAAATTTCCGCGGTGGGGCATAGAGTCCTTCACGGAGGGGCCGTTTTTAACAAATCCTGCCTGATAGACGACAAAGCGCTTGAAGATATAAAAGAATTGAAAGACCTGGGACCCTTGCACATGCCGCCCAATATTGCCGGAATAGAGGCCGCAAGAAAAGCACTTCCGAATATACCCAATATAGCGGTCTTTGACACCGCATTTCATCAGACAATGCCTCCCAGGTCCTATCTTTATGCGGTCCCGTACGAATGGTACAAAATGTACGGCGTAAGAAAATACGGATTTCACGGATCATCGCATCTTTATGTTTCCAAAAGAGCTTCCGTGCTTTTGAAAAAGAAGAACTCCGAAACAAATGTAATAACTATGCATATAGGCAACGGGGTAAGCGCTGCAGCGATCAAAAACGGCATTTGCATAGACACAACCATGGGGCTTACTCCTCTTGCAGGAGCAATAATGGGTACACGAAGCGGAGATCTTGACCCTGCCATAATACTTTTCATGATAGAAAAAGAAGGGTTCCACGCCCATGAGCTTGACAGGATACTCAACAACAAGAGCGGATTGCTGGGCATTACAGGAAAATACTCCGACAGGCGGGATATTGACCTGGCCGCAGCCGAAGGCAGCGAAAGATGCCGTTTGGCCCAGGAAATGGAAGCCTATAGCCTAAAAAGATATATCGGGTCGTATCTGGCTGCGATAGGCCATGTTGATGCGATAATTTTTACCGGCGGCGCAGGAGAATTGAACCCGTCCCTAAGAGAAAGGGTTTTAGAAAATCTTGAAGATCTCGGGATAAAAATAGATAAAGAAAAGAATCTTGCTACCAGGACGCGCGATGCGGAAACAGAGATATCAAAGCCCGATTCGCAAATAAAGGTCTTTGTTGTCCCCACGAACGAAGAGATCGTATTCATAGAAGATGTAGTTGCTATCCTTGAGAACAGGTACGATACCCATACCAATTTTACATATTCCTTTGAAAGCCCGGATTACAAAATAGGATAATTTATGGACATACGGTATTTTCACGATGAAAAATGCAAGGACCTTCTGCCCCTGACATATCTAAAGGAGCCTCAGGAACTTAGGTGCGGGATCCTCACTCTTGCAGAAAAAACGCAATACGCCCTCAAAGATTCAAAACTGGGTAAAAACCGCATTGTTTTTGTGAACTCGAGGTTATTGATCAACGAAGATGTAAAGAAAGAACTCAAAAACAAGGCTCATTCTTTTGTTTTGGTGAACAACGGCGTGATAGTGTTGGCGGTCTTAAAAAATGATGGAAATATCTCGCATGAACAGATCGAAGAGCTTTGCGCCGAAAAGATAACGGTAAAATCGTGCCTGATCGAGTATCCGTGGGACTTGATCTACAAAAACGGGGACGAGATAGCCAATGACTTGAGAATATCGCATGTAAGGGTGGGTTTTAAACCCCTGCCTGCCCTGCCTGCCGGCAGGCAGGCGGCAAGGCACGGCGCCCCCGCCAAAAGACATGGGAACATATCTTTCATCAATCCAAAAAATATTTTCACCTCTAAAACCGCAAAAATATATCCCGGAGTTGTTATAGACGCAGAAGCCGGACCTGTAGTTGTCGATGCGGGCGCGACGATCATGGCAAACTCCGTTATTACCGGCCCCGTATATATTGGAAAAGGAACAGTCATAAAAGCTCTTTCAAAAATATACGGTTCAACATCAATTGGTCCCATGTGCAAAATTGGAGGTGAAGTGGAATCGACGATATTCCAGGGCTATTCCAACAAACAGCACGAAGGCTTTATCGGACACTCATTCATAGGAGAATGGGTAAATCTTGGCGCGGGAACAAACAACTCCGATCTTAAGAATAATTATACAAACGTCAAGATAATCGTGAACGGCAAGGAGATCAATACCGGAAAACTATTCATGGGAGCCATAATAGGCGACCACACCAAAACAGGCATAAATACCATGATAAATACCGGGACCGTTATCGGCATCTCCTGCAACCTTTTTATGTCCGGCTATTTGCCAAGGCACATTCCCTCTTTTTCCTGGGGCGGATCCGGCGGATTAAAAGAATATACTATTGAAAAAGCCGTAGAAACCGCCAAAGCAGCGATGAAAAGAAGAGATCTGGAAATGAACAAAGAATACGAGTCAAAATTCAGAAGAAAAGCTTTGATATAATGCGTATTATCGACCGTTCATATTTGCCATTTGTAATTTTTAATTTGTAATTATCTTTGGGGGATCGTCTAATGGCCCGCCCGCATCGCTACGCAAGCGTAAGCGAAGCGTTGCGGGCGAGGTAGGACTTTAATGTTTATTACGTATGTCTTGAGGAGCTTAAAGGATGGTAAACTTTATACGGGCTTTACGGGAGATCTGGAAGCCAGAGTTAAGTTACACAACGATGGATTTGTTAAAGCAACTAACTCAAGAAGACCTTTTAAATTGATCTATTATGAAGCTTGTGAAGCAAAATCGGACGCGATGAATAGAGAAAAACAGCTCAAAACCGGTTTTGGCAGAGCTTACTTAAAGAGAAGAATCACAAACCTTTAGCTTGTTGGGGGATCGTCTAATGGTAGGACACCGCCCTTTGGAGGCGAGAATCGGGGTTCAAGTCCCTGTCCCCCAGAATTTCCATACTGCTCTTATTTCCCCCACCCAAACCCTTTTCCCTGTTTACGGTTTAAACCCTTGCCATTAAAGCAAGAAGCAAATTTTTGTTTCTGCTCGGGGGTAAGCTGTGATTTAAACCAAAGTATATACTCTATTCTTTTCTTCTGGCTTTCTGCTCTATTTTTATTTATGTCATCTATGAATTTGTATAGTTTTGCTTTGCCTGGATTGTCATTTTTCAGTTCCTGCCCCATTGCAAGCCTTATTTTTTCGTTCTCCTGCATCTTTGCCAGGATGTCCCGTTCAACTGACTGTTCTTTTTCAAACGACTTGTTGATCTGGTCCTGCGACAACTTAAGCCGGCTTGCTATTTTGCCTTTGCAAAAGCTGGGACTGCCGCCTCTTCCCCATCCTTTACCGCTTCCCTCACCCCAGGCAGCCATAGAAGATGAAGAAAGAAATACCGCCAGTGCTGCCGCGACAATTCCAACTGCAAAACTCTTTTTCATTTTTGATCCTCCCTGCATATTTTAGACAATCTAGGCACAAAGAATAGTTCCGTCATTCGCTAAGTATATAGCCTACCGGCCCGTTGCCGGACAAAGATTCCTGCTCGAATACATAAGACAACGGGCTGTCGTATGAACCCTTGAGACTAGAAAAATAAAGTCCGGCTGACAGAACTACGAACAATGCCGCAAAAGCGGCCGAGAACTTAAGGGCCGAAGGGACATATGAAAGATCAGGCTTCGGATGAGCGATCACATTTAAGTACATGGCTCCAAAGTCGGCCTCCGGATGCCAGGATTTAAGGCCGTCAAGGTAAATTTTTAGCTTATCCATAAATGCCTCCTCCTTTTTCAATTTCTTTTCTCAAAATCTCTTTTGCCCTGAAAAGATTCGACTTTACAGTGCCTTCCGAGATCTTCATGTATTTTGCTATATCGCTCATTTTTATCTCTTCCACCTCTGCCATTATCAATATAAGCTTCTGCTTCTGGTTCAATACTTTAAGCGGGGCCCATTTTCGTATATCCTCTTCTATCTCTTCGGGTTCCTGCGCTTTTTTAAATATATTCAGCTTTTCCACGACCTGTTCAAGCTTTAATAACCGTCCCTTTTTCCTGCCAAAATTAATCGCTTCGTTCACGGCGATCCTGAAAAGCCAGGTCCCTATGTCCGAATCTCCCCTGAACCTGTCCAGGTTCTTATGTACCTTTAAGAAAATCTCTTGAAAAAGATCTTCCCTGTCATGACGGGCAGGAGCATATTTTGAAATAAGCCCCCAGATCTTGTCCTTGTACTTCGCATAAACCTGAGAAAAATCATATTTCATGCTCTTCATATTATTAGACGGCTTTCGTATGATAAAAGTTCCTTATAAACACAGTACAAAATCAATCCTTTACTCCAATATCTCAACGGTTTTTTCTCTGCTCTTTTCCCCGGACACTATAATAACCGACCGTTTTCTTACATCAAAGTGCTCAGCCAACGACTCTATGACCGCTTTGTTGGCCTTGCCGTCCACCGCAGGGCTTGTCACATAGACCTTTAAGCGGCCGTTTTCTTCGATTATCCGGTTCTTTGATGCCCTTGGGAAGACTTTGATATTAAGCTTCATTTGTGGTTATATTACCATATGAGGGTTTTTGTTGCGATAAAGGCCCCCGATAATATACGGTCTTTTGTGCTCCAAATCCAAAGATCTATTCCGCTTAATGTGCGCTGGATCCCTCCGGAAAATCTTCATGTAACATTATTGCCTCCATGGGAAGCCGATGAGCTTGAAACAGAAGCTATCGTTCAGAAACTTATGAAAATCGACCTCCCAAAGATCTCGACCAGGTTCAAAAGCGTCTCGTTCGGACCGTCACTAAAAGAACCGCGCCTTATATGGTTGGCTGCACATCCTTCAAAAGAATTGGCAGCCTTAAAGAGCTGCATTGAAACTGCCTTAGAAATAAAATGTCCGGAAAGAGACTTTACCCCTCACATCACCATTGCGAGGTTTAAACCCGGGGATTTTACAAAATTTAATATAAAAGACCTAAATATTGATATTGATTGGAACATGGAGATAGGCAGCTTTGCTTTGATACGATCAATGCTTACAAAAGAAGGCGCAATATACTCAACAATAAAAGAGATTGGATAGCACAACGTGTCAATAAATATTGACACAACGGACTAAAAGTGCTACTATTCTTCTATGAGGAAATGCCGCTGTTCATCTTTACCGCTAAACAAGCTTTGCAAATCTCTCAGGGCGATATCCGAAGAAAATCGACTGAAAATGCTTTGTTTTCTTAAGAACGGCAAAAAATGCGTCTGCGAAATAACCGCATTCCTTGAAATGCCGCACAATCTTGTCATACATCATCTCAATCAGATGAAGAAATCGGGAATAATCTCTTCGCAAAACAAGGGGAGATTCACATATTATCAGATTAATAAAAAAGAACTGGCAAAACAGCTGAATGTCTTGATCAAAACATTGAATTAAGAGAGGGCCCGATGAAAAAAGAGAAGGTATTGTTTGTATGTGTTTACAACAGTGTCCGGAGCCAAATGGCAGAAGGCTTGTTGAACCATCTTGGGAAAGACCGGTTCGAGGCTGAAAGCGCAGGCTTGGAACCCGGAATATTAAGCCCGCTGGCCGTCGAAGCGATGAAAGAGATCGGGATAGAGATCTCCAACAACAAAACCAAGAACGTGCTTGATTTTCTTAAAATCGGCGACAAATACGGCCACATAATCACGGTATGCGATGCTGCAACGGCCGAAGAATGCCCAATATTTCCCGGCACCGCAAAGAAAATACACTGGAACTTTCGCGACCCATCGTCAATGGATTCCGTCAGAAAAGTGCGGGATGAGATAAAAGCAAAAATAGAAGAATTTATAAAGAAACAGTCAAAAAAGGAGGGCTCTTGATTTGGATATATTTAAATGGCTGGCGGATCTACTAACTTATGACATACTCAAACTACAAAGAGGCGGACATTTTTCGGACAGCCTTAATTTTTTCCTTTATGATGTCCCGAAAATATACTTCCTTATAGTAACCGTTATCTTTGTTGTAGCAATTATAAGGACTTATCTTCCACCCGACAAAATAAAAAAGATTATCAGCGGAAAAGGTGAGTTTGTCGGCAATATACTTGCATCGGTACTGGGCATATTTATGCCGTTCTGCACTTGCTCGGCTATCCCTGTATTTCTAGGGATGCTCGAGTCCGGGATCCCTCTGGGCGTGACCATGTCGTTTTTGATATCCTCCCCTACCATAAATGAAATAGCCGTTGTCATGCTGCTTGGCATGTTCGGATGGAAGGTAATGCTTACCTATATAATTAGCGGACTCACGATAGCAACGCTGGCGGGCTTTTTTATCGGAAAACTAAAGATGGAAAAATATGTCGACGAAAAAGTCTCGGTCGGTTCTTCCTGTGCTCCGCAGACAGGCAGCTACAATTCATTCAAAGAACGCGTAGTTTATGCGGGAAATTACTCAATAGATACCTTTAGATGGATATGGCTTTATGTCATGGCAGGCATAGCCGTGGGAGCTCTTATTCACGGATATGTACCGGCAGATCTTCTTTCGACATACGCCGGCAAGAACAATCCTTTCGCAGTCATATTTGCCGTAATAGTTGGTGTTCCTGTCTACGCAAACTGCGCCGGAGCTATCCCTGTTGCCCAGGCACTTATGGCAAAAGGGCTCCCTCTCGGAACATCTCTTGCTTTTCTTATGGCAGTTACGGGTCTTTCACTGCCGGAATTCTTAATACTCGGCCGAGTCTTAAAACCCAGACTTCTTTTCACATTCTTCGGTACGGTAGCGATAGGGATAATATTGACCGGATATCTGTTCAATTTTCTGTTTTAAAAATATTCTGATATAAAAAGGAGGGGTAGATTAAAATGGCCAAAACTGATACAGAATTAAAGCTTCCGTTTTTTGAAAGATATCTGACATTTTGGGTTCTGTTTTGTATTGTCGCAGGAGTAATTGTTGGAAGACTATTCCCTGCAGGCGTTTCTTTTTTAAGTGCAATGGAAATATCGCGGGTAAACATACCGGTTGCTGTCCTTATTTGGCTGATGATCTATCCAATGATGGTACAGATCGACTTTGGGAGCATTGTAAAGGCCGGCAAAAGCCCAAAAGGACTTATTGTAACCTTGGTTGTAAATTGGCTGATCAAACCGTTCACGATGGCGATCTTCGCCGTTATTTTCTTAAAATATGCTTTTGCGGTTTTTATTGATCCTGCTCTGGCCAGAGAATATATCGCGGGCGCTATATTGTTGGGCGCCGCGCCCTGCACCGCCATGGTATTTGTCTGGAGTTATCTGACCAAGGGAAATCCCGCCTATACGCTAGTTCAGGTGGCGGTAAACGACCTTGTCATATTGGTCGCATTTGTGCCTATCGTCAAATTCCTTCTGGGAGTGAACCAGATAGAAGTTCCCTATGACACTTTAATATATTCCACGATCCTGTTTGTTGTGATTCCTCTTTCCGGAGGATATCTATCGAGAGTTTATCTGTTAAAAGCAAAGGGGCAGGATTGGTTCGATAACGTATTTTTAAAAGCTCTCAAACCGGTCACGATCATTGGGCTATTGCTTACGCTGGTCATTCTTTTTGCTTTCCAGGGAAATATAATAATCAGCAATCCTTTCCACATACTGCTTATCGCTGTGCCCCTGACGATCCAGACATATTTTATTTTCTTCATCGGATACCTGTGGTCTAAAAAGTGGCGGCTGTCTCACGATATCGCTTCTCCTGCCGCGATGATCGGCGCCAGCAATTTCTTTGAGCTGTCGGTGGCCGTGGCAATCTCCTTGTTCGGATTAAAGAGCGGCGCGGCGCTGGCGACAGTAGTAGGAGTGCTCACGGAAGTCCCTATAATGCTTAGTCTGGTATATTTTTCAAATAAAACCCGTCATTGGTTTGATCATGGGAATATAAAGAATACGGTCCGTGAAAGTTATTCGAAAATGCTGAACACAGGATCATCGTGCGGTTGTTCCGGATCCTGCTGCGGCCCTGATAAAACCGCCGCAGAAATTAGTAAAGCTGTCGGATACAGTGATGACGAGATGAATGGTGCCCCTCAAGGCGCAAACCTCGGGTTCGGCTGCGGCAATCCTGTTGCGATAGCTTCTCTAAAAGAAGGTGAAACTGTCCTTGATCTTGGAAGCGGTGCAGGCTTTGACGCTTTTCTCTCAAGCCAAAAAGTCGGCCCGAGCGGGCACGTTATCGGCGTGGACATGACGCCTGACATGATAAAGAAGGCAAAAGAGAACGCATTAAAAGGCAACTACAGCAACGTGGAATTCCGGCTCGGAGAGATAGAAAAACTACCGGCCGATACCGGCTCAGTGGATGTGATCATCTCGAACTGCGTGATCAATCTTTCGCCCGACAAGAAAAAAGTTTTTAGTGAGGCATTCCGGGTACTTAGATCCGGAGGAAGGCTTATGATATCGGATCTTGTCCTAATAAAAGACCTCCCAAAAACAGTAAAAGATTCTATAGAAGCATATGTCGGCTGTATCGCCGGGGCATTGATGAAAGAAGAATATTTGGATCTAATTAAAAATGCGGGGTTCAAGAATATTGAGATCGTCAGCCAGGACACCTACCCGACCGATATTGACGGAACAGCTGACTGCGTAGCCAGCATCAAAGTGAGGGCTGAGAAATGAAAATTTGTAAGGTGCTTTTGACAGCCCTGTTCATTGCGTTGTTTGTCATTTCAGGTGATAAAGTAACGGCGGCAAATACAAATAAACCAGCCGGACTAAAAAGCAATATTAAAGTCACATTCCTGGAAATAGGGTCTGTAAATTGCACGCCGTGCAGAATGATGCGGCCGGTAATGAAAGAGATAGAAGAAAAATATAGAGGGAAAGTAACTGTTGTCTTTTATGATGTTTCGGGAACAATGGGATCTATGGTTGCCAGACAATATGGGGTAAGCATGATCCCGACACAGGTGTTTTTGGATGATCAGCGCAAAGAGTTCTTCCGACACACAGGATTTTATCCTGCCAGTGAGATCGCAAAGATAATAGACAAGAAATTAGGAAAAAATGCTGGAAATATTTAGCGCCCTATCCTGCGCTCTATATTCAAACCCGTATATCGCGACAGCCGCGGCTTTTGTCTGGGGGATACTGAGCATACTGCTTAGTCCCTGCCACCTCGCAAGCATTCCCTTAATAGTGGCTTTAATAAACGGGACAGACAATATTAATACCCGAAAAGCATTTTCCCTGTCACTTCTATTTTCTCTTGGAATTCTTGTCACAATAGCTTCAATTGGGCTGGTAACCGGACTCGCAGGCCGCATGCTTGGAGATGTGGGGGTATTTGGGAATTATTTAGTCGCCGCAATATTCTTTTTGATCGGACTTTATCTTTTTGACCTTGTTTGGATACCTTTTTCACTATCCCCGAACAATGTACTGTCGGGACGAAAGGGTCTTTTCGCCGCGTTTTTTGTGGGCCTTGTTTTCGGAGTGGCGCTTGGACCTTGTTCATTTGCGTACATGGCGCCGATCCTCGGAATAGCGTTCACGTCAGGCGC
Source organism: Candidatus Margulisiibacteriota bacterium (assembly GCA_041650595.1). Classification (GTDB taxonomy): domain Bacteria; phylum Margulisbacteria; class WOR-1; order JAKLHX01; family JAKLHX01; genus CALFCX01. Next base: position 127,117 of record JBAZKW010000002.1, read on the forward strand.
AAAAGATCTGGGTTTTTCGTTGATATTGATATTTTCATACGCTGCAGGACATTGTTCGGTAATAGTGGTAGCTGGAACATTCACCGAAGCAGTTCAAAGATATCTTAACTGGAACAAGGCATCAAAAGCTTCGTTCATAATTAAAAGGATCTGCGGAACTTTAATAATTTTGGCAGGGATATTTCTTCTGTTTCGTTGACACTGCTGCCTGTTTAGCTTATAATTTATGAAATCCCGGGAGAAAACAATGAACTCAAAAGAACAATTCAAGGCAATAAAAGATTTCATAGACCACAACTATAGGCATTTCAACGCGGCGGTGGTAAAGGATGCGGCGCAGGCATATGTAAAGCATATAAACAGCGGCGGGAAAATGTTCCTGGCAATGGCGGGCGCCATGAGCACCGGCGAGATAGGACTTACGCTGGCCGAAATGATAAGGCAGGACAAAATTAGCGCTATCTCGACCACAGGAGCCAACCTTGAGGAAGATATTTTTAACCTTGTCGCCCACAATTTTTACGAGAGGGTTCCCGGTTACAGGTATTTTACAAAGGATGACGAAGAAGCCCTGCTCAAAAGGCATATGAACCGAGTAACCGATACCTGCATACCAGAAGAAGAAGCAATGAGACGCATTGAGCGTATTCTCCAGAAGTACTGGAGAAAGGCCGAAAAAGAAGGAAAACGATATTTCCCTTATGAGTTGATGTACGCAATCATTAGGGACGGGGTCCTCAAAGAATACTTCCAGATAGACCCCAAAGATTCCTGGATGATAGCCGCGTGCGAGAAAAACATTCCGATATTTGTAGGCGGGTGGGAAGATTCGACCATAGGAAACGTTCTTGTCGCCGACCACAAAAGGGGCGACCTGAAAAACATGTCGGTCATCAAATCCGGCCTTGAGACCATGAGCTATCTCATCGACTGGTACAAAGAGACCTCCAAAAAGCATTCTATCGGGTTCTTCCAGATAGGCGGCGGTATTGCCGGGGATTTCCCGATCTGCGTAGTCCCGTTGATCGAACAGGACCTTTTTGAAGAAAATGTAAGAAAATGGGGATATTTTTGCCAAATATCCGACAGCACCACGTCTTACGGCTCTTACAGCGGCGCGGTCCCTAACGAAAAGATCACATGGGGCAAGCTGGTCAAGGATACGCCTAGCTTTGTCATAGAAAGCGATGCGACTATCGTAGTGCCGCTTATGTTCTCATATATATTGGCCTAAACCCTCACGTTTTCCCGCATTGAAATCCTGTTGTATATTTGTCGATAAATAGTATAGAGGGATCAGGGGTTCGAAATTGACCGAAGTAAGTTGTAGATCTTTGAATTATGACGGCAATTTCAATGCAAGATTTAACCTTCTCGGTACGACATATATTCAGAGCCGAAAATTTTATTTTGTAAATCGGAAGGAGCAAATTTATGACGGAACCATTAAACGGTGCCTGGCTTAGAAATAATATTGCAACAAATCCAAATTTAGGCATAAAATTGTCCGACGCAAAAAAAGCTCTGGAAACAAACGATGCAGGGAAAGCCGTTCTGGCAAATTATAAGAATATTAAGAGCCAAGACCCAACAATTGAAGAAGGAACGCTTGCACAACTGATAAACGACCAACCCGGTTCAGTACAGATAAAGACCAGTAAAGGCAATATTGTGGAGGTTATAGATAAGGAGATTATGCCTGAGATCACTCCTTATACTCCCCCCCCCGATGCTCAGTCACCTGCAAATCCAGTTGCCCCAGCTCCAAAAGCTCAGAATAACCAGACAGAAGCTCCCAAACCTGAAACCACCGGACGCAAATATTCCGAAAAGACTTTTAGAAAAGACGCTCCTGAGGAAATTAAAACAAAAGGAGCAGCCGGTACACTTAACTCCGAAGAAGCCAAAAACTGGGCCACGACCACAACAAAAGCAGGAAGAGATCTCCTCGGAATATCGGGTAATATGGACGCAAATGACCGGCAAATACTTGTAAAACAGGGTATGGCAAGAAAAGCAGGGGGGGAAAGCCCCGTGCTCGCCGGTGATCGGGCAGAAGGCGCAAAATCTAAAGAAAGACCGGAAGGGCCTTCAAATGCGCACGAAAAAAAGGGTACCGATAATCCAAAAGCAGAAACAGCGGATCATTCTCAAGAGCATGAAAGAGGTACTTCAAAAGCGGACTCAGCATCAAAATCCGGCGGCGGATTTTTTAGAAAACTGGGCAGAGCAATATTAAACACCTTTACCTGGCCGGTAAGAAGCCTGCTCGACTTGTTCGGCATGGAAAAAGAAGCTGATAGCTTAAGAGTGAGACCGTCAGGAGAAAAATCCGGGGACGATAAGCCTAAAGGCTTTTTAACAAAGGTCGCCAATGCGGCTTTGGCGCCGATCAGATGGATTATGAAAGGCACGGGAGCCGTGATAGGCGGGATAGCAAAATTATTCAGCAAGGAAACACAAACAAAGATCAATAATGCGGCGAACGAAGTGAGATTTGGGGAACATGGAGAAAAATCAAAACCGCTAGCTCCCGCACCTGAAACGGTTCCCGCACCACAGCCTGCTCCCGCTCCTACTCCAAATGCACCTACCCCGGGACCAGCACCTCAAGACGCTCATTTGCATGCACCAGTTCCGGCACCAGCTGTGCAAGAAACAACAGAATCAATGGCTGAAAAAGACACTAATGCAGCTGTAGCAGCGAAAAAAGCAGCGGGTGGAGCAAAAGCGACACTACCTACCGCCGCATCAGCAGCAGTTCCTAAAAAGGTTAAGACAAAAACTCCTACTGATACAACTACAGCGAAAGCCGATGCAGAAGCAGAAAAAAGAGCAAGAATGATATTCTACAATACACTCCTTCCCCCTGAAGAACTCGCTCAGGATGCAAAAAAGTAATGTGGGCAGATAGATTTACCGCGTCCTAATGAATTCCGCATAGGAGATCCTGCGGAAGATCTCGGCAAAGTTGGGGCCGCCCTTTAGGTAGCCCATCTGCTCAAGCAGCCTTCCCGTCGTCCTATTCCTATCTTGCGCGCGCTCATAGAATTTTCTGTGGTCAAAACTCGGAAATATTGGATCAAGCTGCGACACGTGGGCTTTGATACATTTTATCTTTTGAGCCATAAGTTTTTTGTCGAAAGGTACTATCACAAGCCCATCCGGCTTATGAAGAGACCATTCCTCATAGGCTCCCCTGTATCCCCAAAATGCCGCGATCCAAAACTGCGGGAGTTTTTCAAAAGCAAGAGCCATTATTTTCGCGCATAACCCGTGAGCTCCGTGAGGGTCGGCCTCGGCACTGTAAAAAACGTGCTGCGGTCTTATATTTAGAATGAGCTCTCTGACCGGCAAAACATCTTTTACGGGATCTATCGGCGCTACGTCTATCAGCCCTCTATGATAGTAATATGGCAAATTCAAAAATATCAGCCTGTTCTGCGCTATCCCAAGGATATCGGCGGCCGCGCGTGATTCTTCCTGCCTTGTCGCTATCCTTGCCTGACGCAAAAACTCCTCTTTTTGCTTTCCTGATATGTTTTTTATCCCATACCTAAGCTTGGACTGGCTCAAATACTGGCCAAACTTTTTCCTGGCCGCTTTTTCGGTATTTCTTACCGCGTTTTCGCCGCTTACCATGTAGACTATCCAGATATCGTTATTGTTTTCCTTCAGCTTTTTTATCGTAGCAGCCATTGTTATGGCATCATCATCCGGGTGCGGCGAAAAGATCACTATCCTTTTTTTGGACGGAAGAAGCCTTCTGTCATCCGTCGAAATAACATCTTTAAGATATTTTGACGTATCGTTTTTTACCGTATTGATCCCGCCGAAGATCTCTAATTCCCGGTAAGGGATCCCGATATTCAGGAGCTGCTGTTCTTTTAATGAGTTGATGCCCGATTTGTGGTGATGCTCCAGGACCTCAAGGACAGCCTCTCTGATGAGAGTTTTGTCCCACTTTATTTCTTTATATATCTTCCAGGGGGCCTTTATGTGCGGAAGTTCGCTTGCCGCGTCCCTGTCCAAAAGCCAATGAACATTGCTGTGATATTTGAGATAGCTCGCGGGAAAATTCGGAGAGGGATCAAGTTCATATAGATGCTTTATTACAGGCATTTTCTCTTCCATATTTGCAAGAAGAAGTATTTTGCGGCTTTCGAGGATGTTTGCGATCCCCAGCGTTAATGCTTTTGCCGGAATATGAAAAGGGATCTCTCTTTTGTAGATCTTTTCACAAATATGCAGGTTCATAAATCTAAAAGCCGTATCGATCATTGTTTTTTTTGTCAGTGTAACAGGACGGGCCTTATCATTTATTTTTGATCCCGGCTCGTTAAAACCGATATGCCCGCCTTTTATCCCTATATATTTGCCGCTGGAGTTTTTGACCGGATAAGCGCCGCCCACGCCGAGAATGACCAGATCGGCCATTTCCCTGCCGGTCTTGTCTATTGCTTTTTTGAGCTTTTGATTATAATATTTCGCGGCCAGTGCCGGCTTTTGACTTTTTTCGACAAAAGGGATATGCCTGTTTTCTTTTTTCGGAGCTCTTGACGGCCCTATTTTATCGAGTTTTTCATAGAAGATCTTATTCATATAGTACGAATAGCTTAACGGGTGGTCTTTCCCCAATCCAATATATTCATCTAGATTAAAAAACACTACTTCAGAAAAATCTATTGTTCTATCTAGTTCAAATCTTCTTACAAGCTCCGCGTACATCGGGCGCGGAGTATCTCCCGTCGGAAGTATTATCACTGCGTCTTTGCACGTTTTTACAAGCTGTATTATATGGTCGGCGGCGGCGCGGCCGATCTCATCGGAATTCTTGAAGATCTCGACTGAGGCCGGGCCGTAAAGATATTTTTTCATCAACTATTATTTTAACACTTTACCCGTTTCAAGGTACCAGAGATAAAGGTCCAGTTCCGCAAGAGTGAGCTCCAATTTATCAGCCAGTTTTTTTAATACCAATTCTATTTCAAGATATGTTTTTTTTGTCAGTGTCTTGGGCTCGTTTATCAGACCATGTTCTGCCAGAATGTCCACAATATGAAAATCAATAATCGCACAATTATCTCTGCCTATATTTCTCAAAAAGTGGCTCGATTCTTTAAGGCCAAGCCCTTTGATATTGTCTGCGATCCATTGCCTTAGATTTTCATCATTCTTTAAAGCTTTAAGGTTTTCTACTAAGGCTTTTTTGTGTCGCCTTGCCTCGATTATATATTTAGCTCTTGTATTGGGAAACCTGTGGCCGCAAGCCTTCAATTTTTTAGCCATTGCGGGGCCCCTGGCCGATAAAAACCCCTTGCCGATCTTTTTCTGTATTTCTATGCCGCGATCGGCGCTAAAATTAGCCGTCATTATACAAAAACATAGTTCTTTAAATATCTCATCGCCGTTTTTTTTGCCGAGGGCTTTAAAAGACAATATACGGCTATCGATTGTCTTTTTTATCGGGGTCTTTTTCAGTTTATTAACGGACCAGATCAATTTTTGCATTATAAACAGAGCTGAAGAACTGAAGCGCTGAAGCAAGGCAAATATCCTGTCTTATACTTCAGCTCTTCAGCCTTCAGCACTTCAGAGCTCTTAATAATTCTCGCACAACACTTCGTAATACGCTTGAGGGTGGGCGCATGCCGGGCATTCTTTTGGTGCGTCTGGCCCTTCATGAACATATCCGCAGTTGCGGCAACGCCATTTAACAGGCTTGTCCTTCTTGAACACTTTCCCTTCTTTCACATTAGCAAGAAGCTTTCTGTATCTTTTTTCATGTTCGGCCTCGACTTCGGCTATTTCCCTGAACTGTGTTGCAACATCAGGGAATCCTTCCTGATCGGCTGTATCGGCTGCTTCTTTATAAAGCACGGTCCATTCCAATTTTTCGCCCGCAGCCGCAGCCTCGAGGTTTTGAGCGGTTACCCCTATCACTCCGGAAGGATAAGAAGCTTCGATTTTCAGATCTCCTCCCTCGAGAAGTTTAAAATATCTTTTAGCATGCTCTTTTTCATTTTCGGCAGTATCCAAGAATATAGCAGAAATCTGTTCATACCCTTCTTTTTTTGCTACAGAGGCAAAATACGTATACCTGTTACGCGCCTGTGATTCACCAGCGAACGATGCAAGCAGGTTTTTCTCTGTCTTGGTCCCTTTTATCGATTTGGTCATTGGTTTTGTTTCCTTTCTATTTTAATTGTCATTGCGAGGGGCTTTAGCCCCGAAGCAATCCCAATGTCTACGCTTTCCACAAACCGTGGAGATTGCAATATTCTCTGGCAGTAATCGACCCGTCTGCCAATTTAAACACCGCTTCAGGCACTATCCCCGGTTTAAGAAATTCTCTGTAGGACTTGCTTCCTGCTATCGCTTGCACCCATTCAATATAATGTTTCTCCTCCATCGGATGCGCAACGGAACCGATCTTGACTTTGTATCCGTCAGTAACCTTTTCTACCACAGGAACGTGCTTTTCTTTGGCTGCATCGGTAGTGTTGGCCACAAGAAGGTTCATCGGCTGCCCGCAGCAAACCAATTCCCCTCCGCCAACATGCAAAACTTCGACTATATTCCCGCAAACCCCGCATTTATACACTTCCAGTCTTTCTTTTACGGCCATGAGATTTTCTCCTTTCTATTCGGATCGTTCTCCCGAAGGGCAGCTTGTAAGATGCCTCTACAATATTTTATTTCACTTCCTTGAATTGGTCCTTACTTGCCCCGCATACGGGACAGACCCAGGTGTCCGGTATCTGTTCAAAAGATGTCCCGGGAGCTATTCCTCCATCGGGATCCCCTTTTACCGGATCATATATATAGCCGCAGACTGTACATTCATATTTTTTCATCGCTTTCTCCTTTCACTTGTTTTCGCAATCATGGCAAACTAATCATATCTACTCTAAATGACCATTTTTAACAAATCAATCATATTATAACTCTCTTTAAACCTTTTGTAATTTTGATCCCTGATCTCTTCAATCTTTTTCGGATTTTCAACAAAGTGCTTACATGACTCTAAAATATCTTTATATTCGAACATCGAAAGATCGACTTTTTTGTATGGGTTTATAGGCGATTCTTCCGAAACTATGAAACATTTATTGTTCAATAGATACGATATCCTTACAACCTCAAGGATCTTGCTTTCAAAACTATGTACATTCAGAATTATTTTTGCCCTTGAAATGTATTCATCCCTCTCCCTGCCATAAACCCCGAAAAGCACTTTTGTCTTTATCCCGGATATGCCGTCCAGGATAGCTTTTCTTCTCTCATTCAAGCTCCCATAAAACAATACATCGATATCCTTATCCGCCTTATGTTCTATTGTTTCCAGTTTCTCGTGATAGCCGATCGGCAGATATTTGGCTTTTAGGCCTAATTCATTTAAAAATGCGATGTTCTCTTTTGAATAATCCCATATTTCTTTTGCGTTGCACAAAATCGGGCTTAACCGGTCGATGAGCCATTTTCTGTCTGTTGGAAGCTGCTTAAGCTGGTATGGAATATATTTAATACTCTTTAAGGTGCTTGGATCTGGTGCCCATAGGTTTGAACCAAGAACAATATTCACCCTGTCCGGATAAAACCCGTTTATGCTGGTTGTGCAATCGTAAGATAAAGACATTAAAGAGCTTTGTAGTAAAAGAGAGACTTCTGCAAACGCATGAGAATGATTATAGCCCTCAGGTTGTATTGTGCAGATGTTAAATTTTTCTGGCATCCTTTTTATCTCTAAAGGGTCGCTCTATGCTTGTTCGAAATTGAAAGGGCCAATCCCTTTATCTTCTCTATATCCTCAGGCTTCGGATATCCCTTTGCTATTACCGGCTCAATTATTTCAGCTTTTAAATTGGGCATAAGGCCCGTTATAGTTTCGACCAGCTTTGATCCCCAACCAAAGGACCCTATCATAGAAACGAACTTCGTTTTTGGCCGCAGGGCATTTGCCAGATACGCGGTATACACTGCCTGCGGATGAGCTTGTGCCAATACCGCAGAAGCCCCGACAACAACCGTTGCCGCATCCACCAAAGACATTGCAAGCTCTCCGATATCTGTTTTTGGCAGATTAAAAGGTTTTGCTTCCACGCCAAGCTTAATAAGTTCGCCCGTAAGATATTCGGCCATTTTTTCTACGCTGCCGTGCATTGACACATAAGGCAGAACCACTTCATTCTTCACCGTGTCGCTTGTCCAATCTTTATAGGCTTCGATAATAAATTTTGGCGATTGATAAACCGGCCCATGGCTTGGACAAACTGTTTTAATTTCATATTGTTCCAGTGTTTTTAGATGGTTTTTTATGCTCGTGCGGAAAGGCATCATTATTTCTGCGTAATATCTTTTTGCCGACTTATAAGTATCAGCCTCGCTTCCCACAAACAGCTCGCTGGATGCCAAATGAGAGCCCAAAAAATCGCACGAGAAAAGGATTTTATCTTCGTGAAGATATGTAAACATTGTCTCGGGCCAATGCACCCACGGAGCAATTATAAATTCCAGGGTTTTGCCGCCCAGTGATAGCTTCTCCCTGTCCGATATCACCTCAAATTTCCCGTCGGGTATAAGAAGCAGGTCTTGCAGCATAGTTTTGCATTTTGCGTTCGTCACAACCTTGGCTTCCGGGAACCAGGCAAGGACATCCGGAATAGACCCGGAATGGTCCTGCTCGGCATGATGGCAGATTATATAGTCAATTTTCTTTATTCCTAATTCTTTCAGATTTTCTTTTAGCGACTCTTTTTTTCGCGGGTCGACCGTGTCTATTAGGGCGGTTTTTTCGGAACCTATAACTAGATAAGAATTGTAACTGGTGCCGTCGGGCAGAGGAATAAGTTCATCAAACAGCCTCCTGTCAAAATCTATCGCGCCGACAGAATATATATCGTCCTTTACTTTTCTTGCGGCCATAATATTTCCCTCCTTCTGTTTTTATCTGGTGCCCAGGAACAAGATCCACAAAGGCAGATAAATAATAGCACCTAGTGTGGATATGAGTGTGAGCGAAGCAGTGGTCTCTTTATAAAAATCGTAGCGCTCGCTTAAGACTATCATGGATATTGCAACTGGCATGGCTGCCATGAGCACGGAGACCGTTGCCGGCAAGCCGGTTATCCCGAAATAAAACATAGAAGCGATCGCGGCTGCGGGCATAATGACCGCTCTCACTATACTCAAAATAAGTGCCTTTAAAAGACCCTTGTATTTTCTGCCGTACAGAAAGAGTCCCAACATGAACAATGACACCGTTGCCGTGGTCCCTCCGAGCATGTGCAGGGAAGAAGATAAGAATATCGGGAGCCTTATCCTGATCAATGAGAAGGCAAGCCCTAACAAAATAGATAATATCAGAGGGTTCTTGGAAAACTTTACAGTCAGCGTCTTTGCTGCGGATAAAAATGATGCGCTTCCGATCTTATAGAGCTCCAGCACTAGTATTGTCATAAAAACACCTGTCACCGAGATAGAAGCGGAAGAAAGTACTGAGAGCCTCTCTGCCGCGATACCGGGAAAAGCAAAAAGCATGAACGGTATTCCGAAAAAGGCATAGCTTCCAAAAACGGTCGAGAACACCAAAAAATAGAACTGCTCCTTTTTGAGCCGAAAAACAAAAGAAAGCAACAGATAAAAGAGCACAACCGCAACCGGAGGAATAGCTGTCGCGACCATATAAGACAATACCTGTCTGCTCATCAAGAGTTCCGACATGTTCACGAAAAAAAGCGCCGGCAGTGCGAGGAAGAAAACATAAGAAGAAAATATCTTCTCGTCTCCGGATTTAAAAATATGAAAATGCCTGGATGCAAAGCCGATCGCTATCAACAAGATTATGGGGACGATAGTTCTTATAATCACTTCAAGCATCATGATTTATTGTCCGGTATATATGTGGGCGCGGCTTTTGGAGATTTGCCGCCTTTAACGAGATGATAAAAATCATAGGTCATCGGCTCCGCGTCGCCAAGGACCTCGCCACCCGAGATTTTTCCCACGAATATCGTGTGAGTCCCAACGTCCAATTTTGAAACAGCCTTTGCATCGAGCCAGGTAACAGAGTTTTCTATAACTACAGGAGTCCCCGAAGGGCTTAATATGTGTTTTATATCTTTGAATTTGTCTAAATCCCTGCCGCTTTTAAATCCGAATTGCCCGATGAATTTCATCGGCGCTTCTTTTGAAAGCACCGATACCGAAAACACACCGCTTTCGGAAATAAATTCGTGCGTGTAATTTTGTGTATTTATGCAAACGGCTATCTGTGCCGGCTCGGAGGTGACCTGAAAGACCGTATTTGCTATCTGTCCGTTGATAGAACCATCGTTTTTCCTTGAAGATATGATATAAACGCCGTAGTTTATTTTTCTAAGCGCATTTAGGTCCATAAGTAAAGAGATTATAACATGTAAAGGGATTTAGCCGATCTTGAATATCTGGATACCAAGGACAGATTAGGTGTTTATTGTTCATCCTCTGATGGAGAGGGACCACCTATCATTCTACAAACGATCTCAGCTACATCAGGTGGAACAATCGACCATCCGATCTCATCATTTCCCTGAACAAAAGCTTTGGCAAAGAATTCGGTAATGTTCCCGGCTATCCTTGATAAAGTGAATCTGCTGTTGATTAGAGGAAATATCGCGATGCACCCCCTTATCGTTGAAACATCGATAGAACGAGGGGCATCAAAGAAATTCAGATAGAAAAATCCTATAAATGCGTCGAGCATGGAATATTGTGAAGGCGGCAGTATCCGGCGGTCCAACCCTGACAAGAAAGCTTTTACCAGGCTTTCACATCGAATTTTTTCCTGTTGCATCATGATCTCGGCCCCGGTTACGAAATTCTCATCCGTAGGCGCCATCATCCTTCCGCAAATAGCGTTTACTACCTCATTCCACGAATAATCATCCCCTCGCACCTTAAGTCCGCTGGACCTGAGAATACCCCTGTTCCTCTCGCTTGCGGCAAAACCCGCCATTTTTTTCGGGATTATGACCAACGGATCTATATAGACTATTTCATTGGCAAACAAAATATTTTTCACTGCTCTTCCGCCTATTTGATCTACACACTCCGGTCCGGGGCGAATACGAGCACCAACGATAGATTTACCGCTCATTACCATAAATCCGTGACGCGGGACTCCGGTGAGGAAATCAGGAACTACCGGTCGAAAATCCCGGTTTAGATCAGGATAATATGTCCTTAATATTCCGCCTCCCGGCCGTTTTGCGGCTCGTAAATCTATTGTGTTTGCCATAACAATTCTCTATATATCCATCGGGAATTTGGAGTGCGGATTTCATTCAGGCACCAGGGCTGTGGTTTCTATTTTTCTCTATCAAGCCGGTAACAATAGGAGATCATCTTTATTATTCTGCATGCAACTGCGTCGGGGACTAATTTGGCCCCGCAGAATTCCAGGAAACAGACAATAAAAAGATCGGCAATTTCTCCTGCTACTTTTATAAGCGGCCAGGAATGCCCTAGGTCCTTTAATCTTTCCTGCAAGAAAGCCTTCACAAATGCCTCGTCTATTAACACGGGCCCGTCGCTATAGATCGTATACAATTGTCCCATCATCATCGCAAGTGTAGGATAAAGAGAAGGGGAGAATTTCCCTCTTGTGCCTGACTCAAATGCCAATACCGCACGCATAGGATCTATGCGCCCCAGCAGCATCAAGCCAAAAAAATTGTCTTCGTTTGCGATCATCAGCCTTCCGCAGATCGCGTCCATTATCTCCAGAGTGGAATATTTCTCCTCCCTTGTCTCCAGACCGCCTATTTGCAATTTAATACGTAAAGACTTTGATTTTGCACATTCTTCCAACAAATTGATATTCAGCCGTCTTGATCCTGACGAAAGTTCAAGGATCCCATTTTCAACCAAAAGATTTTTTACTGATTCGCCAAGTCTTCTATTGAGCTGGACGTATCTTCTGATCAGCGGTTGTTGCTGAGCTGAAAGTCCGCAATATCTTTGCCAGTTTGGCAGATATTTCCTGTCTAACCCGCCGCTGAGCCTAGTTTTTGTACACAAATTGATTGGATTTGGCATAAATTGGTTCCTATATCTTTATCGAAAATATCAAGCGGGGATTTCAACAAAAACAAACAAAAAGGGCCCCGATGGGATCGGGACCCTTTCTACTTAACAGAACTGAATCTGTCTACTGACCTAATCCATAAGTACCAAACGCCCCTGAAATTGCTGCAAAGAGCGCAAGATCTCTCCTGTTTTCAAGCATTTCGATACTGCCAGAAGGTAATTTGCAAGAAAGTGCCCCTTCATTCTTAAGAGCAAAATCTGCCAAGGACCCAAAATCTCCCCTGAATCGGCCATGAGTTATTGCACGGCCTATCGCGGTTTGCCAGTCGCCATATCTTTGCGCAACATGGTCCCTAACCACATGGTCTTTTCTCTCCAGTTTTGCCAGCATAAATGCTGCAGTCAGAGTGTCCGCCGTCTTTATCATGCCATGGAAAAGATCACCTGGAAAATCCGTAGATGTCCTTCTTAATTTGGCATCGATATTCATAAGACCATTGGTAAACCCGCCCTTTTCTCTGAGTTCGATCACCTTCCTCATGACAGCCAGTGCAGTCATAAAATCAGTGAACTTATCAACATCATATCCTATTCCGAATTCTCCGCAATTTATATCAATGGACCCGAGTTGCATGCCGGCAACATCAAGCTGTTCCTCCGCTGAAAGCAATGCAAGCTCTCCATGGTTTGGCTCAAAGTTTATCTTGATATCGTTTTCCAAACCATATTTGATAAGGAATCCTTGCACTACTTCGATCTCTCTGTCATATTGATGCATTGTCGGCTCAAACGCTTTGGGCTCTATCCAGAATTCCCCCTCAAAACCCATTTTTCTTGCCATCGCTATTACTTCTTTCAAGAATAACGCAAGATGTTCTTTTTCAACATCCGTAAGAGTATTTACCAGGTTTATGAACCCTTCTCTTCCACCCCAGAAAACCAATGCTTTTCCTCCCAGTTTGATTGCATTCTTCACGGTTTGCTTGCACTGAGCAACTGCCCTCATAAACGGCCATGTCTTTGGAGCTGTGGCGGCGCCTTCCATATATATCGGAAGCACAAAGAGCTGATTTGTTGTCCAGCCAAGCTTGACACCTGTAGATCTCTGCAACCCTTTAGCGATATCTGTTAGAAAATTAAGTTTTGTCCTCATATTTTTAAGAGTATCATCTCCGCTTATCAGATCGTAATCATGAAATGCCCAAAATGGGAAACCGATCTTTTCCATCAATTCAAACGAACCGCCAAGCTTGACGACTGCTTGTGCAAGCGGATCATACATATTATCCCAAGGCCTAGATAGAGTGCCACCACCAAAAGGATCGGACAGATCATTGTTCATCGCATGCCAGAATGCCACGCATAGTTTTAAGTGATCTCTCAAAGCCTTTCCGTCAACCATCATGTCAGGATTATATAATTTGTACGAAAGGGGATTTTTTGATGTTGGGCCTTCATACTTTAGTGACGGTGTATCATAAAATATTTGTCCCGCAAATGCCTTTTCCAGCATTGCCCTGTCTGACCTTACCGCTTGCGTAACCAAATCTCTTCTCGTAGCAGCTTTCAAAGGCAATTTGCCTACTTTCAAATTATCCAATATTCTCGAACTCATGGCTGCTCGCGACATCAACGGACTATCCATTACTTTTCTTGCTTGTATTAAAACTGCCATTGTTTTTTCCTCCTGTTTTCTTATTTTTTATTCTTCCGGGTTTCTTTTATTACCTCGCCAAAATGTTTTTCCTTTTACACCTCCTAGTTTCTTTTCGAAAGGACTGATTTTTCATAATCCGCTATCACTGCAGGCAATTCGTCGTCCATGGGCACGCCGGCTTGCGAACACAGCTTGTTCCATACGTCCGACGTTGGCAAACTGGCTCTGATATTGCTTCCGAGAATAAGTCTTGTCGCACCGTCTCCCGTTGCCTCCACCTTTTTCATAAGATGAAAAGGTGTGCATAAGGAATTAAGCAACATCCTTTGCTTTGCTCTGGCACCGGAAACATAAGCACTGATCCTGTTTATGCTTGCGTCAAAATAATCAAGTGCAAATGCGGCTCTCTTCAGGTATCCGCCTGCAACGATCGCATCATCCACACTTTGCGCGAAATCGTTGATCGTCAGCACATGGTCGCTGTCCCATCTGACACCTCGGCTCGCATGAAGTAATATCAATGAAATAAATGCAAATGTGGCATCGAGTTTCTTGGATATTTCTTCTGTGGGATGGAAATGTCCGTAGTCGTATGTCAAACCGAGTCCCTGCCTGGAATTGGCAATAACATACGCAAGATAAAACTCGTGGCTGCCGACAACAAATGATTCACTGCCGATCCCAAACAGTTTACTCTCCAAATAATCACGAACACCTTTAAATTCTTTTTTTAATGCCTTATCCAGACTGCTTTTCATCAATTCCACTGCTTTTCGTGTTGCAGTGGTATTGTCCTTAAATCCGTCAGGAGCCCAGTGGTTACAGGCGGAATCAATGCCAAGCTCTTCCGCAAAACTTGCCGCGATGACCCTGCAGGCGATATCATGACGGACCCAATAATCCCTAATTCTCTTGTCCGGATGGGAAAGCGTTCTTCCGTCTACAAAGTTCGGATCATCCCCGAAGAAAGTCGGATTGAAATCAAGACCAAAATGATGATCTTTAGCCCATTTTACATATCCTTTAAAATGCTTCGGCAATATCCGGTCCCTTGGAATCCTTTTCCCCGCTTCCAGATAAATCGCATGAACATTGACATTAGTTTCCCCGGGAACAAGAGATGCAGCAAATCCAATATCGTCGCGAAGTTCTTTCGGCGTCCTTGCTTTTCCTGGATAGTTACCGGTTGCCTGTATCCCCCCGCTTCCCGCGGAACTTCCGCGTTTCTCAAAACCAGTCACGTCATCCCCCTGCCAGCAATGAAGAGAGAGTCTTGTTCTTAATACGGTCCTCATCGCAGAAGCGGAATTAGTTCCATAATTGCCAATTATTTGCCTTGCTTCACCATATCTCCTTGCCCTTATTTGATCGGTCAGATGTGCCGGCTGGACCAGTCTAGCTCCTTGGGCCATTCTAAAAGCTGCATTTGCCATTTTCATCTCCTCATGTTTTTGTTTACGCGGCGGTCACGACCGCCGCCCACATTAATCTATCTTCCTATCGACACGATTTTTTGAAAATTTCACTCAATTTTAGTTCAGGACTTCTCCGGCTCCGTCAGACGGCTCGGCATCAATAAATGTCGTTTTATAGGAAGTGCCATATTTTGCATTTTGCTGGGCTTCAAGGTATCTTCGCTCTATTTCATTCCTCATCGATGGGGTGTCGTATTCTTGAGGCAGAAGAACTATAAAATTCCCGCCTCCACCGCCTCCCATAAGACGAATACCAAACGGCATTTGCATCTGACCGCGGATTTTGGATTGATTGATAACATCTGTCACGATACCTCTAAGAATATCCATAAAAGGCCGCTCCTCTTTGACAGTCCCGTCTTCGTTCCTGATCACAGTTGCGCTGATATTAAAATCGCCTTCTCCCGATAATCCCAGCCCGGTTTCGTTCAGCAGACCGCAACAGATAGAAGGGACCATATGGGGCTCCATTGTTTCACTGCCTTTGAGAGCTGCATAAAACCTTAAGGTCCTTTCGTTTTCAGCCAGCACATATCTGGCACGCGCATATAATGTGTCAGAAAAAGCTATAAGCGGGGTCTTTTTATCTTGGAGAGCCCTTGGCATATCTGACATTCTGATATTTCTAAAGAAATGCGCCATCGTTTTTTCTTCCAGCTCTTTTAGGACAAATTGGGCTACAAACTGCCTTTCGTCACCAAAAACACGGGACAATATTGTGCCGGCTTTTACCAGTTCTCTTTTTCTGTCCCCGTAATAAGTACCCCCGAGAAATCTTTCAACTCCGCTGTTTATTAGAAGAAATTTGTACCCCTGTCCCGTCAACGCGGACAGGCCGACCTGTTCGACTTCACTCATATTCCCGAAATCAACCTTCATCGCATGGTCCTTTTGTCCGAAAAGAGAGGCCATCTGGTCCAAAAGGCCGCATGGTACATTGACATAGGAACTATGTTCCGCTCCCTGTGCAAGCTGAGCTATCTGTATTTTTGTCCTATTCCAGGAAAATAGTCTGTCAAGGGCAAGATCCAACCCCACACACAATCCGGCTGAAGAAGACAGCCCCGCACCGATTGGTACGTCACCGTATATATGTATCTCAGCTCCTCCATCGACCGGAAGACCTTCATTATGAGCTGCAGCAAATCCGCCTAAAACGTAGTTTTCCCATGAATTTGCGCTTTTAACGGCTGGCATTTCTCTTGGATCAAACTCGAATGAGCCACCGAAATTTTCGGAATGGACACGAACTTTTCTTCCTTCCGCCTGTCTGGCGCTCACCCACACTGAATATGGAAGCGCAAAAGGAAGGGCATAGGCATGCCCGTCATTTTGGCCCGGCCTGAACTCAGAAGAATAATCAACATGTTCCCCGATCGTATTAACCCTGCTGGGACCTCTAAAAATTGCTGTCGGGGCATGTTGAAATCTTGCTTGAAACATTCCCGATAGTTTTGCTCTGTTCAATAATACCGTCATGGATTATCCTCCTGCTTTGTTAGTTTCTAGGTTGCCGCTTTTTCCTTAATATCCAAATATCTTCTATATACCCTGTCCCATAAGGCCCTGGTAGCCGCATCGATAGCCGGTTCAAATACAACTTGCGATGAAAGCTCTTCCAGGCACTGCCGCATCTGGTCTCGCGTCGCGTGTCCCGCGCCGACGAGCGCTATTGCCGCATTCCCTATACCCGACAATCCTTTGAAACGAAGCCTGACCTTTAGGTTGCATGCATCCGCAAAGGCCTGTGTCAGCATCTGGTTGTTCATTGCAAACCCGCCTCCCGCTTGAACAGATTTTGGCTGCCTTCCGAGCATTCCCATTATCGTCCTGAGCTGATTTATTCTCTCTACCTTGCCCATGATTATGCTCATGGCAATTGTCTTTGCCAAAAATCCGACATTGTCCCCCTCAAAGACTTGATTCGTATTCCAACACCATTTTTCAATCGCCTCTTTTATGCCTTCTCCCTGCTTGTAAAGAAATCCATTGCTCTCCAGATCTATCAACGCATAAGGCATGCTTTCATCTGCAATCCCGGCAAATAATCTGTCGAATCTTCCGTCTCCAGTCATTCCCAAATCTTTAAGAAGATCTTCTACAAGCATTCCACCCTTGACATTGGCGGCGATAAACTCATTTCCAGTACCGCCTTCTACTCCAAGCGACTGTTTATAAAGCTCTCTTATGATCTCGTCCGTAATCTCATCAGCTTTTATCGGTGCACACAATATATCCCATGAACCTGAAGATTCGGTAATATCATCCGGATCCGTACACATTTCCAGTCCCGCGACCGATCCCGCGGTATCATGTGTCAGCCCGGCAGTAAGTCTTGCGCTTTCGGCATTCATCTCTTGTATCAAGCCAAGCTCCAGCGATCCCAGGTCTTGCCCCGTAGGAACAATGCTAGGGAAGCGACAATTGATCGCAAGTCTTGAGAGCAATTCGGAATTCCAATTGAGAGCGGTTCTGTCTCCGCATAAAGTAACCCGGACAAAGCTTGGCTCGGTCACTTCAACGTTGTTTTCAGAAAGATCTCTTAGAATAAAATCGGGCAGGTTTAAGATGCGATATTGAGACGACAAATCTAGTCCGTTACGCCGGAGCCCAGCAAGATGGAACAGATTATAAACATCCACTTTGACTTGTCCTGCACAAGCAAGTTGCAAATTCAAAAGTGCTGATGATTCGTCTCCGGCCCCCAAGATCTCCGCGATAGCCGCATGCCCAGCCGCTTTCAAAGGGTTGGTATACAAGATCATCGGAACAGCTTCTCTCTCTCCCGGGCCTATAACTGTTAGCCCTGCACCCATCGTGTCAACAGTAACGATCCTGGGAATAGAAGGTTCAAATTGTTTGCTTGCTCCAATAATTGCAGTCCTGATTCCGGACATCAGACTTATTCTGTCTATTGTATGCGCCGCCTTATCTACTCCGTAAACAAAAGGTATCTCATTCCCGGCATAATGGAGCTGCAATTGTCCGTCAATCTTATACAACGCAAGAGTCGGGGTTTTCCCGCTGCTAAAGCCCATATCAACCGCATGAACAACAACATTGGGTCTTGCCGAAGGAAGGGGTCTTGCTATAAGCGTTGTTGATGTTCTTGGAGCTCTAAGGGAAACTGGGACAAAATCTCCGGACAAGCGTCGCATCATAATATCTTTTTCCTTTCAAAAAATGCTTCGTTTCCTTATCGACCCGATTTTTTGGAAATTTCACACAAAATAGCGCTGAAGGGCTGAAGCTCTGAAGTGAACAGTTCCGGACTTCAGCTCTTCAGCACTTCAGATCTTGTTTGACAAAAAGCTATGCTGTGAGGTAGAATATACTAAAGCGCTGATTTGAGGTCGATTGCTGCGCTATATAAATGTGCTAAACTCGCCGAAATAAATTGAACTCAGGGCATTTAGCACTGGGTTTTTTTGTTTTTATGGAGGAATAGGACCATGTTATGGATAATGCATAGCCCCTTCAAAGGGGCATTTAAATCGAAAAATAAAGAAAGGATATTGTCATGAGCAAACAAATAAGGACAATCGAAGAAATAAACGAGAAGATAAAAAATGGCCAGGCTGTTGTGGTGACGGCGGATGAGCTCATAGATCTTGTGGAAAAAGAAGGCATTGAAAAAGTCGCAAAGAAAGTCGATGTGGTTACAACCGGGACTTTTGGCCCAATGTGTTCATCCGGCGCTATTTTAAATGTCGGGCATACAAGGCCAAGGATAAAAATACAAAAGGCCTGGCTCAACGGGATAAATGCGTATGCGGGGCTTGCCGCTGTCGATGTTTACCTGGGCGCTACGGAAATGCCTGATGATGACCCGGAAAACAAAGTCTTCCCCGGAGAATTTAAGTATGGCGGCGGTCATGTGATACAGGACCTCGTGGACGGCAAGGACATAAAGCTGGAAGCTGTTTCATACGGAACGGATTGCTACCCCAGGAAAAAATTGTCAACATTGATCAATCTAAAAGACATGAACGAAGCTTTCCTTTTTAACCCGAGAAACGCGTATCAGAACTATAATGTTGCGGTAAATACCTCCGACAAGACGATCTATACATATCTGGGAGTACTTCGCCCGCATCTCGGGAATGCGAATTACTGCAGCGCCGGCCAGCTGAGCCCGCTTTTAAAGGACCCTTTTTACAAGACCATTGGTATCGGCACAAGGATATTCCTTGGCGGCGGTATCGGCTATGTGGTCTGGAACGGGACGCAATATAATCCGGGAGTGCCCAGAAGCGAGAACGGTGTCCCAAAAAGGCCGGCCGGAACTATTTCGGTGGTCGGAGACCTGAAACAGATGAATTCCAAGTATCTTAAAGGCGTCAGTTTTCTTGGCTACGGAGCATCGCTCAACGTAGGCATCGGAGTGCCGATCCCTATCCTGGATGAAGATATACTTAAATGGGCGGCAATAAAAGATGCGGAGATCCTGGCCCCGATAGTCGATTATTCGGATACTTATCCGAATCTGAAATCAGATGTGATCGGGGAAGTCTCGTATGCGGAGCTTAAGAGCGGAAAGATCAAGGTCCAGAATAAAGAAGTGCCGACCGCCGGACTATCCAGCTATCCAAAAGCTGTTGAGATCGCAAATGAGCTGAAAGACTGGATAAAGAAGGGCGAATTCACTCTTGGCAAACCCATTGAGAACCTGCCGGGACCGGAATCAGGAATAAAATTCAAGCCGCTCAACGAGCGCCCTATCAAGAACGGAGGAAAATAAAATGACAACATCAAAAAGAGTTGCGCTGACATTCCCCCATGACCAGGTAGATAAGCCCATAGTTTACCATTTGATCAAAGACTATAATCTTTCGTTCAATATACTTAAGGCCAATATCACGCCCGAAGAAGAGGGAAAAATGTTGATAGAGATCTCCGGCAACGAAGATGATTACAGAAAAGGGATGGATTTTTTAAAAAAGCAGGGGATCATGGTAGACCCTGAAAAAAAAGAGGTCAAATGGTCAAAAGACAAATGCACTCAGTGCAGCGCCTGTATATCTATCTGCCCTGTCGAAGCTATTGCCATCGACAGGAATACCATGGAGATATCGTTTGACGAAGAAAAGTGTATCGCCTGCGAACTTTGTGTCAAACCTTGTCCGCCGAGGGCGTTTGAGGTAAGATTATAAAAGAGAGGTTATGATGAAGCACAAAAAACTTCACAAATGGGTCAAAGAAATGGCTGCCTTGTGCAAGCCGGACAAGATCGTCTGGATAGACGGCTCAGAGGACGAAAAGAACCGCCTCGAAAAAGAAGCCTTGTACACCGGCGAGCTCATAGAACTTAATCAGGAAAAACTTCCGGGTTGCTTCTATCACCGTACCGCAGCAAACGACGTCGCGCGCACGGAACATCTTACATATATCTGCACAAAGAAAAAGTCGGACGCAGGCCCCACTAATAACTGGATGAGCCCGGCAAAAGCTTATAAAAAAGCTTCAGAAATATTCAAAGGCTCAATGATAGGCAGGACAATGTATGTCATCCCCTTCAGTATGGGACCGGTCGGCTCCGAGTTCAGCAAGATAGGGATTGAGCTTACCGACAGTATATATGTCGTCCTCAACATGCGGATAATGACGCGAATAGGGAAATCAGTCCTCGAAAAGCTTGGGGACGATAAAGATTTCACTAAATGTCTTCACAGCAAAGCTGATCTAAACATTGACCGCAGACTTATACTTCATTTCCCCGAAGACAATGCTATTTGGAGCGTCGGTTCCGGTTATGGCGGGAATGTGCTTCTCGGAAAAAAATGTCTTTCGCTTCGTCTCGGAAGCTGGATAGCCAAAAAAGAAGGCTGGCTTGCCGAACATATGTTGATAATGGGGGTCGAAGACCCATCCGGCCATATCGCATATATTGCGGCGGCATTCCCGAGCGCCTGCGGAAAGACAAACCTGGCGATGCTCATACCTCCCGAAGGGTTGAAAAGCAAAGGCTACAGGATCTGGACTGTGGGAGATGATATCGCCTGGATGAGAATAGATACCGACGGTTCCCTTTGGGCAATAAATCCTGAGGCCGGGTTCTTTGGTGTAGCTCCCGGGACCAACTCAAAAACAAATCCCAATGCTATGGCTACAATAAAGAAAAACACGATATTCACAAATGTTCTTCTCAAACCGGACGGCACGGTCTGGTGGGAAGACGGTGACGGGCCCGTCCCTTCGGAGGGAATAAATTGGGAAGGTAAACAGTGGAAACCCGGGATGACCGATGAAAAAGGAAGCAAGGTATTCGGCGCTCATCCAAACAGCAGGTTCACTGCGCCGCTTTCGCAATGCCCTTCGGTATCTAACCGGCTGGAACAGCATCACGGGGTCCCGATCAGCGCGATCGTTTTTGGCGGAAGGCGCGCAAAACTGGCCCCGCTTGTATATGAGTCTTTTTACTGGCAGCACGGCGTCTTTATGGGTGCGACAATGGCTTCCGAGCGTACCGCTGCCCAGTTCGGCAAACAAGGTGAAGTCCGGCGTGATCCCATGGCAATGCTGCCGTTTTGCGGCTATAACATGGGGAAATATTTTTCTCATTGGATGAAAATAGGCAAGAATATGGCAAATTCACCAAAAATATTTCACGTTAACTGGTTCAAACAGGACGAAAACGGCAAGTTCCTTTGGCCCGGCTTCGGAGAAAATCTCAGGGTGCTTGAATGGATAATAGACAGATGCAGGCAAAAAGTAAAAGCGGTCGAATCGCCTATAGGTTATATCCCGGACCCTTCGGACATTGATCTGACGGGACTGGATATCTCCAAAGAAACTATGTCCAAACTTTTTGAGATCGACAAAAAAGAGTGGGAAAGAGAGATCGAAGACCAAAAGGGATTCCTGAAAATATTCGGGAAAGACCTGCCAAAAGAAATTATGGTCGAGCATGAATTGTTAAAAAGAA
Source organism: Candidatus Margulisiibacteriota bacterium (assembly GCA_041650595.1). Classification (GTDB taxonomy): domain Bacteria; phylum Margulisbacteria; class WOR-1; order JAKLHX01; family JAKLHX01; genus CALFCX01. The sequence goes on from JBAZKW010000002.1 coordinate 149,243, forward strand.
GGCTCGGAAAACAATAAGCCCGATGATGACTATTTAGACCGCCGCTTCCTTTCGTTCTCACTAAGGAATTTTTTTCTGACACGGATGTTTTTGGGTGTTATTTCTACAAGCTCATCATCGTCAATGAACTCGAGCGCCTGTTCGAGCGAGAGCTTTATCGGCGGAGTAAGTTTTACAAGATCGTCGGAACCGGCAGCTCTCATATTGGTCAGCTTTTTCTCTTTGCACGGGTTGGCAACCACTTCCTGTTTGCGCGGGCTTTCGCCTATGACCATGCCTTCATATACTTTGACGCCGGGCCCCACAAAAAGACTGCCGCGCTCCTGAAGATTGTTAAGCGCATAAGCCACCGTTGTCCCGTTCTCTCCGGAAACAATGACGCCGTTTTGCCTTTTTGAAATATCGCCTTTATATCTTTCGTATTTGGAGAAGGCATGGTGCAGAATCCCCTCGCCCTTGGTATCCATGATAAATTCTGCTCTGAAACCGAGAAGCCCTCTTGTAGGCACCATATATGTAAGAGAGGTGACCCCTTTTTTTGTTATCATATCGGTCATTTCACCTTTTCTTTTGCCGAGCTTTTCTATCACAGGACCGGCAAATTCTTCGGGAACGGTTATCATTGCCTGTTCTATCGGCTCCATTTTTTCGCCGTTTACGGTCTTCAATATGACTTTGGGCTGCGACACGGCCAGTTCATGGCCCTCCCGGCGCATTTCTTCGACAAGTATAGAAATATGAAGCTCTCCCCTGCCGGAAACTTTGTATCCGTCGGCCCCGCCAAGCGACTCTATTTTTAGACCGACGTTTGTCTCGAGCTCTCTGTCAAGGCGCTCTTTAAGATGCCTGTTTGTGACAAATTTGCCTTCGGTACCGGCAAACGGAGAATCGTTGACAAGAAATTCCATTGTAAGTGTTGGCTCATCGATCTGAAGAAGCGGCATGGGGACGGGATTGTCTGCCGTACAGATCGTTTCGCCGATAGTTATATCGGAAATACCTGCGATGGCCACTATGTCCCCGCATTGCGCTTCCTCAACCTCTTTTTCTTTCAAACCTTCGAACACAGATAGTTTCGTTATTTTTGCCGGGACAATAGAACCATCTCTTCTGCATACCACGACTTGTTCATTTTTTTGAAGAGTACCGCTGGTAACACGGCCTATCGCTATACGGCCGACATAATCGTCATAAGAAAGGTTAGTGACCTGCATTTGGAGAAGCCCCTTGCTTTTATCCGGATAAGGAGGCACGTGCTTAAGGATTGTTTCAAAAAGCGGCGTCAAGTCTTTTGATTCATCTTCCGTGTTATATTTAGCGACACCTTCCCTTGATATTGAATATACAACCGGGAAATCAAGCTGTTCGTCGGTCGCATCGAGTTTTACAAAAAGGTCGAAAACCATGTCCGTCACCTTGTGGGCGCGCTGGTCTTTTTTGTCTATTTTGTTTATGACGACTATGGGCTTAAGTCCGAGTTTTAGTGACTTTGAAAGCACGAATTTTGTCTGCGGCATGGGACCTTCTTTTGCATCCACCAGAAGAAGGACGCTGTCAACCATTTTTAGCACGCGTTCGACTTCCGAACCGAAATCGGCATGGCCCGGAGTATCGACTATGTTGATCTTGTATCCCCCGTAATGAATGGAACAGTTCTTGGAAAAAATTGTGATCCCGCGTTCGCGCTCCAGGTCGTTGCTGTCCATAACAAGCTCAACCAGTTCTTCCCTTTCCGTAAAAGCGCCGCCCTGCCGAAGCAAATGGTCGGTAAGAGTGGTCTTGCCGTGGTCGACGTGCGCTATTATGGCGATATTGATTATCTTCTGCATAGCTTAATTATAGCGTGTTTTGGGTCTTAAAATAACGAAAAATTGTTTTTTTTGAGTGGCGGTATCCTTTAGATGCGGATAGTTTTCCCCTTTACCTGTTGCATAGTTTTATTGTATAATTCTTAAGACAAATCACATAGATGGAGGATTTTATGAAAAATAGGGTTTTTGCCTTCTTGCTTTTGTTCGTTTTCACTTTGTCCTCATCTTCATCGGCCTATTTCGGTACACGCCCCATGGGAATGGGAGGGGCTTTTACTGCAATAGCCGATGACGCCAACGCTGCTTATTGGAATCCCGCGGGATTTGCATTAAATCCCGGTGTTGATATTACAGGATCAACGCTAGCGACAAACCGAAATGCCGTTATGGGGGACAACATGGTTTCTGCAAAGATGTGCTACGAAGCAAAGATGAATTCCCCTTTTGACTGGATATTCGGTATCGGGCTTTTATCAGCGGTGGCTGTTGATACAGCGCAATATCTGGGGGACCAGGGAATTCTCAAAAAAAACTGGGGCAGGGACGCTCCAAAAACATCCAGACAGGACTCCATGGCTGACCAGGTAAAACAAATGGGCGACAATAAGGATTATTCCAGAAACCCCGTAAAAAATGCTACGCCAAAACCTGATGCACAGAAAAGAACGAGCATATTTGGACCAATACAAAATCTGACGCTTAATTTTAATCCCGGCCGGCACTCATACTGGGACAACCGCTACAGGGATGAAGAAGATCCCCCATACAACAAGGCGCAATTTGCACTGGGGCTCACCTGGCTTGGCGACAATAACCCTCAGCTTGATGAACTGCGGAATTGGTATACATTATCTCTGGCTTCCGGCTGGGAAGAGCGTATTGCGGTAGGCGGAAATGTCAACTTCTACGACCTAAAGGTAATAAGCAGCGGAGTAAAAGGGTTCGGCGCTGGGATCGATCTCGGTGTAATAGCAAAGCCGCTTCCAAATGCCTCGTTCGGTCTAGTCGCAAAAGAGATTTTAACAACCGATATTAACTGGCAGAACGGAGCAAAGACCCGGTACGATATGATGATCAACGGCGGCGTAGCCTTGGACCCGATAGAAGAAGTAACAATAGCGGTAGACGGACACAATATTTTTGGCCAAAACAACAGCAAGATGACCATGCACTACGGAGTGGAAGTAAGGCCTATAAGGGGATTGGCATTCAGAGCTGGTTTATATAATAAAAGCAAAACCGCCGGCGCATCGATCGGCATAGGCAGCATGATCGCCGACTATGCATACCTTGGCGGGGAATTCAACAGAACACAGATGGTAGGGCTCACCTGGAAATTTTAATTTGGAGGGGGGAGGATTCGAACCTCCGAAGACTTTCGTCGACAGATTTACAGTCTGTTGCCATTAGCCGCTCGGCCACCCCTCCGGACACAATAAAATTCTACCAGAAATTAGAGTAAAGTTGTAATATACACCTTTCCTGCGGTAAAATAACGCTTGAAGGAGATTTTTATGGGCAGGATAAAAGATCTTATTCCCGCGATATTCTCGGTAAACAATATCATGCTCTTTGCCCAAAAACTGCTCTCGATCATCCTGATCGGCGTATTTATCTATGTAACCTACAAGATGATCTCTTATTCAATTAAGAAACTGCTGAAAGAACGCGCCAAAGGCCGGCACATGGAGATGCTTGTATCTTTTGCGCAAAGCACTCTTTTATATTTGACGTTTTTTATCTTTGTTGTGACAATTTTACAGGAACTCGGCATAAACCTGACGGCGATACTGGCAAGCGCAGGAATTGTAGGGCTTGCGGTAAGTTTTGGCGCCCAAACCATGATAAAAGATGTTATTGCCGGGATATTCATAATCATCGAAGATCAGTGTACGATCGGGGATGAAGTCGAAATAGTTAACAATATCGGCAAACCTGATATAAAAGGACGCGTCTCAGAAATGAATCTGCGCACAACTGTTATCGTGAATGAAAATGGTGTATATACGATACCAAACGGGTCCATAGGATACATATCAAACTTATCAAGGAAGAAAAAATAGGCTCAGTCTATGGTTCCCATACACATTGTCATGTGGATTTTTTCAATCTGTTATAATCGAACATATGAGCTATAAACTGATAGGTGTTTTTGCGGCGCTTCTGACATCAACCGGGTTTGTCCCTCAGATATTTAAGGCTTTAAAAACAAGACACGTAAAGGACCTTTCGGTGGTCATGCTGGGTCTCACGGCGTTAGGGACGGGGCTTTGGGCAGTTTACGGCCTGTTTCTTGGGGATGTCATCATTATATGTTCAAACTTGTTTACGTGCTCTACGATCTTGATATTAGCCGTTTTGAAGTTCCGTTTCAAACAGGCATAAGCCAAGGTTAAAACTTTTTGGGCAGTCTTTGCCTGTATACCTCGTAAAGCATCAGTGCGGCGGCAACCGAAGCGTTCAAAGAAGGTATTTTCCCCCTCATTGGTATCCTGACAATGTAATCGCATCTCGTCTTTACCAGCGGAGCTATGCCTTTGTTCTCCCCGCCTACAACCACGGCAATGGGCATTTTAAGGTCAACTTCGCTCATTTTATTGCTGCCAAGATGATCTATCCCCACGACCCATAGGCCCTGCTCTTTCAGGTCGTTTATTGTCGAAGAAAGATTTGCGACCCTGGCGACTTTGACATGTTCTATGGCTCCGGCGGAAGTTTTCCCCACGGTCGGGGTCACGCTTACGGACCTGTTTTTTGGGATTATGACGCCGTGCACTCCAGCCGCATCGCATGTGCGGACGATCGCCCCAAAGTTTTGCGGATCTTCGAGGCTGTCAAGTATAAGGATAAAAGGCGGTTCGTCCTTTGATTTTGCATCGGCAAGGAATTCATGATAATCGGCATAAGATTTGCCTTCGGCTATCGCGACCACACCCTGGGAAAATTTTGCATATTTCTGTAAAGTATAATTATCGGCCCAATGATAAGGGACCCTTTTTTCTTTGGCAAGAGAAATAATCTTATCAATATTTTTATCAACCCCTTTGTACTTGCCGATAAAAATCTTGCTTATCTTTCTGTCCGCTTTCAAAGCTTCTTTGACGGGGTTTTTACCGCATATTACATCTTGCATACAGCATCCTCAAATATCTTAAGCGCGTGATCGATATCGTTTTTTTTGACATTAAGGGGAGGGATAAATCGTATGACCTGATCGTTGGATCCGCAACTTATCAAAAGCAAGCCGTTATTAAGGCATTCCTTTACCACCGCTGAAGTCGCCTCAGGGTTTGGTTCGCCGTTCTCTTTTATAAGCTCGATGCCTATCATAAGGCCAAGTCCTCGGACGTCTCCTATGATCTTACATTTAGATTTTATCGAATCCAGCTTTCGCATCGTATAAGTGCCAAGTCGCTCGACCTTACCCAAAAATCCTTTTTTCTGCATGACATCTATTGTTGCGAGAGCTGCCGCGCAGGAAACAGGATTTCCTCCAAAAGTCCCCCCGTGGGCGCTAACGCTCCATTTTTCCATTACTTCTTTTTTCGCGATTATTCCTCCGAGTGGAAGCCCGTTGGCGATTCCTTTTGCCATGCACATTATGTCGGGGACAACCCCAAAATGCTCGTGCGCGAACATTCTTCCTGTTCGGCCAAACCCTGTTTGGACTTCGTCAAAAATGAGCAATATCCCGTTTTGTTCGCAAATAGACTTGAGCTGCTGAAGAAAAAATGCCGGCGGCGGAGCATATCCGCCTTCTCCAAGGACAGGTTCAATAAGGACCGCGGCAATCTTATCTTTTCCTTCTCTTGAAATTATATCCTCAACAGCTTTTATGCAGCTCTTTGTACAAGTATCGGGATCACACTTGGCCCCGTTTTCCCCTGGACATCGATAGCAATATGGATACGGAGCTTCGAAAACATTGGCCATCAACGGCTCATAGCCCTTTTTATATTTTTCTTTTGAGTTGGTAACGCTCATCGCGGCAAATGTACGCCCGTGGAACGAACCGGTAAAAGATATGATGCCCTGTTTTTTTGTTGTGTATTTTGCAAGTTTTATTGCCGCTTCAATTGCTCCGGAACCGTCTTGACAAAAGAAACACATATCAAGACCGTCTTTTGTTATCGCGGCAAGTTTTTCGGCCAGTTCAATATATTTTTCGTAGTAAGCTACTCCTATGCATATATGTTCCAGATTTGAGAGCTGTTTCTTTACGGCGGATACTACCATAGGGTGGCAATGCCCGAGCGATGTCACGGCTATTCCGCAGGAAAAATCAAGATAATTTTTCCCGTCTGCGCCAAACAAATAAGGCCCTTTGGCGCCTTTTATTACCAGATCGTTGTAATGCCCCAAAACAGGGGAAACAACTTTTTTGTACCTGGCTATTATTTCTTCTTTTTGCATCTCTTATTCCTTTTGCATACAGGGTGTTGTTCGGGCAGGTTTTAAACCTGCCCCTACAATGTTTTATGCCGTCTCTACAGATTTCACTTCCGGAATATCCGATTTTACCATCTGCTCAACAACATTTTTGAGTGTCATAGTGGCCATCGGGCATCCGCCGCAGGCTCCGGTCAACCGGACCCTTACTACGCCGTCTTTTTCCGAAACAAATTCCACGTCCCCTCCGTCGGATTGAAGGTGATGCCTTATTTTTTCTAAAGACTCGATCACTTTATCTTCCACCGTAATATTTCCCGCCATGCTATTCTCCTTTTACAAAAAAGTGGGGTTCTCGGTTTTTCCTCTATCTTTTATAATTATATCACTTTTGATGCCTGGACTGTTTTGACAGTCTCGGCCTACAATGATAATATTTGGCTGATGGTAAAGCTATTGGCATTGTTTTTGGGCGGCGGGGCAGGCACGCTGACAAGATATTTTGTATCTTCACATTCAAGCCGGATGATCGAATCAGGATTCCCTTTTGGCACAACGGTCGTAAACGTCTCCGGATCCTTTATTATAGGATTCCTTTGGGCGTTTATGGAACTGGTAAACATGTCCCCGAATTTAAGAGCTTTTATCTTCATCGGCTTTCTCGGCGGTTACACGACCTTCTCCACATATATGATGGAAAATTTGAACCTTCTAAGAGGCGGGGAAACAAAAGCCATGATGACCAATATATTGCTAAGCAATATTGCCGGATTGGTTCTTGTTGTCGCCGGATTTTTTATTGGCAGATATTTCGTTAATTTTTTAAGGGGGTAAATATTCATGAAATTGCCGCAGGATTGTATTTTGCTCAGAGCTTTTTTCGGGGAAAGCGATACATTAAAAGGAAAGCCTCTCTATGAGCAAATTGTGTTCAAAGCGAAAGAATTGGGGCTTGCGGGAGTTACCGTAACAAGAGGGATAATGGGATTCGGTGCGGACAGCAAGATACATTCGATAAAGCTTTTGGAAATTTCCGAAGACCTGCCGATAATAGTAGAAATAGTGGATACCGAAGAAAATATTTCTAAAATACTGCCTTTTCTCGATGAAACAATAAAAGAAGGCTTAGTTACTCAGGAAAAAGTAAAGGTCATCAAATACACGCACAGCTAAAAGCCTGTCGAAAGCTTCAAAGCCAGGCTCCCATTCTTATCTGGCACTATTTGGGCTGTGAGGCCGAGCGCTTCTTCGAGCTTTTTGTTGTAATCATTCGTATATATTCCAGGCCTAAATATTTCAAATAATTTAAAGCCTAGAAAAGCATAGGCCGCAATATATGCTGTATTCTCTTCTGATTTAGTTCTGTTGTCTTTAGTAAGGCCCCATGTGATGGCTATGCACGCCGCCTCTCCTATCAATGCGATTTTTCCTCCGTAATCATCCCCTTGTAAAAAAGATCCGATTCCAAGTCCGGGAACAATATTTAGTTCTTGGGCACGTACCCAATCTTTCTTCTTGAGTTCATATATTGTCCGGCGGTCATCTTGCGACAAAGAAGAGGCTGTCGTTTTAATTTGATAGAAGTTTTGATCCAAACCCTGGTCAATATATTCATTTATTTCAGATAAGGATGATTCTGCGGAAAATGCTGCCGACAAAAAACATGCCATAAAAACGGCGGTAGTAAAAATAATCTTCGTCTTCATTTTGATATTCCTTCACAAAAATGAATAGAGTTTAGAATCTTGTCGAAAATTTTATAGCAATGCTTCCGTTCACATTAGGCCCTATTTGTGCAGTCAAATTCATTGCATCCATAAGCTTCTTATTGTAGTCGTCCGTATACACAAATGGCCGAACAAGTTCAAATATCTTAAATCCAATTAATGAAACCCCTGCAATTGCCGCAGTCTCGTTAGCAAACCACGCCGATCCGGTAGCTTTCGGCTGAGAAACTAAAATTGCCAAGCTTATACTTTCTCCTATTAATGTAGTGGTCCCACCATAAATATCTCCTTGAACATATGAACCAAGGCCAAGGCCCACAAACCAATTAAGGGCAAAAGGGATCAGTACATCTTTTTTCTTTATGCTATAAAGGGTCATACGGTCTGATTGTGATAATGATCCGGATTTGACTTTTATTTGATAAAAATTTGTATCCAACCCCTGATCAATATCATTGTTGATATCAGAAAAAGAAGTTCCAGCAGCAAATGCCATTGAAAACAAACAACCCAGCATGATAAAAGTTGCAAATAGAATTTTTGAGTTCATTTAGAAGCTCCTTAATCGTCTATTTTACAGCTAGTCACGCGTATTATCAAGCGCTATCTCTTTAACTGCCTGAACCGCAGCTTTTACATCAGAAACCGTATTATAATACCCCATGGATATGCGAACAGTCCCCTTTGGGAACGTCCCTATGGTCTTGTGGCAAAGAGGAGAACAGTGAAGCCCTGTTCTTACTATGATCCCGAATTTTTTTTCTAAAATATCCCCTACTATCTTTGGCTCCATCCCGGCAATATTAAATGAGATTACCGATGCCTGTCTTTTTGAATCCAAAGGGCCATAAACCTTCACTCTTTCAAGTCTTTTCAATTCATCCAACACAATATTAGTAAGTTCTTCAGAGTGTTTCTTTATTTTATCCGTTCCTTTTCTGAGAATAAACTCAACAGAAGCTTTGAGCCCCGCGATCCCCGGAGTATTCGGTGTTCCTGTCTCAAACTTATCCGGCATTATCTCGGGCTGCGTTTCCAGTTCGGATTGGGAACCCGTCCCGCCATACCTGAATGGCTTGATATCTGTACCTGTTTTTATATATAGTCCTCCGGTCCCCTGCGGACCCATTAATCCTTTGTGACCGGCAAAAGCCAGAAGATCTATGTTCATCCTTCGGACATCAATATCATAGATCCCCGTGGTCTGTGCCGCATCGACAAGAAACAAGATGCCTTTCTTTTTAGCTAAAGAACCTATCTCTTCTATCTGCTGAATAGCCCCGATCACATTTGAAGCGTGAAGCATTGCTACAAGCTTTGTATTCTTTTTGAAGCGTTTAACAATCTCCATCGGATCGGCTGCATAGGTCTTTAAGTCAACAGAAACGATTTCAACCTCAACCCCTTGCTTTTCAAGAAACCTTAGCGGCCGCACGACTGAATTGTGTTCTATTGAAGTAATGAGAACATGATCTCCGGGCTTTAAAACACCATTTATTGCTGTGTTTAAAGCGTCGGAACAATTTAAAGTAAAAACGATCTGTTTTGGGTCTTCGGCGTTGAAAAGTTTTGCGAGAGAGGCCCGCGTTCCGGTTAATATTGAGTCTGCTTCTACTGAAAGCCGGTCCGCGCCCCTGCCTGGGCTGACATTATTGCCCAAAAGAAACCTTTGAACAGCCTCAAATACTTCTTTCGGCTTATCTTTGGTGGTTGCGGCATTATTGAGGTATATCATCAACTATTTTTTGGCCAAAACCTCGTTGACCTTTTGCGATAGCGCTTCTTTTGAGAGATACCCCGTGATCCTGTCGATAATATTTCCGCCTGAGAAGAAAATAAGAGTAGGGATGCCCATTATCTGGAACTTGGCCGCGACCTGAGGACTGTCATCGGTATTAAGTTTTACAACCTTTAGCTTTCCCTTATAATCGTTGGAAATGGCCTCCACTATGGGGGCCACCATTTTGCACGGCCCGCACCACGGCGCCCAAAAATCAACCAGAACAGGCAGATTTGACTTTACAACCTCCGAATCAAAATTGACAGCGTTTACTTCTTGCATGATTTTTCTCCTTTTGTTTTTTTGTACGGGCGGGTTTAAAACCCGCCCCTGTCAATTGATTTCTACCTCATCGAATCTATCATTTTGCCCTTTGAATCGATCGCCACAACGGCGGGAAAATCTTTTACCTCAATTTGCCTTACGGCTTCGGTCCCAAGTTCCTTGTATGCTACGATCTTGGAAGAAATTATCCGCTTTGAAAGATATGCGCCTGCTCCGCCGATAGTGACAAAGTAAACCGCTCTGTTTTGTATTATAGCATTTACGACTTCAAGACTTCTTTTTCCTTTGCCGATCATGGCCGCCAATCCTTTTTTTAATAGCGCCGGAGTATATTTGTCCATTCGCAAAGACGTTGTCGGCCCTGCGGATCCTATGACAGCACCTTTTCTGGCCGGTGTAGGGCCGACATAATACACTGTCTGGCCTTTTACACTAATAGGCAGGCCTTTTTTATGTGCGGCATCACGGGCCGTATAAAGTTTCCCGCTTATCAGAACCTCGTCTCCGGCTTTTAGGCCCCCGATCTTCTCTTTTGAAAGGGGAAGGGTCAATTTTTTCATGATTTAATTATATATCGTCCACAGCAAAATTGGGTGGGATTTACCAAAATATTCGTCGATAGATAAACAGAGGAAAAAATATGATGGAGAGAGCTTGTCTGACAAATCTGCCCAGATATTTGAGAAGCGCTGTTTCAAGAATATCTGCGGAAGTAAACAGGTCCTCATTAAATCCAACATTTATGCGTGCGATGAGGGCGGAACCGTTTGACATCACAGCGGCACTTTCTGTCGCAAGAACAGTTGATCCTAAAGATGTTTTTCAATGTATTAGAAATGATGCTGTTTCCGTTTTGAACGTTGCTGATCTGGTTGATGTAATGAACGACAAGCTGATAGAATCATTCGCATATAGTATTCTTCGTTCTTCACCGAAGGATGCATCAAGGACCGCCAGAGTGCTTGAGCTCTCTCCAAAAACAATGGGGATCAGCTCTGTTATCGGAACAATATTAAGAGGGCCGGATTGCCCTTTTCAAGCATTAAATGTACTCACAATGATATTGGCCAACGAAAATCTTTCCCTCGAAAAGAAAAAGCGATTATTACAATTCTTCCCTCACATATTGCTGCGACAGACCGAGGCCTACTGTGTTGATAACCCTTATCCCAGATTATTTGGTGCCGTCTTTAGCGTTGACACATATCGCGATGTCGCAAAAAAGATCATAAATGGGGATATCTCGATCAAACAAGCATCAGTAGAATTTGGGGGAATTAAAAAGCCCTATTTGACGAGAGGATTTTTGAGCTTCCATCACGATCGCATTCAATTGCCGCCCGATACTTGCGCAGCAATTCTTAATGCTCTGCCACAAGACGAAGCAGTCGATGTCCTTGTCGGCATGAGGAATGAAACATTGAGAGTGCTGCTCGGATTTTCCGGTATGGATGGGGCTAAAATCGATGAATTGCTGCGATTCGCGACCTAAACAGTATTAAATTTCGACTTTCGCATGCCTGTGAGCGTGGCACTCGATATTCACGGCCACCGGCAGGCTTGCAATATGACAAGGGAGTGTCTCGATATTCACCCCAAGACAAGTGGTCTTGCCGCCAAATCCTGAAGGACCGATCTTAAGTTTGTTTATCTTGCTTAAAAGCAGTTTTTCAAGCTGTGCGATGCTTTTTTGCGGATTATTTTTGCCCAAGCGTCTTAGCAGGGAACGTTTTGCAAGATAAGCACTTTTTTCAAAGTTGCCGCCTATCCCTATCCCTACGACGATCGGAGGGCATGGGTTCGGACCCGCATTTTTTACAGTATCCAAAACAAAATCGATCACTCCATCAATACCATCCGAAGGCTTTAACATTTTAAGTGCACTCATGTTTTCAGAACCGGCACCTTTTGCCATGACTGAAATTTTGATCTTATCACCGGGAACGATGTCTGTATGGATTATTGCCGGAGTGTTGTTCTTTGTATTTATCCTGTCAAACGGATCCCCAACAACAGACGTTCGGAGGAACGTCTGTTTTACGGCATTTTTGACGCCTCTGTTGATAGCTTCTTTAAACCCGCCTCCCACTATGCAAACATCCTGCCCTATTTCCGCAAAAACAATCGCAAGCCCCGTGTCCTGGCAAATGGGGATCAATTCTTTTTTGGAAATTTCGGAATTTTCAAGCAAAATATTTAACACATTTTTTGCGGTTTTTGAGGTTTCGTTTTTTACGGATTTTTTTAGCGCTTGCTCGACATCTTTTGGCAAATTATAGTTGGCCTTGATATAAAGCCTTTCTACTGCTTGTTCTATTTTTTTTGCTTTTATTTTTCGCATAACAGGATTGTATCTTTGATCACTCTGGCCGACCTGTGAAGCTCGTGTTTTTCTTCATCTGTAAGCTTGAGCTCTATTATTTCTTCGGCGCCGCTTGCCCCTATTTTTACGGGAACTCCTATAAAAACATCCAGAAGGCCATATTGGCCTTTGAGATATGTAGAACACGGGAGGACTTTTTTCTTGTCGTTCAAGATACAGTCGACCATTTCAACTGCCGACGAAGAAGGAGCATAATATGCGCTACCTGTCTTCAGCAGTTTTACGATCTCAGCGCCACCGTCTCTTGTTCTTTGAACGATCCCGGCAAGCGTCTCGGCTGCAACAACTTCTTTGACCGGCCTGCCATCTATGAATGTGTAATCTATAAGCGGGACCATCGCATCTCCGTGGCCGCCAAGAACAACCGCTTCTATTTTATCCGCAGCTGTTTTTGTCTCGGCAGAAAGAAAACAAACAAACCTGGAGGTGTCCAATATACCGGCCATGCCTACAACCTTGTTGTTATCAAACCCTGTAGTTTTCCAACACAGCTGGGTCATTACATCCAGCGGATTTGTGACCATGACGACGATTGACTTTGGGGCATATTTTTTAATATTTCTGGAAACTTCTTTGATTATCTGGCCGTTTTTCATTACCAGATCTTCTCTCGTCATCCCGGGTTTTCTCGCAAGTCCTGCCGTAACAACTACGATATCCGAATCCAGGATCTGAGCATAATCATTTGTTCCTTCTATTTTCTTTGTAAAACATTCTACGGGTGCGGATTGTAGAATATCCAGCGCTTTTCCCTGTGGCACCCCGTCAACAATGTCTACCAACACAACATCCGCAAGATTTTTTTCTACTATCCTGCGTGCAACTTCGGCCCCAACATTTCCTGCGCCTATTACTGATACTTTGGGCATATCGACCCTTCCAATTGAAAGAGGCGGTTCATGAACCGCCTCTACAATCTTTTAATTATCGCATCCGCCATCTGTGACGTGCCGACCGCTGTCGGATCGTTGCGGTCAGGCTTCATATCGTATGTCACATCTTTGCCTTCGGCAATCACTGCGGAAATAGCGTTTTCAAGTTTATCGGCCGCCGATTTCTCTCCAATATAACGTAGCATAAGTACGGCTGAAAGCATTTGCGCGACGGGGTTTACCTTATTCTGCCCTTTATATTTGGGGGCGCTTCCGTGCGTCGGTTCAAAAAGAGCGCAGTCCTGCCCTATATTGGCTCCCGGAGCAACACCGAGACCTCCAACCAACCCGGCACACAGATCTGAAAGTATATCTCCGTAAAGATTGGGAAGGACCAGCACATCATACAGCTCAGGCTTTTGCACAAGCTGCATGCACATATTGTCCACCAGGACTTCCTGATATTCGATCCTGCCTTCATACTCTTTTGCTACCTGTTTAGCAACGGCAAGAAAAAGCCCATCTGTATATTTCATTATGTTTGCTTTTGTTATAGCAGTGACTTTTTTTCTTTTGTTCTTCACGGCATAATCAAATGCGTACTCGACTATCCTTTTTGTACCTGAAATTGATATAGGTTTTATTGAAATCCCGGAATCTTTTCTTATCATTTTGCCCGAAGCTTTTTCTATATCGGCGATCAGTTTATTTGTCTCTTCTTTTCCTTCTTCAAATTCCACGCCGGCGTAAAGGTCTTCCGTATTCTCTCTTATTATCACCAGATCGATATTCTCATATTTTGAGCGGACACCTTTGTATGATTTGCACGGCCGCACGCAAGCGTAAAGATCAAGCTCTTTGCGCAGCGCTACGTTCACGCTCCTGAATCCTTTCCCAATAGGGGTCGTGATGGGACCTTTTAAGGCGATTTTATTCTTTCGTATGGAATCTATTACTTTTTGAGGAAGAGGGGTCCCCTCTTTTTCCATAACGTCGATGCCGGCATCAACTATTTCCCAGTCAATTTTTACTCCTGTCGCATCCACGCATCTTTTGGTCGCCATGGATATTTCCGGGCCTATCCCGTCCCCTGGTATCAAAGTAATCTTGTAAGGCACTTTATCCTCCTTTTGCCTAAGCTTGTGTGTGATTTTTACTTATTACCGGCCAATATTTCTTTTGCTATCAAAATCTGTCCCAGCGCGATCCCTCCGTTGTTAGTCGGTACTCTTTCGTTTATATAAACCTCGAGCCGTACTTTTTTGAGCTCACGGATAGCGGCCTCGAGCAAAAGCATGTTCTGGAACACTCCGCCGGAAAGGCAGACTTTTTTTATCTTGGTATCTTTGGATATAGACTTGCAGGCCCTTGCGATTGCTTTTCCCAAAGTATTGTGGAACTTATAGGATATATTCTCTGCGGGCACAGCCGATTTTATATCTTCTGCTATCTCCCTGATCATAACAGCAGGGTCCAGGAGATTGTTTTGGCTCACATCAATATTGTAGGACTTATATCCCTTGCCTGCGGCAATGGTCTCCAACTCTATAGCGGCTTGGCCCTCATAAGTAACTTCGTCCCTTATCCCGAGCAGTGCGGATACCGCGTCAAAAAGACTGCCCGCGCTGGATGTGATCGGCATATCCGAAGTTTTCAGCGCTTTTTTAAGCCGCCCGAATTGATCCTTGTGTTTTTTTACAAAATTTATCTTTAACTTGAAAACTTCTTCACCGAAAGCGTCATAAAGAAAAGAAAACGCCATTTTATACGGCTCTTTTACACAAGAATCTCCTTCCGGCATAGGCACGGGCTTCAAATGGCCTTTTCTTTCAAAGTTCCCGGGCTTACCGACAAATATCTCTCCGCCCTGTCCGTCGAGCGCAACTCCTATCACATCGGAATTTATATTGTGCTCCGCCATAACAGATGCAATATGGGCTTGATGATGCTGTACGGGAAAATGACTTATCCCGTGAAGTGCTGTTGCATATTTTGAACCGTAATGCCGGGTGTTCTGATCGTAAGCGACTGCTACAGGCCTCACCCTGAACATAGCTTCCATCCTTGCAACAGTTTTTCTGAAAAAATTCTGGGTATCAATAATTGACAGATCGCCCATATGCTGCGATAGAATAACGCTTTTCCCGCGCGACAGACCGAAAACATTGTTGCCCTGGGAGCCGGTAGCAAGAATTTCCGGCATCGGATCGGCTGAGATCTTTATAGGGTCGGGAACATAGCCTTTTGACCTGCGGACCTTAACGCTTTTGTTCTTAACTATCCTTACTATAGAATCGTCGGTGCGGTTCACTATTTTTCTGTCGTGCACAAGAAAATTGTCTGCTAGCCCTTTAAGAAGTATGACTGCTTTTTCATCGTCCTTTATTATAGGTTCCCCTATCTTGTTGGCGGAAAGCACGACAAGCGCCAAAAAATTGTCCTTAACCATAAGATAGTGGACCGGAGCTGACGGCATCATTACCCCGACATTACCGTTCCTGCTTGAAATATTATCGGGTAAGAGTATCCCCTTTCTCTTCTTTAGTATTACTATGGGCCTTGGAGGTGATTGCAAAAGTTCGGCCTCTTTATCGCTCACTTTGGCAAAAGATTTAATTTCTTTAAGACTGTAAGACATAACAGCAAAAGGCTTGTCGGGACTTTGTTTGCGCTTTCTAAGCTCTTCAATAGCCGCGTGGTTTGAAGCATCACAAAAAAGATGGTAGCCTCCCAAGCCTTTTACGGCCACTATTTTCCCTTCTTTAATTAGCTGAACTGTCTTCAGTATAGGATCAAGGGTCTCGATCCTTCTGCCGTCTTGGTCAAGAAGAAAAATGTGAGGACCGCAATCTTCACAAGCATTTGGCTCGGCGTGAAACCTTCTGTTGCCGGGATCGGAATATTCGTATTCGCAAAGGCTGCACATATGGAAAGAGCCCATGCTGGTCCTGGCGCGGTCATAGGGAATGTCCCTGATTATCGAAAACCTGGGGCCGCAGACCGTGCAATTTATGAAAGGATATCCGAATCTCCGGTCTTTCGGATTAAACAGCTCTTTTTCGCAGTCTTTGCAGGTGCCGATATCGGGCGGGATATGGACCGTCTTTTTACCGCTCTGAGCCGAAGGAAGTATCCTGAAACTCATGTATCCGATAGCAGGAAGCTGCATTGACTCTACTCTTAGTATCCTTGAATTTGGCGGTTGTTTGGCGTTGATTTGCGCAAGGAATTTGTCAACCTGTGCGGCGGGGCCTTCAACTTCGACCACAACGCCGTCGGGAGCGTTCAGCACCATGCCGGATAATCCCATTTTTTTGGCAATGTTGTATATTGTAGGCCTAAAGCCCACGCCTTGAACTTTTCCCTTAAATACAAATCTTTTTCTTGTAATGGAATCCACGGTAACGATCCTTCTTTTCTTGTTTTTGCTCAGGGGCTTTCATGCGAATGGTGTTTTAACCGGGGAAGTCCCGTATCTACTAACAGTACTATTTTAGCAATTTTGCCGTTTTGTGTCAATGAGGTATTTTTGGCTTAATTTAGCCTATTTTTAGAAGGAATAGCTATATCCGAGCATGGCCTCTACGCCTTTTAAGGCAGTTTCTTCGGGATTGTATTTTATGCCTGTATAGGCCAGTTCTCCATAAAGAGAAACATTGTCCTGGACTAAATATTTGCTCCCGAAATACGCGTGTGCGCCCCAGGCACCGGAGCTTCTTTCCCTATTCACCTTAAAAGGATAGATCAATCCGCCTCCTATATAGACATCGAGAGGCGAATCGAATGCTTTAAACTTGCCCAAAGAATATATAGCGTCTAAATTGACTGTTGCCAATTTTAGCGACTGTGTTTGGGCAGTTTCCGCCCCTGTTAAATAGCCAAAACTTCCCCTCAAAGAAGCTCCTTTTACCACGGAGTCAAGCGAATATGAAAGATCTCCTACCGCACCGGTCAATCCCGCGCTTGCTCCCGCTTTTATACCGACTTCAAGACCTGTTTTGCTAACCTGTACGGGATATTGCTCTTTTTTAGGAGAAGTAGAAAAATTGAAAGGTGCCGGCTTCTGGAGAGATCTGCCAAGCGGAACAGCCCTTGTCGGCTGCCCGCCGAAAGAAACCGATTTTTTTGCCGGTTTGTCAGTTTTGTCTAATCCCGCGGCATAACTTATCCCGGCAAAATAGATAATAAACGCTGTAATGGCACATTTTTTCATTCTTTACCTACCCTAAAGAGTCTATCACTGCGGACGATTTTAAGTCAATGATCAGGAAAACATTGCTTTTTGCCTGCGGCTCCTATGGTATGAAATCGCAAAACGGTGAGCTTCATCACGCAACGATCTCAGCAAAAGCATGGCTTTGGAATCTTTTGGCAAAACAAGCGGCGGCTCATTATTTGATATATATATATCCTCATTCTTCTTTGCTATCGAAATAAGTTTGAGGTCCGATATGCCCGCATCTTTGAGCGCTTTTTCAGCGCTGCTTCTTTGCCCGGACCCGCCGTCGACCACAACTATATCCGGCAAAGGAAGTTGATCCTTCAAGCTCCCTGAATATCTCCTGAACACAGTTTCATAGACAGCTGCCGTATCATCCGGAAGTGACTGAGTAGAGATCTTAAATTTGCGATAATGGGCTTTGAACGGATCCCCGTTTACAAATACGACCATAGCTCCGACTGTTTGGGAAGCTCCTGTGTTAGATATATCAAAAGCCTCTATGCGCGCAGGGAGCTTGTCAAGACAGAGTCTATGCATAAGATCTTGCATTGATCCTTTATTGTTGCGGCTTT
Source organism: Candidatus Margulisiibacteriota bacterium (assembly GCA_041650595.1). Taxonomy (GTDB): domain Bacteria; phylum Margulisbacteria; class WOR-1; order JAKLHX01; family JAKLHX01; genus CALFCX01. Next base: position 167,284 of record JBAZKW010000002.1, read on the forward strand.
TAACCCTTTGCCTTTGTTTAAAAGGCGAGTCAATGGACTCTTCTATGCGGTACAGCTTGTCGCGCAAATCTGCCGCCAGTTCGAATTTGCTATTTGCGCTTGCTTCTTCCATGAGCTTTTTCATTTCTTCCGCGAGCTTTTCCGGCCCCGCTTCAAGAAATTTCTTGGCTTGACATGCCTTAACGGCGTAGTCTTTTTTGGATATCGCGCCAATACACGGCGCCTGGCATTTTTTCATATAGTAATTCAGACATGGTTGGCGCCTTTTCTTAAATACTCCTGAAGAACACTTTCTCAGGCCAAAGATCCTAGAAGCGGTCTTGAGGAGCAACCCTGCCGCACCAGATCTAAAGCGCCCGAAATACACAGACCCGTCGTCATCTTTTGTTCTTGCAATGCTAAGAGCGGGATAGTCTTCGGAGATCGTAAGTTTTATATATGGGTACTGCTTGTCATCGCGCATTGAAATGTTGTAGCGCGGTTTGTATTTTTTTATAAGTCGGGCTTCAAGTATAAGTGCGGACAGTTCGCCTTTTGTAAGTATATGATCAACCGAACATATTTTTGAGCCGAGTTTTGTGCGAAAGTGAGCGGACACCCTTTTTTTTATCGATTTGGATTTTCCGATGTAAATGATGTGCCCGTCTTTGTCTTTTAGCAGATAGACGCCGCATGCATCCGGTAATTTCATGTCGCGATCCGTTATGGGATTACGGCCACCTGTATTTTGGCCTCGATATCCGAAAATAGCTTTATTGTGACGGGATAATTGCCAGGAGCTTTTATATGCTGATCAAGATGGATCTTCCTTTTGTCAAGTTCGATCCCGGCGGCTTCTTTTATTGCGTGGGCTATGTCCGCGTTTGTGACCGAACCGAACATTTTTCCGCCTTCCCCCACGTCTACTTTGATCTCCAAGGACAGCGCACCGATCTTTTTGGCCGCCTCCTTCAGAAGGACTTTTTTATCTTCAATCTTTTTCTCTATCTTTTTCTTATTTTTTTCGAGATATTTTATTGCCGCATCGGTAGCTACTATCGCGATCTTTTTTGGGATCAGATAGTTCCTTGCGTAACCTTCGGATACATCGACTACCTCGTTCTCGTCCCCGATATTTACAGTGTCTTTCAGTAATACTACTTTCATTATTGCTTACTCCGCTGTATAAGGCACAAAACCGATCTGCCTTGCCCTTTTAATTTCTTTTGCGAGCGCTCTCTGGTGCTTTGCGCAGCATCCTGACGAGCGCTGGGTCATTATCTTGCCGCGCTCCGTCATGAACTTGCGCATGAGATCTATATTTCTATAGTCAAGAAGGCTTTTGTTGGCACAGAAAAAACACGGTTTTTTCCGGCGTTTTCTGCCGTCCGGATGCCCGTCCCTTCTTTTGTTCCTCTTGTCCCCGTTAAAACTTTTTCTTCGGCCTTCTCCAACCATTAGAATGGCACCTCCTGATCGTCTGTATTTATTTTTTCCTCTGCTACCGCCTCTGCCGGGACGTCAATCACTGCCTTCTGTGATGCATCCGGCTTGCGGCCGAGCATCTGCATATTTTCCGCTACCACTTCCGCAAAAACCTTGGGCTGACCGTCCTTTTCATATTTTCTTATCTGCAGAGCGCCTTCTATTGCGACCGGCTGGCCTTTTTTCAAATACGTCTTGCAGATCTCGGCAAGCTTGCGCCAAGCTACTATGTTAATAAAATCAACATCGTTGCCGGCTTCCGCTGATCCGGAGGACTTGGAAGTGAACCGGTTCACCGCTATAGAAAATCTGGCCACCGCTATACCGGATGTTGTATATCTAACTTCCGGGTCCCTTGTCAAATTCCCTATAAGGAAGGCTTTATTATACATTAGAAAGGAAGGTCCTCTCCTAAATAACCGCCTTCATCTTCGGTCTTACTCTGTTCATCGGCCTTTGCTTTGGCTGCCTTTTTACCGTCCAAAACCACTACATTGCTTGCTACGATCTCTGTAACATATCTTTTGACGCCTTCCTTGGTGTCAAAAGACCTGTTCTGTATCCTTCCATCTACCAGCGCCAACTGCCCTTTTGAAAGATTTTGCGAGGCGTACTCGGCATTGTTGCGCCAAGCTATTACATCGATAAAATCCGTCTCTTTTGGCGCAGAACCGAATCTCATTCTTTCAACTGCCAGCTGGAACCTTGTCATCGGGACCGCGTCCATTGTGGTTCTTATTTCCGGATTGGAGGTGAGGCGTCCGACCAGGATTATCTTATTCAGGCTTGCCAATTAACATCTCCGGGTTCACTTCAACCGCGCTTTCGGCTTCTTTTTCCTCTGCCTGTTGGATATCTTCCGGTGCTTTTGTTATCATGAAACGCATCACATCTTCGTTCACTCTGATCAACGTGTTCAGCTCGTTCGGCAGGGTCCCGGGGCCTTCGAATTCAAACTCCGCAAAAAGCCCTTCTTTTACGCCGTTGAATTTTCTCATGCGGGAGGCCAATTTCCTCATAATGGGCTTAGGTTTTTTCTGGATCGTTCCGCCCAAAGAAGTCATTTTCTTCTCAATTTTTGCCAAAGCCGCTTCTACTTGGGCTTCGCCGGTCCCTGGCTTGAATGCAATGACCAAAACATACTTTTCCATTATGTTTTGATTATATCAATAACCGCTTCGAGTTACAAGCGCAAATGAGCATTCCTAGAGTTTCAGCAGGACGGTACGGGAACTGCGTTCATATTCTTCAAGTTTCATCCTGATTTCCTTGGCATTTCTAAAAAGTTCGGGAATAAGTATATATTCGAGTGCATTCACCCGACGGCGGGTCTCTATTATCTGCTTGGCTAAAAGCCGGACAGCCTTGTCTCTTGAAGCCATGGTTACAAGGTCCGGAAGTATCTTGCTGAAGATTTTTACAGCTTCAAAAAGCTCCACACTTCTCCCTGCGGTAAGTGCCGGAACTTTTTGTTCCGCTTCCAAATGATAGTTCGGAATGATTACTCCCATTATGTTCTTAGAGGATGTCTTTATTTCTAACGCGGTGATCTCGTCTCTCCCGGGATCGAGATCATGAGGCAAGGAAAAAGAGGTCGCTGCCGAAGATTTTGAAAATATCCCGCCAAGCAGAGGCTCCAGTTTTTCATAAAGTTCCACATATTCTTTTTTTGTGGATAAAAATCTCTGGACAAGCCCGTCCAGCTTGTCTTTAAGCAGCTTATGCCCGCGTCTGGCCAGTTCCGACCGGCGTTTTAGCAGGAGCAGCTGCATCCTTGTGGCATTAACTTTTATTTTCATACTTTTCTATCAATTCAAGCTTGATCCTTTTAAGCTCTTCTCTTGGAAGGATCCTGAGAAGCTCCCATGAAAGGTCCAGGGTCTCTTCGATCGTGCGGGCTTCGTTTTCGCTTTGACCGATGAATTTCCTTTCGAATTCTCCCGCAAATTCCAGATATTTTCTGTCAGTCTCTGAAAGCGCGGCTTCTCCGAGTATTACAACAAGCTCCCGGACCTCGCGGCCTCTCGCATAAGACGCAAAAAGCTGGTTCGCAAGCGAGGCATGGTCGTCTCTCGTGCGGCCTTCACCTATAGCTTTATCTCTGAGGCGTGAAAGCGACGGCAGGGGATCTATCGGAGGATATATCCCTTTTCTTTCAAGCTCCCTGCTCAATATTATTTGTCCTTCAGTAATATATCCGGTAAGATCCGGGATCGGATGTGTTTTATCGTCATCAGGCATAGTAAGTATCGGAATAAGCGTTATTGAACCCGGCTGGTCCTTTATCCGACCGGCGCGTTCGTATAAATTGGCCAGATCCGTATATAAATATCCCGGATATCCGCGCCTTCCGGGGATCTCCCTTCGGGCGGCGGAAACTTCCCGCAGGCTTTCGCAGTAATTGGTCATGTCGGTCAATATGACCAGCACGTGCATCCCTACTTCAAAAGCAAGATACTCGGCTGCGGTAAGCGCAAGCCTGGGCGTTGCGATCCTTTCAATGGCAGGATCCGATGCAAGATTTATGTAAAGTACGGAGTTTTCAATCGCGCCCGTCCGGCGGAATCCCGAAATAAAAAATTCAGCTTCTTCGTAAGTTATCCCCATTGCGCCAAAAACGACGGCGAAGGATTCTTCTTTGCCGCGGACCTTGGCCTGATGGGCTATTTGCGCCGCAAGTCTTGAGTGTGGAAGTCCGGACGCAGAAAAAATGGGAAGTTTTTGCCCGCGTGAAAGGGTATTTAGCCCGTCTATGGTGGAGATCCCCGTCTGGATAAAATCATTCGGGTAATCCCGGGCATATGGATTTATCGGGAGCCCGTTAACATCAAGCTTTTTTGAAGGAATGAGTTCCGGAGCGCCGTCCAAGGGCCGCCCCAATCCCGAAAATATCCGTCCCGTCATGTCGGGAGAAACGGCCAGCTCAAGCGACCGGCCTTTGAAAGCAAGGCTTACTGTCTTTATATCAAGTCCTTCGGTGCCTTCAAATACCTGAACAAGTGCTTTGTCGGCGCTGATCTCGAGGACTTTCCCAAGCCTTATTTCTCCGGATTTGAGTTTTATCTCGACAAGCTCATCATAGGACACCCCCGTCACGCCTTCCACAAGCATCAGCGGTCCCGTGATCTCCGATATTTTGATCTTATTCATGTCGCCCTCCGCTTCTAAGCGCACCGATCAAGTTTGCTGCCTGTTCTGGAAGCTCTGCGGCCGAAGCTTCGTCCAAAAATCTTGCTCCGGCGATCTTTTCGACTATTCCGCTGATTTTTATGCGCTCCATATCGGCGCCCTCTTCAAGAGCAAGCAAGGCCTGCCTGAAAAATTCAAGTATGGCTTTTAGCATGTGATATTGTTTCTTAAGAGACGAATACTGGTCAATGGGATCGAATGCGCTTTGGTAAAGGAAATCTTCCCTTATCATTTTGGAAGCAAAAAGCACTAACTGTTCCTTCGGTGAAATAGACTCCACTCCGACAAGACGTACGATCTCTTCGAGTTCGGCTTCCTGCGCCAGCAGTTTCAAACATTCTTCCCGGACCTCATCAACGTCTTCAGCCACTTCTTTTTTGAAATACGGGGAAAGGTTTGCAATATAAAGTGAATAAGATCTTAGCCAGTTTATTGACGGGAAATGTCTTTTGTTCGCGAGTGTTTCATCAAGCGCCCAAAATACTTTTGTTACCCGCAGAGTATTTTGCACTACGGGTTCTGAAAGGTCCCCTCCCGGAGGAGAGACGGAGCCTATGATAGTAAGAGAACCTTCTCTTTCCGGCCTGCCTTCGCATTTTCCGCAGCCGGAGCGCTCATAAAAATCGGCCAGACGGGATCCGAGATACGCAGGATACCCTTCTTCCCCGGGCATTTCTTCAAGACGGCCGGACATTTCTCTCAAAGCTTCGGCCCAGCGAGACGTGGAATCAGCCATCATCGCAACGTTATATCCCATATCCCTAAAATATTCGGCTATTGCGGCTCCTGTGTAGACAGAGGCTTCTCTTGCGGCTATAGGCATGTTTGATGTGTTTGCTATAAGTATCGTCTTTTCCAGCAGCGGCCTTCCGCTTTTCGGATCTTTCAGTTCCGGAAATTCCTTAAGCACGTCCGTCATTTCGTTTCCCCGCTCGCCGCAGCCCACAAAAACGATAAGATCTGCATCCGACCATTTTGCCATCTGATGTTGTATAACTGTTTTACCCGCACCAAACGGTCCCGGCACACAGGCCGCCCCGCCTTTGGCAATAGGGAAAAACGAATCTATTATTCTCTGGCCTGTCACAAGAGGAATGGATGACGGATATTTTTCCTTGACTTCCCGGCGTTTTCTTACCGGCCACTTCTGAAGCATGGAGAGCTTTTTCCCGCTGACCACCGCAACGGTTTCCTCAACGGTAAACGCTCCGGGATTTATCGCTTCGACTTTCCCGTTTATTCCCTGCGGGACCATTATCTTATGGACTATCAGCGGAGTTTCCTGAACGGTCCCGATTACATCTCCCGGCTTCACGGAATCGCCCTCTTTTACCAAAGGCACAAAAGACCATTTTTTACTTCGTGAAACGGCCGGGACATCTATCCCTCTGGCAATAAAAAATCCCGATGCCTTCATGATGTCTTTAAGCGGCCTTTGTATGCCGTCAAATATCGCCCCGATCATCCCGGGCGCCAGTTCAACAGACAACGGGCTTCCCGTGTTCACCGCTTCATCGCCGACTTTAAGTCCGGAGGTCTCTTCATACACCTGTACCGAAGCAAGATCCCCGCGAAGTTCTACTACCTCCCCTATAAGACGTTTTTTCCCAAGCCTGATAAGGTCTCCTTTTCTTGCCCCTTCAACCTCGGCCACAACCAATGGCCCCGCAACCTTTTTTATCATTTTATAGAGCTCCTGTTGCTTTCTTTGTCAATTCTCTTAGATTCTCCCTGAAAAACCCTTTGACTTTCCTAAAATCCGGGATACAGATAAGGCTGATGCCGCCGGCTTCGGCTTTTGCCATGACGTCAACATTGGCTTCCGCCACGCTTTCAAGTACAAATGCCATTGAATATTCTTTGTCCTGCGAGATCTCCTCAACGGCTGCAGAGAATTTTGTTTCGGAATCCACAGGAAATACTTTTACCCCGCTAAAAGCAAGCGGTTTTATAATATCTTTTTCTCCGATCAGGGCTATTTTAGACATAAGAAAGACGAACGCTCCTTTTTATGTCTTCAACCGGGGTGTTCAGCTGTTTTGCCGTAAAGATCATGCGCAGGTTTTTTATTTCGGTTTCCCTGGCGACAAAAAAACCTATGGCCGGATCAATCCCGAAAGACTTGTATTTAGCGGGCCTCACCGTTTCAATAAGAAAATCGTCTTCTTCTTTTTCAAGTTCGGAAAGACTGCCGGTCTTTTTATAGTTTTCGATCCCGCGGACAACAGCAGCGCCATAATCACTGTACCTGGTCTCTGAAAGTATATTCTCTGGGTCCCTGGTACTATTCATAAGAGCTGCTTTAATGCCGGAAAAAAACGAATAGGCAGCGGCATATCTTTTAAACACCCGGCTCTCGGACCCGGCCGCTGTTTTATGAAGCAGTTTTGAATAATCCGCCACCGCGATACTCCTGACAAATTTTTGTTTCATCGCATCTATTGCCGGCTCAAAAGGGCACAGCTCTTCGAGTATTGCGAGAGTTTTCGAAGTCTCCATGTCAAGCAACCCGGAAAAATCAAAGGGGCTTTCGAGACGGCTTATCGTTTCCGCATAACTGCGGTTCTCGGAAAGCACGGAAAAAGAGCTTTCAAAGTCCTTTGAATCTATCATCATGGCAAGGCTAAGGTCGCCGATCAAATATGCCTCCATTGATCTTATCCTGCCTATTGCGTAAGCCAGCTTAACCATATAATATTTTCGCAACCTCTATTTCTTTTTCTTCCCTGTGCTTTTCCGGAAAAGCAGCAAGAGCGGAATCTAATATCCTCCGTTTTTCTTCAAGTACCCTTTTTTTTGCCTCCAGCCTGGCGGGTATCACAATGCTGCGTTTCTCTTCTTCGGCAAGTTTTTTGCCGCGAGCCAAAAATTCAACCTTTATCGCATCAGCTTTTGTTAAAGCTTCGTCCCTGATCTTGCTGACAACCAGATCGCATTTCTTTTTTATTTCCAGGGCCTTTTCTTCAGCCTCTGAAATAATCTTCTCTTCAATCTCTTTTATGCCCATTTTCTAGATCTTTATGCTCGACACCAGGATAATTGTGGCCAAAAGCCCCAAAACCGCGTAAGTCTCGACCATCGCCGGCAGGATTATGGCTTTCCCCATTTCTTCCGGACGCTTGGCTATCAGCAGTATTCCGGCAACGGACGCGCGGCCTTGATAATATCCGGAAACCAGTCCCGCTATGCCAAGCGGCAAAGCAGCAAAGAAAAGCTGCAGTCCGGCACTGAAAGGTACGGCCATTCCTCCTCCCAAAAGGTTTATTTTCATCATTATGTAGAAGGCCCCGAGAAATCCGTAAAATCCCTGCGTCCCGGGCAACGCCAGCATTACCAGTACACGCCCGAATTTTTCAGGATCCTCCGTGATGACGCCTCCCGCGGCCTCTGCCGCTATTGAAATCCCCCATGCGGAACCGGAAGCTCCTAAAAACGCGGCAAAAGCCGCTCCGGCTATCGCGAGCCCTATTCCCCAATCCATAGTTCGTACCTCCTTTTACTTAATCACGACATATTTTGTTTCGTAGCCAAAAGGTTTGAATTCTTTTCCGGACCCTTCGTAAAATTTCCCGAAGAATTCCACGAGCTGAAGCCTGGCAGAATGGATAAAAGCGCCTAAAACCGATATTACCAGATTAAAAATGTGTCCGACAACCAGTATCGCGACCATTAACAAATATCCGATGTAGGGCACGTTCCCGGTAAGTTCAGCTATTATATTGACGACCATCCCTATTATAGACGTGGTCATCATAAGCGCAAGCAACCGCGAATATGAAAGAGTGTCCCCGAGAAATCCGGTTGTCCTGTATAGGCTCAGGATCCCCTTTATGCCTTTTTGGAAAATATTTTTTTCTTGCCTTCCCTGCGTCAACACCAAAAGCGTGGCTCCCGCCATTGACATGATCGAAAGCACTCCGGAATAACTTTGTGCCGCCGCTGAAGAAACTGCGTATCCCGACAAAGACAGAAGAAAGAATATCCAAAGTCCGTCGTCCAAAATGCCGTCAACCCATTGATTTTTTTGTATTTTAGATAACATGGAAACGAATATCCCGTAAATAATCTGCAAAAGTCCCAGACCGACAGACAGCCCTAAAACGCTCAGCGGATTTTTTATCGGGTCTATCAATCTCATTTTTATCAAAAAGGGGCCTGCGGGAGCCGGGATCCGTGCAAGATCTATGCCAAAATACGACCCCGAGATCACACCGACAAAAATCGTCGCTATCCCCCCTACAAATAGCAGGATCAGGAGTTTTTTCCCGCCTTCCGAAAGCGTTAGTTTTCGTAAATAATACCAACTGACTATCGACAATATCAGCCCGTACCCGACATCGGACAGGCACATCGCAAAAAACAAAAGGTAAAACATGGAAAGCGGCCCTGTAGGGTCTACTTCGCCTTTCCCGGGCAGACCGAAGATCCTGGTTATCGCTTCGAAAGGATAAAAAACGGCAGCATTTTTTAGCAATGTCGGAGGGTCTTCCCCCTCTTCAGGTAAAACTCTCTCGATCGCACATAGGGGAATTTCATTTTTTAATTCTTCTGATAAGCCCGGCAATTTGTACTTGGGAACCCAGCCCGACAGAAAAAAAGTACTGCCGGTAACTCCTGCTTTGCGCTCAGCCGTCTTTTTTACGACCTTCTGAAAGAAGTAGTCATAAACATAGGAAAGCTTTGAAAGATGCGGGACATATTTTTTCAATTCCGAAATGATCGTTCCGTTTTCCTGCTCAACTTCCTTCAAAGATGTCTCTATCGCTGCGAGTTCCTGCGAAGCGGTCCTCTCCGATAGCGGGAGGGAGACTTTTTCAAAATTGATTTTTGAGAGTATATCGTCTATTTTTGCGCTGTCCTTTGCATAAAAAATAATGACATGCGTTTTGTCGGGATTTCCCGATATTATCTCTATCGCCGACGCCGGGATTTGTGACGACAATTCCTCCTGCAACAACTGCATCTTCTTTGTCTTGACGGAGCCGGCAACCATACAGGTCTTTTTCGTACAGGACAAATCCTTCAACTTGACTTTTAACGCGGCCCAAGGCAGCAAAATGTCCCTTTCTTTTTTTAACGTCGACAAAAGATTGTTCAGATTTGACAGCTCGCTTTCCATGCTTTTTATTGAGGAGAGCACGGAGCGCCAATCAAAATCGTGAGAGGTCTTTTCAAGCACCGACATTTCTACCGGCTCTTTATAAGGGACAAAGTTTTCAATGAAGCTTTTTTTCTTTCCTGATACCTTAACAAGCAGGGAGATCGCCAGCTCAAGCTCAGGAAGCAATGGTTCAAAATCTCCGGACTTGTATTCCGAAGGGCCTTCCTGCTGCGCATCTAAAGGGTGTAGCGTGCGGTCTTTTTGCAGGATAGAAAGTATCTTGTCTTTAACTGAGATATGGCCGATGACGGCTATCTTTTCCATGTCGGCTATTGACATAGCTTTTTCGCCTCATCGATCTTAGAACTCGATCTTTTTCTGATAGCAAGAATGCTTTCCTCGCAACCCTTTTCAATATCCGCCTTTTCTTTTTGAGCTTCTAAACGCGATTGCTCGATCATTTTAGAGATAGTGCTTTTTCCTTCTTCTTTTGTTTTGGCTATGATTACAGCAGATTCTTCTTTCGCATGGTTTATTGCAAGCTTTGTCTTTCTTTCGGCAGAAGATACTATTTCCAAAGCTCTGGCTTCTATAGAGAGGATGGTTTGAACTGTTTCTATTGGCATACTATTTCAAAAGGAATTATATCACTAATATCTCAAACATTGAAACGGACATAAACAAGATCCCCGTCCTTAACGAAATATTCTTTTCCTTCGAGCCTTACTGCTCCATTTTCTTTAGCATGGGCATACGTTCCCATATTAATAAGCTCTTCCGCACTTATCACTTCGGCACTTATAAAGCCCTTTTCCATGTCAGTATGTATCTTGCCTGCCGCACTAACAAGTTTTGTTCCATTTGTCGCCGTCCAGGCCCTGGTCTCTTTCTCATTGCCGGTGAAAAATGTTATCAGATCCAGAGTTTTATATCCTGTCTTTATCAATTCTTGTAAACGAAGCTCTTTGATGCCTATTTCAGCCAAATATTGGGCTGCCTCTTCTTTTGAGAGCTCGAGTATCTCTTCTTCAAGTTTTGAACAGATCTCTACCAAAGGCGCTCCGATTGTATTTGCTGCGGACTCCGCCTCTTTAACAAAACCGTTGCGCCCGGAAACAAACGATTTTTCATCCGTGTTTGTCACTATTATCTGGGGTTTCATCGTCAGAAGAAAAAGCGGGCCTAAAACACTTTTTTCTTCATCGCTCCATGAAGCCGAGGAAAGCGGAGAGCCTTTCCCTACGGCTTCCTGCGCCTTTTTAAAAACACCGGCCTGGTGTTGCGCCGCTTTATCGTTCGATTTCAAAAGCCTTTGCAGTTCTGAAAGTTTTTTTTCTATTGTTGCCAGGTCCGAAAGAAGAAGTTCGGAATTTACCGTCTCTATGTCCCTTATGGGGCCGGGAACCCCTTCAACATGCGCTACGGAAGGAGAATCAAAACACCTTACAACATGTGCGATGGCATCAACTTCTCTTATATTTGCAAGAAACTTGTTCCCAAGCCCTTCTCCCCTGCTTGCGCCTTTCACCAGGCCTGCAATGTCGACAAATTCTATTGTGGTCGGGATCGTTTTTTGAGACTTCATGATCTTGGATATATTTACAAGCCTCTCGTCAGGAACTTCCACTATGCCAAGATTAGGATTTATTGTCGTAAAAGGATAATTCGAGACTTCCGCATGCGCTTTTGTAAGACAATTGAACAGCGTGGATTTGCCTACGTTTGGCAGTCCTACGATCCCGATCTTTAGCGACATTTGATGATTTCCAAGGAGATATCAAGCGCTTTTGGAGAGTGTGTAAGGGCTCCAACGGATATAAGATCGACACCGCTTTTAGCTATTCTTTTTACATTCGTTAAATTTATCCCGCCGGACGCCTCAAGAAATATTTTTTTTCCGGATCTTTTTGAAAAGGTTTTTGCCGTTTTTACGGCCTTCTTAAGCTTTTCTGCTGACATGTTGTCCAAAAGGATCCTGTCCGGCATTGCCTTAAGCGCGCTTTTCAACTCTGAAAAGTTTTTCACCTCGATTTCAACAGATTTGCCCGTCTTTCTTGCCTTTGTAACGGCTTTCTTTATGTCGGGTTCGGCAACAAGATGATTGTCCTTTATCAGAACAGCATCATATAGCCCCATTCTATGGTTCACTCCGCCGCCCATTTTTACGGCAAATTTCTCGATCCTTCTGAGGTTCGGGGTGGTTTTCCTTGTATCAAGTATTTTTGCTCCCGTTCCGGCACAGAGTTTAGCAAATTTGTCTGTTAATGTGGCGATCCCTGACAACCTTTGAAGAAAATTAAGCGCCACTCTTTCACCGGATAGTATCGGAGCGGCAGGTCCGCTTAAAGATGCGATAATATCGCCTTTTGTTATCTTCTGACCGTCTTTTTTGTGTTTCACAAAAGATACTTTCCTGTTAAGAGAAGAAAAAACCAGCTTCGAGATGTCCACTCCAGCAACCACTCCGTCTTCTTTTGCAATAATGACGGCTTTTGCCCGCATTGCAGATGGCACAAGACATATAGTAGTTATGTCCCCTTTGCCTATATCCTCTTTGAGGGCCCGCCTTATTGTGTCTTTCATTGTTTCTATTTTAGAAAAAAGGTCGTTATATAGTAGTACAAAAGAGGCGCTGTAAAGATAAAGCTGTCCATTCTGTCAAGCACTCCGCCATGTCCCGGAATTATGTTGCTTGAGTCTTTTGCGCCCGCGTCTCTCTTTATCAATGATTCGGAAAGGTCACTAAGTTGCCCGACTATCCCAACAAAACCGCCTATCATAAGATAATGCATTATGTTTACCGGATAGAATGTCCCCTCATACGCCATGCCAAATAAAACAGCCGCGATCACGGCTCCGGCAAAACCCGCGACAGCTCCTTCTATGGTCTTTTTGGGGCTGATATAAGGACTTAGCTGGCGTTTTCCGAATTGTTTCCCGATAAAATAAGCCAGCGTATCAGCTGTCCATACTACAAACATCAGAAGGAATAAAAATTCTCCGTGGGGAGTCAAGGCCCGAAGCAGAACAAGATAGCTAAAAAGCCAACCTACATACAAGATCCCTAAAAGAGTTATTGAAATATTTGCGGTTGCATGAGCGCTCCTTTTGATAAAAATGCCTGCACAAAAACAACAAAGAACTGCTGCGGTAAGGATCGCTGTTGAAGCCGGTTCCCAACTCGGATGTTTGATCGTGTTGTACACAAAGGTGATTATTATCAGATTGAAGAGGTTCCCAAGCGTATAGTACGGATTAAAACCTTTCTTTTTCATCAGATTGTACAGTTCGTTTATCGATATTGTAGCAATGACCGCGACCAGAGCAAAAAACCACAGCCCGCCAAAATATGTGCACGCAAAGATCACGGGCACCGATACCAGAACGGTCAAAAGTCTTTCGATCATATTTTTACCTCCCGAATCTGCGCATCCTGTTGGAATAATCCCTTATTGCAGACAAAAATTCTTTTTTCCTGAAATCCGGGAAAAATGTCTCTGTCACCAATATTTCCGAGTAAGCTATCTCCCACAAAAGAAAGTTGCTTATTCTCATATCCCCTCCGGTCCTTATCAAGAAGTCCGGATCCGGGATATCCGGAAGATAAAGGTTTTCCGAGATCAGTTTTTCGTCTATTGTCAGATTGCCGTGCGATTTTGAAAGTTTGGCGATCTTTTTACAGGCATCAACTATCTCGGCGCGCCCGCCGTAATTATACATGACCTGCATGTTGAGTCCCGTATTAGACCCCGTGGCATTTTCTATCTCGGCGATCTTTGCCAGCATCTCTTCTTTTTTTATCTCGTTAAGCCTGCCTACAAACCTGATTTTCACGTTTTTTTTGCGCAGGGCTTCTGCTTCGGTATTAATTGCCTCGACAAACAGCCATTCAAGGTATTGGACTTCATCCTTTGGCCTAAAATTATTCTCGGTAGAAAAAGCGTAGATCGTCAGATATTTTATCCCTGTTTCTATGCAGGCGTTATAAATATCCCTAAGTGCTTCCAGGGCATATTTATAACCGGCCACTTTAGGCAATCTTCTTTTTTCCGCCCAACGGCGGTTCCCGTCCATGATCACGGCAACATGACAGGGAATATTTTCTATTGCAGCAGATATTCCCTGTATTATGGCTTTTTTCTTAAAAAACGAGGGGAATTTAATCACGGGTCAAACTTCCATGACTTCTTTCTCTTTTAAAGAGACTAGCTTGTCAATACCGGCCGTCTCGCTGTCCGTGAGCTTTTGTATCTCCAGATCAAGATGTTTTGCCTGGTCTTCGGTTATCTTTTTTGCATCCTTTTGTTTTTTTGTTTCATCTATAGAATCCCGTCTTATGTTCCTTACGGCTACTTTTGCGTCTTCCGAGTGTTTTTTTATGGCCTTTACAAGGTCCTTTCTTCTTTCTTCGGTCATAGGCGGAAGCATTACCCTGATAAGTGTCCCTTCAACCTTTGGCATTGCGCCCAGATCAGCCTGCTGCAGCGCTTTGTCTATTGCCGACATCGCGCCTTTATCAAACGGCTGGATGGTGATCTGTTTTGATTCCGGGGTGGCAATATTGGCAAGTTGTTTTAACGGAACTGACGAGCCATAGTAATCCACATGGATATTATCAACCAAAGCGGCGCTGGCTCTTCCGGTGCGTATTGAAGAAAGCTCTTTTTTAAAAGCTTCGAGCGCTTTGCCCATTCTTTCCTGAGTTTTTTTGATTATATCGTCCATTATGCTTTCCCTCCCCCTCTAATTGCCGACAACCGTCCCAACGGTTTTCCCTTGAAGAGCGGCTTCTATGTTGCCTTTTTTTGTCAGATCGAGCACAATTATCGGTATTTCGTTGTCCATGCAAAGTGATACAGCTGTTGAATCCATGACCTTCAGCCGTTTTTTTAGTATTTGCATGTAACTCACTTTTTTATACCTTCTGGCTTTTGGGTTCTTTATGGGATCTTCTGAATAGATCCCGTCAACTTTTGTTGCTTTGAGTATGACATTGGCATTGATCTCTGCGGCCCTGAGCGCGGCTGTTGTATCGGTAGTAAAATACGGGTTCCCCGTACCGCCGGCAAAGACCACTACACGGCCTTTTTCCATGTGCCTTATGGCGCGGCGTCTGATATACGGTTCGGCTATGGCAAACATCTCTATGGCGGTTTGGACCCTGCAGAATATCCCTATTTTTTCAAGTGCGTCCTGTATAGCAAGCGCGTTGATCACCGTGGCAAGCATGCCCATATAATCGCCGGTAGCCCTGTCGGTGCCGTTGGAGCTTCCGCCCCTGAAAATATTGCCGCCGCCAACCACTATCGCAAGTTCTACTTTGTGTTTTTTTAGTTTTTTGATCTCTTCGGCAAGCATGCCCAATATTTTGTGATCAATACCAAATCCCTGTTTGCCGCCGATAAATTCACCGCTTAGTTTGAGGATAACGCGCTTATATTTGAGCTTCATAAATCTATGAAAGTATAACAGAGATAAGAGTTTGGTGTCAATTTGCTCAAGCTGGCGCAACACATGCAGCCATCATGGCATCATAAGCCTGTTGCATCTGTTCAAATGATTTATATCCGTTCTTTTCGCTTCCAAACCAGTAAGAGCCGACAACAAACCATCTGGCGCCAGCAGAAAACATTTTCCCAATATTTTCATGCGAGACCGCCCCGTCAGCCGCAACAAGCATGGAGAAACCTAAATTTCTCAACATTGAAATATTATTAAGCCCTCTTTCATCAAAGCCCCTGCCGCCATCTCCCGGAATTACAGTCATTGCAAGACCGAAATTAACGTAGTATTCAAGAACCTTTAAATTTTCTGGACTTTCATCAGGATTAATGACAAGACCAGGTTCAATTTCTAACGATTCCCGAATGTGTCTCAACACATTATGAATGCCTCCGTGTTGCAGATTGTCCTCGACAAATGCTCCGTAATGGACGGACATGAAATCAACGACCCCCCTAAATCCGGAAAGATATTTATTAAATGCACCAACACCTCCATGAGTGGAGGGACGCACCATAAAATGCGCATCGATTGGTAATTGAATCCTGCTTTTAAGTTCTTTCGCCAAATCTGGAGTAAATATGTCCATATTAGAAGGTTTCCCGCCAGTATTTACATATTTAGGATCAAAGATATCAAGATGCAGCGTAGATGCCCCTGCATCTTTTGCCCACATCGCTCTTCTAAAAAATTCTGTGTGATTGCGATCTCGAAGGAACGGAGACAAGGTCGTCAACGAAGGATTAATGATCGGGACGGGGCTTTTCGCGAAAGATTCGCATAAACGCATTTGGTTTTTCTCCTTTTCCTGTATCCACAATATCTATCGTCAGCTTTTTCCCAAAATTTCACTCTTTTTTCGTGATAAAATTTAAGAGTGGGGACAGTCAAAGAATACGCAAAAATTTATGACGTCATCGTGATCGGTGCCGGCCATGCCGGCTGCGAAGCGGCGCTGGCAAGTGCCAGGTTGGATTGCACAACCCTTCTCCTAACAATGAATCTCGACACAATAGCCCATATGCCGTGCAATCCGGCCGTAGGCGGCCCGGCAAAAAGCCAGCTTGTCAGGGAAATAGACGCTCTCGGCGGCGAAATAGGCATAAACACCGACAAAACTTTCCTGCAAATGAAGCTGTTAAATACTGCCAAAGGTCCGGCCGTGCAATCCCTGCGCGCTCAATCCGACAAGATTCTCTACCATATTGAAATGAAAAGAACTCTCGAGACGCAGGACAACCTGGATATTAAGCAAGGGATAGTAGAAGAAATCTTGGCCGGTAAAAAAGGCGTTAAAGGCGTTCGCACCAAATTGAACTTGGTATATTTCGGAAAAACAGTGGTTATTGCGACAGGAACTTTTTTGAACGGCATCATTCATGTCGGCATGGAACACATGGAGGCGGGACGCGCCGGAGAATTCCCGTCCAAAGGCCTTTCGGAAAACCTTTTAAAACTGGGATTGAGGCTCGGGCGCCTAAAAACAGGGACGACCCCGCGGCTTGATGCAAGAACTATCAACTTTTCAAAAATGGAAGTCCAGCCCGGGGATAAAAATCCTCAGATGTTTTCATTCGTTTGGGAATACAACGGGTACGGTCTCGGGGAAAAAGAAAATCCTCAGGACCGGTTGGAACAGCTCGACTGTCACCTGACCCACACGAACAGTGAAACGCACAAAATTATCAAAGCCAATCTCGACAGGTCCCCTCTTTTCAGCGGCAAGATCAAGGGCGTGGGCCCCAGATACTGTCCGTCAATAGAAGACAAGGTTGTAAGGTTTCCTGACAAAGCCCGCCACCAGGCTTTTATCGAGCCGGAGGGCAGATCGACAAACGAAATATATACGCAGGGAATGGCGACAAGTCTGCCGGAAGATGTTCAGTTGGCGTTCTTAAGGACGATGGCGGGTCTTGAAAAAGCAGAAATAATGCGGCCGGGATATGCCGTGGAATACGATTTTGTGCCGCCGGAACAGATAAAACACTCTCTAGAATGTAAAGACGTCCCGGACTTGTTCCTCGCGGGACAGATAAACGGGACTTCCGGTTACGAAGAAGCGGCCGCGCAGGGACTGATCGCGGGAATAAATGCGGCACGCAAAGTAAAAGACCTGCCGCCGTTCACGCTCGGCAGGGATGAGTCCTATATAGGCACACTGATAGACGATCTGGCGACAAAAGAAATTGCCGAACCTTACAGGATGCTTACTTCCCGTTCTGAATATCGCCTGCTTTTGAGGCAGGACAACGCCGATCTTCGTCTCACCGCCAAAGGATTTGACATAGGTCTTATCGATAAAAAAAGATTCGCCTGTTTTCTGAAAAAGAAAACCGCGGTAGAGGCGACGGACACCTCGTTTTCTCTAGAGGCAACCCGGCAGATAGAGATCCAGGACAAATATCGCGGTTATATAGAGCGTCAGATAAGACAAGTAGAAAAATTCAAGAGCCTGGAGAGCATGCGTTTGCCGGAAGGCCTTTCTTTTCTCTCAATGGGCGGGATCTCAACCGAAGCGCGCCAAAAACTGCAAAAACTCCGCCCGGCCTCTATTGGTCACGCCTCCAGGATCGCGGGGATCTCTCCCGCAGACATTTCCGTGCTGATGATCCACCTTAAAAAAAATCGTGTGCTATAATAAACTAAAAATACAGGGGGTGCTTTTCATGAAAAAATTTGTTAGATCCACTGTTTCTTTCCTGGTCGTGTTTTGTCTGGTCGCGATGACCGCTTCGGCCTTTGCGGCTCCAGTTTCAAGTATCGGGACAATAGATGTCCAAAAGGTGTTCAAGGGCTACAAAGAGACCACAAAAGCCCAGGAACAGCTATCCAAAGAAGAAGCTTCTTTTAAGAAAGAGTTTGAAGAGTCTCAGAAAAAGATAGAGGACGCAAAAACTGCCGGAAAGTCCGAAAAAGATCTCGCAGCCATGACCAAAAAGCTTGAGGAATCCCTTGCACCAAAAAGGGAAAAGCTGATCAAAATGAACGAGGCCCTTACCTCTTCGCTGCAAAACGATATAATCGCCACTGTCAAAGATGTCGCAAAGAACCTCGGAATAGAGGTCGTCTTTGATAAGCAGGTTGTCATAACCGGCGGCATAGACGTAAGCGATATGGTCATAAACAAGCTCAACGAAAAAAAGTAAAGTGACTTCTCTCGGCGACATAGCAAAGCTCGTCGACGGACAAGTATGTGGGGATCCTTCGCTGCAGATCGACAGCGTGGCCGCTCTTGAAGATGCCAAAGAAGGAGACCTTTCTTTTGTGCTCGACAGCAAGAACTTCCTGGCTGCCGAAAACTCTCCGGCAAAAGCTTTCATTGTCCCCAAGGACATTTCTCTTGAAAATAAGCCTTTCATAAAAGTCGACAACCCCAGGCAGGCACTCGGAAAAATACTCGCGCAGTTTGCTCCTTTGGAAGAGATCTCTCCGGGAATAGACTCGCGAGCCTTTATTGCAAAAAACGTTTCCTTAGGGAATCGAGCGCTGATCTATCCGTTCGTTTATATCGGTGAGGGCTGTGAGATCGGCGAGGACACGATAATACATCCGAATGTGACAATATACCCGAGGACAAAAATAGGCAGGCGATGCATCATACATTCTGGAAGTGTCATAGGTGTTGACGGCTTCGGATTTTCGCAGGAAGGCGGAAAATTCGAAAAGATCCCGCAGATCGGCAGGGTGGTGATCGAAGACGATGTGGAAATATATGCCAACAATTCCATATCGAGAGGGACTATCGGCGATACGGTCATAAAAAAAGGGACAAAGATCGACAACATGAACCATATCGCGCACAATGTTAAGATCGGCGCTGACTGCGCGATCACTTCGCTCAATGCATTCGGCGGAAGCTCTTCTTTGGGCGACAGGGTCCAGATGTCCGGCCAGAGCGGCGTAGCCCCCCATGTTCATGTAGGAAGCGACTCGATAATAATGGGGCGGACAGGCGTTACCAAAAATCTTCAAAACGGATCCGTTGTGCTTGGCTATCCCGCGCAGGACCATGTAAAAGAGCACAAAATAATGGCCCTAGTCCGTAAACTGCCGGAACTCTTTGAAAAAGTCAGGAAGCTTGAGTCGCGCAAAAAATCCGTTAAATGAAAATCGCCCTTTTTACAGAATCTTATACTCCGTATATCAGCGGCGTCAGCAGGTCTGTGGAACTTGCGAAAAAAGGCCTTGAAACATTGGGGCACGAAATTTTCGTATTTGCCCCGGACTATCCAGGATACAAAGACCCCGACAAACATGTTTTCCGCTTCCCTTCGCTTCCCACAAAATATCCCGGATTCCGGGTTGCTGTTCCCGCTCCCCTGCTTATCCCTAAAGAAAAATTCGACATAATACACTCGAATTCTCCGTTTGGCCTGGGGCTTCTTGCAAAACAGTTCTCAAAAAAATCCGGTGTTCCGTATATTTACTCCTTTCACACGCTGTTCACTGATTACCTGAGCTACGTTCCCCTCCCAAAACCTTTGAGCAAAAGTCTTCTGCTTTCTTACATGAAACGCTTTTGCAAAAGCTGCAACAAAATAATCGTGCCAAACCAGACAACTCTCGAATATACCAAAAGCCTCGGGATATCCGGTGATTTTGAGATAATCCCGTCCGGCGTTGACGTGGAACTGGCGGAAAAAGCCGATGGGAAAGGTTTGCGGGAAAAATTCGGCATCCCGGCACAGGCAAAAGTTTTTTTATATGTGGGCCGGCTTTCAAAAGAAAAAAATCTCCCGTTCCTTTTGTCGGCTTTTAAAAAGATCTCCAAAAAGTGCCCTGCCGCATTTCTCGCGCTCGCCGCAGGAGGCCCGGAAGAACAGAACTTAAAAGATTTCGCGTGCGAGACAGGCATAGCCGAAAGGACCGTGTTCGCAGGGCAGATAAAATACCCCGATATCCTGAATTATTACAAATTTGCCGATATATTCCTTTATGCCTCAAAGACCGAGACACAGGGACTTGTAATTGCCGAAGCAAAAGCCTGCGGACTCCCCGTTATTGCTGTTGATGGCGGCGGTATAAAAGAAAGCATTACTGACGGAGAGGACGGGTTTTTGGTAAGCGAAGATCTCGAGCTCTTTTGCGATAAAGCAGTCATTCTTTGTAACGACAATACTTTATGGTCGGTTATGGCAGATAAAGCAAAGAAAAATGCGGCGAATGATTTTTCCTGCAGCAATGTTGCAAAAAAGCTCGAAAGTGTCTATAATTCTTTGTTGAACACTATATAAGGGAGGTTCATTATGAAAAGAGTTTTGTGCGCCGGCTTGTGTGTTTGTATGTTTTTCGCTCCAGCAGTGTCCTTCGCGTCTGTAAAAACGCCTACAATAACCGGTTCGACCGGCCTTATCAAAATGCCAACAGCCGATGTTCTGAGTTCGAAAGATTTTAATGTTGGCGTGGATTATGTCTTCGACGGCACCTCCGCAACTACAGGGACCATAAGTGATATTCAGGGTGAATGGATATACAAGGCTAATGTGGGCTCTTTTATGGGCTATACAAAAGGGATGGAGCTTGGCTTTGTCGGACGTACTGAAAAAGTTACGAACAGATTTAAGGAAGGCGTATTTATAAATCTTAAATACAGCCTCGCCAGCTCGGACGATCCGGACGCGCTCAAGCTCGCAATAGGAGTTGAAAACCTTACTTCATTGGCAGAATCCGATGCATATATGGTCGCTTCCAAATCATGGACAGGCGGCGCTGGCGTTCATTTTGGCGCGATGTTTGATTTTCCCAACTACAATAAATTCCGCCCGATCGGTATGCTCGGACTGAATATGCCGTTAGGGACCAGAGCGTTTTCCATAATGGCCGAAGTTTTTTCCGGTGAAAGCATATTCCAGGTCGATGCGGGACTCGAATATTCCGTGAACAACAATTTTTCCCTGCTTGCCAGAGGGCTTAATCTCACAAACAGCGACAATGCCAGGAATACGAAATCATATTCGGCAGGAATTTCTTTGGCAAACTTCTTTTAATGCGGCAGAAGACTGTAACAAGGCCTGTTTCGTGCAAAGGAATCGCTCTGCACACAGGGGAAGTGTCTTTTCTTGAATTCCGGCCTGCGGAAGAAAACTCCGGTATATATTTTCTGCACAACGGCGGCAGAGTCGATGCAAATGCTAAAAATATAACTTCGACCAACCGCGGTTCCGCGCTTTCTTCAATATCTACCGTTGAGCATGTGTTATCCGCTGTATATGGGTGCGGGATAGAAAATGTAGAGCTTTTTCTGGAAGGCCCGGAACCTCCGGCGTTGGACGGCAGCGCAAAAGGGTTTGTCGATCTGCTCCGCCGTGCCGGAATAAAAGAACAAGCCGCCGAAAGCAGGTATATATCCGTAAAACACCTTATTAGAGTTGAAAGCGGGGATTCGTTTGTCGAGATCTCGCCGCTCGATCATTTAGCGATAGAGGCTTTAATAGACTATAGTCATACGATCGCGGGGGTGGTAACGGCAAAATATGATGAGCTCAAGGATGACTTTGAAAAAAACATAGCTCCGGCAAGAACTTTTGGTCTTCTTGAAGAAGTCGAGGCGCTTAAAAAGGCCGGATTGGCAAAGGGGGCTTCACTTAAAAATGCGATCGCAATAACAAAAACCGGATATTCAAGCCCTTTACGATTTGACAATGAGTTGGCAAGACACAAAATTCTGGATATAATTGGGGATATGGCGCTTGCGGGAGGAAGGATCCGCGGAAAGATCGTCTCCCACAAGGGAGGTCATAAATTAAATATAGAGCTTGCAAGGAGATTAATTAATGCCTCAAGTTGACCTGGACGTAAAAGAGATCATGAAAGTCCTGCCCCACAGATATCCGTTCCTGCTAATAGATAAGATCGTGGAAATAGAAACCGGCATAAAAGTAGTCGCGATCAAGAATGTTACGATGAACGAGGGGTTCTTTCAGGGGCATTTCCCGGGCTTTCCGATAATGCCTGGAGTGCTCATTGTGGAAGCTATTGCACAGACGGGAGCCTACGGTCTTCTTTCCAGACCCGAATATCAGGGGAAGATCGTGCTCTTTGCCGGCTTAGACGGAATAAGGTTCAGAAAACCGGTTTTACCCGGCGACCAGCTACGCATAGAAGTGCAATATATGAAATCAAAAGGCGCTATAGCCAAAATGAAAGGGGTCGCCAAAGTGGGAGACCAGATCGCCTGTGAAGGCGACTTTATGTGTTCGATCTCTGACGCTACCGGTGCATCAAAACAGGAAATTCACAAGACTGCAGTAATCCACCCATCCGCCGTTATCGGCAAAAACGTAAAGATCGGACCGTATACGGTCATAGGCCCCGAAGTAACCATCGGCGATAATACGGAAATTGGCTCCAACGCTCTTGTTGAAAAATGGACAAAGATCGGCAAGGACTGCCGTATCTTAAACAGCGCAAGCATAGGCACGCCTCCTCAAGACCTTAAATATAAGGGAGAAAAAAGCTGGGTGGAGATCGGCGACAGATGCCTTATAAGGGAGTTTGTGACCATCCATCTTCCTACCGGCGAAGGGCAAAAAACCTCGATAGGGAATGATTGTATGATCATGACAAATGTCCATATACCGCACAACGCAAAAGTCGGGAACAATGTGATAATGAGCAGCTTCTCGGCTCTGTCAGGACATGCCGAAGTCGATGACTTCGTAATTATCGGAGGGATGACCGGGGTACATCAATTCGTAAGGATCGGCAAAATGGCAATGATAGGCGGTCATTCGAGGATAACTCAGGATGTCCCCCCTTTCATGATAGCGGAGGGTAATCCGGCCCAAATAAGAGCGCTGAATTCTATCGGACTGCAAAGAAGAGGAGTCCCTTTTGAATCCCAGGTAGAATTAAAAAAGGCCTTCAAGATCATATACAAATCCGGGAACAATCTTTCCAAAGCGATCGATTCCATAAAAAAACAGTGCGCTCCCGTAGAAGAGATAAAATATCTCCTGGATTTTCTTGAAAAAGAGACGGGCCGCGGGATACTCAAAAAGATCGAGGCAGCTGAAGATCTTATATTTGAAGACATCCCGGAAATCGGCATCTAAAAAATGATCAAAATTATGCTAAGCGCCGGAGAAGTCTCCGGCGATATACACGGCGCGGCTCTCGCAAAAGAGCTTAAAAAAAGCAATTCTGCGCTCTATCTTTTCGGCATGGGCGGAGAAAAAATGCGCCTTGCCGGAGTAGATATAAAGTATGACCTCTCTGCCAAAGGCACGGTTGGTATCATGGAAGTCATCAAATTCCTCCCCTCCATACTCTTTGGTCTTGCCAAGATGAAAAAACTCCTAAAAAAAGAAAAGCCCGATATCCTGACACTCATAGATTACCAGGGATTCAATATGCTGCTCGCAAAATATGCTAAAAAGCTTGGTATCAAAACCGTCTACTACATCGCTCCGCAGGAATGGCTGTGGGGAACGCCCAAAGGGATAAAGAATGTAGTTGAAACCATAGACAAACTGCTTTGTATATTCGAAGAGGAAGCAAAAATATATAAAGAAAACGGAGGGAATGCTGTCTATGTGGGAAATCCCAATATTGATACCGCCAGACCAAGTTCTTCAAAAGAAGATTTTTGTAAAACAGCGGGACTTAATCCTAAATTCCCGATATTCGGCCTTTTCCCGGGCAGCCGCCATCAGGAACTCGATGCCCTTCTCCCGGTCTTTACAAGCGCGGCGGGACTCATAAAAAAAAGGATCCCGAACGCGCAATTCGTAATTGCTCTTTCTAGCCTGCAATTCAAGACAAAGGTAAATTCCTATCTTCAAAAGCACAAAATCAATATACCCGCTCTTTACGGGAGAAGTCACGATATTTTAAGCGCCTCGAATGTCGCTATCGCGGCATCCGGAACAATAATAATGGAAGCGGCAATAATCAATACCCCCGCAATAATGGCTTACAAGATATCTGCCTTGACATATCTCATAGCAAAACACATCGTGAAGATCAAGCTCCCGTATTTCACAATGCCGAATATCATCGCAAATAAAATGATCGTGCCCGAAATAATGCAATCCGACGCTACAGAGTGCAATATCGCCGGTAAAGCAGTGCAAATGCTCACCGACCCTGAAGAGATAAAAGCAATCAAGGAAGGGTTCCGCCTGGTACGGGCCCGCCTTGGAGCCCCTGGAGCCGTAAAACGCGCCGCAGAAGAAATAATGACAGAATTGAGGGGGAAAATATAGAAATGACGTTTTTAATATCCGCTTTGTCTTTTGTCTTGGTCTTTATTATCGTGGCGCTGGCACACGAATTGGGACATTTTATCTGGGCCAAAAGGGCCGGCATAAAGGTGCTTGAGTTCGGCATAGGGTTCGGGCCTACACTTTTCAAAAGCAATCATAACGGCACTATTTATTCCGTAAATCTTATCCCGATACTCGCATTTGTGCGGCTTGCCGGCATAGACGAACTGGAACAGGAAAAAGGAGTACCGGCAAATCAGCAATATGGCTCGAAATCCCCCGCAGAAAAATTTAAGTCAATAGTAGCCGGCCCTTTGATGAACCTTCTTCTTGGTTTTATTCTATACAGTCTGCTTGCAATGACATACGGGATGCCATACACAAGCAATATTATAGGCAGCGTTTCCAAAGGTTCTCCCGCACAAAAAGCCGGGCTTCAGATCGGAGATAAAATTGTTCGTTTCGGCGGCGAAAAGGTATTGGACATGAATATTATCATTGCTCAAATACACCAAAGTGCCGGTAAAAATGTTTCGCTTACGGTCATCAGGAACGGTAAAGAGGTGGTAATAAACGCCGTTCCGCGATATGACAAAAAACTAAAAGTCGGCTTGCTTGGCTTCTCTCCTCAAAACTCCTACAAAAGATACGGCCCTTTTGAAGCCGTTTTTGAAGGGGGTAAAAAGACTCTGTATGTGTCTTATATGATAGTAGTGATATTCGGACAGCTGTTGACAGGAAAGATCGCCGTTACGGGGCTTGCAGGCCCTATAGGGATAGCCCAGTTCAGCGGCCAGGCCGCGATGCTGGGAGCTCCATCATTTCTTAGTCTTGTAGCCTTTATCAGTATAAATCTCGGGGTATTCAACCTTTTGCCTATTCCCGCTCTGGACGGCGGGAGACTTGTATTCATATTGATAGAAGCCGTGAGGAAAAAGCCTATAAAGTTGGAAATTGAAAACAAAATACATCAATGGGGCCTTGTTGTTCTGCTCGCATTTTTTGCTTTTGTTTCTTTCAACGATATTTGGAGGATCTTTTCAAAATAGTATTAGGCGGCTATTGCAACAGCAGCTCTTCCCTTCTCTTTTGCCTCCAAAGAGCTAAGATATATAACGTTTTCCGCTGCTCTTTTCTCTTCGCCATCAATATAAGCATTGCATGGTTCTTTGGCCAGTGCTATGGCAAGATTTTCAAGCATTTGCATTGCATGTAATATGGAAAGCTTTATGGCGGTCATTTTTACAAGATATTCTTTTTGAAGTCTTCTTGCCTCCGCGAGTTTTGCTTCATGTCTCTTCTGTTGAAGTCGCTTTTCTAACAGCCTATCCTCTATGCGCGCTTCTTCCAGACGTTCTTCTGCCGCTTTTTTTCTGGCCTCTGACTGCTTCTCAACAAAGTCGTACAAGAATTTTAAGACAAACAAATTGATCTCTATTAAATGGTTAGCGGATCCTGCAGGACTTATTTGTACAGCAACATTATTTGCATGTGCTGTATTTCGCCTTATTTCAGCAAATATCGCTGCCATATGTGTTTCTTTTTCCGGTGAAGCCTTCGAAGTTCCGTCTGATATCGCGGCTCTGTTAATATCTGGAATTGCAACCTGTTCTGTTATCTCGTCAATTATTTGCGCAAAAGCATTTATATCGCCGTTAAGCAGGTTGTCTACCGCTGTGTTTCTTAAATCGGCGATGTGACTTGTGAGCATATTCAGACTGTCCTGCGACATTTTGCCTTCGGAAACGTATATTCCCATTGCCTTTGTAAAATTTATTATTCTCGAATCAATCTCGGAAATCGCTGAAGAGCATGCGGCCCCTAAAAGTGCTGCTTCGGGAGTGGTGATTTGTATAGTAATGAGGGTCGGCTTTGGAGAAACTCCTGAAATAGCAACTTGCGGATCAACATCAGACAATTTTCTGTTTTCCGGCCGGAATATTATCGGAGACAATAGTCTAAGCGGAGGATTAACCGGCGATCCGCTCAGATTCCTAGCCGGTCTTAAGTTGGTTCTTAGAGCAACCATATTATACGCACCCATGGTATTGTATACCTCTCTACTATGTATCGATAGATTAATTAGAAAATTTCACTCAAAATGAGAAAAATAGGAAAGATCAGGCACATGGTATACACCCCCTGGTTCAGTTAAAATGTATTCCGAGTAAGAAATATACCCAACTAAAGGAGGTTTTAACCGATGTGCCCGAATAAATATTATTCCATTATCAAGG
>JBAZKW010000003.1:0-122175 GCA_041650595.1 Candidatus Margulisiibacteriota bacterium
CATACCGCCGGAGCCCATTATCGAGCCGATCTTGCCGAGCGATTCGTAATCTATCGGAGTATCTATAAGCTCGATGGGGATACAGCCGCCGGAAGGGCCTCCCGTCTGCACAGCCTTCAATTCTTTGCCGCCGGGGATCCCTCCGCCGATATCAAATATCACGTGCCGCAGCGTGGTACCCATAGCAACTTCTACTAGTCCGGTATTATTTATCTTGCCGGCGAGAGCGAACACTTTTGTGCCCTTACTCTTTTCGGTGCCCACGGAAGCAAACCAGTCGGCACCTTCTACTATCACCACGGGAACACTGGCCCATGTCTCGACGTTGTTTATCAAAGTGGGCTTGCAGAAAAGCCCACTCGCGGACGGATACGGCGGCCTCGGACGCGGCATCCCGCGGTTGCCTTCGATGGACTGCATCAGCGCCGTTTCTTCTCCGCAGACAAAAGCTCCGGCACCAAGCCTTATTTCTATATCAAAAGAAAATTTGGACCCTAGAATATTTTTACCGAGAAGATTTTCTTTTCTCGCGGCTTCGATCGCTTTTTCAAGGCGTTTGATCGCGAGCGGATATTCAGCCCTTATATAAACTATCCCTTTGTCGGAACCTACCGCATATCCCGCGATAGCCATGCCTTCAAGAACCGTGAACGGATCGCCTTCTATTATGCTTCTGTCCATAAAAGCGCCCGGATCTCCCTCATCCGCATTACATATAACATATTTTTGATCGGATTTTTCCCTGGCAACAAGTTCCCATTTGAGTCCCGTGCCAAATCCCGCGCCGCCGCGCCCGCGCAATCCCGACTTCTTTATTTCCGCGATCACGGCCTCGCTTTTCATCCAGGTCAGGACTTTAGCAAGGGCTTCAAAGCCCCTGACACTTAGATAATCTCCCAGGTTTTCCGGATCGATTATTCCGCAATTCCGCAGGGCGATACGGAGCTGGCTTTTGAAAAAACCCGTCTTTCCGAAGACATCCAAAGATCTGTTATGCATAGAATGCTGCGCCAATTTATTTCTTTCCTTCGGGAAGAGGCTCACCACCGATCAGATGTTTTTGTATTATCTCTTTTGCTTTTTTAGGATCTACTTTAATGTACAAGACCGGACCTTTTTCAGGATCTATCACTTCAACTGTAGGTTCATCATGACATCGCCCGGCGCAACCCTTTTGGCTCAGATAAATGTCAAGGCCGTTCTTTTTCGCTGTTTCGAACTCAGCCATTACTTCTTTGGATCCTGCGGCTATTTCACACGTAGCCATGCCCACATAGACGCGTTTTTTAGAATAATATCCTTTTTCTTTTAGATGGTTTTCGGCTGCGGTCTTCTTTTCTGTAAGTATTTCAAGTGGGGTTTTCATAAAGATCTGTCTTTCTACTTTAATTTTATCATTTTATCGGCTCTTTTTCACCCTCACCCCTAGCCCCTCTCCCAAAGGGAGAGGGGTAATAATAGTATTGTCCAAAATCATCCCCTCTCTTTCTAAGAGAGGGGGAGGGGTGAGTTAATCCCCTCTTCCCCAATCAATAAACCGCCCTGAGCCCACCGCCATATTCTCCATGCAACCCGCACAGGCACCCGCAGGCTCCAAGATACATCTTTTGCCAGGATATATTTCATAGAGTTTTTTATACGGCAGAGGGGTAAAGTTGGGCATAAGGACATTTGCGCCCCATTTGAGAGCTTCATCCCTATAATCTTGGTCAAGGCTTCCGATAGCGGTCGTCGCCGGCATATTTACGGTCTTCATAACTATCCTGGTTACCGCAATCGTTCTCAGCACAAGGTCAACATCTCCGGCTTTTGCCCCATGAAGAGGCGTATTTTTGTGCGGGATAAACGGTCCCGTCCCTATCATCTCAAAGCCGCTGTCATTGAAATATTTTATATCTGAGGCTATATCATGCAGTGTTTGGCCCGGAAGCCCTATCAAAGTCCCGCTGCCGGTCTGAAACCCAAGTTCTTTCAAATCCAAAAGACTTCTTTTCCTGTTCTCAAGTCTCATACCGGGATGAAGTTTGGCATAAATTTCCGGATTAGTGGTCTCGATCTTAAGCAAATATCTGTCCGCACCGGCATCTTTCCATTTTTTGTATATTGAAAAGCTTTTTTCGCCTACCGAAAGCGTTACTGCCATATCATATGAGCTTTTTATCTCTTTCACTATAAGCCCAAGCCAGTCGGTATCCAAGGAATCGGTCTCGCCCGACTGAAGGACTACAGTCTTTATGCCGCAGGAAGTTATATGATCTACGGCCTTTAAAACCTCTTCAGCGCTTAAATGATACCGTTCCAACCCGGAATTATCGGCTGATATGCCGCAGTAAGCGCAGTGTTTGTCGCAAATATTGGAAAATTCGATGATCCCTCTAAGGTAAACACCTTCGCCTGCATATTTGCGCCTTGTCTCATCGGAAAGCCTGAAAAGTTTTTCGCTGTCCAGGGAAAAAAGGTTTTCTATATCCTTGATATTTTCATACATATTCGTCCCTCAAACCTTTATCTATACCTTCGTAAAACCCGGTGAGTGCCTTTCTGTCATCCGGAGAAAGTTTTTCTTTCTCTTTTTTTATCATCTCATAGCCTTTGCGCTTTACGTTTTCAGAGGAAAAGTCATCCAGATACTCCTTCAGAGTAATGAGCGCGTTCATTGTACACTTGCCCTTTATCGTCCCGGGTTTGGCAAGGTTCATAAAAGCCTCGCCCGTTCTTGAAGACCGGTAACAGGCAGTACAAAAGCTGGGTATAAATCCTTTTTGCACAAGAGAATCCATAACTTCGTCCAGGGTCCTGGTATCCCCCAGTTCAAACTGAACCCCGGTATCTTCAGATTCGTCGTAGCCTCCCGGGGACGTTCTGGACGCTGCACTTATCTGCGATATGCCCAGATCTAGAAGCTCGGCACGTAAAGCAGGCGTCTCCCGGGTGGATAATATCATTCCCGTATAAGGCACGGACAGTCTTACGGCCGCTACCACTTTTTTAAATTCCAGGTCGCTCACTTCATACGGTATGTTCTTTGTGAACTCCACCCCGGGGGCCGGTTCTATCCTCGGGATGGATATAGTGTGAGGCCCGACGTTATGCGCTTTTTCAAGGTGCTCGACATGAGAGAGCATGGCAAGCGTTTCGAATTTGTAGTCGTACAATCCGTAAAGCACCCCGATCCCCACATCATCGACACCTGCCGCAAAAGCTCTGTCAACGGCATCGATCCTGTTATCCGGATCGCTCTTGGGACCTTTCGGATGCACTTTTTTATAAGTTTCCTGGTGATATGTTTCCTGAAATACCTGGTATGTCCCTATGCCGGCGGCTTTCAATTTTTTGAATTCTTCAACATTTAAAGGCGCGCAATTTATGTTTATCCTTCGGATCTTGTCGCTCCCGGACCTTACGGAATATACAGTATTGATCGCTTCAACATAGTAATCAACGCTTGACTTGCCCTTAGGAGGAGCTTCGCCTGCCACGACAAGGACCCTTTTATGCCCTTTTTTCAGCAGTATTTCTGTCTGACGACGTATTCCGTCAGCATCCAGGTGTGTTCTTTTTATAGACTTGTTGTCAGACCTGAAAGCACAGTATAGACAGTTGTTTGAACAGTAATTGCTGATATAAAGCGGGGCAAAAAGCACTATTCTCTTCCCGTATATCCTTTGTTTTACCTCTTTTGCGGTCTTAAAGATCTTGTCAAGCAGGTCGGGATCCTCTACCGCAAGCAGTTTGGCCGTATCCTCCAGAGAAAGACGTTTCAAAGACAAGGACCTGTTAAGCACATCTTCAACTTCGCTGCGACTTACGTTCTTTGTCTTTTCCAAAATACCGGATATCTTGCTCTCATCAATATATTTCATTTTTGCCTTTCAATTGTCATTGCGAGGAGTCCCGATTTGATCGGGACGACGAAGCAATCTCCTTCGTCTATGGGATTGCTTCGTCGCTACGCTCCTCGCAATGACATGCTCACTTCTTCAAACGGCTCAAGCACTCTGTCCAACACTTTGAACATGTAGGAAATACAGACCCCGTAATTTGTGATCGCGACCCCCGCGGCTTTGCATTTTTCTATTCTGCCGAGCATTTCGCGTCGTGTGATCATGCACGCCCCGCAATGTATAACAAGCTTATATTCGGAAAGGTTTTCCGGATAGTCCCTTCCGCATGAAACATCTATCTTAGGTCTAAACCCAAGATATTTTTCTATCCATTTGGGCATCTTTATCCTGCCGATATCCCCTTCTATGGGATGATGGCTGCATGCTTCGGCAATGAGTATCTTGTCATTCTTGCCTATTTTATCCAATGCAAATACACCCTTCACAGATTCTTCCAGATCACCTTTGTAACGTGAAAATAATATCGAGAATGTAGTACATTTCACGCCATCGGGGGTATCGGCGACCATTTTATCAACTACCTGTGAATCACAAACCACGATATCGGGCGGGGTTTTTAGTTTTTTGAGCATTGCCCTGTATTCGCTCTCTTTGGCGACAAGGCTGGCGCTGTTAAAGTCAAGAAGGTCCCTTATGATCTGTACCTGCGGAAGTATTATCCTTCCTTTTGGCGCTTCAAAATCTATCGGGATTATTAAAAACGCCAGCCCGCCGGCAGGGACAATATCGCCTATTATCGCTTTCGGGTTCAAAAAGTTGTCCGGCGCAAGCTTTATAAGATGCTCTTTGAGCAGGTTCACGTATTTATCTCTGTTCTTTTTGTCCGTGCTCGAGCATGCGATGACTTCCGTGCTTTTTGCCCTCATCTTTTCCATGAATTCATCCGAAGGCTGTTGCACATCTGTTTTATTGACGGCAATTATGACCGGAATTTTCTTTGCGCCAAGTTCAGCAACCATTGTTTCTTCATACTTAGACCAAACATCCGGCTCTACTATAAGGACTGCGACATCCGCACGATCCAATATCTTCCGGGTCTTCTTTAATCTTTCGGAAGAAAGTTCCGAAACATCGTCTATTCCTGCGGTATCGAGAAATACAACCGGGCCTACGGGAAGCAACTCCATCGTCTTTTCAACAACATCCGTAGTCGTTCCGGGAACAACAGACGTGATAGCATAGTCCTGACCGGCTACCATGTTCAGAAAACTGGATTTTCCGACATTGGTCCTGCCAAATAATCCGATCTGCAGGCGAAGAGATTTAGGAGTATCTTTCATATTAACCTCGCAGCACGCTTTATTTTACAAGATTTTTTCTTGCGGTATATCCGGTATGCAGCAGTTCGTGCGACAGATGCCCGAGCGGCTCTCTTAAAAATTCCGCATAGATCGCTTTTACGGCCGGATTCTCGTGGGATTTCCTTAATTTTTTGCTCTTATCTTCCTTGTAAATGGCTTCCGCTCTTTTCTGGCGGATCTCGTCATTGGTCGGTATAGGCTGGCCGCCTCCTCCCAGGCATCCTCCGGGACAGGTCATTATTTCGATAAATGTATAAGGCGAAGTGCCTTTTGCCACTTCTTCAAGAAGGATCTTGGCATTCGACAGAGTATGCGCGACCGCAGCTTTTACTTTTGTGCCCTTTATATCGACTTCGGCCGTCTTGATCCCTTCAAACCCGCGCACCGCTTCAAAATCAATCGAAGGCAGCGTCTCGCCCGAAATCAACTCGTAAGCCGTCCTCAGAGCGGCTTCCATCACACCGCCCGTCGCGCCGAATATGACCGCCGCGCCGGTAGATACTCCTAACGGATCATCGAATTGCGAGTCAGACAGCTTGGCAAAATTTATCCCGGCTTCTTTTATCATTCTGGCCAGTTCTCTGGTCGTCAGCACATGGTCAACATCGGGAAATACATCCGCAGATCCGTTTTTGTTCTTCCAATATGCGGCTGCGCTGTCCATCTCGGGCCTTTTTGCCTCGAATTTCTTGGCAGTGCACGGCATCACCGAGACAACGACTATGTTCTTCGGGTCAAGCTTCGCTTTTTCCGCATAATAGGTCTTGGCTATCGCCCCAAACATCTGTTGCGGCGATTTGCATGTCGAAATATTCTTGAAGACCTCCGGAAAAAAATGTTCGGCGAACTTTATCCATCCCGGAGAACATGAGGTGATAAGGGGAAGAGGCCCTCCGTCCGTTATCCTTTTTATCAATTCGTATCCTTCCTCCATTATCGTAAGATCGGCCGAGAATTGAGTATCAAATACTTTTGAAAAACCTAAGTTCCTGAGAGCCGTCGCGGTCTTTCCCGTAACCAATGTCCCGGGAGCAAAACCGAATTCCTCTCCGAGCGCGGCGCGCACCGCGGGGGCCACTTCCACGAGCACCGTTTTTTCGGGATCATGGAGCGCGGCCCAGACTTCCCTTGTACTGTCTTTCTCTACGATTGCCCCGGTCGGACAGACCATTATGCACTGTCCGCAATTGACACAATCTACTTTGCCCAAACCCTCTTCAAAGAAAGTCGAGACCCTGCTTTGCTTGCCGCGGTTCACAACCTCGATAGCATGCACATTCTGTACTTTCGCGCAAACTTCCACGCAACGTCTGCAAAGCACGCATTTATCCGGATCTCTCATTATTGAAGGCGATGTAATATCCTTATCAAATTTATGCTCCGTTACTTTGTCGAACCTGATGCTGCGGACACCCATATCATAAGCAAGACGGCGCAAATCGCAGTCCTGGTTCCTTTCGCAGGTAAGGCACTCGGCCGGATGGCTTGCCAAAAGGAGTTCCATATTGGTAAGGCGCGCATGTCTTACTCTGTGATTGTTAGTAACAATCTTCATTCCGTCCTTGACTTTGGTAATACAGCTTCTTGAAAGATTTCTTGCACCGACCACTTCTACAAGACACAGAGAGCAGGAGGCCACATTGCTCACGTCTTTCATATAACAAAGCGCAGGTATCTCTATGTTCAGGCTGCGGCAGGCTTCAAGTATCGTCATCCCCTCCGGTACCTTGTAATCCTTGTTATCTATCTTTATTTTTGCTGCCGATGTTTCCATTATTATTTCTCCTATTTAATATCGCAGCGCAGGCATCTGAGAGACTCGCACTGCGCCTGCTTGGCGTCCAATCCATATGAGACTTCATTAAAGTTGTTCTTCCTTGCGGTGACAGGTATTTTTTTATCGTTCTGGGGTTTGCCGCTGTAAGTATTGATGTCCGCTATATTCTTATATTCGATCTTTTTGTAAAGAGAATTCCATCTGTCCAGTCCCGTAAGAAATTTGTCAATACTTTTCGCGGCGGCTTTCCCCTGTCCCATCGCTTCAACTGCGGTCCCAGGACCGGTTACCAGGTCGCCTCCCGCAAATATTTTTGGATTATCGGTAACAAAAGTAAAAATGTCGGTCTTCGCGGTGCCGTCCCTGTTCAATGCAACGCCCGTACCGTCAAGATACCGGGCATCTACTTTTTCCCCGATAGCGAACATTATCGTATCACACGGTATTTCTATCATTTCATCGGTCGCGACAGGTTTTCTTCTTCCTGAAATATCAAAATCACCCTGCGCCATCTTCCTTGCGATTATTTTTGAGACAGTCCCTTTTTCGTCGCCGACGATCTCCTCGGGAGAAGCATAAAAAATAAATCCTATCCCTTCGTTGTACGATTCCTCGATCTCTTGAGAATTGGCAGGCATATCGTCTTTTCCCCTGCGGTACAATATTGTAACTTTTGCGCCGAGCCTGCGGGCGCTCCTGCATGCGTCTATAGCCACGTTCCCCGCTCCCACGATCACGATATTTTTACCTGTCCTTATCTTTTCTCCGGAAGCGAGTTTGTCGAGAAAATCAACCCCTGACCATACTCCCTTAAGGCCGCTGCCTTTTATCTCAAAAGGCATCTCTTTATAAGCGCCCGTCGCGGTAAAGACAGCATCATAAGATCCGGCTACTTTTTTCATTTTTTCCGAATCTAGCCTGTTCCCGAACTTGAATTTTACGCCGAGTTTTTTAAGGATACCCAGTTCTTTGTCCATGATATCTTTGGGAAGCCTGTAAGAAGGGATCCCGTAACGGAGTATTCCTCCGGCCTTTTGTTTAGCGTCAAAAACCGTAACATCATGTCCCAACCTTGAAAGATAATAAGCTGCGGTAAGTCCGGCGGGCCCCGCGCCCACTATCCCTACCTTCTTTCCGGTAGATTTAAATTTATTCTTCAAGATCTGGGCATAGACGCCTTTCTCAAGGCCGTTTTTATAAACTTTGTCCGCTATAAATCTATGAAGCTCGCCCTGCGCCACGGGCTTGTCAATATCTTCTCTGCGGCACCTCATCTTGCAGTGAAAATGGCAGATTCTTCCGGTGGTAGAGGGTAAAAAGTTCTCCTGCAGGATCAGCTCAAAAGATTCCTGCAGCCTGCCTTCTCTGAAGAGCTCAATATATCCCGGGATATTTATATGAAGCGGGCAGCTGTTCTCGCACGGAGAAATGAGCAGGTCAAGACAGACTCCTGACGGGCATCTGTGACCTTTTATATGATGTTCGTATTCCAAAGGAAAATATCTTAGTGTCGTCATTACAGGGTTTGGAGCGGTCTGGCCCAGTCCGCACAGCGCGGTATCGGCTATCACGGCCCCGACATCTTTTAGCAGACTGATGTCTTTGTCGACAGCTTTGCCGGCGCATACTTTTTCAAGTATCTTGAGCTGATGGTACAAACCTTCCCTGCAGGGCGTGCATTTTCCGCAGGAATCATGATTGGTAAATTCCGTAAAATACTTTGCCACATCAACCATGCAGTTATCATCGTCCATAACCACTATGCCGCCGGAACCCATTATGGTCCCCAGAGAATTCAGTGATTCATAATCCAAAGGAGTGTTGAACAGGTGTGTCGGTATACACCCGCCGGACGGCCCGCCCGTCTGGACCGCCTTTATCTTTTTCTTTGTGCCGGTGCCGCCGCCTATGTTATATATTACGGTCTGCAGCGGCTGCCCCAAAGGCATTTCAACCAGGCCCGTATTTTTAATCTTTCCGACAAGAGAAAATACTTTAGTCCCGGGACTGTTCTTTGTCCCTGTTCCCATGAACCAGTCAGCGCCTTTTGAGATTATTGCCGGAACATTGCAAAAGGTCTCAACATTGTTTATGTTCGTCGGTTTTCCGAATATGCCCTTTTGAGCCGGGAACGGCGGCCTCTGGGTCGGCCGGCCGGCAAAACCTTCAATAGACGCGATCAGGGCTGTCTCTTCTCCGCAGACAAAAGCTCCGGCACCTTCCACAAGATTGATATCAAAACTGAATTTGGACCCGAGAATATTATCGCCAAGGACACCGTATTGCCTGGCCTGCGCTATTGACTTAACAAGCCTCTCGACAGCCAACGGATATTCCGCCCTTACATATATAACGCCCTTGTTGGCTCCCATAGCGTACGCGGCGATTACCATGCCTTCTATCAGCATATGAGGATCGCTTTCTATTTCATTCCTGTTCATATAAGCGCCGGGATCGCCTTCGTCGGCATTGCATACGACGTATTTATCTTCAGACTTTTCCTGACGCATGAGCGTCCATTTGATCGCCGTAGGAAAGCCCGCTCCGCCGCGGCCTCTCAGTTTTGATTTTTTGACTTCTTCGATCACGTTTTCAGGAGATATATTATTTAGGACCTTAAACAAAGGGAAATATCCGCCGACAGCTATATATTCTTCTATATCTTCCGGATTTATCAGTCCGCAGTCGCGCAGAACTATTTTTTTCTGAAATTTGAAGAAATCTATTCCATTCCAGACAGGTATAGTATCAAGGCCGCTGCCATATTTTATTTCTCCGGTGATATGATCCCAGGATTCTATCTTGCATAGCACATTTAACCCGGAAAAATCTTTTTTCTTTATAGCTTTTATTATCTTGCCGGCATCTTTTGCTTTTACTTCTTTTAGTATTACCAAAGGAAGTCCGGGAATATGGATATTGACAAGAGGCTCCGCGGCGCAAAACCCGAAGCACCCGGTTTTTTCTATAAAAACATCAAGCTTGTTCTTCTTTGCGGTTTTTTCAAGCTCTATCATTACTTCCTTTGCCCCGTTACCGATGCCGCAGGTATCCATGCCTACAGTAATGCGCGGCTTCCCGGGGAATATACTCTTTAATCCGCTTTGTTTTACCTTTTCAAGGCCTTTAAGGTCTGATATTCTCATTTCTTTGCCTTTTCCTTTGATATTTTTTTGATCATCGTCTTCAGCTTTTCTACCGTCATATGCCCGTAGATCACCCCGTCCACCTCGACCACGGGAGCAAGAGCGCACTGGCCGAAACACGCGACCGTC
This sequence comes from Candidatus Margulisiibacteriota bacterium, assembly GCA_041650595.1. GTDB lineage: Bacteria > Margulisbacteria > WOR-1 > JAKLHX01 > JAKLHX01 > CALFCX01. The sequence goes on from JBAZKW010000003.1 coordinate 10,259, forward strand.
CTTACTGTAAAGTTCCCGTCGCTCGTCGTCATTAGCTCTTTTTCGCTCCCACCGCTTTTTACGTGGGAAAAGTCCAAATGGGCTTTTAGATAATCAAAAAGCTCCTTTGACTTTCGTGTATGGCATGCGGTTCCTCTGCAGACCACTATCGTATGCCGTCCCTGGGGCACAAGATTAAAAAACGAATAAAAAGTGGCCACGCTGTATATCCGAGAAAGCGGGATCCTTGTCTTTTCCCCGACTCTGACCAGGGCGTCTTCGGGAAGGAACTTGCCCTTCGTGGATGTCTGTATCTCTTCAAGTATACTGAGAAGGCTCCCGGGAAGAGAATCATACTTTTTTATTATTTCGTCCGTTCTTTCTTTAGGAAGAGTTTCCATTGCCGATATCCTTTCTTATCTTTTTATCTTTTTTAATGCGTTTACAAAATATATCAGGCTTTCCAGCTCTCCGACCAGATTTACGTTCTCCACGACTATATCTTCCTGCGTTTTTAAACTGACAGGCGCAAAATTAAGTACTCCTTTTATGCCTGAAGCTACCATTGATTCGAAAATTCCCGGAGCGGACACGTCGGGAACGCATATTATGCCTATCTTTATCTTGTTCTGCTTAATGTATTCCTTCATAGAATCTATCGACAGTACTGGGACAGCACCTTTTCCGTCGGTCTTTGAGGGATCGTTGTCGAAGACCGCCGATACTTTCAATCCTTCTTTTTCAAATCCGGCGTATTTCATAAGGGCCGAACCGATATTTCCCGCACCGGCGATCACGACCTTTTGTATATCACTTTTCCCGAGTATATCGTTGAGCTTTTCTATCAGCTCCTCTACGGAATAGCCGCCTTTTTTATTGCCGGTGATGCCGAATATCGAAAAATCCTTCCTTACCAGAGAAGAGGCGACACCTGCGGCATCGGCCAGATTATCGGAAAATACTTTTACAAAACCCAGGGCTTTGAGCTTTGTCAAAGCATTTTTATATTTGGAAAGACGGATGATGCAGTTTTTGTTGACGGTCATTTGTTGCTCCAACATTCACATAATCAAGCATATTATAGCATATTATAGGACACGTGGAGCAAGCACGATGTTTACCTATAACTTCGGCACGACCACGCTTTGAGGCTGCGGCTGGAAGGCGGGATTTTGGGCCATATAATCAAGTTCCTGGGTGAAGATCGTCTTTAACTCTTTGTAAGCGTTTTCCATATCCTTGGGATTCTTTATTACGTTGCCTGTGGGGCCCTGCACCCTATCGACCGAAAGGCCTACTGCAAGATGCGCGCCTTTCATTTGAAAAGGTACGCTATGGTTCACATAATAAGTCTGCTTGAATTTGTACTGTTTATCGCCAAAGAGTATTCCGTTGAATATCCCCGGTATTCCGTCAAGCGATGTCCTTTTGCAATCGACATAGTCCTGGAATCCCTGGAACATCGGCCCGTGAAGCTTTTCAAAAGCTTCACGCGTATAAGTTTTCTGGTATCTCCAGATCAGAAAAAAGGCCAGCTCTTTTAAGTGTAAGGCATCCTGCGAGGAAACCAGTATAACGCTCTTGGCGGACATTGCATCAAGCAAATAATAAATTCCGTTCTTCAGCTCGATACCCCGGGGCCTTTTCAGAGAATCGTCCCAGTCGGAAGGTGTTAAAAAATTCCCGGCGGTTTTGGGTTTGTTTGATAAAGGTAAATCGTAGATGTACATCACAATTACTATGATAATACCTGGGGATGGAAGATTCAACCGTGAGACAGAAGCACGCTGCGCTACAGCTCGCTTCGCTTACGGCACGCTCCCCTTCGACGAACTCAGGGTCGCTACGGCTAATGACTTACAGTTCGGAGCTGTAAGCTGTAGGGCCGATGCATATCGGCCCGTGCTGTAGCCCCGACCTGTCGGGGCGTGCTGTCTCTTCCCCCCATTGACAACCCCTTAAGCGGTGCTATGATAATCCCAGTCTATTCCCCTGGAGGTGAAAATTAATGGGTTGGATCTGGTGGGTAATTCTTGCCATAATAATAATTGCTTTGACGTGGTGGTGGGCGGCTTCATCCAAATGAACGTGATATAATTTCCTCGGATGAACATAAAAGTGATAGTAAATCCCCGTGCGGGCGGCGGAAAAGGTAGATATATAGGATTAAAGGTTGAACAATTCCTCTGCGACCGCGGCATTCAATATAGTCTTGACTCCACCTTTAAGCCCGGAGGCGCCGTTTCCCTGTCCAAAAAAGCTATTGAGGACGGTTTTGATCTTATAATCGGAATCGGCGGCGACGGCACAATGAACGAGATCGCCAACGGCATCATCGGTTCAAAAACTGCTCTGGCAGTGATACCTGCGGGACACCACAATAACTTTTCAAGGTCTTTGGGGCTTGAGCCGTCGGACACTACCGGAGCGCTGGAAACCGCCCTGTACGGAAGGACCATAGAAGCCGACACCGGGAAATTTAACGGTAGGTATTTTTTGAACGGAATAAGCATAGGTTTGACCGCAGAAGAAAAGAGTTCTACCTTCCCGGCTCTTCCGATAATAGGAAAACAAAGTCTTTACCTGATAAAACTTTTTAGAAAGCTATTTGGATTCAAAGCCCCAAAACTGCTTATTAAAATGGGGGGTCTGGAACTTCATTCAAAAGCGCTTATGACAAAAATATCTAACGGAGGCTATTTCGCCGGAGGATTTAATATTGTTCCGCACGCATGTCTTCAGGACGGGCTGCTCGATATTTGTGTCCTAAGCTGCACCGGAAAGCTGGGTTTTTTGCGCAACGCGTCAAAAGCCTTTCAAGGCCGGCATAACCGGTCTTTCCCCATGTCGACGTTCAGGTCCGACCAAATAACGATAGAAAGCCCGGACCCGCTGGATGTTTCGTGTGACGGCGAAGCGGTCCCTGCCGTTATGCCTTTTAAAATATCTGTCTCCCGCAAAAAAATACCGGTAAAAATCAAGTGAACCTTTTCGAAAGAAAAAAAGAATATCCCCTCCCCGTCCGGATGAGGCCGAACAAACTGGAAGATCTTCTCGGCCAGGAACATATCACCGGCAATAATACTTTATTGGCGCGCGCTATCAGATCGGACAAATTGTTTTCGGTGATACTTTTTGGGCCTCCCGGATGCGGCAAAACAGCGCTGGCGCATGTCATCTCTCAGGAAACAAACGCACACTTTGAAAAAATGAACGCTGTGACGGCAGGGATACCGGAAATAAGAAAGCTTATTGCCGAAGCAAAGAGCAGATGGGACCTGAACGGCAAAAAAACGATAGCTTTTATCGACGAGATCCACAGGTTCAACAAGGTCCAGCAGGACGCATTGCTTCCGGATGTGGAAGACGGGACGATAATATTGATCGGAGCAACTACCCACAATCCGTTTTTTTCGGTGATCCCGGCGCTCGTATCAAGGTCGCAGGTGTTCGAATTGAAAGCGCTGAAGGCTGAAGAGCTGAAGAATCTGATTAATAAAGCTCTCGCTGATAAAGAGAGAGGATTCGGAGATCTCAAAATAAAAATAGATGCCGACGCGGCCGATTTTCTTGCTAACACATCCAACGGCGATGCGAGAAGGGTATTAAATGCCCTGGAGATAGGCACCCTCACCACCCCACCTGACAAAAAAGGCATAATACATTTCACTCTCGAGACGGCAAAAGAGTCAATTCAAAAGAGATCCCTGGTTTATGATAAGGATGAAGACGGCCATTACGATACTATTTCCGCTTTTATTAAAAGTCTCCGCGGTTCGGACCCCGACGCTGCTCTTTACTGGCTGGCAAAAATGATATACGCCGGCGAAGACCCCCGTTTTATCGCCAGACGCTTTGTCATCTTTGCGAGTGAGGATGTCGGCAATGCCGATCCGCTTGCCCTTGTTGTTGCAAACTCCGCTATGCAGGCGGTTGAAAACATCGGCATGCCTGAAGGCCGCATAATCCTTGCGCAGGCGGTCACCTATCTTGCCACAGCACCAAAGAGCAACGCCTCATACATGGGAATAGAAGCCGCATTAACGGATATAAAAGAACACAAAACGCAGGAAGTCCCGCTCCATCTTAAGAACGCGACTTATGACGGTGAAAAAAAGATGGGCAAACACAAGGGTTATAAATATCCCCATTCATTCGGCGGTTATGTCGAGCAGGAATATATGCCTGAGAAAAAGAAATATTACGAACCGAAGGATATAGGGTTTGAGAAGAAGATCAAGGAACGGATGGATAATATAAAAGAAAATGTTCCGCATGCGGAACATCAACAGGGATCATAGAAAGGTTTTTATTAATATGCTGACAATAAATATCGACGGCGCCGCCCGCGGAAATCCGGGACCGGCAGCTATAGGAATAATCGCAAAAAAGGGCGGGAAAACCGTTTTTGAAATAAGCGAGTACATCGGAGAAACAACCAACAATGTCGCGGAGTATTCGGCGTTGATCAGAGCGCTTGAAGAGACGCTTATCAAAGGGTATAAAGAGGCACACTTTATCTCGGACAGCCAGCTGATAGTGGAACAGATAAAAGGAAATTACAGGGTTAAAGAAGCACACCTTAAACTTCTATATAATCAGGCCGAATCCCTGACAAAGAAATTAAAAAGTTTTTCAATAAAGCACATCAAGAGAGAACTTAATAAAGAAGCGGACAAGCTGGCAAACGCCGCTTTAGACAAATGACAGATATCAGCTGTTCATTGTTTGCTTGTCTCTTCTTTGCGCTTCTATTTCTGTAAATTGGCCAAAGATATTTCTTATTTCTGCGTATTTTCTCAATTTCGATAAATTACTTGTATCATCCATTAAACCTGCGTACAGCGTAGGATGCCAAAGCTTCCTTTAACTCTTCGTCACCCAGAACATTGCCCGCATACCTCTTGGTCTCAACAAAAGCTCCTATTCTATTAAAGGCTTTGTTCTGAGTATCCAGGGATATAAAATCTAAATAATATATATCCCCCTGTCCGATCTTAAATATTTCATATTGCCGGGCGTCTTCGACTTTGTTGTCAAATAAAAATATTGGGCTTAAAGCAGTTTCAACGGCAGGGCGACCGCGATCATCAGGCTTCTTCCGTAAAGGAATATTTTCCGAATTAGTATTAATCCCGTAATTTGTACCGCTAATTGGTATCACTGCCATGCGTATGCCCTTTTATCTAGTCGCGAAGTTTTGCGTCTCCTCTGACATCTACACCACTTGATGTGCCATTAATTGGTGCAGGCCGTTCTGCTTGTCCGGGTATTATATCTGCAACTGTTCTGGCTGATTCGTTTATTGCACTTTTCGGCACGTCGCTTTTTATGCTTGGTCGGGGCATATAACGGTCTACCTGATCTTTCAATCCCTCCACCATATTAATCACCTCCCTCTAATACATGATATTCGAGATGATATACGGTTTTCTTGCATAGATTATTTGGTGTTTATAAGCAAAATCGTTTGATGTATAATATATGTTAAGGGCAAGCCGGATGGCTACCCAGCACTTTCTATCGCTTGAATAATTAGATTTTGACAAGAAATAGAAAGTGCTGGGAGGAAAGTCCGGGCTGCAACAAAAGGGTGGCCGATAACATCGGCTGAGGGAAACCTTAAGGAAAGTGCCACAGAAATCATACGGCCCACTTCGACCCTAAAGGTCGGAAGGCAAAGTTGAAACCGTGAGGTAAGAGCTCACGCTCTTTGGTGGAGACACCGGAGAAGGCAAACCCCACCCGCAGCAAGGCGTTGAACGCCGCTTGAGATGCCTGGCAACAGGTATTCCAGATAGATGGCCATACAAATACAGAACCCGGCTTACAGGCTTGCCCCCCTGATCTTCGATTGTCTTTTTGTGAATGGCGGTCTTGCCCGAACATATGATATGGCTTGCTGTCTCGGATAAAGATGGATATTCTCTAACATTGTCGCGATCCCCAATAATCCCGGTCTTGATCCAAACCCGTGCCACGCCTGTGCAAGTAAGAAAAGCGATTCATCACTACCCTGGCTTAAAATCCGGGGCTGGGAAAATTCCAGACTATCAAATCTGCTGACTATGTCTGAGGGATAAAGCTGTAACAGTAGTATCATGCCTACAAGACGCGCACTTTGTGATAAAAGATCTACTCTTGAACGTTTGTATGCCGATGTCATAGCAACAAGCAACTGCGATGGCTCATCAATCCAGCTGGGCTTGAATCCTCTCCGAAGTCCTTTCTGCGCGGAATCAATTTGCATTAACAGATTGTTGACATTATCAAAACCCAATCCGTCTTTTCCGAAAAAGACAGGAAATACCCTTTCGTCATAAAAGGCCTCTGCCATTTTTGGGCCGCTTCTCTGGATATTCTGCATATTATATCCTATTTGTTCAATTGTATCCGCGTCTACTACCCACGCTCTAGCAATCATGTTAATCGCAGACCTCGGAGCAGTTACTCCGTTTCTTCTCAAATGTGCGGCAATAATTTGGGGACCGTTTTTTGTTCGAAAAGGACCTCTCAAACTGCCATAAAGATTTGCCGCTGTTTTTGCTAGCATCGTTTCTCTCCTTTCATAGATATCAACTTAAAAACTTAATCTTCGGCAACCCGACTTTACTGAATTCCTGCTTTTATCTCTCTTGGTTATTTATCGGTTGTTTTTTTCTGGAATTTCACTCAAAAGTTCAATAAGCAATTGCACCACTTTAAGTACAATAAGAATTGGAGGTACGCAAAGTGGGCAAGAGATTCAAGCATTTGGACAATTCCCTTGGGCGTCTGTCGCTAGGCAAAGCCTTGATTTGCCGCCTACTTTATTGCTCTTCCCGCAAGAACAAACAGGACAATAAATAACAGGTCAAGGAATGCGAACGGCACAAACAATGCAGGAATATTTCCAAACAATAAATAGCCGAATACGACCAGGCAAAATGAAGTTTTGGCGAGTATCCCATAAAAGATCAGGTTCTTATTCGCCATAGCGTCCCTTGCGATGTTAAAGAACATTACAGCAACTAAGATCATGAGCAAAGACAGAAAATAGATATATCCCATATGCCCTGGGAGCGGGACATCAAATCTTTTGTATATTTGCACGGGCGCTAACAAGCCAATAGCACCCAATATGCCGTCATAGGCCGTAGCCAGATAAAATACCGGCGGGATCCAGCGCGGAACTTTCATGTTGTCAATTATACCATTTTACTTTTTCCCCATAAGTGTATAATATTGTCAATAAAAGGCTGACAGATGAGAGGAGACATATATGCAAGACTTCCTTATCCCGCTGCATTTTACGTTTATGATATCCGGTGTGGTGCTCATACTTGTCGCGGCGGCTTTGGCAGTTACCAAAAAACAAGGATGGCTCCCCTTGCACAAAACACTGGGAACAGTAGGGGCAATATCGGCAGCGACAGGGTTTGCTTCAATTTTTTTGTTTAAATATTTGCTGCATTATCCGCATTTTTCGTCATTGCATTCCAAAAGCGGATTGACCGTATTGATCATCCTTGTCCTGGTGCTGATCTTAGCAGTTATGGCTGTTTCCGGGAAAAAGATCGCAAGACCTTTGCATATTTGGCTCGGAAGGCTAATAGCGATATTATTGTCCCTGATGATAATCTCCGGCTTGGACAGATTTGTTGACTTATTCAAAAGATAGAAAAAGCCGTTTTGCGACAGCGCTCACAATAATACCGGTCGCTGAAATAATCGATTTCCCTGCTATGTTATCATTGTCTATATTAAACAATGCCTACTAATAGCAAAATGAGAGATAAGGCCGTTTTGAGCATTATTTTATTCGCCGGGTTTATGTTCAGGGTTTGCGGTATTTCGTTTAGAAGCTTCTTTTCGGACGAAGTTTTTATCGTTAAAACGGTACAAAATCCTTTATCTTCGCTGTTCGCGATAGACGCCCCTCACGGCCCATTGCCTTTTTACATACTGCATTTCTGGTCAAAACTATTCGGATCTTCTGAATTTTGGATAAGAATGCCCTCGGTACTGTTCGGAGTGTTGACCTGCTATCTGATCTACAAAATAACGGTCGAGCTGACGGATAAAAGGACGGCATTGATAGCGGCAACGCTTGCTGCACTGTCCCCTTTCCTAATACTATATGACCAGACGGCCAGATGGTACAGTCTTTTCACGCTGACAAGCATGGCTTCGGTATATTTTTTGATCAGCTACATGAAAGCTAACAGGTTATACCGCCTTTTGCTGTTCTTCATTTCGACTTTTGCGCTTTTGTACACGGAAACGATCTCCCTGTTCGTGATAGCTTTTGAGGTGCTCGCCGCAGCTTTTTATTTCAGGAAATGGACGGCAAAGCTTACTGCGACATTTTCGGCATTGGCCTTGCTGTATATTCCCTGGATGACAGTCCTTATCCCGTCATTTTACAGGGTTATCCCGGAAAATTTTGTAGAACGCGGAGTCGCCGGAGGCGTTTTGTATAAAATATCGTATTTATTTTATTCTTTCACTGTCGGGCAAACGATATCCCCTTTTAATTTCGCGGTTTCCGTACCGGCTGCCGGATTGTTTTTTTTCTTGGCCCTTTTTGGCATCATAAAAGCTTGGCAGAATAACAGGAACACGGCAATATTCTTGCTTTTATTCTTGGCAACAGCACTACTTCAAATTTTTACTCAGGTAAACCTGCCCCACTACATGATGTATGCCTGCGTTCCTTTGATCATAATACTTGCTATCGGAATAAATGGATTAAAGCCCCGGACCGTTATGATCGCTGCTGCCGGCGCTGTGTTGCTAATCTTTGGATATTCACTGCACAATCTATATACGGGGCAACAATATAACAGAATGGAATTTATAGATGACTGGAGGGGAGTCGCCTCTTATGTGCGGAGCATCTCCGGCAGGGATGATCTTATAATATATTCAAACTATTCTTTTGAATATTACAGCAAAAGCTTAAGGAACAAGGCCATGTACTGGAACAATTTGCAAGAAATGAAGGATTTAGTTGCCAAATATTTCGTAACTTCTCCTTCAGGAAAAGTTGTGCTTGTGTACTCCCCGCTCAGCGGACTTTTTGTCTCGGATTCGGAAACAGGGCAAGAACTCGATAAATGGCTCTGCCAAAGATATTACAATATCGAAAATAGATCTTTCAACAGAGATTCTGATTATATACATAAAAGAACCTTCGTTAAAAGAGGTTTTCCTGAATTCAGAATATCCGTCAGTTCATACTCCGCAAAAAAAGAGCATGCAAAATGAAAAGAATATTGATATTTGCCGCCACATACAATGAGGCGGACAACATCAAAAAGCTTACAAAAGGAATATTCGCCAATCTGCCGCAGGCAGATCTGCTGGTCATAGATGACAATTCTCCGGACGGCACAGGAAAGATCCTTGATGAAATAATATCAAAAAATATTCAAGTCCGCGTCATTCACAGGCCAAATAAGCTTGGCCTGGGCTCTGCACACAGGCTTGCGATGAAATATGCCGTGACCAATAAATATGATCTGCTCATAACCATGGATTCCGATCTTTCTCACAATCCCGAATATATCCCCAAAATAATAGAATTACTGGACAAAAACGATTTTGTTACGGGTTCCAGATATGTAAAGGGAGGGCGCTCGGATTACAGCGTTTACAGAAAGATAATAAGCCATACGGCGAACATATTGGCGAGAATACTTCTGGGGATCCCGCTTCAAGAGTGCACAACTTCATTCAGGGGATTTAGGACGGAACTTTTGGATAATCTTAATATCGATGCCATTCGTTCGGACGGATATTCCTTTTTTTTTGAATCTATCTTCTATGTGACCCGCTTGACCAAAAGATACTGCGAATTCCCGATATATTTTGAAAACAGGGCTTCGGGGATATCAAAGATCTCTAAAACGGAGATAATCAAAAGCATCGTCAATCTTATCCGTCTTTTTGTATTGAGGTGGTCCTTTGACAAAAAAAGGATCATAAAGCCGGAGGGCGCTTCTACAACATCGGTCAGCCCCTGCATTAATTGCGGCAGTCTTTTTGCCTCTCTGATATATCCAAAGACTTTTTCTAAGAATAAGGGCACAGGCTCCTACAACTGCACTAGTATGACGCACGGATCACACGGCAACATAGTTAAATGTCTTCAATGCGGATTGGTGCGTACCGATCCCTTGCCGGACGAAAAGGGATTACTGGACAACTATTCCAATATAAACGAAACCCTTTATGCGGACAATATAGGCTATAGGTTCAAAACATTCCGGTATAACCTTAACAAAATAGCTTCATACCTGCCAAAGAACGGGACTCTTCTTGATGTGGGCGCAAATTGCGGAGCTTTTTTAAAAATAGCCTCGGAAGCCGGATACACGGCCCAGGGAGTAGAACCTTCCGGGTGGTGTACTGATTACGCAAGGCAAAAGCTGGGACAAAAAGTGACAAAAGGGACTGTCTCAGACCTTGATCCTTCAGAAAAAGAGTTTGACGTAGTAACGATGTTTGACGTTTTGGAACATTTACTAAACCCCATAAATGACCTTGAGCTTGTAAATAAGAGGATGAAAAAGGGGGGGATGCTGATACTCTCCACGCTTGATATTGACAGTATATTGCCAAAAATACTCGGGGGAAAATGGCCTTGGTTGATGGATATGCACATTTATTACTTTAACTCTCAGATAATCGAACAAATACTTCAAAAAACCGGCTTCAAGGTCGTTTACTCCCGCGGTTATACGCACATTATCAATTTAGACTATTTACTGCTAAAACTGGAAAACATGTCCATATGGGGAGCCGGGAACATAGGGAAATTTTTGAGGATGGTCAGGATAAATAGGATCCAGTTACCGATAAGTTTTGGTGATATCAAACTTTTCGTGGCAAAAAAGCTGTAAACCGTGAAATATACGGATCAAAACCTCAAGCATTTCATAAAATATGCGTTTATAGGCGTATTAAACACGGCCGTTAGCTATCTTGTATACAGTGTATTGCTGTTGCTGGAATTCAGGTATTCCACAGCTCTTTCCTTTTCATATCTAATAGGTATTATCCATAGTTACGCGTGGAATAGATGGTGGAACTTCAGGTCAAAGTCCCCGTTCGGGATGGAGACGGCAAGATTTGTATCGTCTTACATCATCTCTTTTCTTATGAACCTGCTGATACTCAGGACTCTCATAGAAAATCACTCTGTGCAGCCTTTTATTGCGCAAGCTATCGCGATCATAATAATTGCACCGACCACGTTCTTGCTGATGAGATATTGGGTTTTCAAGAAAATCGTTACTAAACAATAAGATCGCTACAGTTCTGCCCCTGATTGACAGCGGCAGTATTTTCTTTTATATTGATATAATAATTTGCACAAAGGAGCAGAAAATGCCAAACAACAATAAATGCCAAAGCTGCAGTATGCCGCTTTCAAAGAATAAGGACTATGGCACCAATGCCGACAACTCCCCCAACAAAGAATATTGCAGGTTCTGCTTCCAAAAAGGAGTGTTCACCGAACCGAATATCTCATTTGATGAGATGATGGATAAAGTAGCGCATGTCATGATAGCAAAAGTAGCTGTTCCCGAAGAAAAAGCCTATGAAATAGCCCGGCTCGAGCTCACTCAGGTTAGCCGCTGGAAATAGACAAAAGGGATCAAAAATCTGCCGTTACGCCAAAAGTAGACACATTGTTAGAATTGTCGTTCAAAGCAACCGAATATCCTACGTCCACCCTATAATGTTCACTTGTTTGCCATTTTCCGCCTATCTGAATATTGCCTGCCGCACCGGTAGAAGCAGACGTCCCATAGTATTCGCAAATTATGTCCGCGCCCGGAGATACTCTTCTTTCGACAGCAGCGGAGTATTCGATCTGATCAGCTGCCGCAGCACCCGGCGCTATTCCCACCAAAGCATAGCCTAAATTATAATGCGTCCTGTAACCGGAAATTTCACGGGAATAGATTATTACGGCAGCATAATCTTTATAGCCGCTGCCGAGCCCGATCGAAGTGTCTGCGTTACTCAATTTAATGTCCGCTCTTAAGGATAGACCGTCATTTTCTCCGGTCTGTATAAGCTTGAGTTTTGCGCGAAGCACGGCATCGCCCAAACCCACAGGAACAGAAAAAGAATACGGGATCTTAACACCAAAATCCATATTATCGGCCAATCCGTATTTCACTTGAAATGTGGCGCTGCCAATAGTGTCTCCGCCGGCCCTCGGGACCGAAGAATTTGATCCCGCCTCTATCCTGATCTTCCCCGTCCGTACCGTTTTAAAATCGTCCGTCACAAGGGGCCTTGCCGCAAACGCCGGCGCGGACAGTACGATCAAAGACAAAAACAGAACCAAAGCTTTGTTCATAACATTATTTCCTTCCCGTCAATTTTTCTCTTTATACATGAACGCGGCCAGCCAAAACACGGACAGTGTTATCAGCACTCCTGCTATTGCCTCGGAAACGGTAGAAATCCTGCCTTCATGCGCAAGCCCGTCGGGATTGACAGAAACAAAAAACGAAGCAATCGCGGTTACTGCAAGCACAAACAATAAAGCTTTTTTCATTGTTTTACTTTGTGTCCCTCCGGCGGTGATAAAAGACTTCTAAGCACATATACCAGCGCTACGGTGATAAACGCTTCAATTGTCCCGATCACAGCATAGGCTTTAACCATTGCCGGCGTTACATCTCCAAAAGGGATCGTGCCGGACAGGCCTATTTCCAAAGCACAGGAAAAATCCGCAAGAACGAGAGATATCCAAGAAGCAGCGATTATCGCAAGCCATTCCGGAACCCACTGTTTGATGGCATAGTAGATGTAATAGCAAAGAATAGTACCGACAAGCGCCATGTTTACGATATTGGCCCCAAGCGGCAGGACCCCTCCGTCGGCAAAGAACAGCATTTGTATCGTAAGTACTACGCTAATGACCACCGTACCGGCAAAAGGTCCGAGCAGTACTGCGGCAAGCGCCCCACCTATCAGATGCACAGACGTTCCGTTGTCTATAGGGAATTTGAACATTTGCGCCGAAAAAATAAGCGCGGCTACCATGCCCATTCTGTACAGCGTATTTTCTCCTGATACGGCAAGGGCATCTCTTAATTTGTAAAGGCTATATATAACTGCCGCGCCGGCAGTGCCTATAAGCCCTGCCGAAAGCTTTAGATCTATCAATCCGTCAGGTATATGCACTTTAACCTCCATATCATCAGGACCAAAAAGATTGTAGCATCAATAAAAATATTGCGTCAAATGATCGGGTTGACACAGACCGCAGTATAGTATTAAACTGTTAAATCATGGAAAAGGCAAAAGACATAAAGGCGGCGGCGTTTATAACCGTATTCATAATATTCCTGATAATAATGCTGGCAATAATATGGCCGTTCTACAGATCTATTTCAACGGCACTCATCTGCACAATACTGGCGATCCCGGCGTTTAATTATATAAAATCCATTGTAAGGTCCAGGACTATATCCGCAGCGACCTGTATACTGCTCATAATATTTGCCCTGGTACTCCCGTTCGTGTTCATAATGGTACAGGTCTTTAATGAGATAAACGATATAGCCGCGGTACTCAGCAATACCATGAAGCCCGGACAGATCGAAAAAGCCCTGGATTTTATAAGCGGAAATCCCTATATTTCGCCGGTCAAAATGTTCATCGAACAGCAGATAGCAAGTCTTGAGATAGATTTGCTGGGCGGAGCATACCAGGCAGCCGAATCTTTGGCAAAATATATGGCATCCCACAGCATAGCTCTTATAAAGAACATAACCTGGTTCATCGCTGAAATATTCATAGTGCTCATAAGCGTTTTCTTCATGCTGAAAGATTCCGACAAGCTGATAAAAACGGTGAAAAGTTTTTCACCTTTCAAACCGGAAGAAACATCAATACTTTTATCCAAAATAAGGGATACCGTATATGCCACGGTATTCGGAGGGATAATAGTCGCGCTTGCTCAGGGCACTTTGGGCGGCATAGGATTTTATCTTCTCGGGCTCCCCTCTCCCGTGCTTTGGGGCACTGTGATGGCGCTCCTTGCCATGATCCCGTTCCTTGGCGCTCCAGTAGTATGGTTCCCTGTAGTTGTGGTCCTTTTGATGAAAGGGCTATTATTTAAAGCTGTGATGCTGTTCATCTGGGGCGCTTTTGTAGTCGGGCTCGTCGATAATTTACTGCGGCCTATTGTCATCGGAAGCCGGACACAACTGCACCCTTTGCTTGTGTTTTTCAGCGTATTCGGGGGTCTTATATTGATCGGACCGATAGGAATATTTATAGGTCCTGTGATGCTTTCTCTTACTCTTACTACCGCCGATTTTATTAAGGAAAGATATAAGAGCTAAAAGAAGGCTATTGGCAAATCTCGTCAAAAAGCAGCGGATATACCAGCTTGAGCTCTTTCCAAACACCTGAACGTATCTGGTCACGGGTAAAACTTTCTACCGCCTGGATCACAGCTTCGGGAGAGCGGATATTCCAGATACTCTCTATCAGAGGTTTTATCTGCTTTCTCTTTGTATTTTGCGTTATAAAACGCGCAACATCAGAGGACTGCGCATTGGAAAAACTCATTTGTTTCAAGCCAAGCCCGTGCAGAGGAATCACGCCTCTCCAATCATTCACGAGTTTTCCGCAAAGCGAGATCTCTCTGTCTTCCGATTCTACAATATCGATCGCGTCCCTTATCGCGGCAAACACTCTCGGATCAAAATGACAAACATTGAACTGTTCGGCAGAGCTTCCGCTGTACCGGTCATTCAACGTAATAAAAGAAGAAAGGTCATTGGACCCTATACTGAAAAAAATATGTTTGTTCTTTCTCGCCAACTCCGCAAGATCTTTAAAGAGATCCGGATGCTCGATCATCACGCCAAAATTTAAATAAGGATTTGTCACGTGCCCATGCAACATCTTTCTGACGCAAACGGCAATTTCCATCGCTCTGTAATAGTCTTCCCCGTTGCGTATCATCGGGAACATTACCTGGCGGGCTTTGCTCAGCCAAAAAGCTTCAAGCTGGCTCTTAAAGATCCCGTGAAGAGGCATCGAAGGATCAAGGCACAGGCCGATACCGCTCGTACCGTTAGGAACGCCGCCCATGCCGTTTATGTATGAGAACAATTTATCCTCGGGATCTGGATCAGATATAAGATCTATTGTCCTGAATTTCACAGGCCTTCTTTTTGCCTCAACAATGATCGCATTATAAAACTCAATCTGTTCTCTTACTTCAGGAGCGGCAGCCCGCGCCTGATGTGTATACGGGTTAGTGCCAAAAAACCTTTCGGTGCGTACGAGTCCTATTCCGTGTGATCCGGATGATATCGCTCTTTCTGTTTCCATTGGATTATCACAATTGGAATTGACCGATATGGGAGATCTTTTGTGGCGCGACCGTTCAAGCTTTTTATATATTGCCGCGTTTCTTTCTATCTTGCCTGTAAAATAGTGCAGGCTCTTTTTGTCCGGATTGACAACTACATTGCCGGTGTCTCCGTCAATGACAACCTGCGCTCCGTTAGGAATGCTGCCGGTCGCTCCGGTTATCCTGACAAGACCTGCCTTGGAAGCGCTGTCTGTCATGATCGATACATGGTCTCCGGGAGAGCCTTTTTCCCTAATAGCTCCTCTCACTTTTTCATGAAAGAGTATGCTCGCAGAATCATACGGGATGGCATTGGCAACGATCACTACATCATCAAACGGACAAGTATTGACCATCTCTTCAAGATCAATACTTTTCCCGTGCTTTTCTCGAAGTACGGACAAAAAAACATCGAAACAATCATCAGGAATTCTTCGAAAGTGTTTTTGGGGATCATTACGCAGTGGTGCGATCAATTTGTATTGTCCCTCAAGAGCTTCGACCGCACTTATAGGATTTGTCGGATTCTGCATCCGTTCCAGGCATAACCTTTTTGTATCCATCAATATCATTGTGAATGCAGTATCAAGTTCCTGCCGTAACTTTTCCTCTGCTTTATCGGATCTCGATGCAGCAACCGTGTTACGTTTTGTTTTTATCCTTTCCACTACTCTATCAAATGCTGTGCTAAAAGCTACAATCCTTCTTTCTATCAGTTGTGCAACAGGGGTACCCGTACTTTTTGCTTCTTCAAGCAGGTCAATCCTTGGAAAATCACTGAATTTGTCAGGAATATTAATGACGAGAGCGTGTCCGATCGCGATCCCTGGCGTTGAAGGAATGCCTTTCAGGCTAAATTGTGTGCTCGCGGCCGGCAGCCCGCCTAAAGAATTATGAGAAGCAGATAATACGGTAGTCCTTCTGCCAAAGCCACCTATCCCTTTGTGAGCAGCCATGAACGGACTGAATGAATGAGATATATGTATAGGTAATCCGATCCCCCTTATTGACATAATGACCCTCTAATATATTATCGTCAAAATATCAGAGGTATTTCATTGTTGTGGGTATCAATTGCCCGGCGGCATTTCGCGGAACCCGCCCGGGGAATCATCGAACCCGTCAGGGGGGAGCTCCTCTTCGGTCAAAACATCTATGCCGACCATGGCGTCCGCGATATATCTGAAAGGCGGGTGCGCCTGCTTTTTGTTGTCGGGAATTATCTTTATTACCCTTTTGTCGCAATACAGCTCGTACATAGTGGAAAACTCTTTGATCTTGCGGACTTTCAGGTAGTCTACAGTGCTGACATTTATGTATATCCTGCCGTTAAGGAAAAGTGTAGGATCCTCGCTGTTGGCGGAAACGCGCATAATATATCCTTTGCCGCGGTTTAGGACTTTTTCGCCCTCAACTTCAAAGTAGGTGATATAGCCCAGGTCCCAGAGAAGATACATGATATCGCGCTTGTTGTAGATGATACCGTCGTTTACTATGAACTGGAGGTCTTTTTTGGACTCACGGAAACTTTTGTTTTCCATCTTTTAGCCCTCCTCTTATATCAAATTATACAACCGCGCTTTGCAATTGCAATGGCCTTTTTCATCTTTGCCGCACTTTTCCTGCCCGGACGCGATTCCACTCCGCTGGACACATCGACCATTCGAGGTCTGACCTTTTTTATTGCCGCGGCAATGTTGTCGGCGTTGAGCCCGCCTGACAGTATCAGAGGGAGTCCTGTTCTTTTTGCGCGCACGGCAACTTTCCAATCAAAAACTTTTCCGGTACCGCCGCGTAAGACCGGGCTGAAAGAGTCAAGCAAAATCGCAGCAACTTTGTACCTTTTTATGCCGGGAAGCGAAAAACCGTCTCCTACTCTAAAAGCTTTTATTACAGGAGCTTTTATTTTTCCGCAAAAAGCAGGGGATTCGTCCCCGTGAAGCTGGACATAGTCGAGTCCGCATTTTTTGACAGCGTTGTTTATCATCCCCGCGTTTTGATTCACAAAAACCCCGACTTTGGAAATAGACGGAGGGAGTTTTGAGCAAATAGCGGCGGCTTTTTTTACCGATATACGCCTGGGGCTCTTTGCAAAGACAAAACCGACAGCATCCGCTCCGTATCTGCAGGCCAAAAGAGCGTCTTTAAAGTTTGTTATGCCGCAGATCTTTATCTTTGTCATTGTTTAAAGCCAAGCTCTTTTATTTTTTTGCCGATATCCGGAGCTTTCATCAATTCTTCCCCGATCAACGCGGCATTTATTCCGGCTTTCTTTAGTCTTTTGATTTGATCAGGCGAACCTATTCCGCTTTCGGAAACGAGTATGCGGTCAACACGTCCCGGCACGAGAGCCGCGAGTTCAAACGTCAGATCAAAATTGACTTTAAATGTTTTTAAGTTCCTATTGTTTATTCCTATTATGCCGGCACCGCATTCCAGAGCTCTCAGCATCTCTGTCTTGTCGTGGACTTCCAGAAGTACGTCCATCCCGCACTCGGCGGCAATAAAAGAGAGCTTTTTGATCTTCTCATCCGTCAGCACGGATGCGATGAGCAGAAGCGCGTCCGCCCCGTAATACCTTGCTTCGTATATCTGTATCTCATCGATTATAAAATCCTTGCGCAAGACGGGAAGGCTGATACTCCCGGATATCTCTTTGAGATAATCTGTCGACCCTTTAAAATATTTTTTGTCCGTCAGGACGGAAACCGCTTTTGCGCCGGATCTTTCGTAAGACAGGGCGATACTCAAAGGATCAAAGTCCTGCCGTATGGTCCCTGCCGAAGGGGATGCTTTCTTTACTTCCGCAATCAACGATACCGGTTCTTTTATCGCGTCGGCAAAATCTTTTGAAGACAGAACAATATTCCCGGCAAAATGCTCTGTGCCGTATTTTTCTTTGAGCATTTTGACTTCTTCTATTTTGGATGCAATTATCTCATCAAGTATCATTAGAGTAAATATAGCCCAGTTGATTGCAAGTTTCAATATAAGATAGAATGAGCAATGAAGCGCTGAAGTACTGAAGCGCTGAAGTCCGGAACAATGAATACTGGCTTCAGCTCTTCAGCCTTCAGCTCTTCAGCACTACAAATGACATACCACATACCTGTTTTACTAAAAGAAACTCTGGAGCTGCTAAATCTCTCTAAAGAGGGCTTCTGGGTGGACGCAACGGCCGGAGGCGGCGGGTATTCAAAAGCCATTCTCGAAAAAATAATCCCCGGAGGAAAGCTTGTTGCGATAGACAGAGACAGCGAAGCCATAAAAGAGTGCAAGATATCTCTCAAGGATTTTGAAGGATATGTTATTTTTGAAAAAGACAACTTCTCTAACATAAAAACAATTCTGAGCGAAATGAACATCCCTGCAATAAAAGGCATCATCTTTGACCTTGGAGTGTCTTCGCATCAGATAGATTCTCCTTACAGAGGGTTTAGCTACGGCAAAGAAGGCCCGCTGGACATGAGAATGGACAAGGATAGTCCCCTGTCGGCGGCTGATATAGTTAACAGTTCCCCGGAAAGCGAGCTGGTGGAGATATTCTCCCGCTACGGCCAGGAACATTTTTCAAAAAGAATAGCGGCAGCCATAACAAAGAACCGCCCTTTTAAGAATACGAAAGAACTTGCCGATACGATCATAAGGGCTGTCCCATCACGAAGAGCGTATGATTCTCTGTCCCGTGTGTTCCAGGCGATAAGGATCGCGGTGAACCGGGAAACGGAAAGCCTCAAAAAAGCTCTGCCGGACGCGATCGAGGCTCTTGAAAAAGGCGGGCGTATTGCGGTAATATCGTATCACAGCCTGGAAGACCGCCTTGCGAAAGAAGCCTTCAGGAAAGCGGCGTCCGATTGTATTTGCGAAAGCGGTATCCCGGCATGCATTTGCGGCCACAAAAGGACGGCAAAGATCATAACTAAAAAGCCCGTACAGCCTTCGCGGGAAGAGGTAGGAGAAAATACGAGAGCCCGCAGCGCGCGGCTGAGAGTAGCGGAAAAAATATAACTATGAAAAAATATTTGCCTGTTATATTTATATTGGTCTGCGTATGGACCCTTCATTTGTACATAACCGCCGAGATCGCCCGCACGGGCTACCAGACTTCCTCGCTCAAAAAGGAAGCCAAAAAGATCCGCAACGAGAACCGCGAGCTTGCAGCAAGAGCGGCACAGAAAGAATCTCTCGGAAAAATAGAAGCAAAAGCCCTTGGCAAACTACACATGAAATATCCGGAAAAAGTAAAATATATCGTAGTTTCAGGCGAAGCGAGAAATTCTTACTGATCAGGGGGCATCTGAAAATCTGAATCCGAACATTTGCGTGTTCTCTCTGTCGGCATTTACAATGACCGCATAATCCGCCGTGATATACGGGAACACCGCGGTCACGCCGCCGGAAAACCTTTCGCGGTCCCAGCCGCCCCTGACCACCAAAGTTTCGGTTATCTTGGTCTCTGCCCCGTAGCGCATGTAGATATCCGCGCCTTTGGCCGATTTCAAGTTGCGGAATTCGCTGTCAACAGCAAAAACCGTATCGGGAACTATTTGTGGAGAAATTGCTATTCCCATCCTCAAAGAAGATGAAATAGGAGCCGAATTTTTCAAAAGGTCCTGCACCAATATTCCGACCGCCATTTCCTTGGAAAAACTTGCTTTTAGTCCTCCGTCCATTGTCCAGCCCCTTGCCTGAGAACCTCCGGTATCCCATGAAATATTTTTGTAAGTTACGCCCCACGCGACTGCGTTCTGTCCTTTTGTACCGAAAGAAAATGCCGTTACATCGGCTTTGTTTCCGAGTTTGTCCTGCCTGTTCCAATAGCCCCAACCTGCCTGAGGCATGGTAACGGTATAACAATCATTGCGGATATACACATCGGAGTTCATGTCCATATACCCGCGGATATACTGTGTCTTTGAGTCGGCCAGAGCGGCCGGATTGTAATAAATGCTGTTGCCGTCGTCGCTGACAGCGACAAAAGCCCCGCCCATGCCGAGCGGCCGTACACCGATCCCGTCTTTTACGACCGACTCCAAAAAAGCATTTCCAAATGCGGAGGAAAAGGAAAAAAACAAGAATAAAGCGGCGATTATGACCCTCACCCCTAACCCCTGCCTGACCGGCAGGCAGGCCTCTCCCAAAGGGCGAGGGGTACAGGACAAAGCCTTTTCATCATCCCTCTCCCTCTGGGAGAGGGACCGAGGGTGAGGGCTTTGTTTGTCGAGTCTTAAGATATTTGTCATGGCGTGCGTATAATTGTATACTATTATCATGCCTTCTTCAAATGACAAAATTCGTGTTCGCTTTGCTCCCAGCCCCACAGGATATCTTCATGTGGGCGGGGCCAGGACCGCTCTCTACAACTGGCTTTTTGCGAGAAAGAACAACGGAGTTTTTGTCTTAAGGATAGAGGATACCGACCAGCAGAGGCACAACGAAGAGGCTGTGGCCGCGATACTCGAGGGCATGAAATGGCTGGGCATGGACTGGGACGAGGGCCCCTTCTATCAGACTGATAGGCTTGAGACCTACAAAAAATATTGCGACCGGCTCGTAACCGAAGGCAAGGCATATTACTGTTACTGCAGTGCGGAAGAACTTGCCGCCCAGCGTAAAGAAGCGGAAGCAAAAAAACAGGCGCCCAAATACAGCGGCAAATGCAGAGGACTTTCCAAAGAACAGATAGAAACTTTTGAAAAAGAAGGTAGGAACAGGGTCGTAAGATTAAAAACACCCCAGGAAGGCATTACTACCGTAAAAGACCTGATACGTGACGATGTAAAATTCGAGAACGGGCTTCTTGATGACTTTGTGATAGCAAAATCCGACGGGTTCCCCACTTATAATTTTGCCGTAGTCGTTGACGACCATCTCATGGAAATAACCCATGTGATCCGCGGCGACGACCATCTTTCCAACACACCCAGACAGGTCCTTTTGTATCAGGCATTTGGGTTCGAAATACCTAAATTTGCCCACATACCGATGATACTAGGGACCGATAAGGCAAGGTTGAGCAAAAGACACGGCGCAACTTCCGTTATAGATTACAGGGAAATGGGTTTCCTTCCGGAAGCTATGGTCAACTATCTTGCCAGGCTCGGCTGGGGCCACGGCGACAAAGAAATATTCTCAAGACAGGAGCTTTTTGAGTTCTTTGAGATCGAAGACGTCAACAAGACTTCCGCCGTGTTTGATGTAGAAAAACTTACTTGGATGAACGCGACCTATATTAGACAGATGGCCGCAGAAAAACTCCTTGAGCATTGCGACAAAGCACTCGAAGATGCTTACCCTTCCTATAAACTTCAAAAAAATGCGCCCAAAGGACGGGAGAGAATACTAAAAATAATTAAGTGCCTTCAGGAAAGGATGAAAACGTTGAATGATGCTGTCCCTCTTGCAGATTTTTTCTTTCTGGACAGGATAAAATACGATGATCAGTCAGTAGAAAAACATCTTAAGGAAGCCGGCGTAAAAGAGATCCTTACAAAACTCGCAAAAGCTCTTGAACCCGTCGGGCCTTTCACCAAAGAAAATATAGAACCTGTTTTCAGGAATCTTGCAACCGAGATGGGGCTCAAAGCAGGTAAAATAATCCATCCCGCCCGCGTCGCTCTCACCGGCCGCTCGGATTCGCCTCCGATGTTTGATACGGTGGAATTGATTGGGAAAGAGACTTCGCTGAAAAGATTGAATGCCGTTATTTTGATTTTGTAGATTGCTTCGTCGCCCCGATCGGATCGGGACTCCTCGCAATGACTTTTCTACTTCAGCTCTTCAGCGCTTCAGAACTTCAGACTTAAATATCCGATAATTTTATAAACCAGCTTCGCTATTGTATAATCCGCGTAATGCAGATTTGGCTTTGGCGCAAGTTCGACAACATCTACCCCGACAATATTTTTTTCGGCGATCACTTTCTTTAATATCGCAAGGACCTGCTCCCACAAAAGGCCTCCGGGTTCCGGTGTTCCCGTAGCAGGGATGACTGAAGGATCAAAAACATCAACATCCAAAGTTATATACACATTTTTTCCGAGACCTTTCACTATCGCGGGAAGTTTTGTCTCATCATAAGGATCCGCGTAGAAAAGATTTTTTTGCAGGTTGTATTCTTTTATGTAATCGGATTCTTCCCTATCCTGGCTCCTTATTCCTACCTGCACCGCTGGGCATATTTCTCTTATCCTGCGCATTATACAGGCGTGACTGTGTTTTGAGCCGTGGTAAGAATCGCGCAGATCGGCATGAGCGTCAAATTGAAGCACCGACAGGTCGGAATAAAATTCTTTTGCCGCTTTGACCGCGCCGTAGCTTATGGAATGCTCCCCTCCCAGCATCAAAGGGAATTTTCCGGCTGATATGATTTTCTTTACCGACGCATATATTTCTTTGTGCGGATCTTTCGCAACTTTGACAGGCAAAGCGGTATGAATACCTCCCACCCTTTTGTACGGCTCAAATCCTAGTTCAATATCGTAGTCTTCGACGATCTGTGAGGCTTTTAGGATGGCTGACGGACCGTTCTTTGTACCTTTGCCGTAGCTGGTTGTGCCTTCGTAAGGGACAGGAAGGACAACTATCTTAGAAGAAGAATACCGCCGCTCAACAGAATCTATCTCGAGGAAATGTTTCAATTAAAAACTCTCGGCTGGTCGACCTGGACGGATCTGCGCTCTTTTGACACGACTTCTGCCGCTCTCTGGATGTTCCTCGGAAATTCGGCCCCGCGCGAAGAAAGCTGGACATCATAATTGGAAGCCTCAAAAAGATCTATCATAAACGCGGTCGCAGGAGAGGTGTCAAAATCCTTGCAGGAAAAAATATCTATAAATGCATGGAGTTTTTCGGGAAAAGTATGTATCGTTATATGGCTTTCCGCGATCAATACCACGCCTGATATGCCGTAGTCTTCGGGCACCACGCCCTGATATTTGAAGACATAAGGCGGCATTATCTTTGTCATGCCGATCTGATCCGGAAATTTGTCAAGCGTGTCAAAGATGAGGTCCATATCGGAGAGCTTTTCTTTGTTGCAGCCATAACAGTCGACCATGAGATGCGGCCCGAACCCGTAACTAACCTTTCCCCTTTTCAATTGTTTTACTCGTCCTCCTTAGGTATTTCTGCTATTTGTTCCCTATTGAAATAAATTTTATAGCATTGAGCGCAAATGTCAATAGGTTTCTTTGTTTTTTTAAAAAACTCCACTGTTTGAAAAACCTATACCCTTGTGATATCCTTTAATTGTAAGGAGAAATCTTCCATGGAAGAAGAAAAATCTACTGCGGCACCCGAAAAACAAGAGCTTTCAGGGACCGCCATAAGGTCCATCAAAGAAAGAGCGGAATTCTCCGAGCTTGATTCTTTGATAGCCGAGACCCTGAGCGAGTCAAAAGCTTCTGTATTGGGAAAAGAACCCGTAAAAGAAGAATTTGCGCTTTCCGGCACCCGCCTCTCGAAAGAATTCATAAAAGAAACCCCAAAAGTTCCGGAAATGGCAAAAGAGATCCCTCTTAAACAGCCGGAACCTATCCAACAGGAAGAAATAAAAGCTTCTCATGCTCCTTCTGCGCCGCAAGACCAGTATGACAAAACCTTTAAGACCTACAAAGCAGGTGATGTAATAAAAGGCACTGTTGTAAATGTCGGCCAGACCGGAGCCTTGATAGACATACAATATCAGTCCGACGGTTTTATCAGCTCCGAAGAACTTGGCGACCAGCCTCTGCATGCCGGAGACGGCGTGGATGTTTATATCATCGCTCTTTCAAACAAAGAAGGCTATGTAGAACTTTCGTTAAAAAGAGCTGCCGTCGAAAAAAAATGGAAAGCTCTGTACGACGCGTTCAGGAACAAGACCGCTCTCGAAGCAAAAGTTTCTTCGGCCGTTGCCGGCGGACTGGTCGCGGACTTGGGCGGGATCAGGGGGTTTATCCCCGCTTCTCAGGTACTGCGTCAGCAAGGACAGCAACTGTCCGACTTTGTCGATCAGACCATCCCGGTAAAAGTCCTTGAAATTGACCACCGCCAGAACAAGGTCATACTTTCTCACAGGCAGGGCAATTTTGAGAAACAGCAGTTGGAAAGAGAGAAATTTTTCGGTCAGATAGAGATGGGACAGGTCCTGCGAGGAAAAGTATCAGGCATAAAAAAATTCGGGGTCTTTGTCAATGTGAACGGAGTGGAGGGATTAATACACCTGAACGATATTTCGTGGAAAAGGATCGATGACGCATCTAAGATGTTTTCAGCAGGTCAGGAAATCGATGTTTTTGTCATCGGAGTGGATCATAACTCCAAAAAGGTCTCTTTTGGGTTAAAACAGCTCCAGGCAGATCCTTGGGAAAAGGTCCCCGAAAAATACAAGCCGGGACAGATCGTGGAAGTAAAAGTCCTGCGCCTGGCAAAATTCGGAGCCTTTGTAGAGCTTGAAGAAGGGATAGAAGGGCTTATACACAATACTGAATTGTCCATAAAAGGAGTTCAAAATCCTTCCGAAGCTGTAAAACCGATGGATGTAATCAAAGCAAAGATACTTCGTGTAGAAGAGTCCGAACAGAAGATCGGTCTTTCTATAAAAGAAATACAGCTTGACGAGCAAGAAAAACAGTTTCAGGAAACCCAGCAGACAACCGGACAGCAAAAGGTAACAATAGGCGATACTGTAAGCGACTCAATAAAGGAACAGCTTTCAAGCCAAAATGAGCTTTCTCAATCTGCTTGATAAGGCCTGCGAAAACAACAACTCTCTTCTGTGTGTAGGGCTGGATATAGACATTTCAAAACTGCCCCGGGACAACAGGACCGAAGAGGAAAGAATATTCGAGTTCAACAAAAAGATAATTGAGCTGACCAAAGATTTCGTTTGCGCATACAAACCCAACATCGCTTTTTATGAAATGAACGGGATTGCCGGCATGCAGGCACTCATAAAGACAATAGAATACATCCCAGAAGATATTCCCGTAATACTTGACGCCAAAAGAGGAGATATCGGGCATACCGCCAAAGCTTACGCGAAAAGCGCTTTTGAGGTCTTTAATGCGGACGCGGTAACGGTAAATCCATATCTTGGGTATGACTCCCTCGAACCATTTATAAACTACCAGGACAAGGGCGTTTTTGTGCTGTGCCTTACTTCCAACAAGGGTTCTTCGGATTTTCAGCTTGCTTCCGGAGAAGAAGTCCCTTTGTACAGGCATGTGGCCGAAAATGTCAGTAAATGGAACACCTTTGGCAACTGCGGGCTTGTGGTCGGAGCTACAAATTCCGAAATGCTGAAAGAGATAAGGTCCGTAGCCGATGACATGCCTATCCTGATCCCTGGAGTGGGCGCGCAGGGAGGAGACCTGGAATCAAGCGTCAAATACGGCACCACAAAAGACAAAAACCGCGCGATAATCAACTCTTCCCGCGGGATAATTTATGCTGACGATCCGGCAAAAGCGGCAAAAGATCTAAGAGATGAGATCAATCGGTATAGATAGAGATTAGTAGAGGGCTGAATATATTCAGCCCTTACGGATAATATTTTTCAGTCCTTTTACGAAGTTTCCTACTGGCGTACCCTCAGCGATCCGTTTCACTATCGCGCTGCCAACAATGACTCCGTCAGCAAACTTTGCCGCCTGTTTGGCTTGATCAGGCGTTGAGATGCCAAAACCCACCGCTATCGGCTTGTTGGTATATTTTTTTACACGCTTGACATTTTCTCCTATTGAAGAAGAAAGAGATGCGCGTACACCCGTAACCCCCGTCAGGGAAATAAGATAAATAAAACCTTGAGAAAGCTTGGTAAGTTTTTTAGCTCTTGTTTCCGGAGTATTGGGAGCGATCAAAAATATCAGATCTATCCCGTTCTTTTTTGCCGATACTGAGACTGTTTTTGCCTCATCATATGGCAGGTCCGGCAGTATCAATCCGTCGACCCCCGCTTTTGAACAGTCTTTAAGAAATTTTTCTGTGCCGTAGGAGAACGGGATATTGTAACTTGTCATAAATACTATAGGGACCGCCGTCTTTTTCCTGAGCTTGCGAACCAGCTTGATACAATCTTTCGCGCTGACACCTTTTTTTATGGCCCTTTGCGCAGCATTTACTATTACGGGCCCGTCCGCCACCGAATCCGAAAAAGGGATGCCGATCTCGATGATATCCGCGCCGCTTCTTTCAAGTTCATAGACTGATTTTTCGGTAACTGCAAGGCTGGGATCGCCGGCCATGATGAATGTGACAAGCGTCTTGCGGTCTTTAAATATAGAGGATATTTTTGACATATTTTATGAAAAGTATAGCACGTTACTTGTCATTGTGAGTATTCTTGTACGCTCTGATCGCACGCATTGCGATCGCTGTCCATTCTGACAAGATCCTGTATATATCCAGATAGTTTACTGCGTGATTGGTCCACGACAAGTGTTTCAAGCGCGGTGTCCTGAAACCAAAATACACATAGCTTCTAGTAATCATGGGTCCGTTCTTTTGCACGAAAAATGTCCCTGCGTTAGAACCGTTCATATAAACAGAAAATCGTTTTACTTCACCTATTCCCCGGTTAGGTTCTTCTCTAACAAGCCTCAGGTCGCCAAAACCTCGGAATTCTCTTGTCTTGAGCGGGCAGCCCGGAAAATAATTTATTCCGTCTATTTCCCGCGCTGGCTCATCAGCTGCCGGCTCCGTTAATACTTGCGACCTTGCGGCAAGTAAATATCCTATCATCTCATCTTTAATAAAGAATCCTATCTTTTCAGAGACTTCAGTCACAAAAGCCTCATCTATCTCCCATGAAGCCCTCATTGCCCCTGCCCCATCCACAAACTTGTTGCTTTCACGTGCCACATGTACCGCCAGATCGAATCCTGTTGCTTCAACCGGCAGGCTGCCTCCGGCTTCAAGACATGCAAGACCGATATTAAATACAGTTCTTGCTTCCTTTGACTGCATATCTTTAAACAATAACTTGTGAGCGCTCGCTGTATCAATATAAGAGCCGCTCCCAACAGCATTTCTTATATATGAACATACGGCGGAAGGCTGCATACGACAGTTCCTTCCTCTGGCTATCCCAACTGCTCTTGAAATATGCTGTGCAGAGAAAGGGGCTTTTGTTATACCTGATCCCTGAATGCCCAAAAATATTCCCTCCCAAAGAATTGATTCTTCTACAAGTATTTATCGCAAAAATCGCTGAGTTATTTCACAAAAAATAAAAGGCGAATAAAGCGTTGTCGTAAAGGAGCTATCTTTTAATTGGTCGCATACCCTCTCAGATCATACACCCCCGCCCCGGTTATTTTGACCTTAACGATATCTCCGGGTTTAAAACCCCTGCCTGCCCTGCCTGCCGGCAGGCAGGCGGCAAGGCACGGCGCCCCTTCGATCACTATTTTCCCGTCTATCTCCGGCGCATCTCTGTACGAGCGGCCAACAACTTTATACAAGGCTCCCCTCTCCCTCCGGGAGAGGGGTTGGGGGGTGAGGGTTTCAATCATCACATCCATCTTTTTCCCGATAAATCCTTTATTAATCTCTTTAGATATCTTCGCCTGTAATTTCATTAATTGTAGATGTCGCTCGCGAGCGACATCTACAGCCACCTGCCCCTTCATATTATATGCCGGCGTGCCCTTTTCCCTGCTGAAAGGGAATACTCCTACCCTGTCAAGTTTCATCTTTTCAATAAAATCCGCCAGATCATCAAAGTCTTTTTCCGTTTCCCCGGGAAAACCGACAATAAATGTCGTCCGGATAGCAATACCAGGCATTTTTTTGCGCAGTTTTATAATAAGGGCTTCTAAATGTTCTCTGTTGTACCCCCGGCTCATTGCTTTTAGGATCTTATCGCTTGAATGCTGCATCGGCAAGTCAATATATTTGAGGACTTTTTTATTTCTCACCATCGCATCTATGATCTTGTCCGACAGGTGTTTCGGGTGCGCGTACATGACACGGATCCATTTTACGCCGGATATTTTTGATGTTCTGTCAAGGATTCCATCAAAACGCGGGTGTGCGGTGGTATCCTGGGCAATAAAAATAATTTCTTTGGAGGGGGAATTGCGGTGTTTAGGTAGATGCTCTCCATGGAGAGCATCTACCTGCTTTATGATATCCCCCACTGTCCTATTCCGTAATTTTCCCCTTATCGACGGTATCAAACAATAGGCGCAATTATTATCACAGCCTTCGGATATCTTTATATACGCGGTCCATGGAGGAGTTGCTTTTACTCGCGGAGCATGACAATCAAAAAGATTTATACTGTCAACAAAACCATCAACCTCGTTTAATAGATTCTTCTGTCTCTTTTTTCTCCCCTTTTGTAATTTGAAATTTTTAATTTGTAATTTCCCAAGATATTTTGGCAAACACCCTGCAACATATAGTTTTTTACAGATGCCCTTTTTCTTATACGCGGACATCTCTTTTATGACCTGCAGGGATTCCTTGCGGGCGGAAGAAAGGAACGCGCATGTATTCACGATTATAATATCCGCAAGAGCCGGATCTGAAGTATAAGAATAATTTTCCTTGGCCATCTGCCCCATCAAAACCTCTGAATCAGTAAGGTTCTTCGGGCATCCAAGGCTGATAATATGAAAAGAATTTGCGGACAACGTATTTGTAGTCACTGCTCTCATTATACAGCATAAGGAGAATAAGCTAAGAAAGCCCCACACCCTATTGACAAGGGTTTTGCCGGTATAGTATATTTTACTTAGATAGCCGCACTTAATGTGTCGCGGTCGGATCAGACAAAAACCCAAAATGATGATTTTATCGGACAGCTCACACTAAAAATAACCGCAACAAATCCGCATAACAATAAGGAGGATAAGATGGATATTTCCGAACTGCAGAAAAAGACGATACCGGAACTTTTTGAGGTCGCAAAGGAACTGAAGATCCCGAACTTCAGGCAGTTCAGAAAACACGACCTGGTCTTTAAGATACTTGAGGCAAAGACCGAAAGCAACGGGCTAATATTTGCCAAAGGTGTTCTCGAGATACTTCCTGAAGGATATGGATTTTTAAGGACCGAAACATATCTTCCCAGCGCGGATGACATATATGTCTCGCAAACACAGATAAGAAGATTTGACCTCGCAAACGGGGATTTTATACAGGGACAGGTAAGACCACCGAAAGACGGCGAAAAATATTTCAGCCTGCTGAAAATAGAAGCAGTGAACGGACAGGATCCTGAATCCATCAGGGAAAGAGTCCCGTTCGATGCCATGATCCCCATTTTTCCGGATCAAAGGATCGTCCTGGAAAACCCCGGCTGTCCGATAGCGGCAAGGCTTATTGACCTTGTTTCTCCTATCGGCACGGGACAAAGAGGGATGATCGTATCCCCGCCAAAAGCCGGAAAGACCACTATCTTGAAAAATATTGCCAACAGCGTGTCTACAAATTTCCCGGATTACAAGATAAAGATCCTGCTGGTCGATGAAAGACCGGAAGAAGTCACCGACATGCAGCGGTCCACAAAAGGCGAAGTTATCAGCTCAACATTCGATGAGCCGCCGGAAAACCATATTAGGATCGCAGAGCTCTGTCTTGAGAGCGCAAAACGTCTTGTTGAAGCAAACCAGAATGTGGTCATACTGCTTGACAGCATCACCCGTCTGGCCAGAGCATACAACCTTGTCACCCCGCCTTCCGGCAGGACACTGTCGGGAGGACTGGACCCCACATGCCTTCACAGGCCAAAAAGATTTTTCGGAGCTGCAAGAAATCTTGAAGGCGGAGGCAGCCTTACGATACTGGCGACCGCCTTGGTAGAGACCGGAAGCCGCATGGACGACGTGATCTATGAAGAGTTCAAAGGGACCGGCAACATGGAGCTCCATCTGAACCGCAAACTTTCCGACAGAAGGATCTTCCCTGCCATAGATGTAAGGATGTCCGGTACAAGAAGAGAAGAACTTCTGCTGGGCGATGACGAGCTCAAAAAGGTCTGGCTGCTTAGAAAAGTGCTCGATAGTTTTGAAGGCTCGGAATCTACGGAACAGCTGATCGACCGCCTGCAGGAATACAAGTCGAACAAACAGTTCCTGGATTCTGCCAACGTAAAATAAAAAGGATGTTACTCTCTCTTTCAGAGGTCTTACGGGCAACGGGCGGCACGACCGCCAAAACCAAGAAGAATATTCTGTTTAAGGGCATTTCTACAGACTCAAGGACAACTAAACAGGGAGATCTTTTTGTCCCGCTTAAAGGCCCGAACTTTGACGGACACAATTTTATCGCCGCGGCATTCAAAAAAGGGGCAATCGGAGCGCTTTCTTCAAAAAAGCTAAAAAGTCTTCCGAAAGGCAAAATCGTAATACTTCTCCCGCCGGACACACATAAAGACCGTAAGTTTTACCCCGCACTTTATGCACTTCTTGCGCTTGCAAAACTTTACAGGTCTAAATTTCCTGTAAAAACGGTGGCGGTCACCGGCAGCAGCGGAAAAACCACCACGAAAGATATGATATATAGCGTGCTTTTGCAGCAGGGGCTTTCGTTAAAGACTGAAGAGAATTTGAACAATGAGATCGGAGTGCCCTTGACCGTTTTTAATCTCTCAAAAAAGCACCGGTTTGCGGTAATTGAGATGGGCATGCAGGGGAAGGGAGAAATAAAGCCGTTATCTGTCTTATGCGCTCCGGACATTGCAACTATAACCAATATAGGAGAGGCGCATCTTGCCCGCCTAAAGACAAAAAGATCGATCGCAAAAGCCAAAAGCGAGATCATCTGCGGGGTTAAGCCAAAAGGAGCAGTAATACTCAACGCAGACGACATCTTTTTCCCTTTCCTCAAACGGATCTCAAAAGGAAAAAAAGTGATATCCTTCGGCATAAATGGAAGTCCGACACACAAGGCTTTCGATATTAGAGAAAGCAATAAAGGCACAGAGTTTGGTTTAAGAATAGCAGGCAAAACACATCGTTTTTTCGTGCCTTTGCCCGGCCGGCACAATGTTTACAACGCTCTTACAG
The DNA here is from genome assembly GCA_041650595.1 of Candidatus Margulisiibacteriota bacterium. Lineage (GTDB taxonomy): Bacteria > Margulisbacteria > WOR-1 > JAKLHX01 > JAKLHX01 > CALFCX01. Next base: position 41,615 of record JBAZKW010000003.1, read on the forward strand.
CCGTGGCTGTGGGACTTTATTTTAAGATACCGCCAGCTAAGATACAAAAAGGCCTCAAAAGCTTTAAACCATCAAGTAAAAGGATGGACATAATAAGAACTAAAGGCGGGGTCAAAGTAATAAATGATACGTACAACGCCAATCCTTCTTCGATGGCAGCCGCCCTCAAAACGCTCGCCTTGGGTAACGGAAGAAAGATCGCAGTGCTGGGGGATATGCTTGAGCTTGGGCCTGGTTCAAAAGAATACCACAAAAAGATCGGAAGGCTGACAAAAGATCTTGGGATCGATCTTTTGGTGGCAGTGGGAAAAAAAGCAAAATATTTTCTGGATAACTCCTGTCGAGAACATTGTTTTTATTTCAGGGAAAAGGAAAAAGCCGTAAAATTCCTCTTAAAGATCCTGCGCCCCGGAGATACTGTACTGATAAAAGCCTCAAGAGGCATTAAACTTGAGGAAATTACGCAAAAAATTCTTGACAGCCACTCCTAATTTATATATTATAATTGTATAGTTGCCGCGGTGGTGGAATTGGTATACACGTACGTTTGAGGTGCGTATGCCGAAAGGCTTGAGAGTTCGATTCTCTCCCGCGGCATTGATCCTTCAAAAATAACATATTGATTTTGTTCTATACATGGTATATATTTAGTCAGACGATGGATAAGTTGAGGGAGCATAAATGAAGGACCCGGAAATAATTTCCGTAAAAGGGCCGCAATCTCAACCGACAAGCAGCGACAAAAAGATCTCCTCGTCAGGTCTTATAGATAACAATTCTTTTGAAAAGAAACTTAAGACCTCAACCAAAAAGCTTGAACAAAACGATGACGAATTGCTTGGCCTTATACGTATGCTGTCCGAAATGACTTCCGCAGCAGCAAATCAAAAGCCCGAAGGTTTTAAAGCTGCCGCAACTATCTTTTCTAAAAAAGACCTCGGAAACACCCGTTTGTCAGAAATTGAACACAGTCACACGCATGATCAGAACAATTCTTCCGGCAATCAATCTTCGCCTGCCGGATCTGTTTCAAAGACCGATCCACAACAAGCTTTATTGGAGCAGCTTTTGGCTTACTTTAAAAGCACGGGAGTACCTTTTCCGGTAATGGATCTTGCCTCAAAGCTTGAAAACTTGAACGCAAAACCGGATATCGACCTGATCGCACAAAAGATAATCGAGAATGCGGCTCTTATTAAGATCAACGGCAAAACCGAGCTTGTACTCAATCTTAAGCCGCAGTGGCTTGGAGATTTGAAGATGAGCATATCTTCCGACAACGGCACTCTTTCAATACAAATATTTGCCAATGGAAAGACAAAAGAGCTGATAGAATCCCAGCTTGAAGACCTAAAAAGTCTGCTAGCTCAAGCAAATCTCAATGTAGGATCTTTGAATGTTTCGGTCGGGAACCAAAATTCCGGCAGTGACTGGACTAGAGAAAACTATTCAAAAGATATTGACACGTCTTATGCTCCTGCTCCCTTTATTGGACCACCTGCGGCTGCCAAGGATATCTTTCAGAATGCTGACGAAATAGCTATGACAATGAGGCGTCTGATGATATACTCAGAAATATAAAAGGAGGAACAAGAAAAATGGCATCTACTGTATCTGCTTCTACTTCCGGATCCACAGTCCCTTTTATTGTTTCCGCAAGCCAGATGACACCATCGACAAGCAACGGAATGGATTTAAGCAAGGACGATTTCTTGAAGATATTGCTTGCGGAAATGTCCACGCCGAATTTCGGGAATCTGTTTGGAAACTCTGAAGGGACCAACAGTTCGAGCTCTCTATTTGGAGGTACTTCATTAACCTCTAATCTACTGGCAATGAACAATATGTCTTCACTGACCCAGGCTTCTTCCGGCACCGGATTTTCTTCTATTTCAGAGCTTCCACTGCTTAGCCTTCTGATAGGAAAAGAGATCAAGGCTCTTAATACAGATAATGAAGAGATCAGCGGCACGGTCCAAAGGGTACTTATGCAAAGCGGGGTCGCGATGGTCGACATAGGTGATTCCAGAGTAGTATCTCCGTCTTCCATAACGGAAGTAAAATAAGGGGGTATCTGTCATGTTAGATATATTGTCGCAGGCAAAAAATGCGATGGACGCTTATTCGACAAGATTAAGAGCCATATCTGCGAATATTTCCAATGTGTCGGTAGACGGCTTTAAAAGGACCGATATCTCATTTCAAAACCTGTTCAGCAAACTGATAAGCCCCGGAACTGCTGCTTTCATGAACACTGACGGCGGAGGCACAAATCCGCTTCAAATAGGAGGGACAGTTGCCGTATCGGATTCTTCCATTGATTTTACCAACGGAGAGACTATCGAAGGAAAACAGCTTGACATAGCCATCGGTCTGCCGGGAGCTATGTTTGTAATATCCCCGGACGGCGGAAAAACTTTTCGGTATACCAGGAACGGCAACTTTAAGATAATCAATGATAAAATGGTCAGTGACACCGGTATGGTATTGTACGGTTTTAGGACTTCAAACGGTGTAGCGGCACAAAAGCTCGAGCCCATAGATCTTTCCGGCATTAATTACACCTCAAGCTTATTGTCTTGGGATGAAAATGGATTTCTAAGGTTATATGATTCCGCCAACACAGAAAATCCGTATGGCCCGGCTCTGCCCTACCAGCTCGCTTATGTTACTTTTGAAAACCCTTCCGGTTTGAGATACGATAATGCTACGACATTTTCGCAAACTTTGTCATCCGGAAACCCTTCCACACCGCAAGTCCCAACCGTAGGTCTGTTGTATCCCAGAAAAAGAGAAAAGTCCAATGTGACATACTCATCCGAAGTTGTGGATTCGATAGAAGTGCAAAGGTCTCTTGACGCTGTACAATCCGTCATAAAGATGGCAAATGACTCGATCACGGCTTTCATAAACAAACTTGGATAGAAGGCATGAGGTGGCATAAGTAAGTGGCAACTATCAAAAAGGGAAAGAAGGCGGTTCTTCTTCCGGGCGCTATAGGTGACTGGACAAAATACAAACCTCAAATAGAAGAAACGGCAAAGATCAAAGCTTCTTCAAAGTCCCCTAACAGGTTTTCCGAAAAGGAACTCCTGGATATGGATATTTTATTCCTTAACATCTTTGAAGAGTACACAAAAGCGGTCCAAAAAACCACGGGTCTTTCCATGAGCGCCGTCAGCTGCTCAATAGAAACTGACAATTATGCCGAGATACTAAAGTCCGTAAATATCCCTGTAGTCCAGTTCAAGGTAACTTCACCCGAAGTCGAGCCGCTTTTCTTATGCTTCGACATGACGCTTGCCAATGCGCTGATAAATTCTTCTGTCGGAGGGCAAACGGACCTTGCGCCCGCAAAAAGCCTTACTGAAATTGAAGAAAACATCCTCGAACTGTGCGCTTCAAGCGGAGCCGACAAATTGTTGGGCGGCCTGTCTAAGAACATCGAGGTCAAATATCTGAATTCTCCCAACATATATTTTGACCAGAGCATAGAAGAATCAGCAGTGCTGGTCCTGGGAAGATCACAGATAAATTTCGGAAAACTGAGCGGCCAAGTCTTTTTGATATCTCATCTGTCGACTGCTCAAGATATACTTTTTAGATCCAAGAACAAAATAGCTGCTCCGGATATAAGCAAGATACCGGTAGCAATAACCGGAAAAATAACAATGCCGGTCTCATCTGTTTTGGGCAGCACTATGATATCGGCAAAAGAGCTTTATGAGCTTGAAGCGGGAGATGTAATAGTGCTTGACTCTTCGATAAACAACCTGCTGCATATCTCAATAGGAGAAGACTTGAATATTCTGGGTCAACCTGGTATAAAGGATGATAGATTGTGCGTACAAATACTGAAAAATGGAAACGGTAAGGTCGAAAAAATAAAACTTTCTGCGGAGGTGTGAGTTTTGGGAGAAAATGAAAGCCATGAAGTCGACAGGATAAGGTTTACGGAACTTGATAATTCTGCCGTGGGCCCGAAGATCGACAAGAAATTGCTTGCCGATATCCCCATCGAGGCTACAGTCGAGCTTGGAAGGACAAAACTCACCTTAAGAGAGATAATGGAACTGGCTGAAGGTTCGATAATCAGCCTTGATAAATTTGCCGGGGAGCCTTTGGAAGTTAAAGTCGGGGGACAGACAGTCGCGATCGGAGAAGTGATCGCGGTGGATGATTGCTACGGCATAAGGATTGCCGAGGTAAAAATAAAATGAAAAAGCTTGGTCTGATCATTTTGTTTTTCTCTTTAAAAGTATCCTCTTTCGCGCAAGAGCTCAGGTTCCCTTTCAGTCCGGAGGCCGGCGCCTCGGCTTCACCTGTATCGTCGGCAGTAGTTTCGATCGGATATGTAATACAATTGTTCTTTTCTCTGCTCGTAGTACTGGGTTTTTTGTATGTTATCGCAAAATACCTGCTTCCAAAAATGAAGTTTTCCAGCAAAAGTGAGCACATAATCATCTTTGACAAGCTCGTCGCAGAACCGCAGGTAACGCTTTACATCGTAAAGGCAGCTAAAAAATCCTGGCTCATTTCGGTAAGCAACAAGAATGTCACATTAATAGACAAATTTGAAGAGGGAACTTTTTAGCCCCAAATGAAAAAAACTCTTTGCCTGATCTTTGCTTTTTTCGCCGTTTCCGGCTTGTCTCTGGCTCAAACTGCTCCAATCGGTACTCCTATCAACTTTAATACGGTCTTGGGACCGCAACAGCTAAGCAGCAGCATGCAGCTTTTGATCTCGTTATCGATAATAACCCTGGTACCCTTCTTTTTAATCTCAACAACTTCGTTTCTCAGGACTGTAATAGTACTTAGTATGATAAGGATGGCCGTAGGCACTCAACAAACGCCTCCCAATGCCGTAATAATAGGATTGTCCATATTTATGACCATCTTTGTAATGACCCCCGTCTGGCAGGAAATTAATACCAAGGCGATCGAGCCTTACAACCAGAAAAAGATATCCCAGGCAAAGGCATTTGAGCTAGGAGCCGAACCTTTGAGAAGATTTATGTTCAGACAAACTAGAGAAACGGACCTTCGGTTATTCATACAATTTTCCAGGATAAAGGCCCCTACCAAATTCGAAGAAGTTCCGACTTATGTGTTGATACCTGCCTACATGATAAGCGAGCTTAAAACAGCTTTCCAGATAGGCTTCCTCATATTCATCCCTTTTATCGTAATAGATCTTGTGGTTGCCAACATCCTGTTATCTCTCGGAATGTTCATGCTATCCCCTGTCATGGTATCGTTGCCGTTCAAAATACTTCTTTTTGTGTTGTCCGACGGCTGGAACCTTATATGCCGCGGACTTATGATGAGCTTTAGATAAATATGTCACAAGATTTTGCGACACAAGTAGTTTACACGGGTGTAATGACGTGCCTAACGCTGGCACTGCCGATAGTCGGGCTTGGGCTTCTTGTCGGATTTGTCATAAGCTTATTTCAGGCAGTCACACAGATACAGGAACAAACGCTTACTTTTGTCCCAAAGATGATAGTCGTCATGGGAGCCATAGCTTTTTTATCTCCCTGGATGGCGGCCATACTTGTGGATTATATAACCACACTATGGAGTAACATACCTAATATGGTGAGATGAAGCAATGATCCTTACGCTTCCTCAAATGCAGGTATTTCTTCTGGTATTTGCCAGGGTAGCGGGAATGTTTATAGAAGCCCCGGTATTCAGTTCCAGGACTTTCCCCGCTACCGGAAAAGTCGCTATGGCGATCTGGATCGCTAGTGCTATGTGGTTTTCCGCACCTGTAACAATGCTTCCGCCCGATTCATTTGTCTTTATTATCATGCTGCTTAGCGAGTTTTCCATAGGATTTGCCATAGGTTTTGTGTGCAGTATATTTTTTGAAACCCTTCAGTCCGCCGGGAATCTGATCGACCTGCAGATGGGAACAAGTATAGCAAGCTCCGTGGACCCAAATACCGGAGCAATGTCCTCAATGATAGGACGGCTTGCTTTTTTCATGGGGCTGGTGGTTTTTTTCATACTCAACGGACATCATATGATACTCGCGGGCGTACATCAGAGCTTTACCGTCATGCCGGTGGGCCATTTGATAAATTTTTCATCAAATTTCACTCTGCAGATAATCGAAGCAGTATCTTCCCTTTTGCTTATAGCCCTTCAGCTGGCGGTCCCGGCACTTCTGATAATTTTTTTATCGGATTTTTCCTTCGGAATAGTCTCAAGGGTCGCCCCGCAGGTGAACGTCTTTATGCTCGGCTTTCAGGTAAAACCTTCTTTAGGCATACTCGCACTTTTGTTTAGCGCACCGCTTTTGACAAGCCATGTCGGGACATTGATAAACCAGATGATACAGGAGATAATAAAACTGTTAGCCAACATTCGATAGGATCAAGGTGCATTAAATGGGAGAACAGTCCGGAGATAAAAGCGAAGAACCTACTCCTCACCGGCTTAAAGAAGCGCGCGAAAAGGGACAGGTCGTAAAAAGCAAGGAAGTAACTACTGCTTTTTTGCTCATACTTTCTTATGTTGTACTCAGGTTTATCGGGGGATTCGCTTGGGAGGAGCTTTCTAACATGGTAAGGGCAATATACAGCCTTATCCCAAATATCCAGGACTTCGGCTATGGCTTTGTCGCGGCCGCCCTTATGATCGCTTTAAGGGCTTTTGCTCTGATACTGACCCCGCTCCTTGGAGCAGTCTTTCTCGCCGCAGTACTGGTGGAAGCACTTCAAACGCAGGGGGTTTCTTCAATAGATCCTCTTTCCCCCAAGCTGGAGCGGATAAATCCGATCGAAGGCTTTAAGCGTATGTTCAGCATGCAGGGTATATTTGAGTTGATAAAATCCCTCCTGAAGATAATAATAGTTTTTTGGATAACCTGGACCGCCATAAGCAGAGAGCTGCCGTTTGTCATCGGCCTTATCAACGCGCATCCTTGGGAAGCGCTTGCTGTCGGGGGCTCGATCGCTTTTAACGTGGCACTCAGAGTATCGATCTTCTACCTGTTCATAGCCGTACTGGATTATTTGTACAAAAGGTTTGAATTCATGAAGAACCTGCGGATGACAAAACAGGAGATAAAAGAAGAATATAAAAGGCTTGAAGGAGATCCGCACGTAAAGCAAAAGATGAGGGACCTCCAGAGAGCCATGTCAAATAACAGGATGATGTCATCCGTTCCGCAGGCGGATGTGGTCGTAACCAATCCTACCCACTTAGCGGTCGCGATCTCCTATCAGGCCCCCAAGATGAAAGCCCCAAAGCTTTTGGCTAAAGGGCGTTTTGAGATCGCGGAACAGATAAAAGCGATCGCCGAAAAAAATAATATCCCCATAGTTGAGAATGAGGAGCTCGCAAGAGCGATATACCGGTCCGCGAAAATAGGAGAAGAAATGCCCAACGAACTCTATCAGGCAGTTGCGGAAGTGCTCGCTTTCGTGTATAAATTAAAAAAAGACCGCGTCCGCCGGCGCAAGGAATGGCTTGGTCCTTTAAAAGGGATCAGAGACGATCTCCAGCCGGCAATTAGGAGTTAATAAAAGTGGCCGAATCCGGCGGTCTCAAATTATTTAAGAATCTGTTTTCCGTTAATGACCTGGTTTTTGCGGGCCTTCTGGTCATTATAATTGCCTTGATCATAGTCCCCCTGCCGCCATTCATCATGGATATTCTCATCGCCGGGAATATCGCGCTCTCTCTGATCGTCCTGCTCGTTTCCATGTTCTTAAAAGAGCCCCTTGACTTTGCGGCGTTCCCTTCAATGCTTTTGTTCGTCACCCTTTACAGGGTATCCATCAATATAGCTGCTTCGAGACTGATCCTGCTCAACGCTGACGCAGGGGAAGTAATCGCTTCTTTCGGAAACTTTGTTGTCGCCGGCAATTATATCGTCGGGGGAATTGTATACATTATAATCACGTTGGTGCAGTTCATTGTCATAACAAAGGGTTCCGAGCGCGTCGCCGAAGTCGCCGCAAGGTTCACATTGGACGCCATGCCCGGCAAGCAGATGTCTATCGACGCGGACCTGAATGCGGGATTGATAGACGCCAACGAAGCAAAGGCCAGAAGAAGGAAGATAGAAAGAGAATCTACTTTCTTTGGCGCTATGGACGGTTCCAACAAATTCGTAAGAGGCGATTCGATCGCTTCCATCATAATCACTATTGTTAACCTGATCGGCGGCATACTGGTCGGTTGGCTGCAAAGAGGAATGGATGTAATGCAGGCGGTACAGACTTTTGCGCTGCTTACCATAGGCTGCGGTCTTGTGATACAGATCCCGGCACTGCTCGTATCTATCGCCACCGGTATGGTCATAACAAAAGCCGCCACGGAAGAAAGTATAGGAACCGATATCTCCAAGGAGCTGTTTGCGCAGCCCAGAGCTTTTGCTTTTGTGGCTCTGATACTCGCGGCTTTTGCTCTGGTTCCCGGGCTCCCCACCCTGCCGTTCATGACAATAGCCATGGGTGCCGGCTTGATGACAATTTTTGTGCTTAGGGCGCAGCTGAAAAAAGAAGAGGTCGCGATGGTATCCGAAGAGTCCACCCAAAAAGATGCACTAAAAAAACCTGAAAGTATAATATCCACGCTTGGGCTCGACCCTCTCAGTTTAAAGACCGGCAGGAATTTGATCCCCATGATAGATCCGGCCAAAAAGGGCCCGTTGCTCGAAAAGATAACCCTTATCCGGTATCACATCGGTCAGGAGCTCGGCTTTGTAATACCGGGCGTCAGGGTCATGGACGACCTGAGCCTTCCCCCGAACCAATATGTACTGGAAATAAGAGGAACAAAGGTAGCTACCGGAGAAGTGCTGGCAGATCACGTAAAGGTGGATATGACCTCAGAAGAGTTGAAAGAAAAAAATATTTCCGGGATAGACGGCAAAAATCCTATTGATGGAGATATTATCACCTGGGTGCCTCAAACCGAAAAGCCTAAACTGGAGGAACTGGGAATAGCCTCAACAGACGCGGTCGATGTTATAGGCGACCACTTCAGGGAGACCGTAAAACGCTACGCCGACGAAATAATAACCAGGCAAAATGTGCAATCGCTGGTGGAGCTTGTAAAAAACGCGAACGCGGCGATAGTAAGGGAGCTGATCCCTGACATGCTCTCTCTAGGTCAGGTACACAAGGTCCTTCAGCTGCTGGTAAGAGAGCGTGTTTCGATCAGGGACCTTTCTACCATTATGGAGCGACTGGCGGATTATGCGCATCTAAGCCGTGATATTAATATCTTGGCGGAATATGTCAGACAGTCCCTTGCCAGGCAGATATGTGAAAGTTACACCAACAAAGATGACGTGATCACGGTCATAACTATAGACCCTAACCTGGAAGAGACCATGATCGGAGCAGTACACCAGTCCGAATACGGTTCTTTTCTCGCACTGGACCCCAGCATCGGAGAAAGGATCCTGGGCCAGATCGCGACACAGATCTCCGCTTTTAAAAAGATGAAGCTCGCTTCGGTCATTCTTTGCTCTCCCCGACTCAGGCCCCATTTAAAGAAATTTATCGAGCGAAGCTTCCCTGATACGGCCGTGCTGTCGTATAACGAAATAGTGCCCCAGGTAAAAGTCCAGTCCATAGGCATGGTATCATTGGACTAATAATAAAATGGAACAGAGAAAGAATCTTAATATTCCCATCAGTGACCCGGTAAGGGACGCGTTTTTAAGAAGTTCCGTGATCCCCGAAAGGCTGTCATTTGAAAAAGACCGAATAAAAGAGGTCCCGCAGAAAGTTTTGTTCAAGCATGAAGGGGCATCGCAGTTCTGGCAGGAGCTTGAAACGGTCTTGCATCCCAATCTTCCCGCAAAAGACCTTATTTCCTCCATTGTAAAGACCGCTCTTCTTGTTCAAATGGGAAAATCCTTTACTTTGACACAGGGTTTTGATAAAATGGTTGAGAAGATCTCTGCCGTAGTAATGGCAGACCCGCTCTTAAGAAGGCAGGCCCTTGCGACAGTGAGCCTTGTGCTTGAAAATAAAAACATTCATGGCGGAAATATAAAAAATGGTTGAATCCGGAAGGATTTCTTCTCTAAATTCAAAAGTAAAGGTGACAGGCGCTCTTACAAGCGGCGCCGTAAAAGGCGTGCCTCCCGCTTTCCAAAGATTTTATAAATTCTCAAAAGACATGGCAATGAAGTTTTGCCGCCATCTGCAAAAAGACCGCACCGACGAACTGGTTGATGCGGTGATCAAGGAGATGAAAAATGGCTGACCGCGACACCGAAGACCGGATCGTCGTCATTTTGCGCAAACACTTCATGAAATACTCCGATGAAGTACTGCAAAAATACAAAAATCAGATCGATGCTACCGTAAAATGGTATATCAACAACCTGCCTACCGCGGTTGCCGCCAGGGAAGCCGAAGACCTGACTTCGGAAGCCAAAATGGCTTTTGTAGACGCTCTAAAAGGATGGGACCCCCGCAAAGGGGACCTTTGGCCGTATGTAAGCATCCGTCTCAAAGGATCGATGCAGGATTATTTGAGAAAAAGAGGCACAGACCCTGTCACCGGCATATACGAGTGGGTGACCCAGACGGCAAATGTATATCTTGCCTTCAACAAAGAGGTCGCCGTGACCGAGACCACAGAACTGGCCACACAGATAGACAGCGCGATGAAAGACCTGGATGAGAACGAACGAAAAGTGATCATTGGTTATTATCAGGACGACAAGACTTTCAAGGATATCGGCAAGGAAATCGGATTGTCAGAATCCCAGACCAGCAGGATCTGTAAAACAGCCACGCAAAAGCTCAAAAAGCTCCTATTTAAAGAATAAGCCCCTTCCTTCACAACTTCCACTCAAGTGGTTTCATTATTATGGACTTTTGTTGTAAAATGTAATTATCTAGATGCGGGATTAGTTGACCGGTTCAATGTCAGCTTCCCAAGCTGAAGAAATGGGTTCGACTCCCATATCCCGCTCGTTAGTATAGGATGGATTGCGGGTTCAAACCTGCCTGCCGGCAGGCAGGTCCCATCGCCCGCTTATTTGCGCGTTTAGCTCAGTTGGTTAGAGTACTTGCTTGACAGGCAAGGGGTCACTGGTTCGAACCCAGTAACGCGCATTGAAAGAAGTGAAATGCGCCAACACCGCGAACGCGGGGGTGTTTTGCGCAAGCAAAAAGGTTGCTGGGTGCTGGCGGCATGGCCGAGTGGTCAGGCAGCGGTCTGCAAAACCGTTCACCTCAGTTCGATTCTGAGTGCCGCCTAATTTCATAATTACTTGGTAAGGGAGTGGTCTGCAACCCCGACGAAGTCTGGGCGAATCTGGTCATCGCCTTATTTGACAGGCAAGGGGTCACTGGTTCCAACCCAGTAATGTGTACTATTTTTTGTTGTAGTTAAGAAGGAAATATAAAACGGAATTTTCTTCTTTTTCATTTATTGGGAATTCTTCTAAGAATACTCTAAATATTAGTGGATTTCTTTAATTGATCAAGTTGGCTTTTAAGTATAACCGCTCCTGGGATCTGTGATAATTCTTGTAATAATATTTTCAGTTTAGGAATAACACTTGATAGGTGGAAACACTCAATAATAATATCTGTGATAAGCGATATGTATTTTTCGATGTACAAATGGGATATTCCAAAAGAAGCAATATAATAGTTTTTATCAAATGCCAAAACTCCAGTTAGGCCACTATGAGTATCCCAGCATAACCTGGCATAGAGATATCGATAATCTTCGGCCATACCTACAAGATCGGCATTGCCAAAAATCTTTTTGCCAGTCCATGTGTCGGGCAGACTTGCCATTCCCCATAGTCGTTTATAAAGAATCTTATAATCTGCTGACTCGTTTTTATTAGCTACATATTTTTTTGCTTCACTTATAAAATCTTCGTTAATAATTGTAGCCGTTTTTGGATCTACCCCATTAATATACTTTTTTGCATACTCATATTTTTTTGCATCAACATATTGAAAATACTTGTTAGTGTCATCATTAATCATATTTAACCATAACAGCTTTGAATCAACTAATATTTCGAATATAGTTCTGCAATTGCTCGCAATAGTCTCATAGTATTTGATATTGTTTAATTCGATTACTGCATCCAGTCTTGAAACCATTCTTAGGTATAATCCTAATAGTATTTTCTCCTTATCTTTAAGTTTTAATTGCGACATCAAGATGGGAATGATGTATTTCCTTATAAAGACAAAATATTCTTTCGTACAAGTATAAAACGCATCTGCTCCTATCCTTGTAGTGCCTGGTTTCATGGTCTTTAAAAGTGCAAGATTCTCTTTGCTTAATTGATTGATCTCTCTTTCTATTGTTTCAAACATTAGAATCACTTCCTATCTTGTTTGGGCTAAATTATATTATACGTCAATTAGCAATAATCGAACAACTTAATGGCTTTATCTTGGAATGAAATTTGCTGCAAAATATATCGATGTTTAATTGAAAGGTGAATAAGATCATGCCGTTAACGATCGCTGGGCAATCAATAAGATGCGGGAATAGAAACTTTGTTGCAGCTGACCAACTTAAACATGAAAAGAATGGCCGTACTTTTGTGGTCAGAAGTCTTGTTGAAAGATGTGATTCAGGAGCGGCAAGAGCAGTAACGTGGCGCACAGAACCGGGGGCGGTTTGCACAAGTGATTTGATCACCGGAGGTCTTCCCGATCCCATAAATAAATTGTCGGCTGATCATCACACCCCGATAATATCTGAGGGCCGGCCATTGTTATTGTTAGGAAGCCCGTTAGAAAAAGCGTGGGGGTTTGAACATACTTTTACCATGATAGATCCACGCCAAGTGAACGATGTCTCTGATGATCTAGGCCGGACCGCTAAATTGCCAGATGTGTTGAACCTATTCCCTGAAGGTTTCGGTATAAATCCAGAGACAAATCTAATCCTCTTAAAGATACTCAAGCCCGGCAGTACTCCGATAAAAAGCGATCTGTATCTTGAGGTCCATTGGGAAAAAGAAGAAGCTTATGTGGTCACAAAGATAGACAGGGAAGCTTGGCCGGACGGTGTTGCACAGATAGTTTGCGGACTTGATCCCGACTTGCTTGAACTATATAAATACAATTTTGCCGAATCCTGGGAAGCCAGATATAAGGCGGATTTTAAAGCGGCTTCCGACGCTTATAGAATAGAAGTATACGAAAAATACACAGCGAACGGCGAAAGTGCGCCCGAAGAGGTTGAAAGTAAATTAAGACAAGAGGTATATCGTTTTATTGGGAAGAAAGATGTACGGGAAGGCGATGTTCTGGTATTCCCGAAAGGGACTGTACACTCTCTTCAGCACGGCATACAGGTAGCGGAGATACTCACCCCTCATTATGAAAGAGGGATAATACTCCCGACCCCGCAAAAAGTCACTTCTTTCGGAGGGGACTGGTCCACTGACAAGGCATTTGACGCAATGATCATGAGATCTTATGAAAGCCCGGATTTTAACCTTGTCGCAAATCCGTTCGGCCATCAAATAGATGATCTCGTCTCGTTCCAAATGGGGAACTATTTGCTGCGGGCGCACAGAGTCTACATGGAAAGTGGCGGCATATTCAATGATAATACGGAATATTATCCGAATTTAAGAAGTTACCATATGTTGCTTCCGATAAGCGGGAAGCTCACGGTGTCTTCAAACATAGCTGACAGCCTGCTTATAGGTCCGGAGCACGGACTGATAATACCGGCTTCAACCGGAGAATATGTGGTTGGCAACCCTTCTGGAGACGTATCAATATACTTAAAAATGTACCTGATGGCATGTTCAAGATAAATATACAGCAGCCACTAACGCGCGCCATTCTTCTGCTAGAATGAAGTAAGGAAACATAAAAATGCCACGTGACAGAAAACAGTACAACAAGGATATGACAAAACAAAAGATCGCTTACAGGAGCGCCCCTAAACTATTTAGGACACAGCAAAGTTTATTTCACGGAAAACCTATACGGCAGGAGCCTGTTTCAAGTACAATATCGACAGAGCAAATTCCCGGTTCGCCTGCCCTGAACGACTAGCGTTAGCGAAGAGTCGAAGGGAACCCTGCCGGCAGGCAGGCTAATAACGCTTGCCATTTTTTAACGCATCTCTTGTCCGCCGGTCACGTTTATGGCCTGGCCTGTCATGTAGCTGGAGTCATCAGAAGCTAAAAATATCATTAAGTTGCATACATCGTCATATGTGCATCCCCGCTTCATGGGTACTTGTTCAGTATAATACCTAAGGACATCTTCTACTGTTGTTGCGCCTGGTACTTTTCCGGCATCTAAATACTTTTGTAAAAGTCCTATGCCGGGGGTATTCCATAGCGGCGAGTCTAGCAGATTTCCCGGACAGATCGCATTGACTCGTACATTGAACGGGGCAAACTCAAGAGCCAGGCTTTGGGTTAATCCTATGCCACCGAATTTGCTTGTCGCATACGCAGCATTTGCTTGGCTGCCTTTTTTACCGGATTTAGAGTTGATCTGTATAATTGAGCCGCTTTTCTGCTCAATCATTACTCTTGCAGCGTGCTGTGCGAGAAGAAAGTAACCTGTGAGATTTACTGCTAAGACCTTGTTCCATTTCTCCAGATCAAATCCGATAGTTTTTCCTGACTCAACTATCCCGGCATTTGAAACTGCGATATCGAGCCGCCCGAATTCTGATATTGCAGCATCAGCCAAACGTGCGACATCGGCTTCATCTCCAACATCCACCTTTCCGGCAACAAAGATTTTCCGGCCTGTTTTCATTGCGATTTGCTCCGCAGTTCTTAGTGCGGACTTGACGTTAATGTCCCCAATTATTACGTTTGCTCCTTCGCGTGCCAAGCGCTCAGTTATCGCCTGTCCCAATCCTTGTCCGCCGCCTGTGACGATCGCAACCCGGTCCTGCAATCTCGGCGCAAAAAGCGATTTCGTTGCAGAAAGATTTGTGCCAATTCCTGCTGCTCCCATTTCTAATATCTCCTTTATGTTAAATTGCTTTCAATTTTTATCTCGACTCGATTTTTCAAAAATTTCACTGTTTTTTGATATTACAAGTTTTTCGCGCTTAGCTAAAGTTGGCTATAGTAATTGCTTGACAGGCAATGGATCACTGGGGAATCTCCAAACGTGCAAAGAAAAGCCGGGATCGCATTGACATCTTTAGATGATCTCATATATGATATCTTTAGAATAACCCCGGAATATCACCCGTTCACACAATTGCATAAGCACTCAAGGTTTGCGTTGAGGAACTATTGAAATAAGGAAACAATTGAATTGGCCTTTATAAAGCAGCTATATACTGAAAGTCCAATACCAAATACTCTTAAAGCCATTTTTGAATATCTTTACCTTGGCAAAAAGTCTGTCGGCAGTTATCAGGCTCCCAAAGCTCCAATAAGAATAAAACCCCAAATCGACCCCAACATCATAAAGACAACAACGAACATAGTTCAGGCAGTTGTTTTATTATCTCTATTGGCTTCTTCGATTGTTTTGATATTTGCTGTTTTGTCATTAAATTCTTCGCAGAATATCTATGATTTCCAGACGATTGTAAATGATGAAGGGATATTTACCCAATTACTTGATAAAAGAACAGGAATAATATATACAAGTTTTTCAACACCCACAAAAACTTATCAGTTAAATTGGAAGGTATCGTCCAAAACCGGTCTTCTTTCGATCATCAATAAAAAATACACCCGTTGACCTCTTGTACCGGGAAGTTTATGTGCTCATTCTAAATACTTAGAAGCAATTCCTGGGCCTTCGGTCTTTCTATCTCCGCATATTCCCCGGGCTTGAGATCTCCCAATTGAATAGGACCGATAGCGGTGCGGACAAGACGCAGGCAGGGTAGCCCGACAGCCGCAGTCATCTTCTTTATTTGATGGTTGCGCCCTTCACGGATCTTTATTTCCAGCCAGGAGGTCGGAATGCTTTTACGATAGCGTATAGGCTTAGATCTCGACCACAATTTAGGATCCTTATTCAATATCTCGGCCCGGGCCGGCAGAGTACGCCTGCCTTCTATTGACACGCCGCTCCTAAGTCCTGCCAGCATACTTTCTGTCGGGATCCCTTCCACCTGTGCAAGATAAGTTTTGAACTGCTTATTAGCCGGATTGCTGAATAATTGGTTAAACTCACCGTCGTCAGTGAGCAATAGCAACCCTTCGCTGTCCATGTCAAGCCGCCCTACCGCGTAAACACCGCCTATATCTATGTAATCTTTTAAAGTAGGCCGTCCCGATAAATCCGTGAACTGGCATAATACGCCATAAGGCTTGTTAAAGATCAGGTATTTCATATAAGCAGTATAGAATATAAATCATGTTTTGTTTTAGGTGCTATAATCTTGTTCATCAGGCATGAAAAGAGAATTCTTTTTCGTTATTAATCCCGCCTCTGCCGGAGGAAAGACCAAGAAGCTCTGGCCGCATATAAAAGCTTTGGCGGAAAAAGAAAATACCGAGTTCGGATTTTATCTGACCTCATACAGAATGGAAGCTTCAAGGATAACCTCCAGAGCTATTAAAGAGGGTTATAAAAGGATAATCGCGGTAGGCGGAGACGGCACTCTTAATGAGGTGCTCAACGGTTTTTGGGACGGGAACCGAAAGATTGCTCCGGACACATGCCTCGGATATTTTCCAAGCGGTACTGGAGAGGACTTTTCAAGGACTCTCGGCATAGAAAAACTCTCTATTGAGACACAAACAGAGAGGCTGCTTAAAGCACCGGGCACTTATATAGATATCGGCGAGGCGCATTTCCAAAAAGGTGACGGGAGTACTACCTCAAGAAAATTTATTAACGAATCCAGCGTCGGGTTTGGGGCGAACGTGACGGAGTTAGTAAACCGCTCCAATAAGATTTTCGGAGGTAAAACTTCATTTTTTACGGGTGTTTTGCGGTCCCTCTGTTTTCTAAAAAACCACTCAGTCCGTATAAAAGCTGACGGCAAAGACTTTTTTGAAGGAAAAACGCTCATAACTGCGGTAACCAACGGAAAATATTTCGGCGGCAGCATGATGATATCGCCGAAAGCCATGATAGATGACGGATTTTTTGACGTAGTGATCGCGCGAGAGATGAACAGAAAAGAAATATTAAGAGATATCGGCTCTATTTATAGCGGCAATCATCTTTCTAACCCGAAAGTGCTGTCAATAAGGTGCAAAACGCTTTCAGTTCAAAGCGGGGAAAAGGTATTTCTTGAGATGGACGGGGAACCCGTAGGGCTGATAGACGCGCAGTTCAAACTGCTTGAAAAAGAGATAAGGTTTCTTCTTTGATCTCTATTTTTCCGCAAAAAGGATGCCGCCCGGCGATTCCGCCAACAGATTAGGATCATTTATTTTCCAAAAAACAAATTTAATGGTCTTTATATAATGCTCGTAAGGCGGCTTTCCTTTGTAAACATAGACCAGGTCTTTAATATTCTTTGTCTTTCGGTACTTGGCATAATATTTTGTGGTCGCTATCACTTCATGAGTTCTGTATATATTGTCGTATATTGACCTAAACTTTGTATCGCAATTGTTAAAGCCCGTCAGATTGCGGGTGTGTTTTGGATAATGCTTGCCGAAAGTGCTCTCCGCTCCCGCTATCGCTACATATAGCCGCCAGTCAAGCTTGAACTTGTCCGCACAGTATAATATCTCGTTTATATGGCTTATCAGCGGGGTCCCCGGGTATCTGTAAAGGAATGCCCGAAGTCGTTCGGACCTCAGGTCTCCGGATACCGTGGCCCCGGATAGTACTACGAAAACAAGCACTAATGTATATATAACTATATTATTAAGCTTGTTTTTAATTTTTTGGCTAAATTTTGCTATTTTCTTGTTCATATCCATCTACTTATATATCGTCATTTTTGAGGTGAAATTTCAGTAAATAAGGGAATTTTGAGCCGATGTCTTTGGGAAAGTCTTTATGGTTATATCTCGCTATTTGCGTTAATTTGCCACAAACATTTTTAGTATTTCGTGCAAAAATCGATCGGCATTGGCTTGCGGTAATCTTCGACCAATCAAGGGATGAAGCCAAACAGCTTTCAGAACTAAATCGGGATCATTCTGTAAAAGACCGTTGACAAAATATATGCCGGCGTCTGCCTCCTGGATAACAGAAGATCGAAATGGTTCGGGCAAAGAGGAATCCATTTTTTTGTCGAACCTTGGGCCTGTTCTATGCATGAAACAAGGGACTTCGACAAAGATATCCTTTGGGAGCCAGGGTATAAAAACTTTTCCGTCAGAATCCGAGTTTTTTGTACTTACGATTTGCCGGTCTTTTGAATCTGTCAAAATCGCAGCCAGTGCACGTGTGGCCATAAGCGCATAACCCGCCCCGCCGCGTTTTACAAGTTCAAAAAGGGTTTCGGAGATCGGCGAATTGGGATTTGCATATGCGTCAAGTTGATTCCTTTCCCATTGCATGACCTTGAATGCGCGAAAATCGGAGATAGCCGTAGCCTTTTGTTTTTCGACAACATCCGCGTGGTTCATCCGGTATTGCCAATACCAGTTTGGAAATAATCCGTGTTCCTTTACGATGTCAACATAAAAGGCGATGTCTTCCGTCTTCTCTATATCGAAATTCGCGGGAGGATTAGAAATAAATTTTATCACTTCTGCCGTTATATCTTCGCCGTCAAAAATGAAATGCCTAAAAAAGGAAAGGTGGTTTAGACCGATGGAATCTATTTGGATCCGGTCGGCAATTTGTTCATCTGTTTGACCGGACAATGAAGACCTTTGTATCTTTAGCGCACGGGCGATTTGGATCCTTATTTCAAACGGGATATTACAAAGACCGAGAACCGTATTAAAATTGGTCATCTGACCGACCGCCATTGAGAGCAGTCCTGCGGGGTTGGCAAAATTGAAAAAATAAGGATCTTTAGCAGCATTTGATTTTATTGCCGGAATAAGCTCTTGAAGAGCGTGGATCTGCCTGCTTAAAAGCCGCAAGCCCCCCAGCCCCATGGTCTCCTGGCCGATCAAACCATATAGAAGAGGAAGAGTTTCATCTTCCAGTCTTCCCGGCATTTTTCCCGCACGCATCATATTAAGAAAGATATGCGCCCCTTCAAAAGCCTTCTCTTTATCTGTGCTGACACTTATAATAGAAGGATCAAGCCCATGGTCAGCCAAGACTCGCCTGGAAAACCTTCCGACGATTTCGACCCGTTCAGGCTCTTTATCATATAAAACAATTTTGCCGACTCTTTCTCTTAATATTGGCGAGAGGGCGTAATGAAGGATAAAATCCGGGAAATATGTGCTGGCTCCCCCGAGAGCTACCATGTTCAAATTTTTTGGTGCTGCAATTCTCATCAATCAGTTATCGGTTAGAAAAATGGAAAATTTCACACAATTTTGTGGAATGGGTTGCTATCCTTGCTTATAAAAAGGATCAATTCATCTATATCTCTGGAAGATATGAACGGCACTCTTGCCATGAATTCAAAGAGTATGGGGAAGAATGCTTTTACTAATGTTCTTATTCCATCTCGTTGTTCAGAACCATCGGGGAACATCCTTTCGTCCACATGTCTAAAAATTCCGCTTACACCGTCTTGCCTATCGGCATTTGCAACAATAAAATCTATCATTGCGTCGGCGTCCTGCTCTGAACAAAGCCGCCTGATCGTATCTAGTTGTTCAAAGAAAAGTGCGGGTTGTATCGGTAATTCCGCGCTAAAACCAAAAGGAGTGTAATAAAATCGTTTTGTCGGTTCGTAATAATTGTACTGCATCTGGAGCATAAATTCAAAATAACTTCCGGTTGTCGCGTTGCGAGGAGGACAAATGTTGGATTTAAGCGTAGTTGCAAAAGTATCTGAGCCTCCCATATTTATTAAGGAAACAAACTTATGTTCGTCATCAGAGGTACTTGGCCAAAATCCCACCGCGGGATCAATCGGATCGCCCGGATATTCCATCCTTTTCGGTTCTTCAACCTGAAATGAAGCTTCGATCCATTCTTTATAAGGATGTTCGTCCAGAGGGCACCAGATAGAGCCGTTGCCGACAGTGCGGTTCCACGGTGTTGTGTCGACGACATGATTCCCGTCGGTCAACAGAACTACATGGTAAGTCATGCGCTCCATATCATAATACTTATTGCCCACATACTCTCTTAGATATACATCATAAAGATGGCAGTAATCGATCCTTGGAATAACATATCTGAGCATTCGTACGCCAAAATCATTTTGAAGAAGGATTTTGGATGCTAACCTTGAACTCCTTCCGCATTCGGACCAATGCAAACCCAAATCTTCCGGTTGCGATTCCAGCCTCAGCCCGTGATCATTCCATTTATAATCCCCGTTTTTAATGAGCCATTCTATACCGTAAGCTTTTGTCCTTTCCTGTATTGATGGTGCAAGTAACGTCAATGATTCTCTTTCGGCAGCGGGAGAAAGAACCTGCGCTGCGGATCGACGCACTACCGGAGCAGCCGCGGCAATTTGTGATCTCTGCGGTATATTTCGTAGAAGCATCAAATATTTATCGATAGAATATTAGAGATATTTCATGAATATCCGGATAAAGTTTTGTAAAAGTTGGAGTATCCCTATATCCCCATAACCTTGACTATTATGCGTTTATTGCGTCTGCCGTCCCATTCGCCGTAAAAGATCTGCTGCCAGGGCCCGAAATCAAGCCGGCCGCCTGTGATGGGAACTATTATTTCGTGATTGAATAACAATGATTTCAAATGCGCATCACCGTTGGTCTCTCCCGTCTGATGATGCCTGTAATCGGGACGATCGGGAGCAATTTTTTCGGCCCATTCCAACAGGTCATGTTTTATACCGGGTTCTTCGTCGTTCACAAAGATCGAAGCGGTTATATGCATCGCGGAAACAAGCGCCATCCCGTCCTTTACGCCGGATTTATCAACTATATTTTCCACCTGATGCGTTATATTCAGTATCTCTTTTTCTTTTTTGGTGTTGACGGTGATGTATTCGGTATGTGTTTTCATGGCTGGAACCTCCTTTATAAGCGCTGAAGAACTGAAGGCTGAAGTGCTGAAGTCCAAACATGCACTTCTTCAGAGCTTCAGCTCTTCAGCTCTATTATGTTAGAATTATACCAATGATCTACCAGGAAAAATGCACGGTCCTTGAGAACATCAAGATCGCCCCTGATTATTTTAGATTGACCGTTTCTTCAAGAAATATAAATAAAAACGCTAAACCGGGACAATTTGTACAAATACAGGTATCGGATTCCCATACGCCGTTGTTGCGCAGGCCATTCAGCCTCCACAAAATAAACGATACCGGATTCACAATAATATATCACGTAATCGGCAAGGGAACAAAGATACTGTCGGAGATTCATGTAAAAGCAGGTCGGGGCCTGCCTGTTTTGGATATAATCGGCCCGTTGGGCAATGGTTTTGCTATCGAAGAAGACAAGATCGCAATACTTATCGCCGGCGGATGCGGAAGCGCGCCGCTATATTCCCTTGAAGAAGAATTGAAAAAGAAAGGTATTGAATCACACTTTTTCATGGGAGCTACCACAAAGAATCTTTTGCTGTGCGGAGCCGATTTCGCCAAAATAGGCACAAAGCTATATATTTCCACAGATGACGGCTCCTGCGGCGAAAAATGCACCGTTTCAGCGCTTTATTCCTCCTATATAAAGACCCTTGACCCGAAAAAATGCATCATATACACCTGCGGGCCCAAAGCCATGATGAAAGCCGTAAGTGAAATTGCCGAAAAGAACGATATGCCATGCCAGGTATCGATTGAAGAATATATGGCATGCGGTATAGGTGCATGCCTGGGCTGTATGGTAGAAACCACCTCCGGAAATAAACGCGTATGCAAGGACGGTCCGGTATTTGATTCAAAGGAAATAATATGGCCATTAATTTAGCCGGGCTTAAGATGAAAAATCCGGTAACTGTCGCGTCTGGGACTTTTGGGTTCGGCCTGGAGTTCGCGGACCTGGTCCCGCTTCACAAGCTCGGGGCCATAACAACAAAGACGTTGACCATAAAACCAAGAAAAGGCAATCCCCAGCCGCGACTTATGGAAGTTGAGAACGGTCTTGTTAATTCTATCGGGCTTCAAAATGACGGGGTCGAATACTTTATTGCAAATTATTTGCCCGAGCTGAAAAAGATACAAACTTCTCTGATCGTAAATATTGCCGGTGAAACCGTCGAGGAGTACGTGGCGACAGTGGAAATACTTTGCAGGCAGGAAGGAATAAACGCTATCGAAGTAAATATCTCCTGCCCTAATGTAAAAAAGGGCTGTATAGCCTTTGGCAAAGACCCTGTCATGACAAAAGAGGTCATTTCCGCGGTACGGGAGGTTTGTAAGCTGCCGTTGATAGCAAAGCTCACACCAAATGTCTCTGACATAACGGTAATAGCAAGAGCGGCTTTAGACGGAGGAGCTGATATTCTTTCTATGATAAACACAGTCCAGCATACGGTCACCATCCCGGACAAAAATCAGTTAATAACCGGCGGGCTTTCCGGTCCGACCATAAAACCCACGGCTTTAAGACTGATAAACCAGGTGCGGGCTGCTTTCCCGGGAATTCCGATCATCGGGATGGGCGGTATAATGGGTATAAAAGATGCCAAAGATTTTTTCGCGGCCGGCGCAAATGCGATCGCGGTCGGTACGGCCAACTTTGTAGACCCGCGGATAGTGATCGGGATTATCGACAGCTTGTAGTCATTGCGAGCGAAGCGAAGCAATCCCATAGTACTTTGGGATTGCTTCATCGTCCCGATCGGATCGGGACTCCTCGCAATGACAGGTAATCCGATTTCTTGACTATCTTCTCTCTAAAATGCTAATATCTCGGTATGTTCTTTAACCCTTTCAGAAAGAAAAAAGTCGGGCTCGCCCTGTCGGGCGGCGGTGCGCGCGGGTTGGCTCATATAGGCGTCTTAAAAGTACTCCACGATCACAGGATCCCCATTGATTATATCGCCGGCACCAGTTCCGGGTCCCTCATCGGATCGCTCTACGCCGGCGGCGTGAACATAACCACACTGATGGAAATAGCCGGCAAGGTAAAATGGAAACATTTTTTCAGGATCGTGCTTTCAAAGACAGGCCTTGTATCCAGCGAAGAGATAGAAAAATTTGTAATAAGTTTGATAGGTAAAAAAACCTTTCCGGAAATGGAGATCCCGTTTTCGGCTGTTGCGACGGACATCTCTACCGGAGAAAAACTTGTCCTCAACAAGGGAGAGGTCTACAAAGCCGTACGGGCTTCCTGCTCTTTTCCTTGGATGTACATACCGCTCAAGACCGAACATCACCTGCTAGTGGACGGAGTGCTCAAAGAAAACCTCCCCTCTCATACCGTAAGACAAATGGGTGCGGATTTTGTGATCGGCGTCGATGTCATACCCCGCGTAAATAAAGTCGATTGTTTCAATAATGTACTTGAGATATTTGACAGGGCCCTGGATCTTTTCATTTTAAACCAGACCAAAGATTCCATAAAGGATTGTAATATATTAATAACCCCGGTAAAAGAGAAACTCACTTCTCTTGAATTAGACAGGGCGCAGTATCTGGTGGAATTGGGAGAAGAAGCCGCAAAACAGGCGCTCCCTAAAATAAAAGCATCTCTCGGACTTGCTTAATTATATCTGTTCTTTGTCGCCCGTTCGATCATCTTTGCTTTTTCGATAAGATAAGGATCCAGCCCGTCCTGCTCCAACACTTCTTCAAACAGCCTTTGTGCTTTTTCCTTTTTTGATATTTCCGCAAGCACCAGCTTGGCGCGGGCGGTCAAATCTTTGTGGACAGGAGAAATAATGGCTTTTTCACAAAGATTTTCTGCCTTGTGAAGATCAGAGGAAGAACCTCGTCTGGCTAGAAGCTCGGCCTCGATCACTCTTGCCTTTACTGCAAAATAATCCAGCGGGCGCTCTGAAAAAATGCCGAGAGCTTCTTCGCACATTTTAATGCCGTTAGAAATAGAGTCTACGCCGAAATAAAGTGCCAGCTCGGCTTTCCCTGTCATTGCGCGCGCCCTAAAATACGGATGAGCTTTTTTATTGCCGACAAGTTTGCTGAAAAGGCGGGTAGCATCCTTTATTTCTTTCCGTCCTCCTTTTTTTACCAGCAATTCGGCTTCGACCGCTAAACATTTGGCTACAAAGAAATCATCGAGCTTGCCCTTGAGAAGGGAACAGCCCTCTTTGCAGAGCTTTATGGCCTCATCCTCGCTCATCTTGGCCACACCCGAAATTGTTAGTTCGGCCTTGCCTATCATTGAACGGCCTTTGAGCATCTGGTTCCTCGTCTTAGCGATGATAAAGTTGTAGTAAGAGAGCGCCTCCTTGTAATCTTCGTCCTCGCCCCTGGCTACAAGAAGGTCTGAAAGAGCAAACTTTATATCGTCCATGTGCTCTTTCCATTTTTGGGCCTTTGAAAGCAGCTTGTACCGGCCTATGGCCTTGTTTATCTTGGTCTTGGCGGACGGCGACGGATAGCTCTCCTCTTCTTCGACCACTTTTTTCATTATCGGCGAAAGTATTCCGATCATTTTTCAGCTCTCCATTCCTACCCGGATCACGCTGCCTACTTCTTTTATCGCGGACAATCCGGAAATTTTTTTTATCGCGTCCGAAAAGTTCCTGGCATTAACGTTATGAGTAATTATAACAATTGTAGCAGCATTATCAATCGTTTCTTTCTGCAGAGCGCTTTTTATGCTCACGTTCTTTTCTCCGAAGGCCCCCGCAATGGCGGCAAGAACCCCCGGCTTGTCATCTGCTCTCAGCCTGATATAATACTTGCCTTCGATATCGTCAGCGTTTTTTACTTTAATTTCTTTCAGCTCCGGATAATACGGTATGCCGTTTGCCGAAGCGATCTCGATGATGTCCGCTATCGCCGCGGAAGCCGTCGGCAGGCTTCCCGCCCCTTCCCCGTAGAACATCACCTGCCCTACCGCGCTTCCTTTTACATAGATCGCATTAAAAGCGTCTTTTACCGCAGATAGAGGGTGAAAAGCGCTTATCAAAGTGGGATGGACGCTTACATCTATAAAATTCCCGTCCCGTTTTGCCACGGCAAGAAGCTTTATTACATAACCCATGTCTCTTGCAAACTCCACATCCTCTAGCGAGACCTTATTTATCCCTTCAAACGGTACGTCCTCCCATTTTATCTTTGCGTCAAAAGCAGCGGAAGCCAGTATCGCCGCTTTATAAGAGGCATCATAGCCCTCTATATCGTTCTTGGGATCTTTTTCGGCAAACCCTCTCTCCTGTGCCAGTTTTAGGGCCTGCGAAAACTCCATGTTCTCTTCGGTCATCCTGGAAAGTATATAGTTCGTGGTGCCGTTTACTATACCGAATATCTCTTCTATCCTGTTAGCGGAAAGTCCTTGGCGCAGCTGACTTAGTATTGGGATGCCGCCGCCCACGGAACCTTCAAAAAGCACCCGGAGCGATCTTTCTCTTGCCAGAGTAAGTATTTTTTGTCCGTGTTTTGCTATGAGCTCTTTGTTGGTAGTAACAAAATGTTTTCCCGCTTTGAGACTGGCCAAAGCAAAATCCAGAGCCGGTTTTTCTCCTCCTATTGCTTCGACCACTATAGAAATAGACGGATCGTTAATGATCTCATAGGCGTCCTTGGTGAGAAGATCCGCACCGACTCCGGCATCTTTTCCTCTCGAAAGATCGATATCGGCAATTTTTGCTATTTCTATGGAGATCCCTGTCTTATCCTTGATATAGCCGGCATCCTTCTTCAGGACAGAGACGATCCCCCGGCCCACGGTTCCAAGCCCTATTAATCCTATTTTAATATCTTTTTTCATATTACATTTTCCGTACGGGCCGGTCGCGACCGGCCCCAACATTTTTTAATCGAACAGCGAACTTATAGACAGATTGTCAAATGCTCTTTTTATCGCTTCTCCAAAAAGAGGCGCGACGGACAGGACTTTGAGCGCCGGGAACTGTTTTTCTTTTGGTACAGGGATCGAATCGGTGACGATGCATTCTTTGATCCCGACCTTTGTTATCCGCTCGACCGCCGGATCCGACAATAAAGGGTGGGTTGCCATCAGATAAATATCTTCTTCAGCCCCAAGCTCAAGAAGGGTCTTTACACCGTTTGTCGCCGTGCCCGCAGTATCGATCATATCATCTACAATTATCACGGTTTTGCCTTTTACGTCTCCGACGACATGGGTCACCTCAGACTTGCTGTGCTCCGGCCTCTGTTTGTGGATTATCGCAAGAGGCGCGCCTATCCTGTCAGCCAGTTTTTTTGAGGTCTTTGCCCTGCCCGTATCAGGAGCGACGATCACCGGGTTCTTCAGGTTTTTGCTCTTTAGATAGCTTGCGAACAGCGGCATTGCCGTTAGATTATCAACCGGAATATTAAAAAATCCCTGTATCTGGTCGGAATGCATATCTATGGTAATAACCCTGGTCACGCCGGCGGCAGTCAAAAGGTCCGCGATAAGTTTGGCGGATATCGGTTCGCGTGAGGCCGCTTTGCGGTCCTGCCTGGCATAAGGCAGGTGCGGTATGACGGCGGTTATGCTCCTGCAGGAGGCCCTTTTCATGGCATCGATCATTATAAGGAGCTCCATTATGTCTTCGTTCACATTATTCGATCCCGTCTGGACCAGGAATACTGATTTGCCGCGCACATTATCCTTTATCCTTGTGTATATCTCGCCGGAAGGGAATTTTGAGACTATAAGCCCCCCAAGTTTGATACCCAGGTAATCCGCCACTGCGGAAGCAAACATAGGAGCCGATGTCCCCGAAAATAACATCAAGGAATTATTATTGTCACTGGTCATTTACATCTCCTTTTTTTTCGTCATTGCGAGGAGTCCTGAGCCTGTCGAAGGACGACGAAGCAATCCCATTGTCTTCGGGATAGCTTCGCCCCGACTTGTCGGGGCTCGCAATGACTCTATTATATCAACCTAAAAGCTCTCCCTGCAATACCCAGGATTTCGCCGAAGTGATCCTGACACTTATAAAAGAACCGGGTTTTATCTCTTTATCTTTGAATCTCACTATTTTGTTGGTCCTGGTCCTGCCTATGCCCGCCGCCTCTACAAGTATCTCATGCTCTGAGCCCAAAAGCGACTGGTTTTTCTTGTGAGTCATCCGCTCGACCGTACGCATCAAAGCCTGGAGCCTTTTGCTTATCGTATCTTTTGGTAGCTGCCCGTTCATCCCGGCGGCATAAGTTCCGGGCCTCGGATCAAAGGCAAGAGTATTTACAGTGTCAAATTCCAGTTTCTCTATATTTTTCAAAGTATTCCGGAATTGCCCGTCCGTTTCTCCGGGAAATCCGGCGATAACATCTGAAGTTATTGCCGCTGCGGGGATTTTATCCCTTATTCTCTTTATCAGAGAAAAATAATATGCCATATCATAACCGCGGTTCATGGATTTTAACACATTATCATCTCCGCTCTGAAGAGGAAGGTGGAAATACTCGCAGATCTTTTCATTGCCGGCCACGGCATCGATTATTTCATCGCTCATGTCCCTCGGATGTGACGTCATGAACCTGATCCTTGATATCCCGTCAATCTTTGAGACTTCTTTTAACAGTTCTGCAAGGCCGAATTCATAAGAATTAACGTTTTGTCCAAGCAGCGTCACTTCCTTAAAGATATTTTTATCCAGGCTCTTGATCTCTTTGATAATATCAGCAAGAGGCCGGCTTTTCTCTCTCCCGCGCACGTACGGAACGATACAATATGAACAGAAATTATTACACCCTTCCATTATCGTGACCCAGGCATTAACGGAATTTTCTCTTTTGGCAAGGGAGGAATCTTTGAAATTTTGGGAATCTCCAACCCTCATCCCTCCTCTCGACGGCACATAGAGCTCCCCTCTCCCAGAGGGAGAGGGGTTGGGGGTGAGGGCTGCTATCTCCCCTTCCATATTCGGCCCAAGGACAAAATCCACAAACTTGTATTTTTTCAGAAGCTCCTCTCCCATCCTCTCGGCCATACAGCCGACGACCCCGATCAGCAGATTTTCATTTTTTTTCTTGAGATGAACAAGGTCAGCAATAAACCCCCTGGCTTTTCTTTCGGCGCCGTCCCGGACGGAACATGTGTTTGTAATGATAATATCGGCGTTTTCCGGGATCTTTGCTTCTTTGTATCCTTTTTCTTCAAGGATCCCGGCGATTATCTCGGAATCGTTCTCGTTCATCTGACAGCCGTATGTCTTAATAAAATATTGTGGGAACATATATGCTAATTATAGTGGTAATATCACAAAATCGGTAGGACCTTTTACTCTACTGGCAGGCAAAAATACAAGTTCCGTTTGGGATCAGAAACTTCTGCCGAAAGAAAAAGAAACGGTATTGCTGTTATTTAAGTCGTTACCTTCCGGCACACGGTTGTTGTAGTCTGCTGTGGCCTTAAAAACATATTTGTTGTTTTTGCTGACCGTGTACTCGACCCTGTCGGCATAGGTCCTTCCAGGAAGCAGGCTCGGCGCATTACGTGTGGCGATCACGTTCGGATCATGTTCGTCCAGTACTATCTGTGTTTTTGAAGAAGGGGATGCTTTGTCACCCTTATTTGTTACGGTAAAAGCGATAACAACTTTCCCGCTCACTTCAGAACTTGTTATCTTAATTGAGGTGACGGCAAGATCGGGAAGAGGTTTTTTGCTGGATGAAGCGGCAAACAACGGTATCGCGATCGCAAATATTGACACTGCCAACACAAACCATGCCGTTCTTATTTTGTTTTCCATGTCTGCCTCCTACTATGAATTCACCAACTATAATAGCATTTGACCGGCAGGAGTATCAATAGAAGTGTTTTATATTAGAAGCGGCCCTTTTTAAAGAACACGACATTCTTGACCGGGATCTCAATGCCCCACCCGAAACTCTGTGCTATATAGCGCATTGTTTCTTCTTTGTAAAAGACCACATGGGTAGGGTCGCGTCGGTAATGCCATCTCACAAACATTTCGTCATCTGTCTGAAAACAGGTCATAACGGCAAGGAGCGCGCCGGGCTTTAGAAGACTGTCAAGCAGCTTTAATTCTCTCGATGGAGAATGCAGGTGTTCAAAAACCTCGGTACATGTAATAAAATCATACTGCTTTTTGAGAAGCTCTTTATCTGGATAAAAGAATGGGTCATACAGATTTACTTTGTGCCCGGCTTCTTCAAGCATTTGAGAAAGCGCCGGCCCTGTCCCGCAGCCAAAATCAAGGCCTTCCTTGGGAGCGCCCAACCGCTCTATCAAAGGATCGGATAACTTCTTTAAAAATTCGCGGTATCCTATATCCGATGGATCGTTCTTGTGAAAGGCATATCGTGCTTTTTCTTCCTCGGGCTTTAGCAGGCGGGACGCATCAATGAACGTGGCAAGACACACAGGACATCTGAAATAATCATTGCCGTCCGCAGAAACAAATAATTCTGCCTCGGCTCTTTCACAAACGCGGCATTTAGTTGGCGCCAAGGTTTATACCGAATTTAGGCGGTTCCGGAGCTTCTTTTATAGGACCAAAAGATTTTTCAAAGTTTGATATATTCTCGCCCAGTGCTTTTAAAAATCTCTTCGCATGAGAAGGCGACATGATGATCCTGGATACCACTTTTCCTGCCGGCGGGTGGACAAAAGCAAAATCCGCAACAAATTCATTTTCGGTATGCGATATCATAGCGATATTGCAGTATTTACCCTCTGCTGTCTTTTCGTCCAAAGATATGCGTATCTGTTGTTCCGCCATAAAAATCCTCCTTAAATATACTTTATCGTGATCTTCAGCAAAAGATCCCCTTTTTTTCCGCAGCACGGGCACGGCTCGCCCAGACCTGCAAGCCGGAGTTTTGTATTGTTTGTTACTCCTTTTGGGATATTTACTGTTATGTTCTTCCTGTTTGAAAGGGACAGGTCTACTTTGCCGCCGGTTGTAGCCAGGCGGGAGGGAATTTCAATTTGCGCGTTGATGTCTGTGCGGACCTGTTCACGGGCCGGAGCTCCTGCAGAATAAACACGGGAGTACCCTCTTCTCTCCCCGCTTGAAAATGAATCTCCGAAAATATCGTCAAATATATCAAAATCCATTTGCCCTGAGCGAGTCGAAGGGCCTCTTTTTGTCTTTGACGATGTTGCATATCCAAGATGCGATAAAAGATCTTCGATATCGAATCCCTGCGTATTGGCGTAAGACTGGCCTGCCCGTCCGTCATAGGCATAACCGCCTTTTCGCATCATGTCGTATTCCTGTTTTCTTTTTTGGTCGCCAAGAACATAGTAAGCTTCGGACATTTCTTTAAATTTTTGCTCGGCGCCTTTTCTGTCATTGGGATTCATGTCTGGATGGTATTTTTTCGCAAGCTTGCGGTATGCGGATTTGACCGCATCCGTCGACACATTTTCCGCAACGCCAAGAATTTTATAATAGTCTTTAGTTGGTTCCATGCCCTCACCCCCACCCCCTCTCCCAAAGGGAGAGGGGCGAACATTATTTCACCTTTGAACCCGGTTCGACCGGTCTTTCCGGACTTATAAGGATCGGCATTCCGTCAGCCCCCGTTGCCGCCAGCAACATCCCGTTGCTTTCGACACCCCTCAACACTGCGGGCTCCAAATTATTGACAACTACGATGTATTTTCCGATCAAATCTTCCTTTGAATACGATTTTTTTATGCCTGCAACGATCTGTTTGTATTTTGGGGATGGGGAAATGGGATCTTGTACAGGCGCCGCATGCGGCGCCTCTTCCGTACGGGCGGGTCGCGACCCGCCCCCTACAATTCCCATTTCGCCGACATCGATTTTCAATACCAATAATTTATCGGCATTGGGATGATCCTGCGCATCTATTATTTTTGCGATCTTAAATTCAAATTTCATAAAATCTTCTATTGACGGCATGTATTTCTCCTTATCGGCTGGATATATTTTGTACAGGCGTCGCATGCGGCGCCTCTACGGAATCATTACAACCACCCTATCATCGCGAACGACGCGATCGTCTTCGCATCTAATATTTTACCACTTCTGAACATTTTTCTGATCTGGGAACGCGATACGATCAGGGGCTCGATGATCTCATCGGGATCGCATTTTATGGGCGATAAATTGCCATGTACAGGCGTCGCATGCGGCGCCTCTACCAAAACTAATCCCTTTGCCTGAAAAATATGCAAAACCTCCGTCGAATAACCCGGACATGGGATCAATTTGCCGATCTTTTTGATCGCCGTCGCTCTATAACCTGTTTCCTCTATCAATTCGCGTTTCGCACAGGCAAGCGGCTTTTCCCCCTTGTCTATGGAACCTGCCGGCAATTCGTAGATATATTGATTCACTACTACCCTGAATTGCCTGATTATTACGACTTTATCCCTGGAGATAAGGGGAATGATGACTACCGCTCCCCTGTGTTTTACAAAATCATAAAGTTTTGTGATGCCGTTAGGCAGAGTGATCTTTTCTCTTACAAAATCAAAGATGCGGCCTTTGTGAACGAATGCTTTTGAGGACATTTATGAATTCATTACTCCTTACTGCTCACTTCTTACTCCTTAAATTCGCGAAGCGAGTAGCAAGGAATAAGAAGTAAGGAACAAGGATAAATTTGCTATCGCAAATTTATAGCGGGGGTGGGATTTGAACCCACGACCTCCGGGTTATGAGCCCGACGAGCTACCAGGCTGCTCTACCCCGCGATACTTTAAGCATTATATCTCTTTTTTCTCTGAATGTCCCGCTCTTGAGATGTTTTTCGATTTGCCGCGCCTCTTTTCTGTCCTTACATTCGTATTTAAAGACCACTTCCCAGTTAGCACCGTGCTTTGTCGTTTTATGTTGACCGGAATTATGTTCCTTCAATCGTCTGTCCAGATCGTTTGTGATACCGGTATAGGTTTTACCGTTTTGATCTTGAAGAATATATACGTACATCTCTGTCCCGACGAGCCCTGCCTGCCGGCAGGCAGGTACCAGGCTGCTCTACCCCGCGATTATATTACTATTTTTGCATAGTTTGACGCTTAATTCAACTTTGGAAAAACATAAAAATCTGTAAAAAGTGAAATTTCTCAAAAATACACCCGATATAACTTTACAAAAGCATGACAACGAACACAATGATCCGGAATGTTAGGACACTTGCAAGAAGGGAAGCATTTGGGAATCCCAGGAATATAGCGTTCCATCTAAACACTCACAATCCATTAAGGGCCGTATTTAGTCTGAGACCCCCACATACTTTAATAACCATTCCATTCCCTGAATTATCTGCCACAAGACAACCCGGACCTACCAATGCCAACTGGACAGATGTCTGTTATCACCAAAGTTATTCGTCTCTTATGGCAAGAGGCCCAAAAGAAAGTGCATATCGATATTCTACATATAGTTTTACTCCGGCATTAGTCAGACAGCTTGAATTTATTGACCCAAAATTCCTAAGACAACTGAAAGCAGCCGATGATCTAAGTGCTCATGATCTAAAAGGTCGCGGAGGTGCGATCGCAAGCGGGTTTGATCATACGATATTGCCATTGGGAATAAACATTGATAGAGCCATTCAAATCAAATGGAGCATTGAGCACTTTAAACACACTTTTGGTAGAAAGCCTGAAGGATTTTGGGCTCCTGAAGCTGCCGTAAGCAATGAAGTGATGAGCTCTCTCGCGAACAACGGGATAAAATTTACGATCCTTTCCCCGTGGCAGGTAGAGACAATCAATGGAGAACCGCCACTTCGGACAGGAGAAGGATCTCCGGTCATTGATTTTGGGATCCCTTACAAGATCGCAACCCGGGATGGGAAAGTAATCCACGCTTTCGTGTACAACCGCTATCTGTCCCAAGAGCTTGCTTTCACCGATTTTCTGGAAAGCGGGGACGGAAATCGCCTTGCAACAAGATTGAACGAGCACCTGATGTGTAATGCCGCTATTGCATGCGCTTTGGATACAGAAACCCTTGGACTGCACAAAAGAGGCGGAGTTGCAACATATTTGGATTACCTTTCAAAAGCCGCGCAATACAATCATAGGCCCGTGAATTTCGCATTTCTTCTTGATCAGACGCTTTCTTCAGGAATACCAATACCGACTCTTGGGATAAAAAGCCCTTCATCCTGGAGCTGTGAACATGGAGTGGAAAGATGGAGATCAGATTGCAGGTGCCCGGACAATACCGACAACCCCTGGCGAACAGCTTTCAGGGAAGCTCTCAATTTTCTAGCAGAAAGGGCTGATAGCATTTTTTGTAAAACGACTGAAAGGCTCATCTCCGACCAGGAAGGCGCAAAGTTAAGGTATATTGACGTCCTATTAGGCAAAAAGACATTTGATACTTTCATCTCCGAAGAAACCGGCGGAAAAAGGTTGACAAAAAAGACTCTGAACGAGTTGTCCGCAGTTTTTGACGGGCTTGTCCCGAGACAGGGAATGTTTGTCAGCTGCGGATGGTTCTTCCACGGAATGGGGCTTGAAACGGGAATATGCCTGGGACAGGCGGCAGACCTGATAGCAAGACTTGAGGATCTGGCCTCCGGACTTGAAGAAGAATTTCTTTGCAAATTAGGCGGCATTTATAATTCCGCGGGATTCAGAGAACGCGGACAATGTGAAACGGCGGCCGATCAGTATAATCTCACCAAACAAGAACAGGCCTATTGGGCCCAAAGAATATCCGCGCTATGAACACAAACAAATTCCTTATCCTCGAATTATCGGTAAGTCTGTTATATAATAAATCAGTGAAATTTCCCAGGAAAACAATCTATAATAATACGAGGGATATATAACTAGATGCAAATAGGGATATCTCAGAACATAGGTATGGAACTTTCTGCCGAACTCAGCGTTATGCTGAACCCCAAAATGCTGCAGACGCTCAAGATCCTCAACATGCCGTATGCCGAATTAATAGAAAAAATATCCTCGGAAGCCGAAATAAACCCTCTCATCGAAATAGAAAAAAGGGACGGCATGATGGAGTATCTGCGGTATCAAAGCTCTCTGCCGGTAAGGGAAAAAGAAGGGCAGACGGCCGATCCTGCCGAAATGGAGAGATACCTGAAGGCCGGAACCACGCTTTCACAGTTCCTTTTGACGCAGCTAGCGCTTTTGGATACGACCGAAGAGCAGAAAGAGATCCTCGAGCTATTAATAAAAAACCTGGATGAAAACGGATATATCCTAAGTTATGATGATCTCAAAACTTCGATAGAAAAGGACCTTAAAGTATCCGGCAAAGAAATAGATCAGGCGCTAAAAGCCCTGCAGTCTTTTGAGCCGGACGGAGTAGCCGCCAGGAACTTAAAAGAAAGTCTTCTTATCCAGATAAATGAATATAATTTTGAGAGCGAAGAACTTAAAACTATCTTGGAGACTATCGTAAATGACCATCTGGATGATCTTGGAAAAGGAGATCTTTCAGGGATCGCCATAGCTTTGAGCATCCCGGAAGAAGGCGTTAAAATGGCGGCTGACTTTATAAAGGGCCATCTTACCCCTTATCCGGGAGCGCGTTTTGCCGAAACTTCGACCCCAGCGATCCCGTCCTTTGCCGTGAAAAAGACAGCCTATGGATACGAAATTGTAAATCTGGAGACAAAGTACGGCCCATCGATAAAGCTCAACGTTCAATACCAAAAGATGCTCAATGACCCGTCCACTGATGAAAAGACTGCATCTTATATCATGGAAAAACTATCCCAAGCAAAAGAGCTGGTCGAACAAATAACTAAAAGACATGAGACGGTAGAAAAAATAGTTTCCAAAATCGTCGAAAGACAGAGAAACTATCTTGAAGGATTGACAAAGTTTCCCGAACCGATGACGCAAAAAGAGCTTTCCGAAAAGTTCGGGATACACCCTTCTACTGTAAGCCGGGCTGTCGCGGAAAAATATATCGAAACCCCCATTGGCGTGCTGAAAATGAAATCTCTGTGCCCCAGGCAGACGATGGGGCTTACCGCCGCGCACATCAAGTCGGAGATCGCCGAAGTACTTTCCGGCGAAGACATGAAAAGGCCTTTTACCGACGCGCAAATAATAGAAAAACTTTCGGACAAAGGTATCAATCTTAAAAGAAGGACCGTTTCGGACTATAGGAAAAAGCTCCTGGTGGATACATCGATAAAAAGGAAGAGAAAATGACCCCCCGCAGAAAGAACATATTGGTGATTGATGACGAAAAAGGCGTCAGGGAATCTATAAAAATGACGCTGAAAGATAAATACAGGATCTTGGAGGCAGCCGACGGAAAAAGCGCTCTGGCAAAAATGCTGAAAGAACCGGTAGATCTTGTGCTATTGGACGTGAACCTTCCGGACACGAATGGCATTAAACTGCTCAAAGAGATAAAGAGAATAGACGAGACGGTAAACGTTATAATGATAACCGCAGATAACTGCGTAAAAACCGCCGTACACGCCATGAAGCTGGGCGCTTACGACTACATAAACAAACCTTTTAATATAGAAGAACTCCTGCTGCTCACCGAAAAGGCAATAGAAAAAACTTCTCTGATAAAAGAGAATATTTACCTTAAAGCTTCTTCTGTAAGTAACGAAATGCAGATCGTCGGCAACAGTCCAAAAACCAGAGAGCTTCTCTCTCTTATAGAGACCGTAGCCCAAAGCCCGTCTACCGTCCTAATTTCCGGAGAGACCGGAGTGGGTAAAGAGCTCGCGGCAAGACAGATACACAAATTATCCGCCAGGGCAAACAGGCTTTTCGTTACTGTTAACTGCTCCGCGATACCGGAAAATCTTATCGAATCCGAGCTTTTCGGTCATGAAAAAGGAGCTTTTACCGGAGCGTTTGAAAGATATATAGGTAAGTTCGAAATGGCCGACGGGGGCACTTTGTTCCTGGACGAAGTGGGAACTTTGCCGCAGGCGATGCAGGCTAAGCTTTTAAGAGTGCTTCAGGACAAATATGTAGAGCGTCTGGGAGGCGAAAAACCGATAAGAGTGGACTCAAGGATAATCTCGGCCACCAACATAGATCTCAAAAAAGCGGTGAAAGAAGGAAAATTCAGGGAGGACCTTTTCTACAGGCTGAATGTCATCCCGGTGGTCGTCCCCCCGCTTCGAGAAAGAAGAGATGATATAGAGCTTCTGACAAAATATTTCCTGAAAAAATATTCCGCCGCCTTCGGAAAAACCATGGAAGGATTTTCTCCGGAAGCCATGAGCATACTCAAAGATTACAAATGGCCCGGCAATATAAGAGAACTTGAAAACCTGGTAGAAAGACTGGTAGTCCTGAGCAAGTCCCCATTGATAGACGAGGAAGACCTGCCAAAAGAAATATCCAGGAACGAAACGGCGATAAGCGGACCGGAAATGGAGTACAAAAGCCTCAAAGAGGCCACGATAGCCTTCGAAAAAAGCATGATCGAAAAAATAATATCAAAAGCCGGCGGCAATAAGGCAAAAGCCGCAAAAATGCTTGGGATACACAGGAACACGCTGACGCAGATAGAAAAGAAATCGGGAGAGAAATAGCCGGCACATAAAACGGGGCGTGTTATGCACATTAAATCGTGCATCTGACCTGTCCCCGTTATGAAGCTCTCTCTCAAAAGGTCCGTGGCGAGATAGTTGCTACTGTATATAGAGTCGAAGGGTTTCAAAGACAAAAGGAGGGCAACAAACATGATAGACAACGATCTTCAGAAAATAAGCGCTTCAAAGCGCTTCGAAGCAAAAGAATCGGCCCTTTTGTTCGGCATAAAAGGCGAGGAAAAGATCGAGGCTTTTGAAAAAATGCTCTCCGAACTTCTGAAGTTTTCCGATACCATCCCCGAAGCGATCAGCAAAATGGTCAAAGCGGCGCTGGCAAGTGAATTTGGCAGCAGCATACTTGATAACAAAAAGTCGGAAATAATGGTAAAATCAATTTCGGGAAGCATCCTGGCAGACGGTGAACTCAGGCGCCAGGCGCTTCTTGTGATAGACAGGTTCGCAAAAGCCGATGAGCTTAATGCATGAACAGCGAGAAGCCCTGCATACTGATAGTTGACGACGAAGAAAGTATAAGAGAATCGTTTTCCCTTATCTTGCAGGATGAATACGACTTGATCTCCGTTTCCACAGGCGAAGCCGCCCTAAAAAAAGCCGTTGACCACAAAATAGACCTCGTTTTTCTCGATATCAGAATGCCGGGAATGGACGGAATGGAAACCCTGACAAGGCTAAAAAAAATAGACCCCTCGCTTGAAGTGGTTATGGTTACCGCGGTGAATGATGTCCAAAAAGCCGGCGAGTCCGTAAAGATCGGCGCCAACAATTATATAGTCAAACCTTTCGATGTTCCCCGCATACTTGCGATGGCCAAGACCTTAACAAGAAAAAAAAATCTTATGCGCACAGCCGCCGGGATGAGAAAAAGCGCCGACGGCCTGCCTGCATTCCCGGAACTTTCCGGACACAGCAAAACATTGCAAGCTCTTATCGAAAAAGCAGTCGAGCTTGCGAAAACTGACTTGCCGCTTTTGATAATCGGAGAACCCGGGACAGAAAAAGAAACAGCCGCTTTTATTATGCATTCTTCTGGCAAAAGAAAAGACGCAGGTTTTGGAGTGCTCAATCTGCCAAAGAACGGCAATGAAAAAGAACTTTACAAAGACCTGTTCGGTTCAGGAAAAGGTTCTTTTGTATATGATCTGGATAAAAAAGCCGGACTTGTAGAGCGATGCGCCGGAGGGACCGTGCTTATAAACAACATTGAAAATGCGTCCCAACAGCTGCTCGCAGACATCTCGGAAGCCATCGAAAAAAAAGGGGCAAAAAGATACGGAAGCTCACAGGACATAGCCCTAAATGTCAGGTTCATTTTTTCGTCTTCCGAGGAACTTGCCTCTTCGGAAAATCCTGAACACAACATTCCGGGCAATCTTATTAACGATTCTCTATTGATCCCCCCCCTGCGGTCCCGCCGCGAGGATATCCAGGATATCTGCTTGGAACTTCTTGCCCATCTAAACAAAGAACTGGGAAAAAGGGTCAAAGAGATCACCCCCGATACACAGGAAATACTTAATTCCTATCCGTGGCCGGGAAATTTTGAGGAGCTTAAGAATATCCTGAAAAAAACTGTTGCCGCAAGCGACAATGAGATATTAAGCACAAAAGATCTTCCTTTTTGTATCCTTATGTGGTCGCCGGCTTTTTCCTATATCGAAGAAGCTTCCGGCTTTTCTTTGGACAGCCTGACTTCGGTCTTTGAAAAAGAATTTTTATTAAACATCTTGAGAAAGTCTAACTTTGAGATACAAACGGCCACGAAGGTCTTAAACATCAACAAGAATATCCTTTTATCCAAGATAGAAGCACTGCAAATAAAGTAGCACTTGCCGTTGGTCGGAGTCGAACCGACATGGGTTTGCACCCAAGGGATTTTAAGTCCCTCGTGTATACCAATTCCACCACAACGGCGTTATGAAGCTATAAATTAACATCAATAGGAAATTCATGTTTGTTGACAAATTCCACTCTCTTCAACAATCTTTTAAGACCAGCCCTTCCACATCCGGATTTCATATATTTTTCCCGTTCGATGGCAGTAGATTCATTTTTCAAACATTCATAATATAGCATCTTAAAGGGCCTTCTGCGTCTGGTTGATTGTACTTTGCCGACATTGTGTTGATTGAATCGTCTCTTTAGATTGTTAGTATGACCAATATAAATATCCCCGTCTTTTTCACTCTGAAGTACATATATGTAACACATTAATTAGTCCCTCGTGTATACCCCTGCCTGCCGGCAGGCAGGAATTCCACCACAACGGCAAAAGATCAGTCCTTTATTATTATCTTGTAGGCAAGTTCACTGTTCATAACATAGCCCAACCTGCGCCGGGCAACCATCTCTATATGGCTGTCTGTCTCAAGCTCTTTGAGCCTTGATAAAAGGATATTTTTTCTGGTCTGACCCGAAGCTATCTCTTTAATCAGCCTATTTTCCTGGTTTTTTAAAGAATCATACCTGTCAAGACCGTTCTTTATGATGACAAGCGAAAGAGCGATCACAACTATAAGGAAAAAAAGATCGTACCGCACTTTTGAGCGTTTCATGATATCTATTTCAAATATTCCAACATTCTTCTGGCATATTCGTTTGAGCCGTCCGAGGCCAAGGCCTGTTTGAAAGACTGTGCAGCTTTCTGTCTGTCCCCTGTTTTCATATAATAAGCACCCAGTCCGTTATTCAATACGGCATTGTCCGGTTCTATCATCATCGCTTCCTGGAATTTGTTAAAAGCCTCCTTGTCCTTATTGGTCTGTAAAAGCACCATGCCGATCCCGACGATGGCTTTTACATCGGAATGATCTATCGCAAGGGCTGCATTGTATTTTTCGACAGCTTTTTTATAAAACCCTGCTTCGCGGTAAAGATCTCCGAGCAATACCAGCAGAATCCCGTTAGCCGGCTCGATCTGAAGAGGTCTTTCAAGTATTTCAAAGGCTTTCTCGCTCTGGCCGGCTTGTTTGTAATATCTGTATATTGACAAACCTATATCCATATTTTTTGGAAATGCTTCGAACGCTTTTTCATATAATCTTATGGCTTCTTTCAGATCGCCCCTTTTTTCCGCTATATAGCTTAAGTTCTGGTATGCCTCCGCATAATAAGGATCGATGATTATTGCCTTTTCACTAAGACCTTTGGCAGTGCCGACATAATCACCCTGCCCCATATCGTTCAGTATTATATGCGCTCTTCCGGACATATAAAAATTGTCCGCATTATACGGATCGACTTTTTGTCCGCGCGCGAAGACATCTATAGCTTTTCTCATGAGCGCGGCATCGGGGGGCTTTCCTGCTCTGCTGTTAAGGACAGTCATGCCGTAATGAGTGTAATATCCTCCGTCAAAAGTCATATACTTCAACGATTTTTCAAAATTCTCAAAGGACTCATCGAATTGCCCGCCCGCCGCATAGTTCTGGGCGGTCTTGAAATATTTGTCGCCTAAATAAGGAAACGAAGAAATATACAAAAATACCGCCACAACAAGCCATACGGCAATAATAAGCTCAACCTTGGCGGCGGCGGGTTTTGTCTCGCATCTTTCCTGCTCTTTCGGCACCATTCCCATAATTATCCAAAAGAGAGAGGTCATGGCCACCACGCCGAAACTAAATTGGTTTTGTATCAAATAAGCGGCCATTGCACCCAGAAGTCCGGCTGTTAGAACATTGCGGCCGGGGTCTTCTTTCATATTATTGAGACCCAGACGGAAAACAGAGAATAAAAGCCAGACATATACCACAAGGCCGACTATCCCGCGGGTCACGGCCATGTCCAAAGTTTCATTGTGAGATCTGTCCTGCTTAACATGAAAAGCTTCTTTGAAGCGGAATTTAGGCGTCTCGTACTGAGGGAACCTCATTTTTACGACTTCCGGACCTATTCCAAACAGAACATTGTCGGCAATAACATGAAAAGAACTGGTCCATGTCTCGATACGGCTCCCCGCGGCACCTTGCGCTTCTACTCTGGGAACTCCTTCTTTTGAAGACACATCCACCTCTCCGACAAATCTGCCAACCTGATCGGCACCGATGGTAGCAAACGATATAATTCCGATGACGGTACAAAACACCGCAGAAATTATTATTTTGCGCCTGTACTCGTAAAGAGTCTGCCGGCCGCATATTATCGCAAATACAACAAGTCCGCAGGCCAGCCCGACCAATCCGCCCCTGCTTTGCGTGGAAAGAAGGCCTCCCAAATTTATGATAAGAGAAATGATTATCGCCAGAGATGAAATCCTGTAGTCGAGATGTTCAAAATTGAAAGCATAATAAATTGCGAATGTGACTGCAATAAAGAACACCGCCAGCCAGCTCAAAAAATATACATTTCCGTCTACATAATATAAAGCAAAAACAAAAATGGAAGGGACACTGATAAAAGCGGCAAAGAATTTGGATTGAAAAATTATCTCTTGCCAGTTAACAGAATATGAGGCCGCCATCTTTTGAGGAGTATTTCTCTTTAATAATTTTATTTGTTTTTTTGAAAGTGAGGACATGTTCTTTGCCGGCTCTTTTTTGGAAAAATAAATAGGCCTGTTGTTGTTCAGCGTAAAAAGAAGATATATACCCATCAAAAAAGCCATGGCAAGATAGGCAGCCAAAAAATTCGGCTGGCCTATAGTCGCTATAACTCTCTCATTGGTAACTACCCCGCCCCACTGGTAAGGGTCCGCACCTATCCTTTGTATGATGCCGTAAAGGCCCATAACAAGCGAAGAAATTAGCGCAAGCATCATGATCCTGCGTTTTTTCCGGATAGTATCTATATAATTGGCGGTCACAAAGAAAAGCACGACATAGTTGAGGATAGTGATAAAACCCTCATATCTGCCGTAGGAACCGATAAAGCTGATCCAAACATTTATAGAGATCAGGGTAGAAGCCGCCACTACGACGATATATGTAAGGACCGGAATGTCTAAAGGGGTCCGTATGAACTTATTTCCTTTGGAAGACAATAATTTGGTGGCAATAAGCCCCAGTATTATAAATGTCAACGCCCTGATCCAAGTTGCCTTGGTAAGAGAAAAAACAATCCCTATGCGCCTGTCAAAAAAAAGAGGCGCGAACAATATCAACGCGTAAAAAGTTATCTCTATTGCCAGATCCAGATATTTTTGCAGTTTTTCAGGCATTTCTTCTCTTACTTAAGATGATACCAATTCTACTTACATTCTACAAGCCTGGCAAAAGGCCTCAGCACCTCAGATACCACCGCCACAACGTCTCACCCCAGAAGATCACAATGATGGCCGAAACCGCCAAATATGGGCCAAAAGGTATTTCCTCTCCTCTTTTTTTCATCTTAGTTGCCAGCAATACTATAGAGATAATCGCGCCTATAAGAAAAGAGAGCGCTATAGACAGTATTATTCCTTTTGGGCCGAAAAAAGCCCCTAGCATTGCGGCAAGGAGGACATCTCCTTCGCCCATCGCCTCTTTCTTATATATAAGCTGTCCAAGGATCCGGATACAAAAGAAAAAACCGGCTCCAATGGCCATCCCGTAAAAAGAGCCGATCAGGGAACCGGAATACAACCCGTACAAAAGACCGGCTATTATTCCGGAAAAACTTAAATAATCATGTATGGTCTGTGTTTCAAGATCGGTAAACGCGACAGCTATAAGTATCGAGATAAAAACAAAGTAGAAAACGCTTACAAAACCGGCCCCGAATTTAAAATATATGGTAAGGAACAAAAATCCGGTGAGTGCTTCCACGATAGGATATCTTATTGATATTGACCCGCCGCAATAACGGCATTTTCCGCGCAGAAAGATGTAACTTATTATCGGCAACAGGTCAATGGCAGATAGCCTGTGACTGCATTTCGGGCAATTTGAAGGCGGATATACGATGGATTTTTCCTGGGGTAGACGGCATATGCAAACATTCAAAAAACTTCCTACGACCAGACCGAGAAGAAAAACCGTTATAATGAAAAACAAATTCATGACAATCTCTTATGTACGGGCCCCGATCAAATCGGGGCCCCTTCTCTTATTTTTAAAATCTCTTACAATATCCAGATCCTTATCCCCTCTGCCGGAGAGACAAACAACTACGATATCATTTTTAGACAGCCTGCCCCGCAGATTTTTCAAATAAGCTATCGCATGGGAAGATTCAAGAGCAGGGATTATCCCTTCTTTTTCCGAAAGCATATGAAAAGCTTCTATGGCTTGTTCATCATTTACCGTAACGTATTTCACTCTGCCTATCTTATTCAGATAGGAATGTTCGGGGCCGACTCCGGGATAATCAAGCCCGGCCGATACTGAATGGGTAAGAGATATTTGTCCATCCCTGGTCTGCATGACGCGGCTTAATGACCCGTGAAGCACGCCCGGCCGGCCTCCCGCAATAGCTGCCGAATGCATTCCGGATTTTATTCCCATACCGCCTGCTTCTACACCTACCAATTTGACTTTTCTGTCTTCAATAAAAGGATAGAACATGCCTATAGAATTACTCCCGCCTCCCACACAAGCCAAAACGGTGTCAGGAAGTTTTCCTTCAATGCTTTTTATCTGCTTTTTGGTCTCATATCCGATCACCGACTGAAAATCCCTTACCATCACAGGATATGGATGCGGGCCGATACAGCTGCCTATTATATAGAAGGT
Source organism: Candidatus Margulisiibacteriota bacterium (assembly GCA_041650595.1). Classification (GTDB taxonomy): domain Bacteria; phylum Margulisbacteria; class WOR-1; order JAKLHX01; family JAKLHX01; genus CALFCX01. The sequence continues at coordinate 84,808 of JBAZKW010000003.1, forward strand.
GTCTTTTACATTAGCCATCCAGTCGCGCATGGCCTCATTAACAGCTTCTTTAAGGGTCTTAGATCCGGCGTTGACACTTCTTACCTCGGTTCCCAAAAGTCTCATCCTGAAAACATTGAGTGCTTGCCGTTTTATATCGTCCGAACCCATATAAACAATGCATTTCAAGCCGAAAAGCGCAGCAACGGTCGCCGTGGCGACACCATGCTGGCCTGCACCGGTCTCGGCTATTATCCTTTTCTTCCCCATCCTCTTTGCCAAAAGTATCTGGCCGATGCAATTATTGATCTTGTGAGCTCCCGTATGACAAAGATCCTCTCTCTTAAGATATATCTTAAAACCATATTCTTTTGAGAGCTTTTCGGTAAAATACAAAGAAGTGGGTCTTCCCGCAAAGTTGTTAAGATAATAATTCAGTTCTTCTTTGAACTTCTTGTCTGTTCTTACTTCAAAATAGGCGGTTTTAAGTTCTTCAACGCATGGAACAAGGGTTTCAGGGACGAATGCGCCCCCAAACTCGCCAAAATATCCTCTGTTGTCAGGTTGATTGTACATTGTAATTTGTCATTGCGAGCCCCGCCTTTGGCGGAGCGAAGCAATCCCATAGACCAATGGGATTGCTTCGTCGCTTACGCTCCTCGCAATGACACTTTCCATATTTTTGACTATTATATCACGCGCATATATAATTATGCTTATAATGGTAGAGTATAATTTTCGTGAAATTGAGAAGAAATGGCAGGATTTTTGGGAAGCCAACAAAACCAATGAAGCCCTAAACCAAAGTGACAAGCCAAAGTTTTATGACCTCGTGATGTTCCCCTACCCGTCAGGCGCCATACATATGGGACATGTCAGGAATTATGCCATAGGAGATATAGTAGCCAGATACAAAAAAATGCAGGGCTTCAATGTACTGCATCCCATCGGCTGGGACGCTTTTGGCATGCCGGCCGAGAATGCCGCGATAAAGAACAACTCCCATCCCAGAGACTGGACCGAAAAATGCATAGAGAGAATGAAAGTACAGCTAAAGAAGCTGGGTCTTTCCTACGATTGGTCTAGGGAAGTCACCACCTGCAAGGAGGATTATTACAAATGGACACAATGGATATTCCTTCAGTTTTACAAGGCGGGACTGGCTTACAGAAAAAAAGCCACCATAAATTGGTGCAATACCTGTGAAACAGTGCTTGCCAACGAACAGGCAAAAGAAGGAAAATGCTGGAGATGCGACAGCAAAGTCGAAGAAAAAGCGCTCGAACAATGGTTTTTTAAGATAACCGCATACGCCGACAAACTGCTCAACGATATAGACAAACTGGAAGGGTGGCCGGATTCTGTAAAAATAATGCAGCGCAACTGGATCGGCAAAAGTGAGGGCACCAAAATAATCTTTAAGATCGAGAATTCTGATAAGACGCTCGAAGTTTTTACCACAAGACCGGATACTTTGTTCGGCGTGACATATATGACGCTGGCACCGGAACATCCGCTGACGCTTGAGGTTTCGCATACGAAACCTCAACACGAGGCGGTAAAAAACTATATAGAAAAAGTCCGTGAAGAGAAAAAGCTCACCAGAGAGTTGTCGGATGAAAAGACGGGTGAGTTTACCGGGGCTTTTGCAATAAATCCCGCAAACAACGAAAAAATACCGATATGGACGTCCGATTACGTCCTTATGGAATACGGCACAGGCGCTGTTATGGCCGTTCCGGCACACGACCAGAGAGATTTTGATTTCGCGAAGAAATTCGGATTGCCGGTCAAAACAGTGATCGTTCCGGTTGACCGCGTAGATGTTGATTGTAATCGACATCTACCTTTGGAAATCAACGGTGCCTACGTCGATCCCGGCGTCATGGTAAACTCCGCCCAATTCGACGGCACAAAAAGCCCCGATGCCATAAACGCGATCACCGACTGGCTCATCGAAAAGGGCGTCGGTAAAAGGGAAGTGAATTATAAGATCAGGGATTGGCTGATATCACGCCAGCGCTACTGGGGCGCGCCGATCCCGATAATTTATTGCGAAAAATGCGGTGCCGTTCCTGTTCCGGAAAAAGATCTCCCGGTAAAGCTCCCTTATGATGTAAAATTCACGGGAGAAGGGGGATCCCCTCTTTCAAGATCCGATAAATTCGTAAATACAACATGCCCAAAGTGCGGAGATAAAGCAAAAAGAGAAACAGATACGCTGGATACGTTCAACTGCTCGTCGTGGTATTTTCTGCGCTACATAAATCCTAAGCAAATGGACAAGCCGTTCACATATGATGACTTAAAATATTGGATGCCTGTTGACCAATATATCGGAGGGATAGAACATGCTATCCTTCATCTTCTTTATTCCAGGTTTTTCACCAAAGCCCTTTACGATCTTAAGCTGGTCCCGGCGGACGAACCTTTCAAAAATCTTTTGACCCAAGGAATGGTCGTCAAAGACGGGGCAAAGATGAGCAAATCCAAGGGCAACGTGGTCGATCCGGATTACATTACCGAAAGATACGGGGCCGACACTGCCAGGCTTTTTATATTATTCGCGTCCCCTCCCGAGAGAGAGCTTGAATGGAGCGACGCAGGAGTAGAAGGAAGCTACCGGTTTTTGACTAGGATATGGAGATTGATTACGGAACAAGCCCTCACCCCCATCCCCTCTCCCAGCACGCTCTCGGCGGGCGTTGGGAGAGGGGTGCCCGAAGGGCGGGGTGAGGGTGAGATCATCCAAAAACTCCACAAAACCATCAAAGGCGTGACGGATGACATCGAAAGATTTTCTTTCAATACGGCAATATCAAAGATCATGGAGCTTGTCAATGCATTGCAGGGACAATCTTTCAGCAAGGCAACAGCAGAAAAGCTTATTATCATGATCTATCCGTTTGCTCCTCATATAGCGGAAGAGTTGTGGCATATGTTGGGAAATAAAAATACAATAACATCCGAGACCTGGCCTAAACATGACGAAAACCTCGCAAAAGAAAGCCGGATCGAGATACCGATCCAGGTGAATGGTAAATTGAGAGACAAAATAATGGCTCGGGCCGGGATCTCGGAAGAAAACGCTAAAGAACTCGCGTTAAATACCGATAAAATTAAACAGGCGATCGCAGAAAAACAGATAGTTAAAATAATTTTCGCAGGCGGAAAACTCGTGAATATTGTCGTAAAATAGGCGGCTTATATTATACCGTACAAACCGCCTATCTTTTCAAACCAATAATTATTTGCCGCTGTCCACCGCAAAACCCGATAATTTTACCGCAACAGGTTGTCCGGCTGCCATTAAATTGATCTTTGATGTGTTTTTTGGAATTTCCACACTCTGATCTGCAGTGCCCTCCGGGTTAATTACAGCTACGCCGGTATTTGCTTCATTTGAATCAATAAATACAATTTTGAACGGGCCCTTTTTATCGGTTCCATCCTTGAATTCCCAAGAAAAAAGAAGGTTCCCTTCCAGCTTCTTGCCTTCAAAGAGCACCATGCCGTCATCATACTCGCTTCCTGAAAATTCCACGCCGTCACCAACTTTATCCCCGCTTGCGCTGTTGAATGAAATCCCTTTAAGGCCTGTCAGCGGGGTTCCATTCGAAGTTTTTTCGGCTGGCGCGGCTGCTTTTGGAGCTGTTTCAGGCTTTACGACCTGCTGCTCACTGCCGCCTTTGGCATTTTCAGCTGATGGGATATAAGTAATACTGTCATAGTATGCGGCGATAGGGCCTTTGTATGTGAACGGTTTTAGCCATCCGTCAACACCTGTCCCTGGCCACAAATTCATCATTATTTTTCCTTCATGGGAAGGCAGCGGCCCATTTGAGCCGTCTTCGGAGTGGACCTGTTTCCCGTCAACATACCAGACGATCTTATCTTTTTCCCAATCGATCCTGTAAGAATGATAATCTTGGGAAGCATCAAAACCCAGGTCGATCATTTTCTCGTGACCGCCCTTGCCATCTGTTATGTAATTTGTTTGCATCTGTGTCGGATCTTTGCCTAAGATCTCGACATCTATCTCGTCCCAAGGCTTGCCTTCACTCGGACCCGTGTAGAAGAACAATGAAGTAACAAGCCCGTTGCCGTTTGCGGCCTTGACGCTTGCTTCAAGGGAACCATAACCTAAGTGTTTGCTGCTCCTGTATTCCCCTGAAGTGTAAGGTGTGCCGCTAGAAGGCGTGTCTTCAAGTTTTAAAACAAGTTTCCCGTCTTCAAATGAAACATGATCGGATTTCCATCCGCAATTGAATGGCGCTCCGTTTGTCCAACCATTGGCCTTTTCCCACATTACATCGTTAAATTTGCTGAAATCATCTTCAAGAACCGGTTTTGCGGCAGCTTTTCCTGAGTTTTGCGCCGCGACAGTTATCGGCTCCGGCCTTGACTCCGGTGAAGGAGCTTTCTGCCCAGGTTTTTCCGACCTAAAACAACCCCATCCGGAACCTACGGCGGAACCTGCCAACAACGACACAGCTGAACTTTCCATTTATATTCTCCTAAACAGTTATTTGGGTTTTACCCCTCTACATATATTTATCGTCAATTTTACGGTTAGATTTCATCACACCCTCATAGTGTGATAAAATCTAATGTGGCACTAAGCTCGTAACAATGCTGTTATTTGAGTACGCCAAAATTATCAAAAAAGTTATGCGATGCCGCATATCAAAGGAGTGTTGTTATGTCCAAGAAAATTGAAGAATTCATGAAAAAAGTCCGAGATAAAAATCCCGGTGAGATCGAATTCCTTCAGGCGGTCCAGGAAGTGGTCGAATCGGTAATGCCTTACATAGAAAAAAATCCGAAGTATCAAGAGGCAAAAATACTTGAAAGGATCGTAGAGCCTGAAAGGACCATCATATTCCGCGTACCATGGACCGATGACAAAGGCCAGGTCCAGATCAACAGAGGTTTCAGGATAGAGATGAACAGCGCAATAGGCCCTTACAAGGGAGGTCTTCGTCTTCACCCGAGCGTAAATCTGGGTATTTTAAAATTCCTTGCTTTTGAGCAGGTATTCAAAAACAGCCTCACGACTCTGCCGATGGGCGGAGGCAAAGGCGGATCCGATTTTGATCCCAAAGGAAAAAGTGATAACGAAGTTATGAAATTCTGTCAGAGCTTCATGACCGAACTTCAAAGGCACATAGGCCCAGACACGGATGTTCCCGCGGGAGATATCGGTGTCGGAGGAAGAGAGATCGGATACTTGTTCGGTCAATACAAAAGACTTAGGAACGAATTTACCGGAGTACTCACGGGAAAAGCTCTTAGTTGGGGAGGAAGCTTGATAAGGCCGGAAGCTACAGGTTACGGATGCGTCTATTTCGCCCAGGAAATGCTAAAGACAAGAGGTGAATCCTTTAAAGGAAAAGTCTGTACGGTATCCGGTTCCGGCAATGTAGCGCAATATACTGTAGAAAAAGTAAACCAGCTTGGGGGAAAATGCGTTACGCTTTCCGATTCCAGCGGATATATATATGATCCCGAAGGGATAGACGACAAGAAACTCGCCTTTGTTATGGAACTTAAGAACGTGAAAAGAGGCAGGATAAAAGAATATGCCGACAAGTTCAACTGCAAATTTGTCGAAGGTAAAAGACCTTGGGAAGTAAAATGCGACATAGCCTTCCCGTCCGCGACACAGAACGAGATCGATGAAAATGACGCAAAAGCACTTATAAAGAACGGTTGCATCTGCGTTGCCGAAGGCGCGAACATGCCGTCCACACCGGAAGCCATAGAAGTATATCTAAATGCAAAGATATTATATGGCCCGGGAAAAGCCGCCAATGCCGGCGGTGTCGCGACCAGCGGACTTGAAATGAGCCAGAACAGCATGAGGCTGTCATGGGGCAGAGAAGAAGTCGACAAGAGACTTCACGAAATAATGGTCAACATCCATGAATCATGCGTAAAATACGGCAAAGAAGGAAGCTTCATCAATTACGTGAACGGCGCTAATATCGCCGGATTCGTAAAAGTTGCCGACGCAATGATCGATCAGGGGGTTGTGTAATATATAAAACATTCGGTCCATTGTTTTCACACCGGTAGGGGTGGGTTTGAAACCCACCCCTACGTCATTATTCAACCGTAAAACAGTGTTAATATTGATATATGCACGATATTATCGAAAAGATCCTGCCCTCCGTCTCAAAACCGGGACGATATATAGGCAATGAACTGAACTCTGTCCACAAACCACATAAAGACAAGCTAAAGTTTGCCCTCGCTTATCCGGATACTTACGAAATTGGGATGTCGAACCTTGGACTTCAGATCCTTTACCATATTTTGAACCAAAGACCGGATATTGTCGCCGAGCGTTTTTACGCTCCATGGCCTGACATGGAAGAAAAGATGAAAGAAAATAATATTCCATTATTTTCTCTGGAGAGCTGGACTCCTATAAAAACTTTTGACATAGTCGGATTTTCGATACAGAACGAACTTACATACACAAATGTTTTGAACATGCTTCAGGTTGCAGGATTGCCCCTGATGCGAAAAGACAGGAACAACTCACATCCGCTCATAATCGCCGGCGGCGCATGCACTAATAATCCGGAGCCCCTATCCGATTTTATCGACGCGTTTGTTATAGGGGACGGAGAAGAGGTCATATTGGAAATTGTTGATACGTATAAACAATGGAAATCTGAAAATATTGTAGATGCCGATTGCAATCGGCATCTACGCAATCATTTATTGACCGCACTATCCAAAATTCCCGGCATATACGTCCCTGATTTTAATGAATTTAAAGATATAAAACGCCGCATTGTCAAAGACCTGAATTCGATAGATTATCCCGCCTCCCCTATCGTCCCGTTCATAGAGATCGTCCATGACAGGGCTACGATAGAAATAATGAGGGGATGTCCGCATCGATGTAAATTCTGCCAGGCAGGTACGGTCAACAAGCCCGTGCGTATGCTTAGCCCGGAAAAAGTGATAGGGCTTGCCAAGGAAACCATAAAAAACACAGGATTTGAGGAAGTGTCTCTTGTATCGCTCTCCAGCAGTGATTATCCGTATCTATATGATGTGGCAATTGAACTTGGAAAAGTGTTTTCTCCAAAAAGGATATCCCTATCGCTGCCGTCACTGCGAGCCGACAATCTTAAGGAAGAAGTCGCCAAAGAAATGCTATCAGTACGCCAGTCGGGATTTACCATAGCACCTGAAGCCGGGACCCAAAGATTAAGGGATCACATATGTAAAGACCTGACGGAAGAAAAGATAATAGACTCCGTAAAGACAGCGATAAAAAGCGGATCTAACCGGATAAAATTGTATTTTATGATCGGGCTTCCTACCGAGACCGATGAGGACATAAAAGGCATTGTTGATCTGGCATATCTTTTGATAAAAGAAGCTAAAGCAATAACTTCTCGCGCAAAGATAATCGTAAATGTTTCCACTTTTATCCCCAAAAAGAACACTCCTTTTGAAAATGAAAAGATGATCGGCCTTGACGAGATAAAAAGAAAACAAGATTATCTAAAAAACAACCTGCGGCACAAAAGTATCGAATTAAAATGGCATGACAGCGGCATGAGTACGATCGAAGGACTACTCTCTATGGGAGGCAAGGAAGCAGGAAAAGTGCTGCTCAAAGCATTTGAATCCGGCTGCAGATTTGATAACTGGGCTGAATATTTTGACTACTCAAAATGGGAGAAAGCGATTGCAGAGAATACGGCTTAAATATAAAAAAGAACTTAAATTCATCGGCCATCTGGATATGGTGCGCCTGTGGGAGCGCACTCTGCGCCGTACGGACCTGCCGGCCGCATATTCCGAAGGATTTAATCCCCGGCAAAAGCTTTCGTTCGGACCGCCTCTCCCGCTCGGGCTCACTTCGGAATGCGAGTTCTTGGATATATTTCTTGAGAGATGGATGAACCCTGAACTTGTAAAAGAACAGCTTGCTTGTGTTTTGCCGCCCGGCATAGAAATAATCGAGGCAGGAAACATCTTTCTCGCCAGAACTTCTCTGACAGCGGAAATAAAAACAGCGGTATATTCGATCGCAGTGTCTTATGATTTGCGTGGCAAGATATCCGAGATACTTGGCTCAAAAGAGATATTCGTAAAACGCAAGGAAAAAGATATCAATATCAGGCCGATGATAAAAGATATCGCTCAGAACGGGAATGTGCTCAGCATCGCTGTTCAATGCGACAACTTCGGGACGTTGAAAGGCAGCGAAATCTCCGGCCTTTTTTCTCATATTCCCACAACTTCCTTCAGAAGGATTGCTTTATATTAGCTGGGCCAATACACGCCACCTACACCTGTTCCAGGGTCTGCCGCAACAAAAAATTGTCCATCATGCCAACGTGCAAACTCTAAGTTCTCAAAACCGACCGGCTTGTTCTTACTAAAGACTGCATTATAAAGCATTGCACCCCATACATCGGCACCTGTAAGGACCGCATCGGAAAAAGTCGCATTTGATAGCTCGGCGTTCCTAAAGTCCACAGAAGATAATATTGAACCGTTAAAAAACGTATTTTTTGCCTTTGTTCGATAGAGTACCGCCCCTTTCAGATTTGCGTAAGTCAAAAAAGAATTTTCAAGATTTACTCCACTTAGATTAACACCGCTCAGATCAATTCCGGTTAGCTCCATCTCTGAAAGATCCAATCCGCTGAGGTTAAGCGGGATCCATCCCATCTGTTCCCTGCATCTATTAAAGCCTTCAATCTTGCTCTTCGTCTCTGTTTCGGAATACAAAGTGCTGACTGCCGCTTCAACCAAGCTCTGCATCGGCCCGTAGACACTTCTGTGCATCCCGCAGGCTCTAGCGCATAAGGCTCTGATCATTTGTTCCGGAATTTCACTGATTTCACCATTACGTGCGTTATCTAATCCCGGTTCTCTGAAATGCATGTATAAATCTACTTTATCTCGAACAGGACTGCGACCTTCTCTGTATTCCTGCTTCAGCTTTCCAATATTAAGTCTCAATCCTTCGTAAGAGTCAATCTTTATAGCACCCAGCTCTGCAGATCCAAACATACTTTCCATATCAAAACATCCTCTATTAAGCAGTGCTGTAAATACTTCATCCGGAAAAATCGTCATTGGATTTATCCCCGGTCTAAACATGGGATTTCCTCTCGATCCTGAAACAGTAAGAGGCTCATTGACTCTTAGTGTTCTTCCTCTAAAAACCATTCCCGTACTTTGAACGTTCATTTTCTTTCTCCTTTCAATATTCTCTCTCCTTTAAATAATTCCTGTATAACGGCCTCTCTTATCACAGAAAGATCTATCATCGCCTGCAGCTGATCGGTCAAGCGGCTTTTTCTTTCATGCGCTATCTCAAGCACAGCAGACAAAAGGTCTTGGAATTCATGAATTATATTCAGATTTTTTTGTGTTGCGTGATTAAAATAGAAATGCTGCCAGGGTTCCGGAGATTCAAACATAACTGTTCTCCCATTCCGTATCCCAAGGAAACCGAGTCCCCACTTATACACTGCCACACAATCTTCGGGAGTAATTTCATAATAGATTTCCCCGCCCTCTCCCGAATTATCCGACCGTAATTTTGCACCTGCCCCAAAATATTCGGTATCAAATATGGGTCCCCATAATAATTCTATGCCCGGAAATAATTGCATTCCTTCATCCTTTAGTGAAAAAACAGCTTTTGCTTGAATTTCGTGCAGAATTTTCTGGCTCGCCGCAAATTCCTTTCCTGACGAAGAGTTCAGGTAGAGGTATTCTCCTGTGTTCCTTATTTCCGATAACTGTGCCCCAAACCTGGTTGCAACATCAATAATCTTTTGTTTTCTTTCAATAGGACGAAGGAAATCAGTTCTCTGTTCCGCCCTGAATGCGGCGTATTTTCCACTGTGTATTGCGTCAACCATGCGGCATAACATTTGTCCGATCATTTTTTTCTCCTTTCAAAAATTCTGCTATCTACCGATACTAAGCAAGTTCTGCTGTGATACTCTTGGCTTCCCTTCCCTTTCCTTTCCCTTCTCTGCTCTATATATCTATCTGCACAATTTTGGCTTTATTTCATAGCTGTGTAAATACTGAGACAACAAACTCGCTTTTTTTGCTTTTGTTCCGCCATTTATATACACAAACGCCTCGTTCTACGCTGTAAATTTTACTAATCAATTTTGTAAATATATGAAATTTCTTCCGAGTTTTGTCGATAATTAATTAGGTGAAATAGTTGGTAAAACGAAAGAAATTGATCACGATCAAAGATATCGCAAAGGAAGCCAAAGTTTCCGCTTCCACTGTTTGTTTTGCGTTAAATGAACCTGACAGGGTCGCGACAAACACAAGACGGCATGTTCTGCGTATCGCGCGAGAATCCGGATATACAAGGGTCCGGAAGCTCGTTGAAAAAGGAGCCATCGGCCTTATTTCGGACGATTATTACAATCTGATATTCGGTGAATTTTACAATGCTGTCGCTTTCGGTATCCTAGAAGAGTTAAAGAAAAGACATATCAAGGTGCTGATCGAATCGACCGGCAAGGATCCAGAATATTTTCCCAAAATGATCACAAAAAACCTTGTCGACGGTGTGCTATTCCTCGGAAAGTGTTCAAGGGATTTGATCTATATCGCCCAACAAAAAGGGATCCCAACAGTGCTGGTCGGCCATCCTCTCCCTGAAACAGAAATTCCTGCTGTCGTATCGGATGGAAGATCAGGTGCCTTTCAAGCGGTCAACCATCTTATTGAACTGGGACATAAGAAAATCGCGATCATGACAGGGGAACCATTATTTGACCCGATAACATCCGAAAGACTCGACGGTTATAGGTTTGCCCTTCAAAAAGCCGGTCTTGAAGAAAGAAAAGAATATATAATACAAGCAGATTACGGTAAGCCAAAGACCGCGATCGACGCAACCAATGAGCTGCTTTCTTTACCGGATCCGCCAACCGCGATCTTTTGCACAAGTGATTCTCTTGCCTATCGCACTTATCAGGCAATAAAAGCCAATGGGTTGTCTATTCCAAAAGATATCTCAGTAGTAGGATTTGACGATATTACCGCGCCCGAGTATGCCGCACTCCCGGAACCTGAGCTTACGACAATTAATGTTGACAGGAGACAGATGGGTATTAGCAGCGTTGAGATATTATTCGATCTAATCCAGAACAAATCTAAAGCTATAACAAGATATTCGATACCAGTAAGTCTTGCAATAAAAAACTCTACCTGCCAGATTTAAGAAGCTCTTCAAAGGCCCATTGTCCTCCGCGCTGCTCAGCGACCGTTATCATCTGTCCGCTAAAAACCGTTTTTGGTCTGAGGAGCAGAACGACAATATCCGCAAAACTTAGACCACTACGGGTCTCTTTTACAGGATCTGATACGGCAACTGTCAAATCGAAAAGCCCTGTCAGCACAGGCACCCTAGCAACAGCTGATCGCTTTGGAGGATCACCAAAGAAGTTGCGCTGCCCAGCTCTTGAATTATTATGTCTTGCAAAAACATCAGGACGGAACGCTTTTCTTGCCAAAACATTGCAATCTATCAATCGGGTGCGGTTAGTGCCCATCATGAGAATATTTCTCCCCCCAGTGCATCCATCTGACCCGCAAAACGTCCATAAACATATTGATGGGAGCGGTCAGAGGATTAACTTTTGATCTCGGACAATCGAGCCAAGTGACCGGGAATTCTGCAACTTTTAAACCGAATTTGCTTGCTAGATATAAAAGCTCTACGTCAAAGGCAAACCTGTCCATTTTTTGCCTGCTGAATATCATATCGGCAGCATCAGCGGAGAATAGTTTAAACCCGCACTGCGTATCTTCATAATTAATCCCGGCCAGCCATTTGACGCAAAAATTGAAAGTCCTGCCCATCTGTTCTCTATACCAAGGCTGGCGTACGGCGATATTTGCTCCTTCTATGTTCCTGGAACCTATCACAATATCAAAACCTTCATCGAGAGCGGACATCAAAAATTCAAGGTGCCTTATATGGGTTGAGCCGTCCGCGTCCATAAAAAGCCGGAGATCCCCTCTTGACGCAAGCATTCCCTGCTTAACTGAAAAACCTTTTCCTAAATTTTGTCTTTCGGGAGTTAGCATGAGATTGTTGAATTGCCCCTGCAATTTACCAACGACTGCTCTGGTGTCGTCTTGGCTTCCGTCATCCACAACGATCAACTCAAATTTCGGATATTTTTGCGGCATAAACTTATAAATATCCTCAATTGTCAGGCCAATTCTGTCAGACTCGTTAAGTGCCGGGATCACTATTGAATGCGAAATTTTTCTTCTTGCATCGGCCATTCTCACTAGCCTGCTCCAGTCAAGAGCAAGATGTTTTGCAAGGCGGGTATCACTTTTCCACGCATTTGATTTTCTGATCAGCATAAGATTTCCCTCAAAGCCGACATTATCTCTGTCCTTGTCAAAACGGTCATAGAGACCTCCTTGTGAGCCAACTGTTCATTTATATATCGCTATATTTTGAGTGGGATTTCAAGAAAAAACAGCCGATATATATTTGAAATGACAACATTACAGGCCGCAGCAAAGACCGGACGGGTTTTTATGCCCCTTCTTTCTATCCCCCAGCTAAGGTCCGGCTTAGTTAGAGATTTTGGCTGCGGAAATCTCACCGCTTTTCGAAACATGGTGCGTATCACAACGCAGGCCGGGATCAGAGCGCTTTGTATGGCTCCTGTTAATGAGACAGAACCGCATCTTGCCAGCCATTTCAGCAGGTCCAGCAATAATGCTCTCAGCCACAGGATAATCGCACTGAATGAAGTCCCGGAAATCGCACACACCCCTAAGATCAAAGAACGTCTGGACTGGACCTTAGATCTGCACTCATCAACAGTTGCCGGCGAGAAAATGAATATCCCACGAGTTGAAATGGAACATCCTGCTTTTCTTATGCAAGCTTATGATGTTTTCCTTGAGAGTTCAAAACGATCCGAAAGAAGAAAAGACATGGAAGCATTCTGTGAAGAGCAAGGCTGGTGGTTAAAGCCTTATTCCGCATTCAATGTCATGAAAAGCTTTTTTTATCCAATCCCTATGGAAAAATGGGATATCTCATACGCAGATTTATCCAGTAGCAAGTCAAAATCTCTCTTTGGAAAAATACAGGCAAAGTATCTAAGAGGCTTCTTTGAGTATTCCCAGTTTGAGATCCACCGCCAGCTTGCAGATTCTCTTAAATATGCACATGATATGGGTATAGAAGAAATTGAGCTTTTAATGGGAGTCGGGGTTTCTCGGATAAGTGCCGAAGCGTTTTTGATGGGAGATATTTATGACAGGTTCCGTCAGATCGGTTGCCTGCCAGAACCCGAAAACGGCTATCCGTTACAGTTGTGGGGATTCCCTGCGGAGAGATCCAACAATCCTGCTGCTCTTGAATTTAAAGTGAGAAGTTTGCGGCACATGCAGCAGTTGGGTTTTGACAGGATCTCTCTCGATCATGCGGCTGGCCTTTTAGGCGGGTACTTCACATTTCCAGTATATGATGCGGATAGTATTTCTTCAGGAGAATTCAGATTACTAAGAGCAAATATTCTCGACAATGAAAAACAGGCCTTGCAAGGCTGCAAATGGGATTGTGACGGAATGGATCCGAACGATCATGCTTACAGGACTCTATTTTCCATACTTGAACAAGTCCCCGGGATGCGGCTTTCCGCAGAAACTGTTGGTGATAAAACAAGAAGAAAAGCCGCTGAGGAAGCAATAAGACAAGCGATAGAAAAAGGATATGACATCACTCTTATGGAACCTCTTCCATGGTGGAATAATGAAACAACTCCGACCTTGAACCATTATTCATCTCAGGACAGATTAAGTCTTACACATGATATGCCAGCGCTTACTGCACTTTTGACAGGACGCGTTGGAAATCATGAATATCCGTGGATCAACGGCGAATCCGTATCGGGTCTTCTGCAGCGTTTTGGTGTACTATCACCACAAGTAACAAAACCCCTTGATATTTCCGAGCTGACACCGGAATTTATGTATGAATTAATGAAAAGGATCATTTGCGGATCAAGCGCCGGAACTGTGAGCATTCCGCTAACTACACTGCTTACTATGAAAATAGAATTCCTTGATGGCGGCAAATGGATGTGTATCAATATACAACCGGGAACTGAAGGAGTAGTGAATGAATTAGAAAATTATGTAGGAAACTTTCTGCAAAGAATGCCTGCAATAGAGAACCTGCGGGGCATGGAACCGCAGATAGGTGTTTTAGCGGCAAGAGAGTCTGAATATTGCTACCCTCCTTTTGATATATATCCCGCAAAACCTGTTGACGGATTTAGTTGTCAGGCGCGGAGAGCCGGCAGCTCTGTTGCTTATCAGGCCAAGGACGGCAAATGGACAGTTTGGACTCCGCCGCGCGGCCTATATCCGTGGGCGGAAATTTCTTTCGCCTACAGCGGAGGTGTCTTTGGTCCATATGAAGACAAGACGTGGGCTACTTACAAACTAAATCGTTTCGATTTGGACAGTTCAACAAGATATTGGTTATTTGATCTTTTAGGAAATGGTCAGGATATTTCAGCTTTTGGATGGGAATTAAAGGGAAACGGTATTTCTATAGGATTAAATCCCACCTGCAACAGACATCATTTCATCTTGACTTACGCGGACAAACAATAAAACAAAACCGCGGGCAACATTGCCCGCGGTTTATTTTCCTTTCAAATTTGAGCTTACAGCCGGGTCAGTGCTCTCTACATCATGAACAGCATTTCGGCATAGACCGGGACCGGCCATATATCCTTGGGCACCATCTTCTCCAGCGCATCGACCGAGGTCCGGACCTTGCCCATCGCGTCAATAAGCTTATCAGCGCCGTGCGTCTTCTCCAGGACGGAAATGGCCTTGTAAAGGTTCTCGGTCTCGGAGCTTATCGCTTCAAGGCTGGCAGCGGCACCTGTCATAGCGCTGCCGGCCACTGCCTTGATCGATCCCGCAAGCTCAGCCTGCGCCCTGACGGCGGATGGGATGAACATGGTCTTTGCCATGGTCAGCGTTACGCCGGCCTCGATCTCGATCATCTTGTCGTAGGTTTCGTTATATATCTCAAAACGTGAATGCAGCTCTTTTTCAGAAAGCACGCCGTATTTACTGAAGAGCTTCTTCGCCTTTTCCGTATTGAATGCCTTGAGAGCGTCCGGTGTTTTCTTGACGTTAGGCAGGCCGCGTTTTTCGGCTTCCTTCGCCCATTCTTCGGTATAATTGTCACCGTTATACAAGATACGTTTGTGCTTTTCAATGATGCCCGCAAGTATCTTTTGCAGCGATTCGTTGAAATTCCTGCCTGCTTTCACGTCGGCCTCCAGTTTTGTGCAGATCTCATCGAGCGCTTCCGCCACGATAGTGTTCAGCGCGACGTTAGACCCGGCACAGCTCTGATCAGAACCGACTGCCCGGAATTCGAATTTATTGCCTGTGAACGCGAACGGCGACGTGCGGTTGCGGTCCGTATTCCCTCTGGGCAGCGCCGGAAGGGTATCGACACCGAGGCTGATCTGCCCGCCGGTCTTGGAGCTCTTCGCCCCGCCTTTTTCGATCTGATCGATGATATCCGTGAGCTGATCGCCAAGGAAGACGGAGATGATCGCCGGAGGAGCCTCATTGGCGCCCAGACGGTGGTCATTGCCGGCAGTTGCAACCGTTGCACGCAGAATGTCGGCATGTGTATCGACCGCTTTCATCAGCGCGCAGATCATTGTCAGGAATAATGCGTTCGAATGAGGATTGTCCCCGGGAGAAAGCCAGTTCTTGCCGTCAGGACCGCAAAGGGACCAGTTATTATGCTTTCCCGAACCGTTGACGCCGGCAAAAGGCTTTTCGTGCAGCAGGCAGACTAAACCGTGCTTTTCCGCTGTTTTGCGCATCACTTCCATGGCGATCATATTGTGGTCAACAGAGAGATTTAATTCTTCATATATCGGCGCCATTTCGAACTGAGCCGGCGCTACCTCATTATGTCTGGTCTTTGACGGGACCCCCATCTTCCAAAGTTCGGCATCCAGCTCCTGCATGAATAACCTCACTCTGGTCTTGATAGCTCCAAAATAGTGGTCTTCCATCTGCTGGTGTTTCGCCGGTTTGATCCCGAAAAGTGTACGCCCGGTCTGCTGAAGGTCGAGACGCACATTGTAAAAAGCTCTGTCAATAAGGAAATATTCCTGCTCTGCGCCAAGCGTCGCATAAGCTTTCTGCTTTATCGGGATGCCGAAAAGCTTGGCCATACGGTCGGCCTGCGTTCCGAGCGCCTTCATCGAACGGAGCAGCGGCGTCTTTTTGTCCAAAGCTTCGCCATGATAACCTACGAAAACCGTAGGGATACAGAGGGTATCATCTTTAATGAATGCCGGGCTGCTGGGATCCCAGCCGGTATAGCCGCGGGCTTCAAAAGTGGCACGCAGTCCTCCTGACGGAAAACTGGAAGCATCCGGCTCACCCTGGGTCAGTTCAGCACCGGAAAATTTGCAGACTACGGACCCTTCCCCGTCAGGCACAATGAAAGAATCGTGTTTTTCCGCGGTCGATCCGGTCAGCGGCTGGAACCAATGCGTATAGTGAGTCGCACCCTTTGAAACAGCCCACTCTTTCATGGCTTCCGCCACCTCATCCGCGATCCTCGCGTCAAGGCTCTTCCCCGTCTTTATCGTCGCCATAAGCGATTTATAGGTCACCTCGGACAGGCATTTCATGCTGAAAACGTTTTCACCAAATAATTCAGTAAGATTTTTCATCATATTTCTCCTTTCCTTAATTATATCTTACAGAGCTGCTTTGCCCCTCTCACCGGTCCTGACCCTCACTACATCTTCAACTGCACTGATAAATATCTTGCCGTCGCCTACATTTCCGGTAGAACACACGCTCTGGATCACCGAGATCACATCTTCAACATTCTTGTCATCCACAACAAGCTCTACCTTTGACTTGGGCATAAATTCTACCCTGTATTCGCCTACCCTCCATTCGAGCAGGACCCCTTTTTGTGTTCCCCTCCCTTTTACTTCGGTAACGGTCATTTTGGACAGGCCTTTTACATCCAGCGCTTCTCTCAATTCTTCCAGTTTTTCCGGCCTGATAATTGCTTCAATTTTTTTCATTACACCAACCCTCCTTTTTAAAATACGCTTTCAGCATGCTGGGAAATATCGAGGCCTACTATCTCTTCATTTTCCGAGACCCGAAGGCCCATGATCAGGTCTACGGCCTTTGCTATTATTAGTGTTGAGACAAAAGCAAAAACTGCCGTGACCGCAACAGCCGTCAATTGTGTGAGCACGAGGCTTGGATTACCAAAAAGCAGTCCGTCAGCACCGGATGGGTTTATCATCTTGCTGGCAAATATACCGGTTGCTATGGCTCCCCATGCGCCCCCCATTCCGTGACAGGCAAAAGCATCAAGTGATTCATCGATCCTGAGCTTCATGCGCAGGACGATCATATAATATGAAATGACCGATGCAACTGCCCCTATCGCGATTGCAGAAAGTGGATCTACAAATCCCGAAGCGGGGGTTATCGCGACAAGCCCGACCACTGCCCCTGTGGCTACGCCAAGCACGCTCGGCCTGCGGTGTATCCAGGAAAGCACCATCCACATGAGAGCGGCGGCTGCCGCGGCAGTATTTGTCACCACGAAAGCGGAAACGGCCAGCCCGTTGGCGGCAAGAGCGCTTCCGCCGTTAAAGCCGAACCATCCGAACCAAAGTAAAACGGCTCCCAGCACAACAAGAGGTATGTTGCTGGGCTCCATATTATCTTTTCCGTAACCTTTTCTTTTGCCTATTATCAGTGCAATTGCCAGCGCGGAAAAACCGGCTGTAACATGGACCACGGTACCACCTGCAAAATCAAGTGCTCCCATAGCGCGCAGCCATCCTCCTACACCCCAGACCCAATGAGCTACAGGACAATATACTATGGTCGACCAGATAACGGAAAATAACAAAAATGAAGAGAACTTTATTCTTTCCACAAAGGCTCCGACTATCAGAGAAGGAGTCACAATCGCAAAGGCCGCCTGGAATATCATAAATGCGAGTGCAGGGATTGTCGCGGCATAGGCTGCATCGGGTGCCTGGCCTATACCAATGAGTCCAACCCAATTAAGGCCTCCGATGAGCCCTGCTTTTGAAGGACCAAAAGCAAGTGAATAACCAAAAAGCACCCACTGAATACTTATCACAAAAAGTGTGGCAAAGCACATCATTATGGTGGACAAAATACTCTTTTTCCTTACCATCCCACCGTAGAAAAAACCAACCGCCGGGGTCATCAGTATGACCAGCGCCGTTGATATAAGAACCCAGGCTGTGTCTCCACTGTTAATCATATATTATCCCCCCTCTGATTATCTTCTTATTCAGCAATATTCCAGCCACTGACTGTTTTTATCTAAATTCAGCCATATTTTGCATTCATTTAAGCAAAAATGTCACATTTATGTATGATTTATCTAAATAAACCTACATTTATGTAAGTTTATCCTATCGCACTACTTCCAGATTCCCCGGTTCTTATCCGTATGCATTCTTCAAGAGGCAAAACGAATATTTTGCCGTCTCCTATGTTACCGGTGCGCGCACCTTCCACAATAGCTTTTATCGTGGCCTTGACAAAATTGTCGTTCACGGCAATATCCAATCTGACTTTCTTTAAAAGATTGACTTCGTGCAAAACGCCCCTGTAAGACTCGCTGTACCCTTTTTGTTGCCCGCATCCAAGGGAATTCGTTACCGACATCTTGAATATATCCAGATCAAACAGCGCTTTCTTAACGTCCGGCAGCTTTTCCGGTTGTATGAAAGCAATTATTAGTTTCATGGATCCATCCCTCCTTTTTTCCGTATTTATTGAGCGGTGAATATCTGGAAGCCCGAATATGCTTCCATTCCATGCTCTCCGATATCCAACCCCTTTATTTCTTCGTCCCTGGATACCCTAAGGCCGATCACAGCCTTAATGGCAAGCCATATCCCCAGAGCCAGTAAGAAAGTGAAACCCCCAACCGTAACAACACCGGTCAATTGAGACATCAAAAGTTTTGTGCCCCCGCCGAAGAAAAGTCCGTTGCCGGTAGTCCCGGGCATGAACATGTCTTGAGCGAACAAACCAACGGCAATAGTACCAAAAACCCCGTTGACAAGGTGCACGGACAGAGCGCCGACAGGATCGTCTATTCTAATACGGTCAAACATCATGACCGCAAGAACAACGAAAATACCCGCCAAAGCGCCTATTATGATGGAACTCACCGGAGATATATAAGCACACGGAGCCGTCACTGCGACCAATCCGGCAAGGCATCCGTTTATAGTCATGCCAAGATCGGGCTTCTTGCTCAAAAGCCAAGAGGTTATAGTAGACGTGAGGATCCCTGCGGCAGCAGCCATATTTGTTGTAATGACTATCCTTGAGATAGCATTTACATCCGCAGCCATGGTAGACCCGGGGTTAAATCCGAACCATCCAAGCCAAAGGACAAAAGCACCTATGGTAGCCAGCCCCATGTTATGTCCGGGGATAGCATTTGGAGACCCGTCCTCTTTGAACTTTCCTATCCTAGAGCCAAGTACAAGTGCTCCTGCAAGGGCCGCCCATCCGCCTACTGAATGGACTACAGTTGAACCCGCAAAATCCCAAAAACCAGAAGTAGCAAGCCAGCCTCCGCCCCATATCCAGTGCCCTACTATAGGATATATTATGCCGACCATAAGGAACGAGAAAACTATGAACGAACTGTATTTTATCCTTTCTGCCACAGCCCCTGAAACTATGGTCGCGGCCGTACCGGCA
This sequence comes from Candidatus Margulisiibacteriota bacterium, assembly GCA_041650595.1. Taxonomy (GTDB): domain Bacteria; phylum Margulisbacteria; class WOR-1; order JAKLHX01; family JAKLHX01; genus CALFCX01. The sequence continues at coordinate 104,635 of JBAZKW010000003.1, forward strand.
AACACAAGCTGAAAAAAGAACTTCGCCAAAAGCGGGACCGTAGCCCATGATATTGCGGAGTAAGCCCCTTGGTATGCGGCTCCGGCAGCCGGGCTGTTATCAGCTCCGGAAAGCATAAAAAGTCCCTGAAGCCCTACCAGAGGGTTGCCATTACCGAACATCAGCCCCCATCCAAAAACAAAGAAAGCCAAAGAAGAGACGGCGAACACAATAAAGTTCTTAGAAAGTATGTTCACGGCGTTCTTGGCCCTGGTAAATCCGGTTTCAACAGTAGCAAACCCTAGGTTCATAAAAAAAACCAGCATAGCCGTTATCAACACCCACATGGTGTCGACAGCAATCTTCATGTCCATCTTAAGACCCCCCTTTCTTATATGTTTATATCGACCTGGGTCGTGATCGTCGGTTTTGCCCCGTTATTATACGTGCCGTATCCGAGGATAACCGATGTGTTCGGAGCAAAGGAATAAGACAGGCCATAGAACAATGCCCCCAATGCGGAATTAGAGCTCGAATAATCAACGCAGGCCCATATCTTATCCGTCAAATACTTGTCCCATGTTAGGATAACTCCGGCATTATCAGGGTTCCCTGACGGGTCCTTCAAAACAGAGGAATTGCCCGAAAAATAACCGGCGGTCAACCTGCCGACAGGAAACGTCTTCGCGGCAACGGCATAAAGAACGTTCTGGTCGGTAACGCCTTTTTCAGTACCGAAACCGAATCCCCCGACCGCAAAAGCCGGTAAATTCCCGCTCTCGGAGATCCCGTATTTGGCATTGAACACAAAAGGACTGGATTGCGGCAGGAACACATCGGCTCCCACTTCAAGACCCGGAAGAAGACCATAAGTCAAACCTGTATCCGTAGGGAACGCATATCCGCCGTCCGCGGGCCCCTGAGAAGTGAAATAATTGTCTATCCCCAGATGCCACACTCCGGTAGGCTGAATATCGGTAGACGGGTTCCATATCTGTGTCGAAGGGGTGGCCATGGCCCCTCCTCCCGCGGCAAGGATCATCGCGATCACAAAAAACAGCTTCTTTATGTCCACATGTTTTCTCCTTTCTTTTTGTTTTCGTCAAACCCATTACAGCAATTGTTATGCCGCACGAAAAAATGGATATTTAAGAGGAAAAAAGCGGTGCGCCAAAGTGGTTCAAGATATAAATCATACAAATATGAAGGGTGGCATCAGTACATATTACAAATATGTAGGATTAAAATTTAAACTTTTTGTGGTCGATCCCGTATTGCAAAACCTTATAACCGAGTATGCGTTCGGTGGTCTTTAGCATGATGGCGGCTTTTGTCTTATTGCCTTTGGTGCTCTTGAGCGCGTCTATGACCAGGTCTTTTTCAAAATTCTCGACAAGCGCGTCCAAAGAGTCCCCTATCTGGGTCTTGGATGATTGCGGCGTCTGGAGGGTCGGCGGCAGATGGTGCGCAAAGATCACTTCCCCCTCACACATCAGAACGGACCGCTCAATAGTGTTTTCCAGTTCTCTTACATTGCCCGGCCAGTGATAGCTCATAAGAGCGTCGATCGCGGGAGTCGAGATCCTTTTTATGACCTTATGGTTCGCAGCCGAATACTTCGCCAGAAAATGTTCCGCAATAAGAAGGACGTCGTCTTTTCTTTCCCGAAGAGGAGGCAGATATATCGGAAAAACGTTCAACCTGTAATAAAGGTCCTCCCTGAACCTTCCCTTTTTCACGAACTCTTCGAGATTTGTGCTGGTGGCGGCGATCAGCCTTACGTTGGATTTTATCGTTTCTGTACCGCCAAGTCTTTCAAACTCCCTCTCCTGTATCACGCGAAGAAGCTTTACCTGTGTAGCCGGGCTAAGGTCCCCGATCTCATCCAGAAATAATGTGCCGCCCTCTGCCATCTCAAACCTGCCGAGTTTTCTTTCGAAAGCTCCGGTAAAAGCTCCTCTTTCGTATCCGAAAAGTTCGGATTCTACCAGGTTTTCCGGAAGTGCCGCCATGTTAACTTTTACAAAGGGCCGTTTCGTTCTCAAACTATTGTAGTGTATGGCGTGAGCGATAAGTTCTTTACCGGTACCGGACTCTCCTCTTATCAGGACTGTGGCATCGCTCTTTGCCACCCGGGCTATCATCTCATAGACCTCTTTCATCCGGTTACTTTTCCCAACAATGTTCTTAAAACTGTATTTTTCCGTAAGCTCCTGGCGAAGCGTCTTATTTTCCTCAATCAGCTGGTTTTTTTCTGCTTGAATGAGCTGCTGCATTTTTACCGTCTGCCCTATTATTGAAGCGGCAATAGAAAGGAACCGGACATCCTCTTCAAGCGGTATCTGAGGATCAAATACCTTGTCGGCAGACAATGCGCCTATGATCTCCTTACCGATCTTTATAGGTACACAGATAAAAGAAATATCCTTTTTGTCCAGGTCTTTCCTGGACCTGGTCTTATTAAGGAACAGAGGATCCTCCCCGATCTTGGGCACCACCGCGGCACTGCCGCTTTGAACTACCCTGCCGGTTATGCCCTCGCCTATCTTATATTTTCCGCGCTTTTTTTCCGCTTCCGTGAGCCCATATGCAGCCTCTATCAAGAGCTCTCCCGTCCCCGGGTTAAGCAGGGTTATAGTGCATCTTTTCATGCCGAGCAGATCGTCAAGTTTTTCAAGAACGCCGTATATGGACTTTTCTATATCCAGCGACATGCTCAGTGTCTGGCTTATTTCATAAAGCGCGGTGAGTTCTTTAATTTTTCTTTTTAGAAGAAGGTTCTTTTCTGTCAAAACATTATACCTAAGTTCTATTTTATACCCGATTTATGTAGGATTCAATATGCATTCATACATTTTTGTATCTTTTTTCATATGCTATAATACTGCCATGAACCTTCTTGAGGCCAGCACCGGGATCAAAGGTCTTGACGATGTAGTGAACAAACTGCGCATCGGAGATAATGTCGTATGGCAGGTGGATGATCTGGCCTCTTACAAATATCTATCCAAAAGTTTTGTGGAAAATGCTTTAAAAGAAAAACACCGCGTTGTTTACCTGAGATTCGCTTCGCACGAGCCGGTGCTTAAAGACACAACAGGAATAAAGACTTATGTGCTTGACGCTGAAAGCGGTTTTGAATCTTTCTCAAAACAGGTGCATGAGATAGCGACAAAAGAAGGCGAAGGAGTATACTACGTTTTCGATTGTCTTTCGGACCTGCTATCCGCCTGGGCAAGCGACCTTATGATAGGAAACTTTTTTCTAATAACCTGCCCGTACCTGTTCGAATTAAATACTATAGCTTATTTTGCCATATTCCGGAACAAACACTCTTACCGGACGATCGCCAGGATAAGAGAGACTACCCAGCTGCTCCTTGATGTATATAATATAAAGTCAAAACTCTACATACACCCCCTGAAGGTCTGGAACAGATACTCTCCGACTATGTTCCTTCCGCATTTACAGCAAAAAGACCGGTTTATCCCGATAACCAACAGTTTTGACGCTGCAAAACTTTTTTCTTCCGCCGCCCATACAAGGTTCGAGGATGCGGAAAGAGCCCTTGACTATTGGGACCGGCTTTTCCTGGATACCGAACAATACAAAGGAATGAAAGATTCAAAGGAAAAGCGAATAGCCACCGATATGCTCTCAAAGATATTGGTGGGCAAAGACCAGAAAATGCTGGGCTTTGCAAAACAATTCATCTCCCTTGAAGACCTTCTTGAGATCAAATCCCGTCTTATAGGCACGGGAATGATCGGAGGGAAAGCCGTCGGCATGCTTTTGTCCAGAAAGATACTTATCCAAGACTCTTCTTTTGACTGGAAAGCCGAACTTGAGCCGCACGATTCCTTTTACATAGGCGCTGACGTGTTCTACGCATACATAGTACAAAACGGCTGGTGGCGCACATTTATGGAACAAAAAACAAAAGAAGGGTATTTTGACGCGGCAAAAGAGCTCAGAGAAAAAATGCTTTCGGGAAAATTCCCCATGGAAATAAAGGAACAGTTCCAGCAGATGCTCGAGTATTTCGGACAATCTCCGGTAATCGTCCGGTCTTCCAGCCTGCTGGAGGACGGTTTCGGCAATGTGTTCGCGGGAAAATATGAAAGTATTTTTTGCGTGAATCAGGGATCTCCGGAACAAAGATACAAGAACTTTGAAGAAGCCGTAAGACAGGTATTTGCAAGCACCATGAGCGAAGAGGCTCTGTCTTACAGGCTTGAAAGAGGCCTGGACCGGCATGACGAGCAGATGGCTATTTTGGTGCAAAGAGTATCAGGCTCCTACAAAGGACCGTTCTTTTTCCCGGACCTTGCCGGGGTCGGCATATCTTTCAATACTTATGTATGGGAAAAGAGCCTAGACCCTAAAGCCGGCATGATACGCCTTGTTTTCGGCCTTGGCACAAGGGCGGTCAACAGAGTGGAAGACGATTATCCGCGCATAGTGTCGCTTGACCAGCCGCGGCTCACCCCTCACTCGGGATCTGATGAAGTAAGCAGATTTTCCCAACACAAAGTTGACCTGCTGGATATCGGACTAAACAAGCTGGAAACCTCGGACCTTGAAAGAGTTCTGCCGCATACACCTGAAACCGTATTAAATATGATCGCTAAAAAAGATCCAAAGGACGCAACTCTTACTTTTGATAAATTATTTTCCGAAACTGACTTTACGCAAAAAATGCGGACGATCATGAAGACTCTTGAAAGCTCTTACGAGCATCCGGTCGACATAGAATTCACCGCTAATTTCTCCGGTGATTCTTTTAAGATAAATCTGCTGCAATGCAGACCTCTCCAGAAAAAAGGACTGCAAGATACAGTCACGCTTCCTGAAACAAAAGGAAAAGATAGCGTTCTTTTAATGTCCGAAGGCAATTTCATGGGAGGAAATATATCTCAAAAGATAAGATATGTTATATATATAGACCCTGAAAGATACAGTTTGCTGAACCAGCAGGACAAATATGAAACAGCACGGATAACGGGAAAGATCAACGCTTTTTTGAAAGACAAAAAAGACAGCCCGGCAATGCTGATGGGCCCCGGAAGATGGGGAACGTCTACTCCTTCCATGGGAGTGCCGGTAAGTTTTTTTGAGATAAATCATATGCGCTGCGTAGTCGAGATCGCTTTCAAAAGCGGGAATTTGATCCCGGAGCTTTCGTTCGGGACCCACATGTTCCAGGACCTTGTTGAAAGTAATATTTTCTATATAGCTGTTTTCCCGGAAGAAGAGGAAAGTTCTTACTTAAATATAAAAGTTTTGAATGAAAAAGAGAACCTGCTCGAAAAAATATTGCCTCAGCACAACAGATTAAAGGACGTTATTAAGGTCCTGGATTTCAAGGACCGGGAAATAACGATCTTATCCGACATTGTTTCACAAAAAGTTATTTGCGTTTTCGGGTAACAGATGTAGAAAGATAGCGGTCTATGGACTCGGCCGCCTGCCTGCCTTCATAAATAGCCCAAACCACAAGGGACGCCCCGCGCCGCGAATCTCCGGCCGCAAAAACCGGCTTTTTGGAGGTCATATAATCAGGGCCGGTCAAAATATTCCCTCTCACATCAAGTTTGAGGTTTAAGTCTTTTACTATTCCATCGCGCTCCGGGTGGACAAATCCGAGCGCAAGCACTATAAGGTCAGCTTCTATAACGAATTCTGAGCCCGGAATCTCTTTCATGACCTGACAGAATTTGTCTTTATCGAAAACAAACTCTACATTTGTACATACCACTCTCTTTACGGTTCCATTTTCACCTTCAAACTTCTTGGTAAGTATGGACCACTGGCGCTTTGCTCCTTCTTCATGGCTCGTTGATGTCTTGAGCAACATAGGATATTTTGGCCACGGCATCTCTTCTGTCCTGCACACCGGAGGTTTTGGCATTATCTCTATCTGAGTAACCGATAATGCCCCTTGACGATTCGCTGTACCGACGCAGTCGGAACCGGTATCGCCTCCACCTATGACCAATACTTTTTTGCCGCAAGCATCTATAGGAGAAGAATATACCTTTTCTCCTGAAATCCTCCTGTTCGACTGACAGAGGTAATCCATCGCAAAATGTATGCCGCCCAAAGACCGACCTTCTATATTAATATCCCTTGGAGTTCTTGACCCTATCGCTATGCAGACGGCATCAAATTGGGAAACGATCTCTTTAGCAGAATATTCTTCTCCGACATCCACTCCGGTCTTAAATACTACTCCCTCTTTTTTGAGCAATGCTAATCGCCTGTCTATAATGTGCTTTTCGAGTTTAAAGTCCGGTATCCCGTATCTAAGAATCCCTCCGGGCTGATCGTCCTTTTCAAAAACTGTTACACTATGCCCGTATTTATTAAGCTGATCGGCTGAGGCCAGACCGGCTGGCCCGGAACCTATTACGGCGACTTTTTTTCCGGTCCTTTTTTTAGGAGGAGCGGGCTTTACATGTCCGTTTTTAAAAGCCTCTTCTATTATCGAGAGCTCGTTCTCTCTTACGGTCACAGGGTCATCATTGTACCCGAGCACACATCCATATTCACAGAGCGAGGGACAGATCCGGCCGGTGATCTCCGGAAAATTATTTGTCAATTGAAGAGCGGTAAAAGCTTTTTGCCAGTTACCGCGGTACATTTCATCGTTCCATTCCGGTATCAGATTGCCTACAGGACAACTTGAATGACAAAAAGGCGTTCCGCAGTCCATGCAGCGCGATGCCTGTTCCTCCGACTGTGTTTTGCTTTTGAGGATTACTATTTCCCTATAATCCTTTATGCGCTCACTTGCCGGCCTTGTCTGGCAAGTATTGCGTTTTACTTTTAAGAACCCTTTTGGATCAGCCATAAGTAATTCCTCTCGCTAAAAATCGAACGGTTCGTCGGCTTTTGCCTTTTTAGGCTCGATTGCCGCCAGCACTTTTTTATATTCGACAGGTATAACTTTCACTATCCTGGATGTCTCGTTTTCAAAATCATCAAGGATCTTTTTAGCCACCTGACTTCTTGTATTCTTATAGTGATTCTGCAGGAGATAATGCAATATAGACTCATCAGTAAAAGTACATTTTTCAAGGCTTACAAGCTCGGTATTGCACAAGGTCTTAAAATCTCCGTTCACCCCGTAAACATAAGCTATTCCGCCGGACATACCTGCGGCAAAGTTCCTTCCGATTGTGCCCAGGATCAGGACCCTGCCTCCGGTCATATACTCGCAGCCATGGTCGCCAACGCCTTCCACTACGGCATATACTCCCGAATTACGGATACAAAAACGTTCTCCTGCAGATCCTCTTATATAAGCCTCTCCGGAAGTTGCTCCATAAAAAGTGGTATTCCCGATTATGATATTCTTTTGAGGGTCATATTCCGTTTTTTTATCCGGATATATCGCTATTTTCCCGCCGGAGAGCCCCTTGCCGACATAATCGTTGGCTTCCCCCTCGAGCTCAAAAGTGACTCCTTTTGCCAAAAATGCCCCGAAACTTTGTCCTGCAGTCCCTGTAAATTTTATGGTTACAGTATCGTCAGGCAACCCGTCTTCCCCGTACAAAGCTGATATCCTGCCGCTCAGCATGGCGCCTGTTGCTCTATTAACGTTTTTTATCGGCAGTTCGACCCTGACGGATTGTTTATTTGCGATATTATCCTTCAATGTTTCAATAAGTTGCACATCGAGCACATTTTTTATCCCATGGTCCTGTTTAACCGTTCTGCGGACTGCGCTCTTTTCAGTATTTTCGGGCCTGTACAATATTTTTGAAAAGTCTAAGTTCCTGTTCTTCCAATCAAGCATTGACCCGTCTGTTTCAAGCAGATCGGTCCTTCCTATCAGATCATCGATTTTCCTTATTCCCAAGGAAGCCATTATTTGCCTTATTTCTTCGGCAACAAAGAACAGATAGTTCTGTATAAATTCCGGTTTCCCTGAAAAACGCTTTCTGCAGATCTCATCCTGAGTGGCAATGCCCAGAGAACAATTGTTCAAATGGCAGTGTCTAAGCAGAACACAGCCTAAAACCACAAGGACTGCCGTACTGAAACCAAATTCTTCTGCTCCAAGAATGGCGGCTATCACGACATCACGTCCGGTCCTTATCTGCCCGTCCGTCTGAAGCCTTACCCTGCTGCGGAGTCCGTTAAGTACCAGTGTTTGGTGTGCTTCTGAAAGTCCTAGTTCCCATGGGAGCCCGGCATGTTTTATAGAACTGAACGGAGAAGCCCCTGTGCCTCCGTCGCCGCCGGAAATAAGTATCATATCGGCGTGCCCCTTGGCAACGCCTGCGGCAACTGTCCCCACTCCTATTTCCGAAACGAGTTTTACGCTTATTCTTGCTGAAGGATTGACATTTTTAAGATCAAAAATAAGCTGGGCAAGATCCTCAATAGAATAAATGTCATGATGCGGCGGCGGAGAAATAAGCGTTATGCCCGGTGTTGAATATCTTATCCTTGCTATGATCTCGTTTACTTTATGCCCGGGAAGCTGGCCGCCTTCACCGGGTTTTGCACCCTGTGCCATTTTTATCTGGATCTCATCCGCATTTGTCAAATAATTGTTCGTTACGCCGAATCTTCCCGATGCGACTTGTTTAATTGCGCTTCGAACACTGTCGCCGTTCGGAAGCGGTTTGAACCTTATCGGGTCTTCGCCACCTTCTCCGGTATTGGACTTGCCGCCAAGATGGTTCATCGCTATCGCAATGGTCTCATGTGTCTCTTTGCTTATGGAACCAAAGCTCATGGCGCCCGTAACAAATCTTTTCACGATCTCCGAAGCCGGCTCTACCTCGTCCGGACTTATCGGAGATGTCTTTTTGAACCTTAAAAGCGATCGTAGCGTCGCATTATAACCGCTCTGGTTGTTTATCAGGGCGGAAAATTCTTTGTATTTTTGCGGATCGTTGTTCCTGGCAGCCTGCTGTAGCGCAAATATAGTGTCAGGATTCCAAAGATGAGTTTCCCCTCCTTTTCTCCACTGATAAACGCCGCCGACATCCAACATCTCGTCGATATTCTTTTCTGAAAAGGCTTTTTCATGCCTGATCAGCGTTTCTTTTGCGATCTCTTTGAGTCCAGCGCCTCCTATCCTCGATACTGTCCCGGGAAAATATCTTTCTATCAGGTCATCACAAAGTCCAAGAGCTTCAAATATCTGTGCTCCGCGGTAACTCTGAAGCCTGGATATCCCCATTTTTGAGAGGATCTTCAATATCCCTTTCTCAACGGATTTCACGTAGTTATAATGAGCTCTCTCTTTATCCGCGGATATTTCCTTTTCTTCTACCAGCCTGTCTATAGTATCAAAAGCCATATAAGGATTTATGCAGCCTGCTCCGTACCCGAACAGAAGCGCAAAATGCATGACTTCGCGCGGCTCCGCACTTTCAACGATAAATCCTATTCTTGTCCTTTCGCCTTTGACTGTAAGATAAGAATGCAGGCTTGCCACTGCCAGCAAAGAAGGCACTGCAGCTTTATTTTTATCCACTCCCCGGTCTGATAAAATAATGAAACTATATCCTCTCTTTGCCGCGGACGAAGCTTCATCGCATATCCTTTTAATGGTTTTTTTCATGTCCGGATCGGATTTTACGTCAAAAAGAATAGAGATGGTCTTTGATCTGAAACCGCTTTGATTTATTTCCCGTATCTTCTCAAGGTCTTCGTTAGTCAGCACGGGATTCTTAATTTTTAGCCTGTGACAGTGTACCGGCGTCTCATTGAGCAGATTTGACTGCGGCCCGATATAGCTGTCGTAGGACATCACAATCTCTTCTCTTATGGGGTCTATCGGAGGATTCGTGACCTGGGCAAACAATTGTTTAAAATAGTTAAACAAAAGCTGCGGTCTTTTGGAAAGGACCGCAAGCGGAGTGTCGTTGCCCATGGAGCCGACAGGCTCCTGTCCTTTTTCTGCCATAGGCTTTATCAGGGTTTTTATATCTTCTTTGGTATAACCGAAAGCCTGCTGAAGTTTAAACAGGTCTGATTCTCTTGTTTTCTTAATTTTTTTTGCAGGCCTTATGTCTTTCAAATTCAAAATATTATCTTTTAACCATTTGCCGTAAGGCTTTCTGGATGAAAGATCGTCCTTCAGCTCTTTATCATCGATGATGCTGCCACCCTGTGTATCTATAAGGAATACTCTTCCGGGCATAAGCCTGCTGCTTAATAGAATATCTTTCGGGTCTATATCAAGGACCCCGACCTCCGAAGCAAGCACTATCGTGCCGTCTTTTGTTATAACGTATCTGCAAGGCCTGAGACCGTTTCGGTCAAGAATTCCTCCTATGAACCTTCCGTCAGTAAAAGCTACCGCCGCGGGACCGTCCCACGGCTCCGTGAGGCAGGCATGATATTCATAAAAAGCCCTGTGTTTTTTATCCATAAGCTCGTTCTTTTCCCAAGCAGGCGGGATCAGCATCATCATCGAGTGAGGAAGGCTCCTGCCGCACATGACCAGCATCTCAAGGACATTATCCAAAGCCGCAGAGTCGCTGCCACCTTCCACGATCACCGGCAATATTTTCTTGAGTTCATTGCCCAGGACATCGCTGTTTAGCATTTTTTCTCGTGCTCTTGTCCAATTGATATTGCCGCGGAGCGTATTTATCTCACCGTTATGCGCGAGGAACCTGAAAGGCTGGGCAAGGTCCCAGGTCGGAAAGGTATTCGTACTGTATCGCGAATGCACCAGACAAAGAGCGCTTTTGATGCGCGGATCTGAAAGCTCAGGATAGAAACTTTTGAGCTGGCTGGGCATTAACAGACCTTTGTAGACTATCGTCTTTGACGAAAGCGAAGGGATATAGAAAAAGTCTTTCTGCTTTATATCGGATCTTTCAACTTTTGACTCTATGAGTTTACGTATTATATAGAGCCTTGTTTCAAAATTTATCTTGTCAGAAACATTTTGTCCGCGGCCTATAAATATCTGGCGCATGACCGGTTGTGTCTTTTTTGCTACCTCTCCTATGTCTGAATTATTGACGGCAACATCCCTAAAGCCGAGAAATTCCTGTTTTTCATCAACGATCAAATTTTCTATGATTTTTTCACATGCTCTTCTGTCGTCTTTATTTTGGGGGAGAAAGACAAATCCCGCAGCATATTCTTCAGTAAGCTTAATGCCGATTTTGGAGCATTCCGACAAGAAATATTCCTGCGGTATCTGGATAAGTATCCCGGCACCGTCCCCTGTCTTTGGATCAGATCCTGTTGCTCCGCGGTGGCTCAGGCGGTTCAGGACTTCTATACCCTTTTCGACGATATCGTGGGTCTTATTGCCGTTTATATTGCATACGAACCCGACGCCGCAGCTGTCGCGTTCAAATGAAGGATCATATAACCCTTGTTTTTTCGGTAGACCAAACATATTTTTCCCCTATATAAACAAAAAAGAGGATCATAAGATCCTCTTCAATGAGTTTTTCCGGTAATCTCCCACAAACTATAAATATCTCTTCATGTATGCCTATATTTTACCGCAATAGGAGCTATGAGTCAACAAAGTCGCAAAGAAATTCGTCCAATGTGCTGGTCCCAAGATCGCCTTTTTCTCTTGATCTGACGGATAAAGAACCGGATTCTACTTCCTTGTCACCTACTATAAGCATGTAAGGAATTTTTTGCATTTGGGCTTCCCTGATCTTGAGGCCGATCTTTTCACGGCGCTCGTCGGTTTCGACCCTAATATCCTTTTCCCTTAGCTTGTCGGCAATACTTTTTACATAATCATTGTGCCGGTCGGCGATGGGAAGCACGACCACTTGCACGGGAGCCAGCCAGAACGGAAAAGCCCCCGCATAATGCTCCGTTAACACCCCTATAAATCTTTCCATGCTGCCCAAAACGACCCTATGTATCATGACCGGTCTGTGTTGTCCGCCGTCTTCGCCGATATAATTCAGATCAAATCTTTCGGGATTATTGAAATCAACCTGGATGGTTGGCCCCTGCCAGAAACGGCCGATAGCATCTTTCAGTTTTACGTCAATTTTAGGTCCGTAAAATACTCCGGCACCCGGATCTATTTCATACTTGACACCTTTTGCCTTCATAGCTTCTTCGAGAGCAAGCGTAGCACTCTTCCAGTTCTCTTCGGTGCCGACAAAGCTGTCGGGACGCGTAGAAAGATATACTTTAAAGTCCTCAAAACCGAATTTTCTTATCATATCAAAAGCAAAGTCTATCGTGCTGGAGATCTCGTTTTGGAGCTGGTCCGGAGTGCAAAAGATATGCGCATCATCCTGAGTGAACCCTCTCACCCTCATCAGTCCGTGCAAAACGCCGGACCTTTCATATCTATATACGGTCCCAAGCTCAAAAAACCTTACCGGCATTTCGCGGTAACTGTTTATTTTCCTCTTAAAAATAAGTATGTGCCCCGGACAGTTCATAGGTTTGAGCACATATTCCTGTTCGTCTATTTTCATAAAATACATGTTCTCTTTGTAATAGTCCGTGTGCCCGGAAGTATTCCAAAGATCGATCTTAGCAATGTGAGGAGTAACGACCTGTTGGTATCCTCTTTTGCGGTGTTCTCTTTTAAGAGTGTCCTCGATAACTCCGCGCAATATCGCCCCTTTCGGATGATAGTAGACAAGACCGGCGCCTGCCTCTTCATGATAAATGTTGAAAAGATCCAGTTCTTTTCCAAGACGCCTATGATCTCGCTTTAAAGCTTCTTCCATCCTTGTTACATACTCGTCAAGTTCTTTTCTTGTATCAAAAGCAGTGCCATATATTCTCTGGAGCATCGCGTTTTTCTCATCGCCCCGCCAATAAGCGCCAGCAATCTTTAAAAGTTTGAAAGCTTTGACCTTGCCGGTAGAACTTAGATGCGGTCCGCGGCACATATCCGTAAAATCTCCGTTTTTATAGAAAGAAACTATTTCGTCCGGGATCTCTCCTAAAAGTTCGATTTTGTATTGTTCATCCGCTTTTTCAAGCAGTTCGGATGCTTTTAACTTGGAGAGTTCCAGGCGTTCAAAAGGGATGTTTCTTTTTATGATGTCGCTCATCTCTGCTTCTATTTTCGGGAGATCTTCTTCGGTAAGCGGCCGCGGAAGGTCAAAATCATAATAAAAGCCCTCTTCAATGGCAGGGCCAATAGCAAGTTTGGCGTCCGGGAATAGTTTCTTAACGGCCATTGCCATGATGTGGGAGGTAGAATGGCGCAATATCTCCAGGTCGTTGTGTTCCATGGATATATTATACACCAAACATTTTTGGAGCTGGCGGGAGTTAAACCCGCGTCCGAAAGGATCGATATCCGAAGACCTACAAGCTTAGCCCTTAATTTGGTTTTTCGTCCCGCGGATAAAGCCAAGGACGGGGCCATCCGCAAAACTATCCTTAGCTGTTTTGTTTCCCCTTTTGCCCCGAAGGAACGGACAAAAAAGTATCCGGTCTTATGACGCCCTTTCCCGGATCGGCCGTCAGACCCGGCGGACGTAACCTCTAATTAAGAGAGGCTATTAGGCTGCCAATGCCATTTCTGGTGTCAGGGACTCTACGTTCCAGACAGACCAGTCAACACTAGCAACCAATTCTTTAACTGAGTTAGCAGTTAATTTTGCCGCAAAGTTTTACGAGGGTCACGGCACCTCGGCTTGCACTCCGGACCTTTCACCTCCCGTCGAGATCCTTACAGCCCCACTTCGTGTTCAAGCAGTGAGATAAAATGGTTGACTTGTTCCTCATCCAGATTGTTTTCCAAGAGCTCCGCCAGGTCCTGCCACGCTTGGGCCTCTTCCATCAGTTCCTTATTCTCTTTTATCTTTTGAAGCTCAAGCTCGATCTCTTTCTGCAACTTGCGGTCTGCTTCTTCCATGGCGGACTGAGGGTTTATCAATCCCGTTTCCTTGATCACTTTGTCAACTATATCTTCAAACGAAAGCTCTTTTTCTTTTGCGTCCATTGAAAGAGCGGCCATACGCACGGCTATTGCCTGAGAGTCAAGTGCGTTCACATCACGGCCGACCGAAGAACGTGCAGGAGCCATATCCTTGCGGGTATCATGGGTCTCGTCCAGCTTTCTGGGCGGGACCTGCGGAGCCAGCGGCGGCGGAACCTGCCCCGGAATATTTACCATTTTACATTTACCTCCCTGCCTATATTATATATCACCTTTTAGCTGAGCTTTTGTCAACATCACCGCAAGACGCGTGACATCATTTTCGCTCATCGCCGGATATTGGGCCGTTATCATATCCTTGACCGCGTCTGCCACATCGATCCCCGATTTTTGTTTGGAGCGTATGCCAGCATTTGCTGATTTTACTTTTTTATCTTTGTCTGTCGACAAGCTCCCGCTCCATGTCCCGGTCAGAATCCTTCTTTTTTATGGTATCCCTTTTGTCAAAAAGCTTCTTGCCTTTGGCTACTGCGATCTCCACTTTGGCATAATTTCCGGAGAAATATACCTTCAAAGGGACCAGAACAAAACCTTTCTGCAAGACTTTTCCGGCCAGCTTTCTGATCTCATTCTTTTTCAGAAGAAGCTTGCGCGTCCTTAAAGGATCTACCCCCTCTTTTCTGGCAAAATCGTACGGGCTTATGTGCATTCCGTGCAAAAACGCCTGTCCGTTCTCGATCCTAGCAAAACTGTCCCTAAGATTGGCCCTGCCGATCCTCAAAGACTTGACTTCGTTACCCTTGAGCGCGATACCCGCTTCGCAGGTCTCAAATATATGGTAATCAAACCGCGCTTTTCTGTTTTCGGCAACGATTTTTTTATATCGCGGCATTATTATATCACCTTTTAGTAATCCTCTATCAAGGAAATCACTTTTTCCCTCAATTTTTGCGGAAAACTGACCATTTCTTTTTCGTCCCCGATATCTTTGAAAGCCGGACCTATATTCACATATATAGTTGCCGGATATATCATGATACCCCCCTTTTTCTGGATGCGGAAGCTCCCTGATATCCCTATCGGAACGATCTTTGCTCCGCTCGCAGAGGCAAGGACCACGCCGCCGCGCTTAAACTCGGACACTTTTCCGTCGGAAGATCTTGTTCCTTCCGGAAATATAAGAACAGGATCATCATCCTTAAGGCTTTGAGCAAGTGTTCTTATCGTGTAACTGGCGCGGGCCCCGTTCTTTCTGTCTATCGAAATATCGCCGCGGCTCTTTAAATACCAGCCAAAGATCGGAATAGAAAATAGTTCTTTTTTTACCAGGAACCTGAAATTTACCGGCAGGACGGACATTAACATCGGAATATCAAAATTCCCCTGATGGTTTGCCACCAATACTTTTGGCCCGTCAAAAAAGAGATTTTCCGTCCCGCGGACAATTACCTTTATATCGGCAATACGCAAAAGAGCCGTCGCCCATGACCTAGAAACATCTGCTGCCGCTTTTCTACGCGGGACACCAAAAACCGTTAAAACAAGCATGAGCGCGCTTCCCAGAATGAAAGTCACAAAAAAGAAGACATAAAAGAATAATGTCGCAAATATCCTCTTGATCATTACTAAAATATACCATAATACGCGAAAAGATGAAATTTCCATAAAATCCGTCGATAAGTATACGACGGGAATTATGCAAATCAAAGAAGTAACAAGGCCGCAGAATCTTTCAAGAAGCAAGGTGGATCTGCCTGTAAACGAGCCGGGAGAACCTGACAAAAATAAGAAACGTTGCCTTTACATGAGAGAAGAGGAGTGCACCATACCGGACACTCCTTTTACTTTGTGCAAAACCTGTCCGTACGGCTACATCCACTGCTTAAAAGCGGTCGTAAAAAATATCTATAAAAAAATAGTGGGGATCGCGATATTCTTTAAAAACATTGAACATCCTCGCAGGTAATGCCGGCCAGTTCACGTTCGCAGATCAATCCAGCCCTTACGGCTTCCATGCCGGACTCATACATGCTTGATCTGCCGGAAACATTTTCTATCAGCTTTTTGTCGGGACAAGTCCTTACCGCCTCTTTGACGCGCTGGTCAAAGAACAGTACCTCATAAACCGCCCTGCGTCCTTTAAAACCGGTGTAGCCGCACTCTTCACATTTAGGACAAAGTTTTCTGACCAGGCGCTGAGCTACCACGCACACAAGTCCGGATGCCGCAAGATAAGGTTCTACCCCCATGTCCACAAGCCGCTCAACCGCGCCGGACGCACTATTGGTATGCAGAGTAGAAAACACCAGATGCCCCGTCATCGCAGCGGCAACGGCTATTTTTGCGGTCTCATTGTCCCTGATCTCCCCTACCATGATCACATCGGGATCCTGACGCAATATCGAGCGCAGTCCCCTTTTAAAATCAAGACCCGTTCTGTAATTAACCTGGACCTGACTGATGCCGGGGATCTCATATTCCACGGGGTCCTCAATTGTCAAAATATTCTTTGACGGGTCGTTGATCTCGTTGAGCGAAGAATACAAAGTTGTTGTCTTGCCTGATCCAGTGGGGCCTGTCACAAGTATCAGACCGTGAGGCCTGGTTATAGCTTTTCTGTACAAAGAAAGTTGGCTTGCGGTAAAGCCCAGTTCTTCCAAAGGAAGAGCGGCCTGTCCTTTGTTCAAAAGACGCAATACGGCTTTTTCACCAAAGATCGTCGGCATGGTCGAGACCCTGATATCAAAATGCTCTCCACCCAGTATCATATGCACTTTTCCGTCCTGCGGAAGACGGGACTGGCCGATATCGGCGCTTATCATGACCTTGATCCTTGCAAGAATCTGCGGCACCAGCTTTTTTTCTATGGACCGGACTTCTGAAAGAAACCCGTCCGTTCTGAAACGCACCCTCATCCCCGCAGCCAGCGGTTCAAAATGGATATCGCTGGCTTTTACCTTTACTGCTTTTTCTATAAGGTCATTTACCAGCGAGACTGTTTCTTCCGCAGGCCGAAAGACAGATGGTTTTTCTTTTTTTAAGAATATACTCATGTTCAAATCCTAAAAGAGCGAAGACATATCCGCCTTCAAAATTGAGGCCTAAAAACCGGCAGTTCTTGTCGCGGCATACTTCCATAAAAAGGTCAAGAACGTAATTAATGCCCCGATTGAGGATGAGTTCCCGATAGGAAGGCAGCGTGAACACCGCGACTTTATAGATCACCTGCTCATTCCTGACAGATACGAATTTAACAAAGGACCTTTCTTCCATAAAAATATTCACCCCCTGTCCGGACGGTATTGTATCGCTTCAGCTATATATTCGGGTTTAATGGTTTCATTGCTTTCAAGATCGGCAATAGTGCGCGCAACCTTGAGTATCTTGTCGTAGGACCTTCCGGAAAGACGCAGTTTAAAGACCGCCGATTTCATGAGCTCTTCCGCGGCAGGCTCCATAGAACAGAATTTCCGCATATTCCGCGGGGGGATCTTGGCGTTTGAAATGATCTTCATTCCGTCAAAACGTTTTATCTGGATCCGCCTTGCGGAAACAACTCTATTCTTTATCTCTTTGGAAGATTCTCCGCAGGAAGAAGAAAGCAGTTCGTCCCTATTAAGCCGCGGCATATTAAGATGGATATCTATCCTGTCCAGGATCGGACCGGATATTTTTTGGAGATATTTTTGTACTTT
>JBAZKW010000004.1:0-106648 GCA_041650595.1 Candidatus Margulisiibacteriota bacterium
TAAAAGTAAAATAGACGAGCTCAAAGAGGTTGACCTGGGCACATACGGGTTTTTGGGATATCCGGTCCTCCAGGCCGCGGACATTTTGATCTACAAAGCGGACCTTGTTCCGGTAGGGCAGGACCAGCTGCCGCACCTTGAACTGACAAGAGAGATCGCGCGCAGGTTCAACAATATTTACGGGGAATTTTTTCCGGTTCCCAAAGACCTGATGACAAAAGTTCCTGTAATGCCGGGGCTTGACGGCCGCAAGATGAGCAAAAGCTACGGAAATACGATAGCCATCTGCGATCCGCCGGCGACGATAGAAAAAAAAGTCAGCTCTATGGTGACCGATCCCGCAAGGATAAGAAAGAACGATCCGGGGCATCCGCAGGTATGTACCGTGTTTGCCTATCACAAGATATACTCGGCGGCATCCGTGGCCGAAATAGAAAAGCTTTGCAGATCGGGCTCGATCGGATGTACCGACTGTAAAAAAAATCTTGCGGCAGCTCTTATAGATTCGTTAAAAGATATCTACAAAAAAAGGCTTGAACTCGAGGCCGACAGAAGTATAATAAAGAAAATGCTGGAAGAGGGCAGAGAAAAAGCTTCGGCAATCGCCGTAAAGACCATGTCGGAAGCGAAAAAACTAATGGGGATCTCCTGATCATGGATATGATCGAACAGTCCGCTCAAATAGAAGCTCCGGAGCGCGTAAAAATATTGCCGGAAGCCGCTCTGGAAGACAGCGGGCTCAAAAAGTTCAGCGTCCACCTTCCCGGTTTTGAGGGGCATTTTGAGTCTTTGCTTACCCTGATAGAAAGCGAAGCCGTTGATATCTGCGATATATCCCTGTCCTTAGTGACGCTGCAATATCTGGAATATCTCTCGCTGGCGCAGGCACTTGACCTGAATTATTCTTCCGAGTTCCTTTTGGTCGCTTCGTATCTGCTTGAGAGCAAGTCGAAAAAACTTCTTCCGATTGAAGAGGAAGAAGAGATCGAAGAAATAGAGTCCTCTCTTGTGGACCATGTCGCTCAATACAGAGTATTTAAGAAAATGGCGGCATTTCTTAAAAATAAGAAGGAAGAGTTCTCAAAAGTATTCCACCGGTTCCGCTTTGAACCTTTGTCCGGAGGGCAGAAACAGTATTTTCTCAAAGATGTCGCGGTTTCGGATCTCACGGACGCTTTCAGAAAGATCTGGGCTGAGGTAAATGAAAAGAAGGAAGGCTTTGAGATCGTAGATGAGCTGATCACCGTCGAAGACAAGATAAAAGATATCTCCGAAAGGTTGGCCGCGTCTTCGGGGCCTGTCGGCTTTGAGTCTTTGTTCCGTACAAAGACAAGGCTGGAGATCATTGTCACCTTTTTAGCCATGCTTGAGCTTATACGCCTGAAAAAAGTGATCCTTAAGCAGGAGAGCTTTTTCGGACAGATATTTCTCTTCCCATTTCAGGAGAGCCTGTCAAAATGAATGAAACGCTGCCGGTTACTTACGAGGACGCAAGGAACGCGATAGAATCGCTGTTGTTTGTATCAAAAAGACCTTTGTCGGTAGATGACATAGATGAGATCGCCTGTCTGGGACGCGATACGATCTTGCGTGCGGTGGAAGAACTGTCATCTTCTTACGAGACGAGGGGGATCCAATTGATAAAGATCGCTAACGGATACCTGTTGGCAACCAGGCCGAGATACAGCGCATACATAGAAAAATTCCTGAAAAGTCCCGTGTCGGTCTCGCTTTCACAGCAATCACTGGAAACACTTTCCATAATCGCCTACAAACAGCCTGTTGCCAGAGCTGAGATCGAGCGGATACGCGGGGTGCTTTGTGACGGCGTCATAAAAACCCTTCTTGATAAAAGGCTAATAAAAGAAGCAGGAAGATCGGAAACCGTCGGACGCCCTATACTTTATGCGACAACCGTGGACTTTTTGAAACATTTTGGCCTGCATGATCTTGGCCAGCTCCCTCTGCTCGAAGAAAAAACGGAGGAGTTATGAAAGAAGAAAAATTTGTGATCGGCAAGACCCTGAAAAATGCGCGATCAGCCAAGAAGATACCGATTGAAAAAGCTTCCAAAGAGACCAAAATTGCGCAAACATATCTTAAAGCGATCGAAGATGAAGACTTTACCAAGATCCCCGGGGACGTTGTGCTTAAAGGGTTTATTCGGGTATATGCGGATTTTCTCGGAGTGGATCCGGCTCCCCTTATAGCGGAACTTTTCAGGAAGAACAGGAAAGACAAGCCCAAAGCCGAGCCGGTTCAGGCAAAGATCAAAAAAACGCCGGCATTTGACGGGCAGAAGTTCGTAAAAGTTCTTGTTGTCGCGGTCTTTCTTATACTTTTGACGGCAGGCCTTTTCTCTTTTGCCGGATTCCTGATAAATTCTGTGAGAAATGCATCTGTGTCAAAAGAGCCTACTGTTCAAATCACATCTCCGGCAGAAGATGTTTTTGAGATCCGTGCCGAGATACTGGAAAAAACATGGCTTCTTGTCGAAGCGGACGGCAAAAATGTATTTAAAGGCATCGCTTTTCCAGGCGATGAAAGGGCCTGGACCGCGGATAAAAAGATATTTGTAAAAATAGGCAATGCCGCAGGGATAAGGCTTTCTTCCGGCGGCAAAGAGCTGCTTGCTCCCGGAAAAAGGGGAGAAATAGTGTCCAAAGAATTTCTTAAATGAGCGGGCCCGGCGCCAATATCTCAACAATTTTTCAAAGCATTCAGGGCGAGGGTGTATATATCGGTCAAAGGCAGATCTTTGTAAGGTTTGCCGGCTGCAATCTTTCCTGCGCCTACTGCGACACACAAACCTCCCGTTCCTCTTCCGCGCAGGACCTTGAAAAAATATGCGTTTGCAAGAAAAAGAACGAAGTAAAAAGGCTGGAAAATCCTATTTCTATCACTGAAGCCGCGGAAGCGGTGAATAGTTTTATTTCTGCCGGAAATCCGTTCCACTCTGTAAGCTTGACCGGCGGCGAACCTCTGCTGCAGGTGGATTTTCTTACAGCTCTTTTGCCGCAAATAAAACTGCCCAAATATCTGGAAACAAACGGGACTTTGCCGGACAGGCTTTATGAGATCATAGACCTTGTGGATATAATAGCCATGGATTATAAACTTCCCAGCGCAACTAAGTGCGGAGATTATGCCGCCGAACACGGAAAATTCCTGGATATTGCCATGAACAAAGAAGTCTTTGTGAAAGCTGTTTTTTCAAAAGATACTTCTGTGCAGGAGATAGACGACATGAGCCGACTTATTGCCGGCAAAGATGATGGCATTTGTCTGGTCCTGCAGCCCGCCGCGGCGGGAAGAACATTTAAATCGGCGCCTTCGCCTGAGCAATGTCTTTCATATCACTCGGTGGCCAAAAGAAGTCTGAAAAATGTCCTCGTAATCCCCCAGGCCCACAAGCTCATTGGGCTGGATTGATCTTTTTCGTTAAAGAAGAGATTATTTTTACCAGCCTGCTTATATCTTCTTCCCTTTTGTCTTCATAACTGATCTTTTGCAATGACCTTAATAGCTCCAGTTTGTATTTTGCTGTGTCAAGACCAAGCTGGGTAAGTCCGGTCTCTATCCATTTTATTCCTTCCTGCGGGATATCAAAACCGAGTTTCTTGGCTCTTTTTGTGAGCCTTTCAATTTTTCTCGACGAATTAATAAACTCCATAGACGATGTTGTAAGTATCCTGTTCAGATGGATTTCTTTTAATCCGGCTATTGTTCTCAGCCAGGCAATTTTTCTTGCCTGGGTCTTTATCTCTTCTATTGTGTCTTTGCTGACACCGCGTAGTTCCAGTTCATCCCTAAGTTGGGCAAGCTTAAAGAACAATCCGATCTTTTTTATAAAGCTGTCTTCCGTCATATATGTGATCTCAGAAAGCCTATAACTGTCGGTTACCGTTGAAAGTTTTTCCATTTTGGGCAGCTCAAGTATGTGAAAGAATATGTCCATGCCTTCCGGCTTATGTATCTTTATGCTTTCTTTTTGCAGAACGCCCATCCATGAATCGATATCAAGGTGCAAATATGTTGCGATCTGAACCAGGTCCGGTATGTCAAAGATTTTCAGCAGCTCTTCCTTCTCACTTATGGAAATAGAGTCTTTTTCGAACAAAGCCAATAGTTCGACTATAGATTTTCCGCGTTTTGATGAAAGTACCCATTCGGCCATTTCAAGAGGCGTTTCAGTAGACTTGCTGAATTTCTCCTTTATCAGGGCGAGAAAACTTTCCTTGATAAGATCCGAAGTTTTTTGGTCAAGATATACAAAATCGTTCATAAGAGTACCGCGCATAAGCAGTTCGTTCTTAAGCGCTCCGAGATCAAGGATGACGCCTTCCAGGGCGTTCTTTGGCTTGCCGACAATTTGTTTTGCGCTCAATGCTATGTAGTTCTTTAGGAGGTCTTCTTCAACGGTCTTAAGACGGTCGGAGGTGCTCATATATTCTTCGGCAGAAAGGTCATCTTTTGCCTCTGCTGCTGTTGCGGTCTTTTTTTCTTCCTCTTGTTCCGGCGGTTTTTCACGCGGTTTTTTCTCGGCCGGCTTCACAATAGTGCTGAGACGATGATCGGATATTCGCTTCAGCTCTTCCTGATAGAGCAGTTGCTCCTCCATGGGCTTTCTTTCTCTTTTTGTGTCGACGATTTGAGTTGCATCGGTATTTATTATATCTACGAACGCGTTCTTGAACTGTGCCTGAGCTTCGGGGTCTATCGGCTGGTCTTTTTTGTCCTTGCCGTAGATGCGGTCAAAACCGGTGGATGCAACCCCTCCGGCTCCTCCGAACGCGGCTTGTTGGTTTGAACTCGGCGTTCCGTCGATGGGCATAACATCTCCCTTTTGGTAGGAAATTATACACTATATAGTCAAGGATATGAAGGGAACGGATGAAGTATGAAGAAAGGAATGTTCCTTTCCTTGTCATACATCATCCGTAATAGTCATCCCTCTCTTCTTCATCAGCCGTCATCCTTCGCAAATTGTCATGCTATAATCAATTTTGAACATGCCGAAGCGAACTGACATCAAGAAAATCCTCCTCATTGGTTCCGGTCCTATAGTTATCGGGCAGGCTTGTGAATTTGATTATTCCGGCACACAGGCATGCAAAGCACTCAAGGAAGAAGGCTACAAAGTTGTCCTTGTGAACAGCAACCCGGCCACGGTAATGACCGATCCGGAATTTGCCGACAGGACATATATAGAACCGATAACTCCCGAAATTGTCGAAAAAATAATCGCGGCGGAGCGGCCTGACGCACTGCTTCCCACAATAGGGGGACAGACCGGCCTGAACACTGCCGTGGCTTTGGCAAAAAGCGGAGTGTTGAAAAAATATGGGGTCAAGCTTATAGGCGCAAGCCTGGAGGCGATAGAAAAAGCGGAGAACAGACAGCTCTTTAAAGAGGCAATGCGCAAAATCGGGCTCGATCTTCCAAAAAGCAGGAATATTTACAGCGTCGAAGAAGCTCTTAAAGTGATCGAAGAAATAGGCTATCCCGCGATACTGCGTCCGGCTTTTACTCTCGGAGGGGCCGGAGGAGGGATCGTTTATAATGCCGAAGAGCTCAAGGAAAAAATAAGCCACGGTCTTTTCATGAGTTCCATAAAACAAGTCCTGATCGAAGAATCTCTCATAGGCTGGAAGGAATACGAGCTCGAGGTAATGCGCGACCTTAAAGACAATGTCGTGATCATCTGTCCGATAGAGAACTTGGATCCTATGGGCATACATACCGGCGACAGTATAACGGTCGCTCCGGCCCAGACACTTACGGACAAGGAATACCAGCGGCTCCGGGACTACTCGGTAGCAGTAATGAGGGAGATCGGCGTGGATACCGGAGGCTCAAATGTCCAATTCGCTATTCATCCGGATAACGGAAGGGTAGTGATAATAGAGATGAATCCCCGGGTTTCCCGGTCGTCCGCTCTGGCTTCCAAAGCGACAGGATTCCCTATTGCAAAAATAGCGGCCAAACTTGCGGTCGGCTACACTTTGGACGAGATACCCAATGACATAACAAAAAAGACCCCCGCATCTTTCGAACCGTCGATAGATTATGTGGTGACAAAAATCCCGCGGTTCAATTTTGAAAAATTTTCGGGGACCGATCCTACTCTGGGGACACAAATGAAGTCCGTCGGAGAAGCCATGGCCATAGGCCGGACTTTTAAAGAATCCCTGCAAAAAGCTTTGAGATCGCTGGAGACAGGTGTTGCCGGTCTGGATGATCCGGAGTGGTCCAAAACAAATACAGCGCCCGCGAAGCAGGAAAATGTGCAGCTTTCGATATATGCCCGGGGTTTTGACCTGCCGAAAAATATAGATCTGGAAGAGATCAAGAACAAAATAAAAGTCCCTAACCATGAAAGGCTGTTTTATATAAAGGCCGCTTTGAAAGCGGAAGTATCCCAGGATGAAATAAGCAGGATCAGCGGGATAAACAAATGGTTCATTGACAATATTGCCCAAATAGTGGAAATGGAAAAGGACATATCTCAAGCCGCGTCTCTGGATCCCGAACTTCTCAAAAAAGCAAAAAGATACGGTTTTTCCGACAAACAAATCGGCCGTTTGAGGAATCTGCCGGAAGAGGATATCCGTGCCGAGAGAAAAAATCAAAATATAGTCCCGGTATATAAGACCGTAGATACCTGTGCCGCCGAATTTGAGTCCTACACACCCTACTATTACTCGACCTACGAAAAAGAGGATGAGGTGAGTCCCTGCGACCGTCCCAAAATAATGATACTGGGCGGAGGCCCCAACAGGATCGGTCAGGGCATAGAATTCGATTATTGCTGCGTGCATGCTTCATTTGCTCTCAGGCAGGACGGTTATGAAACAATAATGGTCAACTGCAATCCAGAAACCGTATCCACCGACTACGATACGTCAGACAGGCTTTATTTTGAACCGATGACCTTTGAAGATGTTATGAACATAATCGAAAAAGAAAAACCCTCGGGGGTTATAGTTCAAATGGGAGGCCAGACCCCGCTCAAGCTTTCGGTAGCTCTTGAAAAAGCAGGAGTGCGGCTTTTGGGCACCTCTTCCGATTCGATAGATACTGCAGAGGACAGGAAACGGTTTGAAAAACTTCTGGAAAAGCTTGACATTCCCCGTCCGAACAACGGGAGCGCTATGTCCGTGGACGAAGCTATTTTAATCGCAGCCAAGATTGGCTATCCCGTATTGGTCCGCCCTTCCTATGTGTTGGGGGGCCGTGCAATGCAGATCGTATACGATGACATGATGCTTAGGGACTATATGAAAAAAGCCGCGGGAGTATCTCCCGACCATCCTGTCTTGATCGATCAGTTCCTTGAAGATGCCGTTGAGATCGATGTTGATTGTGTCGCCGACGGCAAAGATGTTGTGATCGCCGGAATAATGGAGCATATAGAAGAAGCCGGCATTCATAGCGGCGACAGCGCCTGTGTCCTTCCTCCTTTTTCCTTGAGTGCCGAGGTTGTAGACAAGATCAGAGAATACACCGTGCTGATGGCTAAAAAGCTGAAAGTTGTCGGACTTATGAATGTACAATATGCATATAAGCACGACCGCATCTACGTGCTTGAAGTAAATCCGCGGGCGTCACGCACAGTTCCTTTTGTAAGCAAGGCGACCGGCATTCCTTGGGCAAAGATCGCCTCAAGGGTAATGGCGGGAAAAACACTGAAAAGTCTGGGAGTAAAAGAGCCTGCGCCCAAGCATATATCCGTAAAGGAAGCGGTATTCCCTTTTATTAAGTTCTCTAAACAGGACATAATACTGGGCCCTGAAATGCTCTCTACAGGAGAAGTCATGGGGTTGTCGGACAATTTCGGCGAAGCTTTTGCGAAATCGCAGCTTGCTGCCGGAGAAAAGATACCGACATCCGGTTCTATTTTTATTTCCGTAAAGGACAAGGACAAGAGATCGATCATCCCTATCGCCAAAAACTTCTCTCTTTTGGGTTTTGAGATCGTGGCCACCGAAGGAACGGCAAATTCTCTGTGCAGGGGAGGGGTTTCCGTAAGAAAAGTGAACAAGGTAAGCGAAGGCCGTCCCAATATAATAGACGAGATAAAGTCAGGCAAGATAAACTTTGTGATCAATACTCCGATGGGCAAGGGGCCAAGAGAAGACGAATTTCTCATAAGAAGAGAATCGCTTATGAAAAATATTTTGGTAGTGACCACGATATCAGGCGCGTCCGCTCTTGCCAGCGCCGTGGAATCACTTAAGAAAAGAGACATACTTGTCAAACCCTTGCAGGAATACTTTTTGTAGTATAATCTGAGTACTGTATCGGGATTTCCAAAAATATGAAAAGGGGGTGATTTGAAAGTGGAAGGTTATTGCGTAAAGTGTAAGTCCAAAAAAGAAATGAATGATACAAAAGCGGTGACGCTCAAGAACGGCAAGCCGGCGACAAGCGGAGTGTGTTCATCCTGCGGCACCAAAATGTTCAAAATAGGGGCGGCAAAGTAAAATGATCCGGCCCAGAGATTTTGTCCACCTGCATGTCCACAGCGAATTCAGTCTGCTGGACGGGGCAAGCAGGCTGGAGGATATCATAAAAAGAGTGAAAGAACTTGGCATGGAAGCCGTGGCAGTCACGGATCACGGCAACATGTGTTGTGCGGTAAAGTTCTATCTGGCGGCGAAAAAAGCCGGGATCAAGCCGATCATCGGTTGCGAGATGTATCTGGCCCCCAGGACAAGATTTGACAAAGAGACCCGGCAGGACAGATCCCCCTATCACATAAGCGTCATAGCCAAAGATCAGCAGGGTTATAAGAACCTTCTGTCTTTGGTAACGCTTTCAAATACCGAAGGCTTTTACCAAAAACCGCGCGTTGACAAAGATCTTCTCGAAAAGCACAAGGAAGGGCTTATAATTTTAAGCGGCTGTCTTGCCGGAGAGATCCCTTCTCTTATACTTTCCGGCAAAGAAGACGAAGCCGAAAAAAGCGCTCTCTGGTTCAAGGAAAGGTTCGGCGAAGATTTTTACCTCGAAGTAATGGACAACGGCATCCCGGAACAAACGGCGGTGCTGAAAAAACTTGCGGAGATTTCAAAACAGACCGGTATAGGTCTTGTCGCCACCAACGATTCCCATTATACAAAACGAGAAGATGCCCGCGCTCAGGACGTGCTTATGTGCATAGGCACCGCGCGCACTTACGACGATGAGACCAGGATGAAATTCAGCGGGGAAGAATTTTATATAAAATCCGCCGAGGAGATGGCATCCCTGTTTGACGGACTGGAAGGTGCGATCGACAACACCATTGAAATCAGCGATAAATGCGATTTCAAACTTGAGACCGGCAAACTGCACTTTCCGGATTTTCAGGTGCCGCATGGTCATAATCACATGACCTTTTTAAGAGAACTTGTAGAAAAAGGGGTCCGCCAAAGATACGGCGAGTCCCGTTCGCCGGCGGTGGATGAAAGGGTAGCGTACGAGCTTTCGGTAATAGAAAAGATGGGATACGCTCCGTTTTTTCTTGTTGTCCAGGATTTCATAAATTATGCAAAGGGCAAGGGGATAGAAGTCGGCCCCGGCAGAGGATCGGCTGCCGGCAGCATAGTATCCTATACGACCGGTATAACAGACATAGACCCGCTCAAATACAATCTGATATTTGAAAGATTTTTGAACATAGAACGCGTGACCATGCCTGATATCGACACGGATTTCTGTTATGAAAGGAGGCAGGAAGTCATAGACTATGTGTCTCAAAAATACGGATCCGACCATGTCGCCCAGATAATAACTTTCGGTACCATGGCGGCAAGGGGAGCAATAAGGGATGTGGGCAGAGTGCTCAGGGTCCCGCTTTCCGAAGTGGACAAGATCGCCAAGATGATACCGTCGGTCCCGGATGCTTCCATCGATAAGGCTCTTTCCGAGGTGAAAGAATTTAAGGCGGCATATTTAAGTGATCCCGTCGTAAAGAACCTTATAGATACCGCAAAGACTTTAGAAGGGCTGTCCAGGCATGCTTCGGTCCATGCGGCAGGCGTTGTTATTTCCCAAAAACCTCTGTCACAGTATGTGCCGCTGCAGCTGTCAGGGGATGATCAGGTCGTAACACAGTATTCCATGAAAGAAATAGAGAAGATCGGACTCCTCAAGATGGATTTTCTCGGCCTGAGAAATCTTACGATGATAGCCAGAGCGGTGGAATTGATAGAAAAGATCCATGGCAAAAAGATTGACATGAAAACCCTGCCTCTCGATGATGAAAAGACCTATGAACTTTTATCCAAAGGAGATACTATAGGCACATTTCAGCTTGAAGGGCAGGGTATGAGAAGCCTGATAAAAAACCTGGTGCCGACAAAATTTGAAGATATAATAGCGCTTTTGGCTCTTTACAGGCCGGGACCCCTGGAAAGCGGGATGGTGGAAGATTTTGTAAACAGAAAAAAAGGGCTCAACAATGTTTCTTACGAGCTCAAAGAACTTGAGCCTATTCTTGAAGAGACTTACGGCGTAATTCTTTATCAGGAACAGGTCATGCAGATCGCCAGCACTATAGCCGGCTTTACAATGGGAGAAGCGGATGTTCTTCGCTATGCCATGGGCAAAAAAAATCCCCTTGAAATGGCGCGGCAAAGAGAAAAATTTGTAAGCGGCGCGGTCAAAAAAGGTTTTCCCGAGAACAAGGCAAGAGACCTGTTCTCTCTTTGCGAAAAATTTGCCGGATACGGCTTCAATAAATCCCACAGCACCGCCTATGCGATGATCTCCTACCAGACGGCTTATCTTAAAGCAAATTACCCGGTGGAATTTATGGCTGCCTTGCTTACATCGGCCGTCGGAGATACGGACAAGGTCAGTTTTTATATAACTGAAGCAGGCAGGATGGGGATAAAAGTACTCCCCCCGGATATCAATGAGAGTTTTAAGGAATTTATGCCCGTAAAAGACGGTGTCAGGTTTGCCTTGTCAGCTATAAAAAATGTGGGATACGGAGCTATAGATTCAATACTTGCTTCCAGGGAAAAGGAAGGTCCTTTCAAGTCTTTCAGGGATCTTGCGGGCAGAATAGATCAGCGCCTTGTCAATAAAAAAGTCCTGGAAAGCCTGATCAAGTGCGGTGCTTTTGACGGGCTGGGCCGGACAAGGGCAGGACTTCTTTCTTCATATGAAGGGATGCTTTCAAAAAACGGCAAAAACGGCCGCGGAGCCAAGCAGCAGGGATCCTTGTTTTCCGATATGGAACAGTTTTCAGTCGAAGACGGAGCGCAAGAGGCCGCAGACACGGAAGAATTTCCTAAAGACCAGATACTAAGAATGGAAAAGGAACTGCTCGGCATCTATCTTTCGGACCATCCGCTGCACGCGATAATCGAACAGCTGCAGATGCGCACTACCTGTAAAGTTTGCGATGTTGCCGAAAAAATCTCAGGGGCACCCGTGATCATAGGTGGTCTTTTAAAGAATCTCAGAAAAGTTACTACGCGCAAAAACGATCAAATGCTGATCGCCCAGATCGAAGACCTGACGGGGTCTGTATCGGTGGTTTTTTTTCCTAAGACTTACGAAAAGGCGTCTTTTTTGCTTTCGGAGGATGCGGCCCTTATTATAAAAGGCAAGGTTGACTTCCGCAATGATGAGCCTCAGGTGATAGCAGATACTGTCGAGATCCTTGAAGAGACAAATGCCAAAAGAAGCATACACATAAAACTGGCCGCGTCGATCAAACCGGAAGAGCTTGTCAGTTTAAAAAGCGTACTTGCAATGTACAAAGGCAGTGAAGACACCTATATACACATAGGTGATAAAATAGTTTCAGCTTCTGAAAGTTACGGGACTTCTATAAGCCAGGAACTGATAAGCAGTATAGAGCGGATAACCGGCCAGGGCAGCACTTGGATAGATTTTAGTCAGGCTTAGCAAAACCCGATCTAGGAGGATTTTTATGGTTGAATTCAAATTTGATAAGGAAGGGTTGATACCGGCTATTGCCCAGGACTGGATAACCGGAGAAGTGCTGATGCTGGCGTATATGAACAAAGAATCTCTTGAAAAGACCATCAATGAAAAGAGAGCCTGGTACTGGAGCAGGAGTAGAAAAAAATTCTGGATGAAAGGCGAAACCTCAGGCAATGTCCAGGACATAAAAGAGATGTATTACGACTGCGATGCCGATGCGGTGCTGCTTAAGATAGCACAAAAAGGGCCTGCTTGCCATACCGGCAACCGAAGTTGTTTTTTTAGGAAAATCGAGCTATAATTATCTTGTATGGAAAACTTGAACTTAGAAGTTTTGGTAAGGAACGAGAAAAGCAACAAAGTCCGCGGTAGGGGATTTATCCCTGCTATCGTATACGGACAGGGGATAGAGCCTATCAATATAGAGGTTGATAAGAATAAGTATACTTCACTTTTTACAAAAGGCACTAACAAGAATGCATTAATCTCTTTAGTAGTAAAAGATGCAAAAAAACCACTGACCATTTCTGTACTTGCCCATAATCTTCAGGTGGATTTTATGACAGACCAGGTAATACACATAGATTTCCTGAAGATCAACATGCAGGAAGAGATAAAGACCAAAGTAGCTATAGAGTTCATCGGAGAATCGGAAGGCGTCAAGTTGGAAGGCGGTATTCTTGTACATTCCCTGAGACAGCTTGAGGTCAAATGTCTGCCCGGCAATATTCCTGACAAAATAACCGTTGATGTGTCCCCGCTTAAGATCGGAGAGTCCATAAAAGTTTCCGATATCATTCTTCCGCAGGGAGTTACGGTCATCACGCCAAAAGACGAGCCGGTAGCTATCGTTTCGGCTCCCGCCGAAGAAGAAGCAGCTCCTGTGGCAGCTACTGAGGTCGCTGTCGAAGTCGGAGCCGCGGATCAGGCTGCCGGAGAGCCGGGTGCCGGCGGCGACGCTGTTCCTGCCGACGCAAAAGGCAAACAGCCCGTACCTGCGGATACCAAGGGCAAACAACCTGCACCGGATGATGCCAAGGGTAAGGCCCCTCAAAAATCTCAAAAGTAGTATTTTCACAAGTTCAGCTAACTTCCATACGATATATGTTATATAAGGGCTGTTTATGCCAAAAGATTGACATTTTTGGGTTAAAAATATATCATTCTATGGAGGGATAAGTAATGGGCGATCTACAAACTGCGGCAGGAAGTATTCATCCGGGTAAACCGGTAATCTGGCCTCAAACCAAACCACAAAGCCAAACACAACAGGAGTCCCAGACACAAACACAAGAGACCAGCACTTCTTCGTCCCAATCGTCAAGCCAGTCGACTACAGCTGCACAATCTTCACAGGCAGCTTCTTCCGCTACTGCGCCATCGACGGCTGTGGCAATTGCCACTGCATCCGCTTCTACAGCTCCCGCTTCCCAGGCGGTGCGGGAACTTACCGTAAACGATGTTACTTCCCATCTTGCATCCATAAATATTCCTGCAACGGAAGCAAACGTCAAGCTCGCTTCACTTATGCTGCGATTTGGTATCGAACTGAGCAGCGATAATTTTTTAAAAGCCAATGCGCTCACAGAAGGAACCAGCAAGTCGTCAAGCACCCAGGAAGCTGCCATGGTCCTTCTTACAAAAGGAATAACCAATTCTTCCGAAGCCGTCAAAATGCTCTCGAACCAGCTTTCCGATACTCCAAATGTTACGGGACAGCTTTCTGCCCTTAATGCTTCACTTGCTCAGCTGGCTGCTTCGATACAGATGAACGCAGCTTCTTTTTCGCCGGCGCTTCTTTCACAGCTGACTTCCATGATCGGCCAGTTTGCCGCGATAATGGATGATCTCCCCAAAAAGTATAAATTTGGCACCGAGGGAACTTCTGCCATAGGCAGGGATGATCTGATGAACGATATAAGGGCGCTGAGCTCTCTTCTTGACGGCATACAGAACCAGGCGCTTTCAAAAGAAGCCGCGGCGACCCCGGAAAACGAAGCCGCCAGATCCGCTATAACCGCCTCTTTGAAAAGACTGGGAGATCTTTTGGAAAATCTTACATCACAGGCGCTGCTCAGCCAAAGGGCTTCAAAGAGTTACATGGGGCAGCAGGATGACTACCTTTATTATCAGATACCCAATACCATGCTTACTCCGCCTTCCAGTGTCGAGATAATAATAAAACAAGATCCGACAAGAAAAAATTCTGTGGACCTCAGCAATACGCATATTGCCATAGGCCTGGAGACGGAAGCTTTGGGTAAAATGGTCGTATCGATTATGGTCAAGGACAAAAATGTTAAAATGCTGTTCAATACCGAGCAGGAAGATACCAAAAAACTTTGTGACAGTGAAAGCATCAATTTAAAGACCAAGCTTACTGAAAAGGGGTATAAAGTCGAAGAATGCAGTGCAAGGGTCAACAAAACCATGTGCAGCATAAAACCTTTTTTGATCCCATTGCTGGGACTGGAAAGACTGTTCAGGATAGACAGCACAATTTAATATGCCAGAATCTAAAGATTTTTTTAAGAACATAAAGAAGAAGGATGCCCTCGAATCCCTGGGCGATAAAAAACGAACGGCAATAGCACTGCGTTATGATGTTGAAAAGGATGCTTCTCCTCTTGTGCTTGCTTCCGGCAGGGGTGTTGTGGCCGATGAAATATTGCGCATCGCCGATGAAAATGAGATCCCCCTGTATGAGAATACAAAACTTGCCGAGCTTTTGTCCAAGCTGGAGCTTGATGCCCAGATACCTGCCGAACTTTACACTCTCGTTGCCGAAGTCCTTTTCTATGTCTATCAATTGGATAAAATGGCGGAGAAAAGGAAGAAGTTGTACAGCAAACTGAAACAATAACCGCCGGTGTTCCCCGGAATATCAAAAAAACATTGCTTTTTTCTCACCTTTGTGTATAATATATATTAAAATAATCTATTGGGGGAAAAATGCCTGATAGCATACTGGAAATCGGCAAAAGCGCTCTTGAAACTTCTGAAATGAAGGCCAAGATGCTGATGAACAATGTTGCCAACGCGCAAACGCCCGGTTATAGAAAATCCGATGTCATAACATCATCTTTTCCTCTTGCCCTGGAAAACGCGACACGTTCTGTAGAGGCTCCCAAGGTCATAGGTGCCTACAATAACCTTCAATATGGCGCAATGTTCAAGACAGGAGCAAGTACGGATCTTGCTATAGGCGGAGACGGATATTTTGTCGTACAGTCCAATGAAGGGGAATTTTATACAAGGGATGGAAGATTTTATATCGATTCCGAAGGCAATCTGCTGACTTCTTCGGGAAATTTTCCTGTTATGGGACAAGCGGGACCCATCTCCATATCGCGCGGATCAAAACTGGAGATATCAAAAACCGGTGCCGTTATCGTGGATAATGTCCAAACGGACCAAGTAAGGGTTGTAAAATTTGATAAACCTTCGAGTCTTGTTTCGGTGAACAATTCCCTTTTTAAGTCTCCGCCGGAAGGCCTTTCCTACCAGGAAGATACAAGCCCAAATATTGCACAGGGTTTTTTGGAGTCTTCCAATGTAAGCGTAATAAACGAAATGACCAATATAATCACAACTCAAAGGTCCTATGAGCTTGCCGCGAAGATCATCAAGGACAGAGAGGCTGATATGCAAAAAATGATTGAGATCGGGAAACCGGCCCAATAACGGTGCAAGGGGGTGCTTTTTTATGTTCCAACCGCTTTATGTTGCAGCAACAGGGCTGAATGCTTTTGAGGAGGAGATGTCCAATATAACCAATAATCTTTCAAACGCAAAAACGGTTGCTTTTAAAAAAGGGCGGGTGGAAAAAGAAAGCATGTTTTATGTGAACAAGACTTTTTCCAATTACCTGGATGATGCGGTTGACAAAAGAGCTGATCTTGATAATCCCAGAAACAGTATAGAGTCGGGGCTCGGCGTAAGGGTAGTGGGGACCCCAAAAGACTTTTCACAGGGGACCATAGAGGTAACAAACAACCCTCTGGACATGGCAATTGAGGGTGAGGGATTTTTTCAGATGCGGCTTCCTGACGGGAGCATAGCTTACGGCAGAGCGGGCGATTTTCATGCGGATAATGCCGGCAATTTGGTAGACCCTAACGGAAGGCTGCTGGATCCTCCGGTGGTTTTTCCCGACAACACAACAAGCGTGCTTGTTAAGTCCGACGGTACGATCATGGTATCGATAAACGATTCTCTGGATCTCACCGAGATCGGCCAGCTGAGCCTGGCAAAATTTTCAAATCCTTCCGGTCTTAAAAGTCTTGGACAGAATTTGTATGCTCAGACAGACGCTGCGGGAGACCCTATGATCGGAGTCCCGGGACAAACAGGATTTGGCACGATCCAACAGTCTGCTTTGGAACAGGCCAATGTTGATATAATTACCGAGATGATGAAGATGGTCATGATACAAAGGGTCTTTGATACCGTTACCAAGGCCATACAAAGTTACGATCAGATGGTAACCGCCGCAATCCAGATGAAAGGATGAGCTGTTGAAATATTCGGATAAAAAAAATAAGTTCTTGTTCGGGTTGTTGTGTTTTACTTGTGCTTCTTTGGTCTGTTTTGCGGGAATAATTCCTGCCTCTGCACAGGATGCAAGCAGAATTGAGTCGTTGATCAAGCAGGAAATTGTGCGCAGAACCCCTTCGCTTGAAAAAGCAAGAATTGAGATCTCCTTCAAAAACCTAAAAGATCTTTCGGGGTCCGCCGGTAAGGATTACAAACTTGCTTATCCGGACAACATGTCGCTTGCAGGTGACGCTGTAATCCCTGTTGACGTCTATATGAATGCTGACTTTATGCAAAGAGTAAATCTGAGAACTTCCATAAAAATATTTGAACGCGTCGCAGTATCGACTTCAAGGATACGCCGGGGAGATCTCTTTTCTTTAAAAAATATCGGATATGCTGAAAGGGACACAACTCATTTGCCGTCCAACTACATTACAAATACGAACAAAGCTCTTGGCAGACAATCATCGACCTTTGTGCCAAAAGGAGCGTTGATACTTGATTGGATGCCAAAAGAGTCACCAGCAGTGCGAAAAGGCGAAACGGTAGACCTCTTTAAAAGGACTAACGGAGTATTCGCAAAGGTCAGAGCTGTAGCGGTTGAAGACGGCTATATCAATGGTAATATAAGAGTAAGGAACATCAGCTCGAACAAAGTGATCGAAGGAAGAGTGGTAAGTTCCGGAGAGGTTGAAGCAATATGATACTTAGGCAGTTATGCCTGTCAAAGATCCATAGGCTTAAAGTGACCGAGGCTTGCATAGACTATGAGGGCTCTATTACCATAGACAAAGAACTTCTCGATGCCGCGGGCATGCTGCCGGGAGAAAAAGTTCAGGTCGTTGATATCAATAACGGCCAAAGATTTGAAACTTATACCATATCAGGGCCTGCCGGTTCAGGGACGGTCTGTTTAAACGGGGGAGCAGCCCGCATGGGAGTCGTCAATGATCTTTTGATCGTGATCTCCTATGCGTTGGCAGACGAAGAATCGGCTAAAAATATCAAAGCAAAAGTAGTCCTTGTGGATGAAAATAACAGGGTCCGGAAAGTTTTGGAGCAATAAACATGAAAAAAGCGTTTTCGTTATTTCTTGCAGTGTGTTTGTTGAGTCAAGGGGCTTTTTCGACGTCTTTGTGGATAGAGGGCAGTTCTTCTCCGTTTGTTGTGCAGAAACCCTATAAAATCGGAGACGTGATCATGATCCTGATAGTAGAAAGCACATCAGCCGCTCAAAAGGCCGGCACTGATACTCAAAACCAGGATAGCCTCGGGGCCAATTTTTCTCATACAATACAAAAGCTTCAGGGAGTGATTGGTCCTTCCGCAGGTCTTCAGGGTTCCAGGAGCCAGTCAACCCAGGGGTCCGGCTCAACTACTCGGTCCAGCAATGTGCTTGCCACGGTTGCCGTAACGGTCAAAAATATTCTGCCTGACGGGAATCTGGAGATTGACGGAACACACAAAGTTGCCGTTAATGAGGAAAGGCAGGATATCCGGATCTCAGGTATTATACGGCCCAAGGATATTTCTGCCTGGAATACGGTATATTCCTACCAGGTCGCAAATGCCGATGTATCCGTGAGAGGGACCGGAGCTGTGGCGGAATCGTCTTCACCCGGGATCATAATGCGGTTCCTGAACCTTTTGTTTTAAGGAGAGATAGAGATTGCATATACAAACTAAAAACATTCTTGCGTTCCTTTCGGTAATGATCATTTTTGTTGTGCCTGTATTTGCGGAATCTCCGTCGGTAAGGATAAAAGATATTGCTTCGATACGTGAAGTAAGAGAAAATCAACTGATGGGATTCGGCCTTGTGGTGGGATTGCGGCAAACGGGTGACAGCCAACAGACCGAATTTACCAAGCAGGCTCTTACAAATCTTCTGACGCAAATGGGACTACAAGGGCCGTCCCCGCTGAACACATCGGGTACAAATCCCATTTATAATCTTTCCAACGTTCCGAGAGCTCAGGAATTCAGGTCAAAAAATGTTGCGGCCGTTATGGTAACGGCTAATCTTCCTCCTTTTGCAAAGCCCGGTAAAAGGATAGATGTTACAGTGTCATCGCTTGGCGATGCAACCAGCCTAAGGGGCGGGACCCTGTTGCTCACGCCGCTAGAGGGAGCCGATGACAATGTATATGCAGTCGCACAGGGGCCCGTTTCAATAGGCAGTGTCCAAACCGCCGGATCTTCGGTCGTCAATACTGACGTTACTACTTCCGGCAAGGTCCCAAACGGTGCAATTGTGGAAAGAGAAGTCATTGCTAATTTTGAATCCGTATCTGCGATGGATGTTTCGGAAGAAGCATTCCTTTCCGGCGCCGGCAGCGCCTCATATTTTTCTGTAGTGCTGAACGAACCTGATTTTACTACAGCATCAAGAGTGGCTTATACAATAGTGCAGGCCGGTATAGATGCCAAAGCAGAGGACGCTTCTACGATAACGGTAGCTTCGGCCCTGGGCGAAGATATTATCGATCTTATTTCAAGAGTAGAGAGCCTTACCGTTGTCCCGGATGTGAGGGCAAAAGTAGTGATAAACGAAAGGACCGGGACTATTGTTATCGGCGAAAATGTGCGCATAGCACCGGTCGCGGTAACTTACGGCCATATTGTGGTAACAATATCTCAGCCTTCGCGTTCGGACGCGCTTGCAGGACTTTCTCCGATCCAGAGCTCTAATGTGACCGAACTGAACAAGCCCTTTACAGAAGTCGGCGGCGGAGCCACCCTGGGAGATCTTATTCGGAGCTTGAATGCCATAGGAGCTTCTTCGAGGGAACTTGTTTCTATACTTCAGGCGATAAAATCGTCAGGTGCTATGAATACCGAGATAGAGGTGATGTAACATGCCGGACTTTATGCCGCCGGTCGGAGCTTTGGGGTCAACACCTTTTGATCCTGCAGGTTTTGGACCGGGACAGACTCGGGAACAGGATTATGCGGGCACCTTTTCTTCGGTGTTTTTGCAGGGGATGCTAAAAGAAATATTTAAAAACCAGTGGAAGAGTGCGATAGCAGATGATAACATTAACAATAGTTTGTATTCCGAGATGCTCACGGAAGAAATGATAAAACAACTGGCCGAGAGCGATGTTTTCGGGTTGAACGAGTTGATCAAGGGGTCAATACAGCAACAGAGGGGGATCGTAGCCGAAAACTTATGAAGATAGCTAAAAAAAATAGGAAATCGGCCCAAAGTCAAGTTCCTTTAAGACCTCCCGTCGCAATGGAAGCATATATGCCCCTGGTCCATTCCATTGCTTCCATGATCTCCGGCAAAGGGCTCCCGCCAAACATAGATTATAACGATCTGGTAAGCGA
Source organism: Candidatus Margulisiibacteriota bacterium (assembly GCA_041650595.1). Taxonomy (GTDB): domain Bacteria; phylum Margulisbacteria; class WOR-1; order JAKLHX01; family JAKLHX01; genus CALFCX01. The sequence continues at coordinate 19,819 of JBAZKW010000004.1, forward strand.
CGGTATGGTAGGACTCATGAAGGCGTGGGATAATTTTGATCCTAAAAGAGGCGTAAAATTTGAAACCTATGCTTCTTACAGGGTCAGGGGAGAGATACTTGACGGACTTAAGTATTATAATCCTGTACCTTACAGAATACAGGTCATGGTAAGGGATCTTGCCAAAAAGGGCTATTCCGCAGTGATGAAAGGCAAGGAACCAAGCAGCGGACTTTCTAAAAAAGAAGCAAAAATCCTTGACAAAAAGAAGCTTAGTGAAAGCGAGTTTAAAACTGCGGTCTCTAAGATCCAGAAGATCGTATCAGCTTCGGCCCTAATGTACCTTGTATCTTTGGAGCAGTTGGCCGAAAGTACCGAAGTGCAGGTTTCGGGAGAACGCACCCAGGTTGAAGATTCGGAAGCAAACGAGCTCCAGGGGCGGATCAATAGAGAGATAAAAGATCTGCCGAAGCTCGAAAAAATGGCACTGGAAATGTTCTTTCGCAAAGGGATCAGTCAAAAACAGATAGCTTCCGAATTAAAACTGTCCCGCAGCAAAGTAAACCGGCTTATATCAAGAGCAATTTCGCATCTGAAAGAAAAACTTAAATAGAAAAGGAGAGGATGTTATGATAGACGGAATTTTTGATTCTACAATGACCTCTCTCGAAAGGGGCTTGTCTCACGCAACAAAGGCACAGGAAGTTATTGCTCAAAACATTGCCAATGCTCAAACACCGGGCTATGTTGCAAAAAAGTTTGACGATGTGCTTGAGCATGCGGTAGAAAGAAGAAATGGAGCTGGGGTCAATCTCGAAGAGGAAATGTCGGATATGGCGCTAAACAACAACCGCCATGCCGCATATCTCAAACTGATGGCTTCTAAGCTGGCTATTTTGAGGACCGTAATATCTCAGGGGAGGAAATAACCGATGGGTCTCACAAATGCATTCAATATTACTGCCTCAGCCATACAGGCTGAGCGATCGCACATGGAAGTGATAGCAAGCAATATAGCCAATATAAATACGACCAGAACTTCCGATGGCACGCCTTATGCAAGAAAAACCCTGCAGTATTTTGAAGTTCCGATGCCTTCGTTTTCCAAAGAGCTCGAACTTGCCCAGAGCCGGCTCGAAAGTCCTCTCGGCGGGGTTAAGACGCAGGTAATGGAAGACAGAACTTCTCCTATGCCTAAAGTGTATAATCCCGGCCATCCGGATGCTGATGAGAATGGTTATGTATCACTTCCTAATGTGTCTCTGCCGGTTGAAATGGCGGATATGGTATATGTGAGCAAACTTTATGAAGCAAATATTGCAGTGCTCAACGCGACAAAAAAGATGGGGACCGATACTCTGCAGATACAATAGAAGGAGTGATCTTTTATGGTCGAGTCGATAGGCCGGATCGATCCCCGTCTTATAGCTCAGATACTGGGGCCGGGGGAGGAAACAATTGCTTCGCCCGTAAAGCAATCTCCGGTTTCCGGAGAACTTAAATCCCTGCGGACATTTGACGATGTTCTACAAAAGGCCACGCAGTCCCTGGAAGATGTAAGCCGGGTTGAAAACGATACCAACTTGCTTATACAGCAATATACGGAAGGCAGAGCTGAATTGTCGGACGTCATGATAGCGACCGCGAAGATGAACCTTTCGGTCCAGCTTGCCGTGGCGGTTGTCACGTCAGCGGTGAACACTTTTAAAGAAATGACCCAGATGCAGATATAATTTTTGAACTGGAGAGTGGTAGATGGGATCAGCTGTTGGAGGTACTGAAGCAAGAAGATTGATGATAATGGCGACTGTTGTCGTTGTCATCGGTCTTATTTCTGTGCTTGGGTTTTTGCGGTCCTGCGGCATTAGGGATCCCTATGCGGGTTATGTGGTCATATTTTCAAACCTTGAGCTAAAGGACTCGGCTGATGTCGTCGCGCAGCTCAAAGAACAGAAAGTACTTTACCAGATAAGGGACGGCGGCACTGCGATCGCCGTTCCCAAAGACAAAGCTGACGAAGCACGTCTTGCCCTGGCGCAGAAAAACCTTCCTTTGGGCGGGTCCGTGGGCTGGGAGATCTTTAATGAATCTAAACTTGGAACGACGGATTTTGACAGAAGGATCCAGTTTGTAAGGGCTATTTCCGGCGAGCTTGCAAGGACCATCAAAAAAATAGACGGAGTGCAGGATGCCCGTGTGCAAATAGTGATCCCCCAGACCACTCTTTTTGAAGTGAACCAGGTCCCCGTGACAGCGTCGGTCCTTTTGCAGCTGAAGACCGGAAGGAGGATCGCACGGGAGCAGGTGAACGGGATCGTAAATCTTGTCTCTCACAGTGTGGAAAATCTGAGGCCCGAGAACGTAAGCATCGTAGATGTGTTCGGCAATATACTGACAGGGCCCGAAGCGATCACTCCGGAGGCAACGGTTGTTGCTCCGATCTTTCCGGCGGAAAAGGAAAACAGGTTTGAAGTAATAAAGCAAAAGGCGCCGGAGATAGAAAAATTCGTTCCCACTAAAGAAGTTGAACTAATAACCCCAAAGCCGTTGCTAAGGACACACGAAGAAAAAGCTTTGGCGGCGCTAAAGGCAAAGGAAGAGATGGAAAATAAATTATCTTCCAAAGCCCAGACTATCGTCAACAGATTTTATCCTCCGAACAGCATACTTGTAAAGGTCAATCTGGAGATCGAAGATTACGAAGCTCCCGGAGCCAGGAAGAAAAATGCTGCCGCTTCTAACAAGACCGAAACCGAGCTTTTGAACGAGAGCATAAAAAAGATGATGGTCATAATCCTTGTGGATAACAGGTTTAATCTGACAAAACAGCTGAAAAAGACGACTACGGATATGGTGGCATCGGCACTGCCTTACTACAGTTTGAGAGGGGACAAGATAGTCATAAGGCAGGTCCCTTTTCATTATGCAACCGCCGCTTCGGTAGGTGCTCCCGGATCTATTGCTACCAGGGAATCCGGACAGCAGACAAGTTCGATAACGGCCTTGCTTAAGGGTATAAACCCTAAAGTTTCCAGGATAGTGTTTCGGCTCGTGGCCGGCCTCCTTATTTTCGTAATATTGGTACGGATCTTTAGAAGAAAGAAACGCCGCAAACCGCAGGCCGCTCCTGCCGGAAAAACAGTTCCTTTACAAAAAAATGCCGCGGTCCCTTCGGCTGTTGACCAGGTGCGCAACGCAGTTTCAAGATCCCCTGAAAAAGTTGCAAAGCTTATAGAAAAATGGTTGACTGAAGAGGAGGAGCGTAAACAATAATGGTCCTTACCGGCAGACAAAAAGCAACAATACTTCTTTCTCTGTTGGGAACGGAGGTTTCTTCCGAGATACTCAAATTTCTCCCCGAAGACTTGTCGGATGCGATCACTTCCGGCATGAACAATCTGCCGGCACCATCTCCCGAGCTTATCAGCTCGGTTCTCGAAGAATTTTCGGGTTTTATGACGCTTCCTTCCGCTCAGTCCGCTTCGGCAAAACATAATTCCTCTTCCGCGACTGAACAGCCCGTAAAAACAAGCGTACAGGAAACCCAGAGAAGCCCGTATGATATCCTGTTCTATTCACAGCCGAGAAAGATCGCTGCTGCTCTTTCGGCAGAGAGGCCGTGGGTGGTGGCATTTGTATTATCGATCCTGCCGGAAGTACAGCGGAAAGAGGCGCTTTCATATATGATCGAACGAAAAAATGAACTTGAGAAAATGGTCAAATCATTAAAAAGTACGCCTATCAAGGAACATATTAAAGAGAATACCGTAAAAATATTGTCCGGAAGATTGGAAAGGCTTTCTTTAAGCTAAAGAGTACTATGGCACTTATTAAGAAAAGCAAGATAATAGAAAAGGGGTTTGTCGATATAGGTCAGGCTTCCCCGAATATGTCCTATGACAATTCTGTTCAGGAAGAGGAAAAGATCAGTCCCCAGGACACTTATATCGAGCAGGAGCTTTCGCCGCCGATAGACAACTCTTTGAGTGATGAGGAAAAGATCGAGTCCGCCTATGAAAAAGCTTCAAAAATAATTGAACAGGCGCAGTCGGAAGTTCAGGAGATGATGGAAAATGCGCAGTCTGAGGCTGAAACTTTGAGGGAAAGCGCAAAAGCCGAAGGTTTGGAGGAAGGCAAAAGAGAAGGAGAAGCCCAGATATCGGAAGCAATAAACCAGGCTCTTGAAACTTTGAACGAAGCCATAAAGCAAAGGAAAAAGATCATAAAGGATGCCGAGAGCGAGATCGTGCGGCTCTCGTTAAAAATAGCCGAACAGATCATCCGTAGCGAAGTGTCTGTCAACAAGGACGCGGTCATGAATATAGTGGCTGAGGCTATAAACAAGGTTAGCGACCGCGAAAATGTGATAGTCAAGGTCAACAGGGATGATGCGGAATATATAAAGACTTATAAAGAAAAGCTTGCAGGAATAGTTGACGGGGTAAAAAATCTTTCCATTCTGGAAGACAGCCAGGTAGAGCCCGGCGGATGTGTTGTCGAGACTAATCTTGGTTTTGTCGATGCCAGAATATCAACAAAAATATCACTTATTGAACAAGCTATCGGGAAGGCGCAAGAAAGTGACTCAGACTGAAACCATCCCAAACGAAGAACTTCCTATAGATTTTGACAAATATTATCGGGCCATTGAACAGGCCGATACGGTCAGAGTTATAGGAAAAGTCATTCAAGTAGTCGGATTGATACTTGAAGCTCAGGTGCAGGGAGTATCAATAGGGGACCTTTGCGTAATCAGTATCGATAAAGGCAGGGCCGAGACTTATGCGGAAGTTGTTGGTTTTAAGGAGGGCAGGGTCCTTCTTATGCCTTTGGGAACCACTGCAGGGATATCTCCTGGTTCTGAGGTACTGGCGGCGGGCCATCCCTTAAAGGTTAAAGTGGGGCTTCCCGTTCTTGGACGGGTACTCAACGGACTCGGGGAACCTATTGATGACAAGGGACCTCTAAACGCAGAAGAAGAGAGACCTCTCGATGCCGATCCTCCGGACCCCGTAAAAAGGCCCAGAGTAACGGAAATACTCAGGGTGGGAGTCAGAGCTATCGACGGGCTTCTTACGATAGGAAGAGGGCAGAGAATAGGTATCTTTGCGGGATCCGGAGTAGGAAAATCCACAATTATGGGCATGATCGCAAGGAATGCAGAAGCTGATGTTAACGTGATCGCTTTGATAGGAGAGCGCGGCAGAGAGGTCAGGGATTTTATCGAAGAGTCCCTTGGCGAGGAAGGCCTTCAAAAATCCGTAGTAGTGGTGGCAACATCCGATCAACCTCCGTTGATCAGGCTCAAAGCATCTTTCGTGGCGACCTCAATAGCCGAATATTTCAGGGACCAGGGAATGAAGGTTATCTTTATGATGGATTCCGTAACCAGATTTGCTTATGCGCAAAGAGATGTAGGGCTTGCTTCGGGAGAGCCTCCCACTACAAGGGGATATACACCCTCGGTATTTGCAATGCTTCCAAAACTCATGGAAAGGTCCGGTACCTCCGAAAAGGGTTCCATCACGGCATTTTATACAATACTTGTAGAGGGGGATGATTTTAACGAGCCGATAGCGGATCAGTCCAGAAGTATTCTTGACGGGCATATAATCCTGTCAAGAGCTTTGGCGGCAAAGAATCATTATCCTTCCATTGATATCCTGCCGAGCGTCAGCCGTATCATGTCCAATCTTGTGTCGGACGAACACAAAGAAGCCGCAGGAAAACTCAGGGAAGTGCTCGCCAGATATTCCGAGGCTGAAGACCTGATAAATATCGGGGCTTATGTAAAGGGCAGCAACCCTAAGATAGATGAGGCTATAGCCAAAATCGACGCTGTCAATGATTTCTTAAAACAGGGTACATACGAAAAAGTCAACTTTGAGGATATGCTGGATCAACTCATGTCCATATTTTGATAGGAAATGAAGATGCAACGCAAGGATTTTATACTTGAAATAGGAACCGAAGAGATACCTGCCAGGTTCCTGGAGGGGATATTTTCTGACTGCGGGCTAAAAGCACGCGGACTTCTTCAGGGAAAAAGGCTTGAATTCGGCAATGTCGAGGTCCTGGGCACCATGCGCAGGATCATCGTGGGGATCTCCGGCCTTTCGGACAAACAAAAAGACGTGGAACTGAAAATAAAAGGGCCTTCCAGGGCCCACGCTTTTTCTCCGGACGGCAGCCCCACAAAAACCGCCCTGGCTTTTGCCGCTTCAAAAGGGGTTTTCCCGGACTCGCTTCTTATTGAAAAGGTGAACAATGCAGATTATGTTTTTGCCGTAAAACATGAAAAGGGACTGCCTGCAGAGCAAGTCCTGAAAGAATTTGTGCCGGAACTCATTTCGTCCCTGTATTTGCCTGTTTCCATGAAATGGGGCCTAGCCGATCATTCTTTTATAAGGCCTATACATTATATAATGTCTGTTCTAGGAGGCAAAAAGCTGCTATGTACGGCTGCCGGGGTAAGTTCTTCCGACTTTACCAGAGCGCATAGATTTTTATTTGATAATAAGAAAGAAGTGTTTAAAGGCAGCTCTTTGGAAGAGTTCACAAGGTTTTTAAAAAAATACGGGATCATTGCGGACAGCCGGGACCGCAGACGCGTTATCGAAGATAGAGTTACCGGAGCTGTTGATAAGGGCCTTTTGTCCGAAACGGCCGATCTTGTTGAAAACCCCACGGTACTTATGGGCCGATACAAAAATGATTTTTGCGGCACCATTCCGGAAGAGGTTATTTTTACTGTTATTAAGGAACAACAGAAATGTTTTCCCGTTTCAGGGGGCAATTCATTCTTTATAGTTGCCGACGGCAAGGAAAGTCCGGAAATATCGGCCGGATACGAACAGGTCGTGAACGCACGGCTCGCCGATGCCAAGTTCTTTTATGATGAAGACTTAAAAATGCCGCTTTCGCAAAGTATCGAAAAGACAAAAAAGATAACATTTCTGGAAAAAGCCGGAAGCGTGATGGACAAGACTGTCAGGGTAAAAGCCCTTTGTTCTTTTATTGCCGAAAAGCTCGGAGCGGATAAGGCAGCTTGTGCCAGGGTTGAGAGGGCTGCGGAGCTGTCAAAATTTGATCTTGCTTCGCACCTGGTTGGAGAATTCCCTTCACTTGCCGGAGTTATGGGAAAGTATTACGCTTTGGCCAAAGGGGAAGATGCGCAAACTGCCCAGGCCGTGCTTGAACAATATCTTCCAGCATATTCGGGCGATAAATTATCCGGCAGTTTCTTGGGAGCGGTACTGGGAGTTTGCGACAGGGCCGATACGATAGTTTCCTGCTTTTCGGCGGGGATCATTCCGACAGGTTCCGAGGACCCTTATGCCCTCCGAAGAAATGCCCAAGGTCTGGTCTCGATATTGCTCGGAAAAAACTTCCGGATACCTCTGTCTCTTATTTTGGAAAAAGCTTTTGCGGCTTTTGGCAGCGGAGATCCCCAGCTAAAGACTAAAACGTCCGATTTTATAATTCAGAGGCTCAAAGTCACGCTTGAAAACGACGGTGCAGGCCGGGAGATCGCAGAAGCCGCCATGTCGAGCGCGGATATTTTTACGGATACCTATTGCAGAGCTTTTGAGATGAAAAAAGCGTCTGCGCAGCCTTGGTTCAAAGACCTTGTAATGTCTGCCGACAGGGTGCGCCGCATCTGTCCCGCACAGCCGGGATTTCCCGCAGCGGATGCGTCATTATTTATCGAAGAAGGAGAGAGAGAACTTTACAAAATATATTTGTCCGCAAAAAAAACTTACGATTCAAAAACCGCCGAACTGAATTTTGAGTCTGCGCTAAAAACACTTTCGGAACTTTCAGCGCCTTTGGCGGTATTCTTTGAAAAAGTGCTCGTGATGCACGAAGACCCCGCCATAAAGGCAAACAGGCTTGCGCTTTTGTCGGATATAAAAGCGCTTTACGAGCAATTTGCCGATTTTTCAAAAATTACGAATTAGCGACAGGAGAAAAAGCGATGAGGATGACCGGTTATTTTGTCCCGACCTTAAGAGATGATCCGTCCGAAGCCGAAGTCATAAGCCACAAACTTATGCTTCGCGGCGGATATATCAGAAAACTGGCGGCCGGCATTTATTCCTACCTTCCTCTCGGCAGGAGAGTTATAAGGAAAATAGAGGAAATTATCAGACGTGAAATGGATGCGGCCGGTGCTCAAGAAGTGCTTTTGCCGGCAGTACAACCCGCTGAGCTTTGGCAACAGACCGGAAGATGGGATGTGTACGGCAAAGAGCTTTTGAGGATGAAGGACCGCCATGAAAGAGACTTTTGCCTGGGGCCCACACACGAAGAAGTGATAACGGACCTGGTGAGGAACAATGTTTCTTCATATAAAGAGCTGCCGCTAATGCTATATCAGATACAAACCAAGTTCAGAGATGAAATAAGACCAAGGTTCGGTCTGATGCGCGGCCGTGAATTTATAATGAAGGACTGCTACAGCTTTGACAGGGATGAGGAAGGTCTTAAAATAAGCTATGACAAAATGTCTGCCGCTTACCGAAGGATCTTTGACAGTTGCGGCTTGAAATACAGAGTGGTAGATGCGGATCCCGGAGCCATAGGCGGCGGATTTTCGCAGGAATTTATGGTGACCGCCCAGACGGGTGAAGATGAAATAGTTTTTTGTAGTCATTGCTGCTTTGCCGCTTCCAAACAGCTTTCAAAGATAGAAACTGACAATTCCTGTCCCAAGTGCAGCGATGGAGTGCTTAAGGTGGAGCGGGGAATTGAAGTCGGGCATGTTTTCCAGCTGGGTAAAAAATATTCTTCTTCCATGAGTGCCGAGTTTTTGGATGAGACAGGGGCCAGGAAGCCTTATGTAATGGGCTGTTACGGTATAGGGGTGGGCAGGACTGCTGCAGCCGCTATCGAACAAAACCATGACCAAAACGGGATAATATGGCCGATACAAATCGCTCCTTTTCATTTGGCGCTGGTGCCGGTAAATTCTTCCGATCCGCTCCAGTCTAAGACGGCACAGGATTTGTATGAAGAACTGACAGGACTTGGGCTTGAGGTCCTTTGGGATGACAGGGACGAACGCGCAGGGGTTAAGTTCAAGGATATGGACCTGCTGGGGATCCCCGTAAAAGTGATACTGGGCAAAACCCTGTCCGAAGGCAAAGTTGAAGTATCAATAAGAAGTTCGGGAGAAAAGCTTCTTATGGCGCCTTCACGGATAAAAGATATCGAGCTCTTCAAACCTTATTTAGGAAAGAAAATATCCTGATATGAGCGTTCTTGTAGCCGGATCCGTAGCACTGGACGACCTAAAAACCCCTTTTGGCGAGCGCAAAATGGTGCTCGGCGGCTCGGCCGTGCACGCGAGTGTTTCTGTCAGTTTCTTTTCTCCGGTCGAACTTGTAGGCACTGCAGGGAAAGATTTTCCCGTAAAGCACATAGATTTTCTGGACGGGAGAGGAATAGGACTTTCCGGGCTTGAGCTAAAAGAGGGAAAAACCTTTCATTGGGAAGGTTTTTATGAGTACGATATGAACAGCGCGCATACCGTAAAGACCGATCTCAATGTGCTGCAGGGTTTTGATCCGGAGCTTTCCGCCATCCACAGAAAAAGTAAATATGTCTTTCTTGCAAACCTTGATCCTCAAATACAGCTCAAAATAATCGATCAGCTGGAAAATCCGGTGATCATCGCTGCCGACACAATGAATTTTTGGATAGACAACAAAAAGGACGAGCTGCTAAAGCTGATAAAAAAGGTTGATGTGATGCTTTTAAACGAAATGGAAGCCCGCCAGCTTTCTCAGGAGCCCAACCTTATTAAGGCGGCCGGCAAGATCCTCAAGCTTGGCTGCCGTTATGTTATAATAAAAAAAGGCGAGCACGGAGCACTACTGTTCTCCAAAAAACTCGAATTTTCAGCCCCATCCTTTCCGCAAACTGAATTGATCGACCCTACCGGAGCCGGGGACAGCTTTGCCGGAGGTTTTATCGGATATCTCGCCGCAACAAAAGGGCGGAGCGACAAAGCCCTTAAAAAAGCGGTCGTTGTCGGAAGCGTGATGGCCTCGTTCAATGTTGAAGATTTTTCGCTGGAAAGAATGAAGACACTTAAAAAAGAAGAAATATCCGCAAGATATGGCCACATAAAAAAATGCGCCTGGTTCGATGAGCTTGAAAAAAATCTGTTCGGCTAAGAAGGAGTAGTAAACATGTTTGAAAGGTTCAAAAAAGCAGGGGAGATCCTTTTTGCGGCGGGCTGTAATGATTCTCACAGCGGAAATATAAGCATGAGGCAGGACGGTAAATTGATAATTACTTCCAGGCTGGCTATGCTTTCGAGTTTGAACAAAGAGGACCTGGTGGAAGCAGCTGTCGAGGGGACTTCCCCGACGGACGGCATCTCTTCAAGGGATTTGCCCATACACAGGGCAATATACGCAGGATCAAAAAATCTTGCTGTAATACACGCACATTTGCCAAATGCCCTTGCTTTGTGCGTAACAGAAAACAAGATCCTTCCGCAGGATGCCAAGGGCCAGATCTTTTTCCCGCAGGGACTTTCGATCATCAAGCCGCGGCAGATGTCGGATGCGGAAGAAATACTCAAGCTGATAATGTCTTCTTCGCTGAACTCGATTCCTTATGCCGCTGTCATAAAGGGCTACGGTGTTTTTGCCGCAGCTTCTTCTATAGAGCTAGCTCTCGAAGTGATCACGAGCCTCGAACTTTCCTCAAAGGTTTGGCTTGCTTCCAAGCTGGTCGGCGCCAGGCAGACACAACCGTCCCCTTCCGCCAATTCTTCGCATTCTTCCGCCAACCGTTATGACCAGAGAAAAAGGAGTGCCATTCCGCCGGGCATAGGGGTCATGGGCAGAAGGACCGGGGGATACAACCGGCGCGGAATGTAAGATCGCAAATGGTTGAGACAGATATCTTAATAGAAAAAATCATTAAGTACGACCCGCAGGCCGACCTTGACCTTGTAAAAAAAGCCGCGCAATTTGCCGCCTCCGCCCACGAAGGACAATACCGCCTCTCGGGGGAACCTTTTATTACGCATCCTATTGCAGTTGCCTGCATACTTGCGGATCTGGAGCAGGACATACATTCTATCGTTGCGGCTCTGTTGCATGATGCGGTGGAGGACGGGCACGTATCCGAAGATTCCATAAGGCAGGAGTTCGGGGAGTCCGTGCGCAAACTGGTCATGGGTGTCACCAAACTGGGCAAACTTACTTTTGAGTCCAAAGAAGAGCGTCAGGCTGAAAATTTCAGAAAGATGTTCGTCGCTATGGCGCAGGACCTTAGAATAATCCTGATCAAGCTTTCCGACCGGCTCCATAACATGCAGACCCTTATGTACCTGCCGCCCGACCGCCAGAAGGATATTGCCAAAGAGACTATGGAAATATACGCTCCTTTGGCGCACCGGCTGGGAATGTGGAAGCTCAAATGGGAGCTGGAAGACCTGTCCTTTTATTATCTGGAACCGGAGCAGTACGCAAAGATAAAAGAGCTTGTTTCGGAAAAGAAAGAAGAGCGCGAAAGGTATATTCAGGAGTTTATAGAAAAAGTAAAAGACGCGCTGCTCAACGTGGGGATCTCTACACAGATCGCCGGACGGTCAAAACATTTTTACAGCATATACAGCAAGCTTGTGCAAAAAAATGTTGAGTTCGACGATATTTACGATCTTATTGCCATCAGGGTCATAGTGGACAGTATCAAGGATTGTTACGCGGTCCTTGGAATAGTGCACTCTATTTGGAAACCCGTTCCCGGAAGGTTCAGGGATTTTATCGCGCTTCCCAAACCTAACGGCTATCAAACTCTTCACACTACGGTCATGGGTTCCAACGGAAAACCCGTGGAAATACAGATCAGGACAAAGCAGATGCACAGGATGGCCGAATACGGTATCGCGGCGCATTGGAAGTATAAAGAAGGAGTTTCCGGCGATGAGACATTTGATAAAAAACTTTCCTGGATCAGGGAGATGCTAGATTATCAGAAAGAAGTAAAAAGCGCCAAGGATTTTCTCGAGAACGTCAAAATAGATTTTTTTATGGACGAGGTATTTGTGTATTCCCCCAAAGGGGACGTCTATGATCTGCCGGTAGGTTCCACACCGATAGATTTTGCCTATCACGTGCACACGCAGGTCGGACATAAATGCGTAGGCGCCAAGGTGAACGGCCATATTGTCCCGCTGGATTATGTGCTTAAGAACGGAGATATAGTCCATATTCTGACCTCTTCCAAAGAAGCTCCCAAAATAGACTGGCTCAAATTCGCGCGAACTTCCGGTACAAGGAACAAAATAAAACAATGGTTCAAGAAAGAGAAAAGAGAGGAGCACATTGTCCGCGGCCACCTCATGCTGGAGGATGAGTTCAAAAGACTGGGGCTGGACATGGATGAAACGCTTTCCAAAGTGTCTCAAGAGAGTTTCTTGGAGCCAAGCGGTTCAGGTTCATTTGAAGATTTTTGCGCGCTGGTAGGCAGCGGCGAGATAAGTTTTTCGCAGGCGATGAAGCAGATAAGAAAGGTGCTCGAAGACGAAAAAATACTATCAACGCATGAACAAGAGACTGCCAAAGTAAAAACCCCTCCTCAACGGAGCAGGGCTCACAGCGAAGGCATCAGGGTGGTCGGCATGGAAAATATACTCACCCGGTTGTCCAAATGCTGTTTTCCTCTGCCGGGCGATGAGATCGTCGGTTTTGTTACAAAAGGAAGAGGCGTATCTGTGCACAGGGCGGATTGCCAGAATGTGGCAAAGGACACGGAAAGCGGCCATCACCTGGTCAAAATAGAGTGGGACAGCGATGGTACTGCAACTTATCCCGCGGGGCTTGATATAGAAGCTTTTGACAGGGTAGGGCTTATCAAGGACATTCTTGCGCAGATATCCGAGACCAGGACCAATATCGATTCTGTCGAAGTTAAGACTGCCAAAGGCTCACGGGCGCTGGTGAATGTCGTTGTTGATGTGCCCGATGTCGACCATTTAAAGAATATAATGACCTCTATCCGGAAGCTTTCCGATGTTTACGATGTGTATAGGGTGAGTTATTTGAAGTAGAGTGCTGCTTAAACAAATCCAAACTTTCTCTTAGGTCCTTCTTCATATCGCAAAATTCTGCTTACAGCAGCGAATAGCTCATTGATATCCTGGTCGTGCTGGCCGATCTTATGTTCGATCTCTGCCAGTTTTTGAATAAGTTCTTTGTTGGATGCTATCAATTGCCGAATTCTGACAAAAGCCCTCATTATCGCGATGTTTACCTGCATTGCTCTTTCACTTTTAAGGACTGATGATAGCATGGCTATTCCTTGTTCTGTGAAAGCACTGGGCAGGTATCTTCTTCCGCCATAACTTGAGGTTCCAAAATGGAACCTCAAGTTGTAAAACTCATCCTTAGTGAGCTTAAAGATGAAATCCTCAGGAAATCTATTTTTATTTCTTGAAACAGCTTTGTTGAGCTCTTTTGTTTTTACCCTGTATAGAAATGCAAGATCCTTGTCGAACATAACTTTTTGACCGCGTATAAGGAATATCTTTTGTTCTATTATTTCGGCCGGAACGAGTGAACTGTCGGATTTTTCGGCACTTCTTCGCTCAGTGCGGGCACTTTTATGCTTTTTGATGGTTTCTTTCATCTTATTCATGATTTCAGCAATTTTCCCGCCAGTCTTTCTGTTGGCGACTATTCCGCTGATCGCGGAGTGCGGTTAGCAAGGTGGGTGGGGGAACTGGTCACAAATTGTGACCGGCTCGTTTTTTCGACCGCTGGCTAAGAAACGGCCAGCTCGATCTTATCGCCAATTACTTCAAGCCAGGTGCTGTGTGCGGAAAGAGCCAGAGAGTTAATGACATGAGCGTTTTTTCTTGTCGCGTACGTTACAGGTATTCCTCTTGCGGTTTGCCTAGTAAAACCAAGATTTTGCCACTCTTGTCTGGGTGAATCAAACAGATGGATATGTCCGAAGATCTGGCCTGCAAAGCCGTCAAGCGGAAGAGATAATTGCGGCAGGGTAGGATTGCTTGCCAAAACAATTGATTTGAAGATCTTCAGGCATCTTTCTTCTGCTTCGGTTTCAGTTGCCGTGTCACCGAAATCGGGTCTTTGAAAATTAAACAGATCAGCCAGTGTTCTTGTTGCAGCCGTTTTAGCTACGCCGCCGTGGCTGATCAGATACGTTGCGGGTCCGGTACTGGCCAGAACAAAAAACGGGAAGCTGTTAACAAAACCAAGGGTCTCTTTGAGAAGGCTATCGCCATGCGCCGGGCATGTTTTGCTTTGTGCCATAAGATAATCGTAAAATCTCGCGCTTGCTTTTTTTGTCGTGATGCCGAGTTCGGCGTTGCCGGGCAGCATTAGTACATTCTGCGGGTATTGGTTTATGAGGACAGCTATCCGCATCAGCAGCTCATATCCGCGCTGTCCGGCATCATGGAGATATTCCTGGCTTGTTGCGTAAGCGGTTTGTCCGAAAGTCCGCGTGAAGTTGTCAAAGTCGCCTTCGTTAACATTTGAAACAACGTCTCCGACCAATACGATCTTGCTCGTTCCGTTTTTCAAACTAACAGGAGTGATACTGTCCAGCACTTTTGTTAACGTTTGTGCTTCCGTATGAAGGTCGCCCACAACGACAAGATGCTCGGCTCTAATTTCCGCAAGCTGGCTTGTACGTCCCAAAGCCATTGGCGGCCGAGTCGCCATCAAATGGTGCCCGGCTTGCCTTAAAATATTGATATGCTCGGTAATCATTGTTGATATAATTCTTTCTGTTTATGTATCGATTGAATGAATAGGGGATTTCACGCGTTTGATACCCCCACGCAATAATGATAAAATTCAGCTAAAGTAAGGAAAATATTAGTGTACGAACAAGTATTCAAAAATATCGATGACGTGCTGCGTAAAGATGCGGGCTGTAGCAGTGAGCTTGATTATGTCGAGCAGACCTCATGGGTCCTCTTTTTGAAATATCTGGACGATCTGGAAGAAACCAAGAAAACCGAAGCCGCGCTTGCAGGGAAGAAATACGAATATATTATCGATCCGAAGTTCAGGTGGGAAGTATGGGCAGCTCCAAAAACTTCGTCAGGCAAGCTTGATCACAACAAAGCGCTGGTAGGGGACGATTTAAAAGACTTTGTTGATCACAGGCTGTTTCCTTATCTTAAAAAGTTTAAATCTGAAGCGGAAAGCCCGGATACTATTGAGTATAAGGTCGGAGAGATATTTAGCGAACTCAAGAATAAAATTCAGAGTGGCTATAACCTGCGCGAAGTTATTGATAAGGTTGATAGCTTGAGGTTTCGCTCTCATAAAGAAAGACATGAGCTTTCGCATTTGTATGAAAGCAAGATCAAGAACATGGGAAATGCCGGCAGAAATGGCGGCGAATACTATACTCCAAGACCGTTGATAAAAGCGATCGTTAAGGTTGTTGCTCCAAAAATCGGAGACAAGATATATGACGGCGCTGTCGGGTCGGCGGGGTTTCTGGTCGAGGCGTTTGAATATTTAAAGGAAAGCAAAAAGCTTTCTACACATGATATGGATGTCCTCCAGAAAAAAACTTTTTATGGCAAGGAAAAGAAGTCTCTCGCCTATATCATAGGCATCATGAATATGATCCTGCATGGGATCGAAGCGCCCAACATTATCCATACAAATACTTTAGCGGAAAACATCTCCGATATTCAGGAGAAGGACCGCTATGACATCGTTCTTGCCAATCCTCCCTTTGGCGGCAAGGAAAGGCCCGAAGTCCAGCAAAACTTTCCGATAAAGACAGGTGAAACCGCGTTTTTATTCCTTCAGCATTTCATAAAGATACTTAAAGCCGGGGGGCGCGCGGGGATCGTTATCAAGAATACTTTTCTTTCAAACACGGACAACGCGTCGGTATCGCTGCGAAAGCTTCTGCTTGAAAGCTGTGATCTTTATGCCGTGCTCGATCTGCCGGGCGGGACATTTACCGGGGCCGGAGTAAAAACGGTCATCTTATTCTTTGAAAAAGGAAAGCCGACAAGAAAAGTCTGGTATTACCGGCTCGATCCCGGACGGAACCTTGGCAAGACCAACCCGTTGAACGAGCGCGATTTGGCTGAATTTATTAAACTTCAGAAAACAAAAGCTGATTCTGATAATTCTTGGTCAGTGAATATCAAGGACGTCGAGAAAAAGACATTTGACCTCTCGGTCAAGAATCCGAATAAGGGTGGGGAAGTTGCATTGAGGAAGCCGCAAGCGATTTTGGCAGAGATTAAAGATCTCGATAAGAGGTCTGGAAATATATTGAGAAAATTGCATAAAGTGATTTAATGACTGTTGATGCAGGTGTGAATATAATGGATACAAAAAAACTCGACTTCAACAAGAAAAACGCGATGATACAGCTTGCAGGTTCTTGCTTTTGGTTCTGGAACACATTTTATTATTTTCTTAATAGTTGCGGACTTGCACCATCTGCATACGAACAATTTGGAAAAAGTGTGGGTAAATATCAAGTAATGAGATCATTATTGGAATTACTTGAAAGACAAGAAAGACACGATTTGATATTGAATATTGCAACGGGCTTTTATAATCTGAAGCTGTCAGAAGATGGGATTGATCTTAAAAAAGCCAAACAACTATTAGATGAATTCAGGAAAAGTACAGGCGAAACACTTGTTGAGACCGAGGCAGAAAAGAAGGAGCAAGTAAGAAGAATTACTGAGCAAAAGAAGATGTTTGAGGAAAAGCAGGTGCGTAGCAGAAGAATTGTAGAACTAAAGAATGTTTATACTCAATTAAGCTGCAGTTCTGATAAGCAAAAGAGAGGCTACGATATTGAATCGCTATTCTTCGATTTGTTGTCGATTGAAGAATTCGAAAATACGAAACCGTTTAGAAATCCTGGCGAACAGATAGACGGGCATTTTAAATATGAGAAGTTTGATTATCTCGTCGAGATTAAATGGACACAAGACACGGCCAAACAAGAAGACCTGTCTGTATTTGACGGAAAAATAAGAGGGAAAGCCCAGAGCACACGAGGCCTTTTTCTTTCAATAAATGGATTTGATAGTCAGGCGGTATTAAAATACAAGACAGATTCACCCAGGATCATATTAATGGATGGGCAAGATCTGTTTATTGTTCTTGATGAGAGAACAACATTTTATGATCTTATGAAATATAAAGTAGATCAATTGGTTAGAAAAGGAGAGGTATATGCTAAATTCAATGGTGCGTAGTTGCCCTCAACAGAAATATATTGATCTTATATGAAAATCATTGAAAAGATTGAAATAAAACATTTCAGATCCTTTGATGGAGGTGTTGGCCAAACAAAGATTGAAGTTCTCGAATTAAAAGATATTAACATCTTTTCTGGCGCAAATGATTCAGGGAAATCGAATATTCTTAGGGTTTTAAACCTATTTTTTAATAACGAAGTATCCCCTGGGGTTCCGTTTGATTTAGACCGAGACTTGTCGAAAATTCAAAAGAATCGTAGTGATGTTAAAGCAAAAACAAAAAGAGAAAGCGGAAAAAAAGATGTTAGGCAAAAAGACTTATGGGTAAAAATAAGGGTGTATTTTAAAAAGGAACAAGGGGGTGTGTTGCCCGAGAGATTCTTCGTTGAGAAAACATGGGACAAAAATGGACTCCATCCTAGCAAAAAACACAACATTAAAAAGAATGCAGATTTTAAGAGGGCGAGAGCACAGGAAGGACAGCTTTCACAATTCTTGCATAATATTAGTTTTGAGTATGTTCCAGCCGTTAAGGATAGACAATTTTTTAATCTGTTATTTAAAAAGCTGCAAAACTACCTATTTGAAAAACAAGACAAGAAAAATGATAATAAGTTTACAAAGCATTCATTGAAGTTCAATGATTTATTAAAAACAGAAACTCAGAGCCTCTTCGATGAATTTAAAAAGAATGTTGGAATTGATGCAGGATTTAGAATACCAGAAACACTAGTTGACTTTTTTAGGACTCTTGGAGTTGAGACCGAAAATGGGATCTCTCTTTTTGATAGAGGGGATGGCATACAAGCAAGATTTATTCCAGATATTCTAAACGAGATTTCAAGGGATTCACGGAAGAAGGTGATTTGGGGTTCTGAAGAACCTGAAAATTCATATGAGCCTCTTCGGTGCTTTGAGCTTGCTCAGGACTTTGTAAAATATTCGGAAAAAAAGCAAATCTTTATCACTTCTCACGCTTTCCCGTTTATAGGACTTAAGGGGGACAATGTCGCTTCATTCAGAGTGAAGAACGAGGGGAATGTTTCTAGAGTCGGCATGATAAATTGGAATCAGCGGACCATTAAAGGGATTGGGTTTGAAAATGACACGGATGAACTGGAAAAAGAGGTTGGTATTTTAGAGATGTACTTAAGGATGAGCACTCATCTGGGTAGAGAGGTGAATAAAAGAAAGTATTACGTCTTTGTTGAGGACTCAAAAAAGCAAATTTATAAGATAGCCTGGTTGAAATTGAATAATTGTAACCCTACAAAGGAAAGCTTTGAAAAATTATTTGACGAAAAATCACCATTTAACATTTTTGATAAAAACGGGTCAAAGAATCTATATAATTATCTGGATGCGCCTGCTATAGATGAATTGGAAAAACAGAAGATCATTGGCATTTTTGATTTTGATGCTAGTTATCATGATTTTAATGGTTTGCATAGTGCCAGATGGGATAGTGTTTCTGGGAATAAGAATAATTGCCTTTATAGGAAAAGGAAAAATCACAACTGTTTTTATGCCCTTCTTATCCCTGTTCCGTTATCCCGAAACGCTTATGCTGATATTTGTTTTACCCATAGTTATTTGATCTTGGAACATCTGTTTGAAGATGATGCTTTGAATAAAATTAGCTGTTTGGATGGTTTCTCTACTCCTAGCGGAGGAGCAAGAATTACTAAAATAAAAGGAAGAGGGGCTCTCTGGGAACAACTCTTTAAGTTGCCCAAAAAAGACTTTAGTAACTTTAAGCCTCTTTTTAATAGAATAAATGAATTATTTGGATTATGACGAACTATAATCTTCGTGAATGGCAAACAAAAAAACTTGGCGAGGTGTGCGAGGTGATCGCAGGGCAATCACCGGAAGGTAAATATTACAATAAAATAGGCGATGGCTTACCGTTTTATCAGGGGAAAAAGGAATTTGCGGAAAAGTATCTAGGAGCTCCGACTATTTGGACCACTGAAACCACTAAAATATCTCAATCTGGCGATATCTTAATGTCAGTCAGAGCACCCGTCGGGCCGATCAATTATGCCACGGGGAAAATTTGTATAGGTCGCGGCCTTGCAGCTATAAGGGCTGGAAAACAAATTGATCAAGACTATTTGTTCTATTTCTTGCGCGAACATGAAAGCGAAATTGTCGGGAATGCCGGTGCGGTATTTAGTTCAATTAGTAAAACTCAAATTGAAGGTATTGAGATTCCTCTTCCCCCTCTCCCCATCCAACACCGCATCGTGAAAATGCTCGATAAAGTCTTTGCTGATATAGACAAGGCCAAACAAAATGCCGAAAAGAACCTGCAAAATGCGAAAGAGCTGTTTGAGTCGTATTTGCAGAATGTTTTTGCTGATCCCGGCAAGAAATGGGAAGAGAAAAGATTTGACGAGGTGTGTGTGCTACAAAGAGGATTTGATTTGCCAACACATTCAAGAAATGCGGGCAGTCATCCCCTGGTAAGCTCCAATGGCATTACAGATAATATCGATCTTTGGAAAGTGAAAGCACCTGGTGTTGTGACAGGACGTAGCGGAACCATCGGTAATATTCATTATATTGAAGAAGACTTTTGGCCATTAAACACAGCACTTTATATAAAAGACTTTCGAGGTAATAATGAGCGATGCGTATATTATTTCTTGAAACAATTTGGTCTCGCAAGATATGGTTCTGGAGCAGGAGTACCCACATTGAATAGGAATAATGTCCATGTAATAAGTGTTTTATTTCCAATATCACTTTCCGAACAACGCGCTATCGTCAAAAAGCTTGATTCCCTTTCCGCTGAAACGAAAAAACTGGAAGCGATTTATCAAAAAAAACTGGACGATCTGGAAGAGCTTAAAAAATCCGTGCTGAAGAAGGCGTTTGCGGGGGAATTGTGATCCAAGTTAGTTTGTATCTATCTCTTGATGTAATGTATACAAACTAACTATTTTGTATACATCTAAAAATGATACAAATCAATATGAGACACTAAAAAATGGCTAATATATTGGAAAAAAATGGGGCTGAAACACTAGCGGATCGATAGGTATAGAATATGTCTGAAACATGTCTAATTAGACCTATTGTAAAAAAGGTTAACTGTTTAAAAAAGAAATTTCTTGGTAGATTATAGCATAGAAACATGTTGACAATAGGTCCATGATAGGTATAAAATATGTCTAATTAGACCTATTGGAGGTATCAATGCAATATATTTTAATAGTTCCGGATTTGAAGAGAGTTAGGATTGATCAAGTAAGTAAGGCAATTACCGGTCCCGAAAATAAAGAAATCCTTAAATATATAAAAAGAATGACAAGTTCAGAGCATTTGTATTGGGATACATTTCGGTATAAAGAACCTTCTCCGGAAGGTTATTCAAAAGAAGAATTATGGTTCATTATAAAGTACATTCGCGAGACGCAATCTGTTAGAACATCAATTAAGGATAAAAACAGTGGCTATTTTTCCTGGATAAAATTAGATTATTTTGAGCAGTTATTCCATGAGTTGGATATGAATACAGGCGGAGAGCTGTTTGTTGAAAAAGGTGGTTTTAATAAGGCGAATAAACAAAAGCTGATAATGCGGGGAATAATGGAAGAAGCAATAGCATCCTCGCAATTGGAAGGGGCTGCCACGAGTAGGCAGGCTGCAAAAAAAATGTTAAGAGAAGGGAGGAAGCCTGTCAATAAGTCCGAACAAATGATTGTCAATAGTTATGCATCCATGAAAGCAATAGAGGAAAGTTATAAAGACAAGGCAATGAGCATGGATTTGCTTATGGAACTGCATGGTCTGATAACAAAGGATACTCATGATTCCGCTGATGAGAAGCCGAGGATGCGAAAAGATGGAGAGCCCGTTTGTGTTACAGATGAAACAAACGGTCTTGTCTACCATCAGGGTCCGGAAACAGAATTTGTTAAAAAAGAACTTGATAAGTTAATAAAATTTGCAAACGACGAATCGGAAAGTGATGGATTTGTCCACCCGGTCATAAAAGGAATAATGCTGCACTTTTGGATGGGATATCTACATCCATTTACTGATGGGAATGGTCGCCTTGCACGGATGTTGTTTTATTGGTACTTGATTAAAAAGGGATATTGGGCTTTTGTTTATTTGCCGATATCCAAAATCATTAAACGATCGCCTAAACAATATATCATGGCCTATGTATATAGCGAGCAAGACGATAATGATTTGACCTATTTTATCGATTACAACCTTAAAAAGATCCAATTGGCATTAAAAGAATTTTCGGAATATGTAAAGAAACAGTCTGCTAATAATATTCAAATGAAGAAAAAGTGCGAAGCTAGATACCATTTAAATCTTAGGCAAGTTCAATTGCTTCAATATCTCAACAATGAGCCTGATGAGCGGACAACGCTGACAATACATATGAATATAAACCAAATTGCCAAAATGACAGCTATTACGGATTTGAGAGGTCTGATTGAAAAAGGTTTTTTGAGGCATGAGAAAATCGGAAGAAATGTGTTTTATTATGCTACTGAAAAGGTGAAAGAGTTATTTTGATGAACGAAGCAGAAACAAGGGCCGAATATATAGACCCAAACCTAAAAGAAAGCGGTTGGGGAGTTGTCGAAGGATCTAAGATCCTTCGAGAGTTTCGCATCACAGAAGGCCGCATACAGCCCGGAGGTATCCGTTCAAAGCCTGAAATAGCCGATTATGTCCTTGTTTATAAAAACCAAAAGCTGGCCGTAATAGAGGCCAAGGCTGAGAATCTGCCGCCAACTGAAGGGGTCACCCAGGCAAAGGCGTACGCTGGTAAGCTTAAAGTCAAGTATACATATTCAACTAATGGTAAAAAGATATATGAAATTCCCATGGAGTCCTGCAAAGAAGATTATGTTGATAGATTTCCGACTCCAGAAGAATTATGGAACAGGACCAATTCAAAATATAATGAATGGAATAAGAAGTTTGCTGCAGTTCCATTTGAAGATGTAAACGGTACAAAAAAGGCCCGCTACTATCAGGAAATAGCCATTAATAAGGCACTTAATGCCATTGCCGAAGGAAAATCCCGTATATTGCTCACTCTTGCGACCGGCACAGGCAAAACATTTATTGCGTTTCAAATTGCCTGGAAGCTTTTTCAAACGAGATGGAATTTGAACAGGGACGGAGGCCGCAGGCCAAGAGTTTTATTCCTTGCCGACAGGAACATTCTTGCCGATCAGGCGTTTAACGCATTTTCGGCATTTCCCGAAGACGCTTTGGTTCGAATAAATCCGAATGACATAAGACAAAGAGGTGCAGTCCCGACTAATGGGAGCATATTCTTCACGATATTCCAGACCTTTATGAGCGGTCCTAATAACACTCCGTATTATGGGGATTATCCGAAAGATTACTTTGACTTTATTGTGATTGATGAATGCCATCGCGGAGGCGCAAACGACGAATCGACCTGGCGCGATATTCTTGAGTATTTTTCTCCGGCAGTTCAGCTAGGGTTAACGGCAACTCCTAAAAGGAAAGACAATGTTGATACTTACAGGTATTTCGGAGAACCGATATATGTTTATTCGTTGAAAGAAGGCATCAATGACGGATTTTTGACGCCTTTCAAAGTAAAGCGTATTCAAACGACCTTAGACGACTACATTTATACCTCCGACGATCAAGTTATCGAAGGAGAGGTCGAAGAGGGGAAAGTCTATGAAGAACCTGATTTTAACAAAATTATTGAAATTAAAGAAAGAGAAGCAAAAAGAGTCAGGATTATTTTGGACGAGATCAATCAGAAAGATAAAACTATTGTTTTCTGCGCAAATCAGGACCATGCACTGGCAATCAGGGATCTTATTAATCAAATGAACGATAGTAACGACCCGAATTATTGTGTCAGGGTGACCGCAAATGAAGGCGCCAGGGGAGAGCAATTTTTAAGGGAGTTTCAGGATAATGAAAAAACTATTCCGACTATCTTAACCACTTCTCAAAAGCTGTCTACAGGTGTTGATGCGAGAAATATCAGAAATATTGTCTTTTTGCGTCCCATCAATACAATGATTGAGTTTAAACAAATTATCGGAAGGGGGACCAGGCTGTTTGACGGCAAAGACTTTTTTACAATTGTTGATTTTGTTGACGCTTACAAACATTTCTCTGACCCTGAGTGGGATGGCGAGCCGGCAGAGGACGTTTGCGCTAAATGCGGGAAGAGTCCTTGTATCTGCGAAAAGAGACCTCCCGGAGTTTGTCCCGTATGTGGCAAACAACCATGTGAATGCATTGTTGAACCGCCCAGTGTATGTCCAAAATGCGGGAAATCCCCCTGTCAATGTCCAAAAAAGGTAAAAATAAAGCTCCGTGATGGTAAGGAGCGTGAAATTCAGCATATGGTACAAATACTTTATTACAATGCCGATGGAGCGCCTGTTTCTGCGGAGCAATTCTTTCGAAATATTTTTGGTGCGCTGCCCGGGTTTTTCAAGAGCGAAGATGAGCTCCGGGAAATATGGGCAAATCCATCGACAAGAAAAGCTTTTCTAGATAAAATCTCTGAAATCGGTTTTGACAAGGAAGCTCTGGATGCTTTACAAAAATTAGTTAATGCCGAAGACAGTGATTTATTTGATGTTCTTGCTTATGTATCATTTGCCACCCAGCCGATTTCAAGAAAAAAAAGAGTTGATATGTTGAGAAGCATCATAATATATGGTCTGGACGAGAAACAAGTCGAATTTCTGGAATTTGTGCTGGATAAATATATCGAAAAAGGTGTTGAGGAGTTGGATGAAGAAAAACTACCGGTTCTTTTGAATTTGAAGTATCACTCCTCATCAGATGCCATGAAAATACTGGGCGATGTGAATAAAATTCGTTCTCTTTTCTTCACGTTCCAAAAAAAGTTATATTCAAAAGCAGATAAAGAATACGCGATATAGACGCATAAATCCTATCTGCTATAATCCTCCCAAGGAGCACATCATATGATGATCTCAAAAGAACATAATCCCCTTAAAAAGATTTGTAGCTGGGTTGAACAGGGGCAGACGGTCGACTGACTATTCCTTCCTTTGGCGGGATAATTGCTGGTAATGCAAATGCCATGTCTATGTATTACCGCCATCATCACCGCCGATCAATCCGGTTAAAGGGATATGATTATTCCCGTGCCGGCGCGTATTTTATTACAATATGCGCGCAAAACAGGGAATTCGTTTTTGGCGGCATCAAAAACGGGAAAATGACATTAAATGACGCGGGAAAAATGGCGGATCGTTGGTGGAATGAATTACGAAATAAATTCGTTAATATCGGGATCGATGAATATGTCATAATGCCAAATCATATACACGGGATATTGCATATTCATAATTGGGTTGGGCCGACACACGATGGTGATATTGAACAAATGCGCGCCGGTGATATGGGGCAGACACGTAGGTCTGCCCCTACGGATGACCAACAAAATATTGCCGACATAGGGGCGAACCTGTGTGTTCGCCCAAAACCGTGTGTTCGCCCAAAACCACGTGTTCACGCGAATCAATATTTTCGCCCGGATATACCCAAAATAATCCAATGGTACAAAACAATGACAACCAATGAATATATGCGGAATGTTAAACAAAACGGATGGCGCCCATTTAATGGTAGGTTATGGCAACGCAATTATTATGAACGGATTATCCGTGATGACGGATCATTAAACCGAATCAGGCAATATATTGCCGATAATCCGTCCAAATGGGAATATGATACCAACAATTCAGGTAAAATCAGAATAACAACAAAATAAATGGCCTTCCATCGCGATTATCGTTAAGTCAAGATTGTGCCTATGTTATAATCATCTTGTTATGGTATTTGAATCTATAAAAGGCGAGCCGCGCGCGAAAAAGATCGTTTTGGGCGCTCATGCCGCCGGAAAAATTGCCGGCGCGTATATTTTTCAGGGACAAAACATAGAGGAAATGGCTGATTTTGCCAAGGAATTTGCCATGCTCCTAAATTGTGAAACAGCCTGCGGAAAGTGCCTTAACTGCAGAAAGATCGAATCCGGCGTCCATCCGGATTTTGTGACGATCATTCCGGAAGGCAAGAAGCAGATAATAAAGATCGATAGTATTAGAGACCTAAAAGACAGGGTAAAATTGGGTCCCGTTGAGGGAAAATATTTTGTTATCAGGGTGATCAATGCCGATTCCATTGAGCCCGCTGCCGCGAACAGCTTTTTAAAAGCTCTCGAAGAGCCGCCGCAAGGGGTCGTTTTTATACTTATAACCACGGCGACGGACAACCTTCCAAGGACGGTGCTTTCGAGGTGTCAGAAAATAATTTTTGCAAATCAGACCGAAGATCAGCTTGAAGCGCCCGATCTGCCTAAAAGTTACGATATCCCATCGCTGCTCACGTTTTCGTCGGAACTTGCCCAGCTGCCCAAAGAATCCGAAAGGCAGGAAGCGGAGAAAAAACTGCAGGTACTTACCGCGCATTTTTTTAAAAAAAGAGATTTTCCTAAAGCGCGCATTATTATAAGCGCGATGAAAGATCTCAAAAAGAACGCTAATATTAAACTTTTGCTGGACCGCATGGCGCTGACACTCGGAGGATGGATAAAATGCTTGGAATAAGGTTTGAAAAATTCGGCAATACGGTGCCGATAACCGGCTACAAAGAGGATTCTTTGAGCGTGGGAAGTTATGTCGTGGTCGAAACAGGCCGCGGCGTGGAGTACGGCAGGATAGTCAAAAAACTCTGCGAAAAACACCTTCACATAGGGACAGAGATAAAACTGAAAAAAGTTCTGCGGTATGCTACAGCGGAAGACTCTCAAAAAGCGGCCGAACTGGGGAAAAAAGAAAAAGCCGCGGCGGACCAGGCCAGAAAAAAGATCGCGGAGCTCGACCTCCCCATCAGAATACTGGAGACCGAGTTGCTTTTTGACGAGAGTAAAGTGATCTATTATTACAAGGTCTTTGATCCGAAAAAAACTTTTTCAAGCAAGCAGATGATAAAGGACCTTTCATCGCAAATGAACATAAAGATCGAGCTTATTTCCCTGGGGGCCAGGGAGCAGGCGCGGCTTAAATCGGGGATCGGGCCCTGCGGAAGAAAGATCTGCTGCGCGTCCTTTTTGGAAGAGTTTCCTCATATCTCAGTAAAGATGTTAAAAGAACAGGGGATAGCGATCAATCAGTCAAAGATCTGCGGCCTTTGCGGGAAATTCCTTTGCTGCCTGAAATATGAGGCGTCAGCCGGTAAAAAAGAAAAGGATGACGGGTCGGATGGGTGAATGTATTTTTTGCAAAATAGCTTCCGGAGGTGTCAAGTCGGACATAGTCTATAAAAACGAAAAGATAGTCGCCTTTCGGGATATGTCTCCTCAAGCACCCGTACACATAATCATCATTCCGGTCGAACATATTGAAAAAGTTGAAGCCGTAAAAAATTATGATATTTTTGCCGTAATTTTTGAGGCAATAGATGCTATCATTAAGTCGGATACTGCAGGGGTCTTTAAGGATGGGTTCCGTATAGTGGCCAATTCCGGCAGGGCCGGAGGGCAGACTGTAAACCATCTGCATTTCCATCTCCTGGCGGGACGCCAGATGTTATGGCCTCCGGGCTAGGGTTTTTAAAGATAAAATCTGAAAAAAAGGGAGGGATTTTTTTGACTAGGATAGAGGTCCGGCGTGATGAACCTATCGATAAGGCGCTCAGAAAGTTCAAAAGTAAGCTGAGGAAAGAAGGGCTTCTCGAGGAAATGAAGAGAAGGGAATTTTATGAAAAGCCTTCTCAGAAGAAAAGAAGAGTGCTTGCGCAGGCAATAAAACGAGAGAAAAGGCGGCAAAGAGAAGCAGATTTTCAATGAAAATTCTTGACCGTTATTTGGCCGGCGAACTTGTTTCTCCATTTTTGTTGGGCATAGCGGGCTTTGTGCTGATAATGACGACGGACTTGCTCTTTACTTTTGTAGATATGATCATAAATAAGGGCATTCCCGTCTGGGCAATAGTGAGGCTGATCATCTATAAACTGCCGGCGATAATGGTCCTGACATTCCCTGTTTCTTTCCTTTTTGCCGCGGCTCTGGTACTTGGCCGCATGTCCAGAGATAATGAATTGGCGGCCATGAGGACATCCGGTATAAGCTTTTTCAGGATATCGATCCCGGTTGTGATCATCGCGGTCATTGTCAGCCTGCTTGCATTCTTTACCAACGAATCAATAGTTCCGCTTGCAAATAAGATATCCGACGGTGTTATAAGACAGATCATATACAAACAGCCCGTTACGGATATAAAAGAGAATGTGTTCTTTAAGGATTCTTTCGGCAGACACTACTATATACGCAGGGTTTCCAAAAAGAATTCTGAGCTTGAAGGCGTGATGGTCTATGAGCTTACCGGCAGTTCTTTGCCAAGGATAATAACGGCAAAAAAAGCTGTTCCTTCCGAAGGCAAATGGAAGCTTGTTGACGGCATGATACACAGTTTTGATGATTCCGGACATATGAAATATGAAGCCTCTTTCGCGTCAGCGGATATTCTTGTGGAAGAAAATGTCATGCGCTTTTCAGAGCAGAAGACTACGGACGAAATGAACAGCGCGGAGCTCAAAGCCCTTATTGCTTCGATGGACAAAGGAGGCGTAGGGACCTCGGCCCTTGCCACGGATTTTTTCATGAAGTTTTCTATTCCTTCAACAACCCTGGTTTTTGCGCTGCTCGGTATTCCCTTGAGCATACCGGCGCAACGTGCCGGCAAGTCGTGGGGATTCGCGATTTCGGTTATAATAGTATTCAGTTTCTATGTGTTCGCGTCCGTGTTCCGTTCGATGGGGCGCGGCGGAATGATCGCTCCATTTGCAGCTGCATGGTTTCCGCCGGCTTTGATCGCTTTGTTTGGTACAATTCTTATCTATAGGGAGGCAAGGCGCTGATGCCGTCCGCGGCTTTAGAAGAAGCAAAGAGATCACTTAAAAAAAATCCCAAAGACGCGGGGCTGAACCGGCTCATGGGAGGCCTTCTGCTCAAGGAAGGAAATTATAAAGAATCACTGAGATATTTCCAGCTTTCTACGATATTTTCTCCGAGGATCATTCCAAATATCCTTGTCGATTTTGAGGAGTACATCACCGACAATATAGACAATGTCCAGGCAAGGCTGGTGCTTGTTGATTTTTATATTCTCCAGGGCGATATCGATTCCGCGATACTCGAGCTTGAAGAGCTGGTAGAAATATCTCCGGAGACCGCGGCAATTTACAACAAGTTCGGCCGGCTTTATCTTAAGATCGGCAAGGTCGACGGAGCTATTTCACTTTTAGAAAAAGCCCTTGAGACCGGAAAAATAGACGAGATCCTTTTGGAATCTCTTGCCGGCGCCTACATTGAAAAAGAAAGATACGCAGATGCGGTTAACCTGTATGAAAAGATCGTGGCTCTTCGGCCTTCCGGCAAGAGGGCTCTCCGGGCGCTTGGAGAGCTTTATGTAAGGCTGTCAAACTATGAGAGCGCAGCGCTCAGGTATGCCCAGATGCTGGACGACGATCCGGAAGTGATAAGCGAAGTTACTGAAAAACTTGAAGAACTTGCGCGCACAACTCCTAACAGCACTTTTGTGCACGAACAGCTTGCCGATGTGTACATAAAAAGCCTGAAGCCGTCGAAGGCCGTTATAGAGCTTTCCAGAGTGATCAAATTGGACCCAAAAAAAACCGGTTCCGCGATCTCCGCCCTGCGCCGGCTGCTTCAGACATATCCGGACGAAAGAGATGCGATGTTCCTTCTTGCGCAATGTCTTATTGACCAAGGCGCCTTTTCCGAATCCGCGGAGATTTTTAACAGCCTGGAAAAAATGGACCCGGCTTTGTCGGATAAATGCGCGGCCGGGTACAAAAAAATACTTGCTCTTTATCCGGGACAGGCTTTTGCCCGCAAAAGCCTGGGGGACCTTCATTTTTCTTGCGGCAAGCTCAAAGAAGCTATGTCGGAATATATGGCGGTCTTAAAGCTGGACCCTTCCGAAAGCCGGGAAATAGAGCGGAAATGCCGCGAAATATTAAAATTGAATCCGCAGATGATAGAGCCCTGTCTTGTGCTTGCAGAATCTTTTCTTGTTTCGGGCGACAACCGCAAAGCTATAACGCTGGCCGAAGAGATCGTGCAAAAAGACAGCGGAAACTTTGATGCTTACAGGATACTTTCCGAAGGCTATATGAAGATAGAGGTCTTAAACCGCGCCAAAGATGCTCTGCGCTGCGCGCTCAAGCTTGCCCCCTATGATGAGGATCTCCAGACAAAATATAGACAGGTGTCCGAAAAAGAGCTTGACAGGGAGATCTCGCTGATAAAGTCAAAGATAGCGCAGGATCCGTGGCGTATAGGACTTAATCTGGACCTTGCAAGATTGCTTTTTAAAAGGGGCTCTTTGGATGCCGCGTCCAGAGCTTTGCAGAGCGCGCTCAAAGATGCAACAAGGGCTGCCGCGTCCCACAAGCTTATGGGCGTCATATTCAAAGAACAGTGGCGGTACGATCTGGCGCTTGCGCAATTTGAAAAAATGCTCGAGTTTAAAAGTGACGATGCCGAAACCGAAAAGATCGCATGGTCGCAGGCAGGCAGCTGCAAAGAGGCCTGCGGTATGGTATCAGAAGCAGTTGGGCTTTATGAAAAAGTCCTTTCCCTTGATATGGAGTTTGAGTCTCTTGCACAAAGAGTAAAATACCTGAACAATACAAGCTCTTCTTCGGTAAGGAATAAATCGCTGGCCGCGGTCATCGATCTTGAAGGTGGCTTTGTAAAGGCGGTATGGGGCCGCGACGGGCGGCGCCATAGGGCCGATGACGAGGACCTTATGTCCGTTACTTTTGGTCAGGGGCAGAACAATACGGGTTTTGAAAAATTCCTTAAGGATAAGGTCAAGGAAGCTGAAGAGGATTTTACTCTTGCCTCACAGCTGGATCCGGGACTTTTTGCCTCACAGAACAATCTTGCGGTGATCCATCTGCGGAACAAGGATGCGGAAAAAGCCCGCCTCCTGCTTTCGAACCTTATGATAGAAGATTCCACGCATCCCGTATATTTGAACAATCTGGGGGTGCTTTTTGCCGTCAAAGGTGATCTTGAAAGCGCCGAGAAAAACTTTTTGGCAGCGCTAAAATCCGACAAGGAGTTTAATGCTCCGAATTTTAATCTTTCGCAGATACTCCTGAAAAAAGATCTCGCCAAAGAAGCCCTTGAATACTTCCGGAAGATCGGCAGCTGCGATCCTCTTTATGAGACTGCCCAGAGACAGTTCTATTACCGCAATTTCCATTAAAGAAAGGAGCTTTTATGAAGATAGCGATGCTGGTCCCTTATTTTTTCCCTCATTTCGGGGGGACGGAAAAATATGTTAAAGATCTGTCTGTGGAACTCGCTTCAAGAGGTCACGAAGTAACGGTGATCTCGAACAATGTCCCGAAAGAGGCGGGGGCTCCGGCGGAAGAAAAGTCGGACGGAATTACCATAAAAAGGCTCAAGGCGATGAACTTTGTATATCTTCCGGTTTCTTTTGAGTTCAATCTGAAAATGCTTGACGGCTTCGATCTGGTGCACACACATTGCCCGTCTTTCGGATTTACAAGGGCCGTGCGCAACCGCCTAAAAGTCCCGCATGTAGTGACCTATCATTGCGATACGACGATGTCCGAGAAATTCTTCGGCGTAAAAATGCCCAAATTTGTGATACGTGCCGTGGAATTTCTCACAAATCAATATGCCAAAATGATACTGCCCAAAGTTGACGCGATAATATCAACCACCGAAAGTTATGCTTCAACTTCCCCCGTGATGAAACACTTTCCGCATCATGCGATCCCCATAGGGATCCACTATGAGTTGTTCGATGCCTCGCGTAAAAAACAAGGTATTACGGAAGAAAAGAGGGACAGAAAAAAAGTCCTGTTTTTGGGAAGGCTTGCGGCTAACAAAGGGATCGATTATCTGGTTCATGCTATCCCTCTTGTACTAAAAGAAGTCCCGGACGCAAAATTTGTCATCTGCGGCGAAGGGGAAGAAAAACCTCATGTCGAGGCATATATAGACCAGGTCGGAGTAAGGGGCCATATTGAGTTCCTCGGGAAGGTCAATCTTGATGAGATGGTAAAATTATATTCGACCTGCGCGATGTTCGTTTTCCCATCCATAAACAGGCTGGAAGCTTTTGGCATTGTACAGCTTGAATCAATGGCCTGTTATACTCCGGTGATCGCTTCCAATATTCCCGGCGTGAACAATGTTATGGATGTCGGAAAGAGCGGGCTTTTGGTTGAGCCCAGGGACAGCGAAGCGCTAGCTTCAGCTATCATCAAAATACTCAAAGATCCGGAGCTGGCCAGGAGTATGGGAGCACGCGGAAGGCAACTGGTGGAAGAAAAATACAATTGGAATGCGATCGGTGACAGGATAGAGGCCGTTTATAGGTCGGTCAGGGAGAGGAAATCGCTGTGAAAGTACTTGTTACCGGAGGCGCCGGCTTTATAGGAGGGGTGACCGTGCGGCAGCTTATAAAAGCGGGATATGAAGTTGTTATTTTTGACAATCTGTCCTGCGGCCATCGCCAAACTATTCCGGAAGGAGTCCGTCTGATCGTAGGGGACCTGAGAAAAAAAGAAGACATCCTGTCCGCAATGAGGCAGGAAAGATTTGATGCCGTGCTTCATTTTGCCGCTTTTACGATCGTTCCGGAATCCATTGAAAATCCGTCCAAATATTTTGAGAACAATATACTTGCCAGCTTCAATCTGCTTGATGCCATGGCCGAAACAAAGGTAAAAAAATTCGTGTTCTCATCTTCGGCTGCGGTATATGGCGAGCCGAGAGAGGTCCCTGTTGCCGAAGACGCACGCACGGCCCCTTCAAACGCTTACGGCGAGACCAAGCTGATCGTCGAACAATATGTTAAGTGGTACGACCTGGCATACGGCATAAAATATGTTAGTCTCAGATATTTTAATGCAGCCGGAGCAGACCTTGAAAATGATCTCGGGGAAGACAGGGCCGTTGAGACGCATCTTATACCTCTTGTCCTGCTTGCAGCCTCCGGAAAGAACAAAAATGTTTCCGTATTTGGCTCGGATTATCCGACGCGCGACGGGACTTGCATAAGAGATTATGTGCATGTAAAAGATCTGGCTTCAGCTCACGTTCTGGCCCTTGGAAAACTTTTCAAAGAGAATTCTCAAAGCTCGATATATAACCTGGGTAGCGAACAGGGGCTTACCGTAAAAGAGATCGTATCTACCGTGGAAAAAGTTACGGGCAAAAAAGTAGATGTCGTACAATCTCCAAGGAGGGCGGGTGATCCCCCGGCCTTGATCGCCAGCTCAAAAAAAATATATTCCGAGCTCATCTGGAAGGCAAAATATTCCGATGTTGAAAAAATAATATCCGACACCTGGACCTGGATGCAAAAACATCCGCACGGCTATAAAAAATGAAAAAAAAGATATTATATCTGTTTTCCGATACCGGCGGCGGTCACAGGAGCGCGGCTGCCGCGCTCATAAAGACCGTGGAAGAGCTAAAAAAGAGCGATCCCCCGGTACAGGAAATGGTGGATGTCTTTGCCGAATGCAGCGGTTTTTTGAATATTTTGGCAAAACTTTATTCGCCGGTAATAAAATACTCCCCTAAAATGTGGGGCCTTCTTTACTACTGGTTCAACGATATGAAAAAAGTCCAGCAAATGGAAAAGATGGCAAGGCCCTTTCTTGAAAAAGAGCTCTCGCGGCTGATAGCCAAAAGAAAACCGGACCTGATCGTTTCCGTGCATCCGCTTCTTAATCATATAACCATAAGGTCCATGAATATGGCGGAACATGTTGTTCCTCTGATCACGGTGGTCACCGATCCGGTAAGCCTGCACAGGGCCTGGGTCTGTCCGGAAGCCGACCTGATAATAGTTGCAACGGAAGAAGCGCGCCGTGCAAGCATAAAATACGGCGGGGACCCAAAAAAGATAAAGATCATAGGCCTTCCGATAGATCCCAAGTTTATTAAGAGTTCCAGGGGCAAACGGACTTTGAGAAAAGATATGGGGCTCAAGGAAGATCTTTTTACCGTACTATTGATGGGCGGGGGCGAAGGCGGCGGCAACATGAAGAAGATCGTCAGTTTTATCGCGGATGAGAACCTGCGGGCTCAGCTTGTAGTGATAGCCGGAAGGAACGAGAAACTTAAAAAAGATCTTGAAAAGATCAAAGATAGTCTGCCTTTTCCCATAAAAGTCTTCGGTTTTACCAACGAAGTTCCGGATATAATGAGCGCTTCTGATCTGGTAATAACAAAAGCAGGCCCGGGATCGATCGCCGAAGCTTTGGCAAAGGAACTCCCCGTTATAATCACCAGCTGGCTTCCCGGCCAGGAAGAGGGCAATGTAAAATATGTAGTTGACAGCGGGGTAGGGGTGGTTTGCAAAGACATAAAAAAAATTGGCGAGTGTGTGAAAAGCTTTCTCAAGCCGTCATATTATGCGGCTTTTAAGAAAAAGATCAAACGCGTAAATAATCCAAAGGCAGTTTTTAATATCGCAAATATTATAATATCAAAAGCATACGGCGGATAAAAATTAAAAGGGGGACATGCGGGTGAAAAAAATATTATTACTGTTGTTAGTGCTTACGATGATGTTTTGTCCGGCGGCTATTGCGCAAAAAGGTATTCCGGCGTTTTCGTCCAACGGAACAGAGGAACTCAAGTTCAGGGATATGTCCGATTCTCATTGGGCGGCGCCTTCCGTCTATAAGCTTGTGAACCTTGGAGTGACACAGGGGTATCCCGACGGCACTTTTAGAGGTACAAAGCCCGTGACCAGATATGAGGCGGCGCTTTTTATGTCTAAATTAGCGGACAGTCTGGGATATGCCGCTTTTGATAAATTGGGTGCAGAGCTTAAGTCCGAGTTAAAAACAATGCAAGAAGAGTCTTCTTACGGCAGGATCAATGTTTCCGGAAGGTTCGAAACAAATTTGATGTCCTCTGTCACGCCCGGAGATAAAACAACTGTCATGAATTACCGGCTGGTGGCCACGGCAGTTTCGGCGCTTGATAATTCGGGCCGTTTCAAGCTGACACTGGATACAATGGATGGCGGCTATTACGGAGGCAGCGAAAAATTGCTTACGGACCTTATAGATATTGAAGGTCAATTTTCGGCCAAGATGGGACTTCCCGTTTTGATCACTGCAACGTTTGGTCCCGGACCGCAAAGGCATCTTTACGGCGGCAATGCTTTCCCGTCGGAATACGGCAGGGTATATGTAAGACCGTATCCCGGGATAAAACTATCCTCAAAGGTGTTTTTCTCGGATGTGGAAATAGGTTATCTTGCGCATAAAGTGAGCAGCTCGGATCCCGTGCTTCCCGGCGAAGTCGGAGTTAACCAGTTGAGCGGAAAGGTTTCCCTTCCTTACGAAAAGGTCTTAGTTCTTAACAAGGGCAGCTTGGCGCTTTCGGGAGATTATTTCTATCAGAATCCCAACGTTTCTTCGCACGTTCTCACCAACTTCAAGACGGCGTTGACAATTGTGTCAAATCCTTTTGGAAATTTGAGATCTTCTACACAAATAAAAGCCGGGGGCTATCACAATATTACCCAAAGTAATCTTGCCGTTACCCAGGATATAAACATAGAGAACCTGTTCAATTTAAAAACAGATCTGACACTAGGTTTTACATTGGCCGGATCAAAATACCTGATAGAGCCGGAACTTCTTGATGAGTGGACCCTTTTGGGATATGATCCTTTCGACAGACCTGCGGTCAACGGCACCAGAAGGTTTTCTTTGCGTTTTAATAAGATCGTAAACAATACTCTGGCGTTGATAGGCCGGGGCAATCTGGACCTTTCTACCAAATATAAATTCGGAACGGGCGAAAACGGGTCCCGCCTTACTCTGGAAGCAGGCCTTGTTTTTGCTCTAGGAAAAGATTCCGAAGCTACTTTTTCATATAGAGCGGATAGAGATCCAAATGCTGTCGTGCAGAATACCGATCTTATTAATGTAGCTCTTTCCGGAAGGTTCTAAATTTGATCGGACATACGGTCGTACGGCTGGATGAAACTTCTTCGACAAATGATATTGCCAAAGAGCTTAGTTCCGGGCTTAATGCGGACGGCATGGTGGTACTGTCAGGCCGGCAGACAAAAGGCAAAGGTCGTCTTGGAAGGCAGTGGTTTTCTCCGCCGGACACCGGCATTTACCTGTCGATCATACTAAAAAGTCCTCTACAGGAACACTTTTCTTCTATCCTGTGTCCTGCGGTCTCTTTGGCAGTGGTCCGGACAATAGAATACTTCTCAAGTCTTAAGCCCCTCATCAAATGGCCCAATGACATCATTGTGAATTCCAAGAAAGTTGGCGGTATACTTGTTGAAAAAAATGGTGACGCTTTCATTGTTGGTATAGGCGTTAACCTCAATACGGAGACACAAGAATTCCCGGAAGAAATAAAGGACAAAGCCACTTCTCTCAAAGTGGAGTCCGGCAAACATTGGGACAAAGAAGATTTCCTAAAGAAATTGTTTATATCTTTTGAGGAGATATTGTCACAGCTCCGGGCCGAGGGCGGGGACAAAAGTTTGCTGGATAAAGTGAAAGACAGGTCTTTTACTTTGGGCAAGACCGTAAAGGTCACGGATGGAAAGCGGACTTTTCACGGGGAGGCATGCGGATTTGAGAGTGACGGTTCGTTGCTATTGAAGACGGCGGATGGTAAAATAGTAAATATAAAATCGGGGGAAACATAAGTAATGGCAACACGCGGTGTAAGAGGCGCGATAACAGTAAAAAAGAACGAAAAAGACGCGATAGTCTTTGCTACCGAAATGATGCTTGAAAAGATGATCTCCGTGAACAAGATAAGGGTGGAAGATATTGCTGCGGTCATATTTTCCGTAACGCCTGACCTTACGAAAGAATTTCCCGCTATTGCCGCCAGAGAGATGGGATGGCTTTATACTCCGCTTATGTGCACCAACGAGATCAATATCGAAAACAGCCTAAAAAAATGTATCAGGGTGCTTATGATCGTGAACAGCGACAAATCCCAGGAAAAGATCAAACACATCTATCTGGACGAAGCAAAAAAACTAAGGCCCGATCTCTCCGCAAAAAATAAAGGCAGCTACTACCTAAGCTAAGGAGATAACTTTTGTGATCATAGTAATGAAGCATGGCGCGACCGCCTATGAAATAGATCAAGTCGTCGAAAGACTGAAAAAAAACGGTTTCGGCGTGCATCTTTCAAAAGGGGTCGAGCAAAGCATAATAGGAGCGATAGGCGATAAGTCGACCATACAGCTTGAGAGCATTTCGATACTTCCCGGCGTTTCGCAGATAATCCATGTAAGAAAACCTTACAAGCTGGTGAGCCGCGAATTCCATCCTTTGGATACCGTGGTCATGATAGGCGGCAAAACACCTGTCGGCAGCGGAGCAAAGGTCGCTGTTTTTGCCGGTCCTTGCTCGGTGGAGGGCAGAGAGCAGATACTGAGCACCGCGGAGTCCGTCAAAAAATCGGGGGCATCCGTTTTGCGCGGAGGAGCTTTTAAGCCCAGGACATCGCCGTACAGTTTTCAGGGGATGGGAGAGGATGGCCTCAAGCTTCTTGCCGAGGCAAAAAAACAGACCGGTTTGTCTATAGTCACGGAGGTTATGGATACCAGAGAAGTGGCTCTCGTGGAAAAATATGCCGATGTTATCCAGATAGGCGCAAGGAACATGCAGAACTTTTCGCTTCTTAAAGAAGTAGGCAAGGCAAAGAAACCTGTCCTGTTAAAACGGGGCCTTTCTTCTACTATAGAAGAACTACTGATGTCCGCGGAATACATAATGAGTGAAGGGAACGAAAATGTCATTCTCTGCGAAAGGGGAATAAGGACATTTGAAAATTATACCCGAAATACTCTTGATCTGAGCGCGGTTCCGGTGATCAAAGAGCTCAGTCATCTTCCGGTCATAATTGATCCAAGCCACGCGGTGGGCAAAAGAAGCCTGGTGGCTTCGATGAGCAAGGCAGCGATCGCTGCGGGAGCGGACGGACTTATAATTGAAGTTTGCCCCAGTCCCGAAGAAGCCATGTCGGACGGCGCGCAAACTCTTAACTTTAAAGATTTTGAAATATTGATGAAAGAACTCGGGCCTATAGCGGCATCTATAGGAAAGTCGATATAGCTTCTTTTAAATTTTCCAGCCCCGTCTTTTTATAAGCCGAAATATATACAGAGGGTTTATATTTTTCTGCCAAAGTTTTATCCAAGGGTGATGTCAAAAGATCGGTCTTGTTGAACACTGTTATTATGGGCTTATTTATTGCTCCCAGCTCTTCAAGCACCGTGTAGACGGAGCTTATCTGTTTTTCCATATCAGGGTTTGAAGCATCCACCACATGCAGCAACAGGTCCGAATCGGTCACTTCGTCCAGCGTTGCCTTAAAAGCGTCTATCAGCTGATGGGGCAGCTTTTGTATAAAACCCACTGTGTCGGAGATGAGGACGCTTTGTTTGTCAGAGATGTACAGCTTTCTGGTTGTGGTGTCCAGCGTCGCAAAAAGCTTGTCCTGAACAAGAACGTCGGATTTTGTCAGGGCGTTGATCAGGGTCGATTTGCCGGCATTGGTATAGCCGATGATAGAGATATTCTTTATTCCGGAAGACATCCTCTCGGACCTTCTGGTCGTCCTTGCCTTTTGGATATTTTCCAGGTCTTTTTTAAGAAGCGAGATGCGGTAGCGGATCTTTCTCTTGTCCTTTTCAAGCTTGGTCTCTCCGGGACCGCGGGTCCCGATACCGCCGCCGAGCCTGGAGAGCAAAATACCTTTTCCTGACAGCCTGGTCAGCATGAACTGGTTCTGCGCCAGTTCGACCTGCAGTCTTCCTTCGTGGGAGGCGGCGTGTTGCGCGAAGATATCAAGGATCAGTTCAGTGCGGTTGATGACCTTAAGCCCAAGTTGTTCCTCAAGGTTCCTCTCCTGAGAAGGACGAAGATCATTGTCAAATATCACAAGGTTGGCGCCGGATTGTTTTGCAAGATCTATCAGCTCTTCGAGCTTTCCTTCGCCTATGAAATATTTCAGGTCAGGTTTATCTTTGTTTTGGGTGATGGTCCCGACTATCTGCGCGCCCGCAGTCTTTGCCAAAAGAGCAAGCTCGATCATCGAGGCTTCCAGGGAACCCTTTTCTTTGTGAAGTTCGATCCCGACAAGGATGGCTCGTTCTGTGTCCACTAATGCATTCTACTTCAGTACGAGCTGTCTTACAAGTTTACAGTAGGCTGATTTTACCTAATTTATAGAACCAAATTATTTTTATTCAGCTTTCTTAAATACTCCGGTATCAGCAGATAAAGCCTGAAAACCCAGATCTTTTTCAAAAAGGCTCTCATGCGTGCCTTCATCCGCTGCAAAATGTCTGCTGTATGCTATCACACCCAAATCATGCGGGGCAAGGATATCAAAGACAGTCGGTTCCAGAGTTTGGGCATAATGGTTTAACGAATCTGTTACTGCTAAGAAAGATGCCCAATCAATAGACGGTCCAAACCTCAGGATCTTAACATTAATAGGATTCTGTTGTTGTTCCGGGAATACAAACTGCGGATTAGCTTCCGATAGAGCTGTTTGAAGCAGAGGCCTCAACCCCTTCAAAATTTTATGACCTTTCGGATCCAACGGATCTATTGAATCATCCAAACCTTCACAGGTCCCGTATAGTCCGGCTGATGAGTCATTGATGCGTAATTCGTCAAATGAAACCTTTGCTCCCATTGCAGCTAATATGCTGCTTGGTTTAATAGTGGCTTTAACTACTTCAGCAAACTGCCTGAATAATGCTTTTTGTTTTTCGGAATTATCTCTAACACGCGGGGTTTCAACGGCAAAAAGATTTATGTGGGCTATTTCCATGGGCATCTTCAGACAAGCATCCAAATGCCCTGCTTTTTCAAGAGCCGCGTGAACAGCTTCTTGAGCACCGTCGACAGCTCTATACGCCCTTGATTGAGCTGCAACTTTAAGTATTACCGACATTCTCGGAGCTACGATACTCGGCGCAGTTTTAAAATGCTCAAAAGGCATTATCCTGAATTGCATGTTTTTCTCCTTTTTTCTTTCTATACCCCTCTGTGTATATATCGACAAAAAAGGAGGCGGATTTCAGCAGATCAGTACATTTCGCTTTTGGGGACCCTGGCCATCAGCACCGATATCGCGGCTTTAGGGTCTTTTCCGTCAAAGAGGACCGAGTATATCTCGTTGGTAATAGGCAGTTCTACGCCGATCTTTTTGGCAAGATCGTATGCCGAAGATGTTGTCTCGACGCCTTCCGGTATTGCGGACATATTGTTTAGAATATCCCTTATTTTTTTCCCCTTGGCTATTTCCCTGCCGACTGTATGGTTCCTGGAAAGGGAGCTTTCGCAGGTAGTTATCAGGTCTCCAATACCCGAAAGCCCGGAAAAAGTCTCAGCTTTTGCACCCAGCGCCGTGCCAAGCCGGATTATTTCTGCAAGGCCTCTTACTATGAGAGCCGATTTTGCATTATTTCCGAGGTTCAAACCATCACAGATGCCGGCGGCAAGAGCAATGATGTTTTTCATAGCACCGCCGATCTCGACCCCGATAATATCATCGCTCGTGTACACCCGGAATTTATCGCCTGACAAAACTTCCTGGATCTTTTTTGCAGCCGCGGCGTCTTTTGAGGCGGCAACGGAAGCGGCCGGCAGGCCTTTTGCTATTTCCATAGAAAGATTTGGCCCGGAAAGCGCGGCGACCGTATTGTTGCCCGTAATTTCCGATATTATCTGGGATGGCCTTTTAAAAGTACCTTTTTCTATTCCTTTTGTAAGGCCAAGGATGATGGATCTTTTTTCGATGCTGTCTCCGGCGGTTTCCAAGGAACTTCTTAAAAACTTTGACGGTATGGCAACAACGACTATTTCCGCGTCTTTGGCGGATTCTCCCATGTCTTTTACGGCTTTTAACCGGTTGCTTAATCTTATTCCCGGGAGATAATGATTGTTTTCCCTTGCGCCGTTGATGTTAAAAACCGTCTTTTCTTCAAGGGCCCAGATAACAGTATCAAAGCCTTTTTCCGCCAAAAGGTTTGCTATCGTAGTTCCCCAGGCGCCTGCTCCGATGACCGATATTTTCATTGTGCAAACCAGCTTATCTTGTTTTCGGTGCCGCTTAAAAGTCTCTTTATATTAGGTATATGTTTGACCAATATAAGCACTGTAACGAATGCGACCATCCATGCATACGGCAAAGGCTGTCCGCTCCTGAGCATCAAAATAGTCAAAAATATCGAACCGGTGATCGAGGCAAGTGATACATACCCCGTAAGGCTTATTATAGATATGCCCAGAAGAAA
The DNA here is from genome assembly GCA_041650595.1 of Candidatus Margulisiibacteriota bacterium. Taxonomy (GTDB): domain Bacteria; phylum Margulisbacteria; class WOR-1; order JAKLHX01; family JAKLHX01; genus CALFCX01. Next base: position 60,454 of record JBAZKW010000004.1, read on the forward strand.
AGACAATATGAAGAGATAGGGAGCTATTCCCAAAATGACGCCAAGGCCTGTTGCCACTCCCTTGCCGCCTTTAAATCTCAGGAATATCGGGAACATATGTCCGGCTATGGCAAGCAGTCCGCAGAGCATTACTATATAGTGGTTTTGGCCGGTTGACGAAGCAAGATATACCGGGAAATAGCCTTTCAGCATATCAAGGACAAATACTGCAATGCCAAAACCCTTTCCGACCGACCGAAAGACATTGGTAGTCCCGATATTGCCGCTGCCGGTCTTTGTGAGATCTACTCCTTTGAGTTTACCGACCAGCAGTCCGAAAGGGACAGATCCAAGAAGATAGCTCATAATAAGCAAAAGCAGTATTTTCATAGTAGCAATTTTACCACGTCTTGAACGCCTGCGTCCGTTATAGTAGAATTAAAAAACAAGGGAGATCAACAAGCCAATGTCTATTCCCGTTACAGAACTTCGTCCCGGCATTACGGTAGAGCTTGAAAACCAGGTTTTTAGCGTTGTCGAATATAACCACATAAAGATGGGGCGCGGCGGAGCTATCGTCAGGGTCAAGATGAAGAACATCGACAACGGCAATACAATAGAGCGCACTTTCAAATCCAACGAAAAAATAGAACATGCCCATGTAGAACGCAAAAAGATGCAGTATCTCTACAAACAGGACGACCAATATCATTTTATGGACCAGGAGACTTTTGAGCAGGTGGCTATAGATAAAGGGCTGATGGGCGTGATCCCGAATTTTATCCGCGAACAGGACGTGATAGAGGTTATTTCCCACAACGGTAAGATTTTGGGCGTTGAGATGAATACGTCTGTTGCGCTCAAAGTTGCCGAGACGGGTTCTGCTTTCAAGGGCAACAGCGTTTCCAATGTAATGAAGCCCGCGACGCTCGAGACCGGTGTGGTTGTGCAGGTGCCGATGTTCATCAATACCGGAGACAGCGTCATTGTCGATACCAGGACCGGGAACTACGTCGAAAGAGCGAAACAATAATTCGGTAGATTCCGCGCATGCGCGGAATCCCGACGAAACGGAGAAATTAGGTGGAACAAAATAAAGAAAAGCCCAATGTGGATTTTGACACCGTTAAAAAGGTAATAAAGATCGTTGAAGAGTCCGATATTACGGCCCTTTCGGTGGAAAAAGGCGATTTTAAGGTTGAAGTGAGAAGAGAGACAGGTTCACATCATATACCTGTAGCCTCACAGCATGCGGTTGCGCAGCATCAGATACCTGAAAAACCTGAGGGCATGCCTGCCGCCGAAGAAGAAGGCCTGCTTGCCATAACTTCTCCCATGGTCGGGACTTTTTACCGCGCTTCTTCTCCGGACAGCCCGCCCTATGTTGAAAAAGGCGACGACATAGAAAAGGGAAAAATAGTTTGCATTATCGAGGCAATGAAACTTTTTAATGAGATCGAATCCGACATTTCCGGAAAAATAGTCAAAATCCTGGTTGAAAACGCTTCTCCGGTCGAGTTCGGTCAGAAATTAATGCTTGTCAAGAAAAGATAGGCGTAAATGAGCCTTTTGAAGCGCCGCTGGAGCATCCACAAAAGCGACGAAAAGCTTGCCTCAGAAATTTCCGCAGCGTTTTGTCTGTCACATCCCGCCGCGCAGATACTTATCAATAGAGGGATCCAAAAGAAGGATGAAATCGAGCGGTTTTTAGCGCCGCGGCTTTCTTTTTTGAAGGACCCTTTTGAGATGCCTGATATGAAAAAAGCTGTTGAACGGACTCTTAAGGCTGTTCATGATCAAGAAAAAGTATATGTCTGGGGGGATTATGATGCGGACGGAGTGACCGGATCTTCCATAGTCGTGCTGGGGCTTAAGAAGCTTGGGCTAAAAGCCGGCTGCTACATACCGCACAGATATGACGAAGGTTATGGACTAAATATAGAAGGGCTAAAAAAGATCGCTTCTTCCGGCGCGACACTGCTTATCACGGTTGACTGCGGCATCAGCAATTTCAAAGAGATCGAGTATGCAAAGACCCTTGGGATAGATGTCGTCGTTACCGATCATCACAATATACCGGAAAAGCTCCCAGACGCCGTTGCCTGCGTCGACCCAAAAAGGATGGACAAAGATCATCCTTCGAGGGACCTGGCGGGAGCGGGGGTTGCTTTTAAATTTGTCTGGGCGCTTTTGAGATCCGCGGGATTCAAAGATTCTGCCGAGATAAAAGAGTTCTTGGACCTGGCGGCCCTGGGCACCATAGCTGATGTGGTCCCTTTGACAGGGGAGAACCGGATACTCGCGGTCTGCGGCATCAAACTGTTAAACGAAAAAAAACGCGCCGGAGTAAAACACCTCTTCAGCGCGGCCAAGCTTTCCGGGGACATTACCGCCAGAAATATTTCATTCATGCTCGCGCCCAGACTGAACGCTCCCGGAAGGTTAAAGCACGCGGACCTCAGCCTCAGCCTTTTACTTGAGGACGATCCAAAAAAAGCGAAAAGCATTGCCGATGAGATAAATCTTGTCAATATTCAGAGGCAGCAGATCGGTTCTTTAATAGGTGAGGATGTTTTTTCCAGGATAATCGATCCTGAAAACACAAAGCTTATCATGCTTTCCGGAAAAAACTGGCATCCCGGAGTGATCGGGATCGTGGCTTCCAGGATATCCGAAAAATACAACCGCCCGTCGATCCTGATAAGTGACAGCGGCCGCGTCTGCAGGGGATCTGCCAGGAGCATAGAAGGATTTGATATATATAAATTGCTTCTTTCCTGCAAAGATATTTTTTCGGATTTCGGCGGGCACAAAGACGCCGCCGGATTTGAAATGCCGTCGGGCGCCATCGAAGAGCTTAAAACACGATTGTCCAAAGAAATAGAAGGGTCCTTTACTTTTGACGAGCTTGTTCCAAAGACAAGGATAGACGTAGAAGCGGAGCCTAAAGACGCATCCTGCGATCTTGCGCGGGAGATAGAGCGGCTTGCTCCTTTCGGCCAGGGAAATCCCAATCCCGTATTGATGACCAGAAATATGAGAGTTTCTTCCTGCAGCAAAGTCGGAGCAAAAGGGGCGCATCTCAAGCTCAAGCTTTTTCGCGGAGGGACAAATCTGGACGCGATAGGTTTTGGATTGGGCGGACTATATGACGAACTTCCAAAAGACTCTCCTGTTGATGTGGCTTACAACCTTTTGATAAATGAATGGGACGGATTTACCGTGCCGCAGGCGCAGCTGGTAGATGTAAGGAGGGCCCAAAAATGAAGATACTGGTGATAGGCGGCGGAGGGCGCGAGGCGGTCCTTTGCTGGAAGATCAGACAAAGCAAACATTGCACAAATTTGTTCTGCGCGCCCGGTAATGCAGGGATAGCTGAGCTTGCCGAACTGGTTCCTGCCAATAAGATCCAAGATATCCTGGATTTTGTAAAAAAAGAAGGCATTGATCTTACGGTCGTAGGACCGGAACTTCATCTGGTTGACGGGATCGTGGATGTTTTTGAAAAGGAGGGCTTAAAGATATTTGGTCCGTCAAAAAAAGCGGCTCAAATAGAAGGAAGCAAGATATTTTCCAAAAAGCTCATGAAAAAATACGGGATCCCGACAGCTTATTATGAGGAATTTGAAAAAAGTTCTGCCGCGCTGGATTTTGTCAGGAACAAAAAATTCCCTGTTGTAATAAAGGCCGACGGATTGGCTGCCGGCAAAGGGGTGGTCATTGCCGGAAATTTTGAAGAGGCAAAAAAAGCGATAAAAGAGATCCTGGACGGCAAGCTTTTTGGTGAAGCGGGCAACAAAATAATAGTCGAGGAATTCCTTGACGGGGAAGAAGCTTCTATATTGTGTTTTACCGACGGAAAAACTATCGTGCCGATGGAATCCTCGCAGGACCACAAAAGGATATTTGACAAAGACAAAGGCCCCAACACCGGAGGGATGGGGGCGTACAGCCCTGCTCCTATAGTTACAGATGAGTTATTGGCAGTTGTCCAAAAAACTATCCTCGAACCGTCTGTTGCAGCCATGGAAAAAGAAGGATGCCTGTACAAAGGAGTGCTATATGTCGGGCTTATGATAACTAAGGATGGGCCCAAAGTACTTGAATATAACGCAAGATTCGGCGATCCCGAGACCCAGGCTGTGCTCCCGAGAATGAAGACCGATCTGGTTGAGGTGATGTTGGCTGTGATCGACGGATCGCTAAGAGATATACCTTTGCATTGGGACAAGAGACTGTCCGCCTGTGTAGTTTTGGCTTCCGGAGGATATCCGGGAAAGTATGAATCAGGCCTTTCTATTGAAGGGCTTGATAAGGCGGCAAGCATGAAGGATACTTTTGTTTTTCACGCAGGCACTTCCGTTGCCGGTTGCGATATTGTTACTTCCGGAGGAAGGGTTTTGGGGGTTACAAGCCTCGGTAATTCCATAAAAGATGCTGTTGATAATGCATATGCCGCGGTTTCGAAGATTAAGTTCAAGGGGATGCATTATCGGAAAGATATAGGGGCCCGTGCGATCAAACGAAATACTTCTGGCGACCAGCAATAAACATAAGGTTGGTGAAATAAAAAAGATCCTGAATATTAAGGGATTGAAACTGCTCTCTTTGTTGGACCTTCCGGGTAAATTCTCGGTAAAAGAGAGCGGCAAGACCTTTATGGAGAATGCCGTAAAAAAGGCCCGATCCGCCGCAAAAAGGTTCAGGATGCCGTGTCTTTCGGACGATTCCGGACTGCATGTAAATGCACTTTCGGGAATGCCGGGAGTCAGATCCGCGAGGTTTGTAAAACCTCCGGTCACACCGGAAAGATTATGCAAAAAACTTCTTTTCAAGATGAAAGATGTTCCCGCGGAAAAAAGGGGCGCCAGATTCGTCTGCTGTGTTGCTTTTGCCTATCCTTCCGGAAAGACGTATACAGTAGAAGGGGACTGCCCGGGTTCTATAGGTTTTGCGATGAAAGGCAGTTGTGGGTTCGGTTATGATCCTGTGTTCATCCCCAAAGGCATGGACAAGACGTTTGCGCAGATATCCGGAAAACAAAAGAACCTTTTGTCGCACAGGGGAAAAGCTTTTAGGAAAATGAGAAAGTGCCTCGTAAAGAACGCGGTTTAAATAGTGCAGTTCCAACGCATATATCTTGATGTTATAATAACAATTGTTACTCGAAAGGAGAAAGCACATGAGTAAAATAACGAAGGTCCTGTCGGTGTGTTTTGTGTTTGCTTTTGTTGTATGCGGGGTATCGTTTGCAAAAGATTTTTCGGCCGATTTTGTCAGCAAAGCGGGGCAGGCCCTTATACGGGGCAAGATGTTCTTTGCCAACAACAAGTTCAGGATGGAAAATCCGCAGGCCATCACTATTTCCAGGATGGATAAAAAGGTAGTGTTTGTTCTTATGCCGGGGCAAAAGATGTATATGGAACAGCCAATAACCGAGGAAAATACAAAAGGTCTTTCCCAGAAGAAGATGGCCGGTGAAATGAAGAGAGAAAAGATCGGCAATGAAACGGTAAACGGCATAAAAGCCGATAAATATCGGATTACTTATAAAGCCCAAGGCAAGACCGATTCTATGTTCCAGTGGATAGCTTCCGGTATTGAGATGCCGGTCAAAACTTCTTCTGTTGACGGCAAATGGTCCATGGAGCTTAAGAACGTAAAATTTGGCTCTCAACCAGATGCTTTGTTTGAGGTCCCGAAAGGCTACAAAAAGTTCTCTTACAAGATGCCTTCTTTCTAAAATCATTAACCAGCCAAATATCGGGGCGTGGCACTTCGACAGGCTCAGTGCCCATCCTCTTCCCGATTGTGAGCTTGTCGAACAACGGGGCGTGGCGCTTCGACAGGCTCAGCGCACATCCTGGTTCAGTCCTGAGCTTGTCGAAGGACGGGGCGTGGCTCAGCTTGGTAGAGCGTTCGGTTCGGGACCGAAAGGTCGTGGGTTCAAATCCCGCCGCCCCGATTTTGTCGATATATAGCTACAAGGCACTATTGATTTATGTAATGTATTTTGTTATATTGACAGCATCATTGATGCCTTTAGGAGGGCTTTTATATGAATAGAATCAGGTTTTTTTCAAGATCGGCGGTTTTGTTGCTATTTTTTGCAGCATCTTTTTCTATCGCTTCTGCCCAATCTAAACAGCCTACGCAAAAGGAAGTTGCCGAATATATCAAGCTTATCGATGCCAAGATCACTTTTAACAAAGCCCAGCACAATCCCGCAAAGGTTAAACAATTACAGGCTGAAAAGAATAGGACACTTAGCCGTTGGAAGTCTCTTAAAAATAAAAATGTAGCCGCAACAAAGGTAACCGCAAAAAAAGCGGCCCTAAAACCAGCCTCTGCCAAGCCGGCCGTCAAAAAGACCACCGCTAAAAAAGCGTCTTTTAGGATGCCAACAACACAGCAGGAAGTAACCGCTTATATATACAGCGTCGATCCGCAGATAGCTGCTTACAAAGCTCAGGGGGATGTCGCAAAAGCGAAAGCATTGAAGGCGCAAAAGCAGAAGGTCATGAAAAACTGGCAGGCGATAAAGCTCCGACAGGCAAAGCAGAAAAAAGCCGCGTCAAAAACCAAGGCAGTGTCTTTGAAACAAACGAATCTGGAAGGTGCTGTTGGTACATGGCTTAACAACGGCCATACTGCTTTCCGTGTGGTCAAGACTGAGTTCAAGGATTCTAATACCCGAGGCCAAAAGCCTCCTGAGGGGACGAGGTTCTTTGTTGTTACCGCGGAGATCATTAACAAAGATCCGTTTACTGCGGTTTACGGCGGTGATTATCACCGTGTTATGGTCATAGATACTAATCGTGTCTATTATATGGAAAACCTTGCGAAAAACGCTATCAATTGGGCGGATAACGAAGATATTAAGGAACTCATGACAGGAGAAACAATTCAAATCGCTTATGTGTTTACTCTTCCCAGTGAAGCCCAGCCGGACAAGCTGGTTTTTGATGCCTCTGCCGCAGATAAATATCCCGTTATGAGGGTGCTTCTAAGATAATCTATAGTTTTTATAGATATTTCGTTTTTGGCTGAAAAGAGCCGCGTGCTATAATTAAATCGCGGCTTTTTTATTTGTCGGGGAGTAGCTCAGCTTGGTAGAGCGCTTGCTTTGGGAGCAAGAAGTCGCAGGTTCAAATCCTGTCTCCCCGAAATCGGGCCGTGGCTCAGCTTGGTAGAGCGCACGCTTGGGGTGCGTGAGGTCATGGGTTCAAATCCCGTCGGCCCGATTTGATATAATTACCAAGGATGCGGGTGTAGTCCTTCGACTCGCTACGCTCGCTCAGGACTGATTGTAGTTAGGATGTTTGCATAGTTTAGATGTTAAGTGTCGAGCGAACGAAGTGAGTCGAGATGCGGGTGTAGTCCCTCGACAAGCTCGGGACTTACTCAGGCGAGATAGACATGGAGCAAAAATGTTTATTGTCGCAATCATGAGCTTGTCGAATGATGCGGGTGTAGCTCAGCGGTAGAGCTTCTGCCTTCCAAGCAGAAGGTCGTGGGTTCAAATCCCATCGCCCGCTCTGTCCTCGTAGCCCCTCGACAGGCTCGGGGCCTCAGTGTCGCAAGTTGATATGTCTAGAAAGGGTGTTGACACTGAGCGAGCGTAGCGAGTCGAAGTGTCCTCGTAGCTCAGCTGGATAGAGCAACTGCCTTCTAAGCAGTAGGCCGGGCGTTCGAATCGCCCCGGGGACAAGGTTGCTTTTGCTACGCAAAAGCAACCCTTATTCCTTACTGCTTACTTCTTAAGAAAAGTAGTAAGGAATAAGTAGTAAGAGCGCTTCGCGCATGGTGGTCGTAGCTCAACGGTGGAGCATCAGGTTGTGGTCCTGAGGGTTGCCGGTTCGAGTCCGGTCGACCACCCCAATAATTTGCGAAGCCCGCCTGCCGGACGGGCAGGCAAATTATTCCTTACTACTTATTTCTTACTCCTTAAAGCTTCGCAAATTATAAGTAGTAAGGAATAAGCAGTAAGAGTTAAGGAAGACAAAGACGCAAGCCAAACCTCGCAGAATTGAGTGAAATCCTCACGATCTAATATCGATAAACAATAGTGAATACGATGTCATCACAAATATTATATAACATGGTCGGTGTACCGTACAGGCAGGCAAGACTGGATGGAGGAAGAGTTTTTATTGATGCCGTTGCTCAAACACGCGCATATCCTCTTGTCGTCAAAGTCAATAAGGCAGGGATATGCAGGGCGGATGTTAAAGAAGTTCAGGGAACAAGGACGATCAAGCCTGATGAAGGTTCTGTTTTTGGCCATGAATTTATCGGCAAAATATTTCATAGTAGCGTGGACGGACTGGAGCCTGGAATGCCGGTTACTTTCGTCCCAAATGTGACCCGTGACAGGACAACTGGTTTTGCACAATATTTCTTTATCAACGGCAGCAATGAACAGTTAAGACAAGCAATACTTCCTCTTTCCCCTGACCTGACTGACAGGGATTGGCTTCCGGAACCGTTTTCAACCGTAATTAATAGCATTGACAGTTTCATGCGACACGCCCGGCTTTCAAATCTCACGGGATTTAAGGTTGGCGTACTTGGGGCCGGTACAGCCGGCCTTGAGTTCGGTTTTCTTACTACATTCCTTGGAGCTGACGCGACAATATTCAACAGGGGGCAGGCCAGGATCGATTTTGCTAGGAAGATCGGGTTCTTCGAGTCTTCAAAGATAAGGGCAATGTCGGAGCATACTCAGTTCGCTAACTCGTTCGACGTTGTGGTCGTCGCACCTTCAATAATAAACCACGATATACTGGCAATAGCAGCCGAACTGGTCAAGAACGAAGGTTATATTGATCTTTATGGAGGATTGTCCCAGGGCTTAACTTTTTTTGATGGCGATGTGGATGTATACAATATCAGACGGCTTGGAAAAAGCCAAACCTGCACCTTCAACGGAAAACGGTTCACATCCTGTGGGGCGCAGGGAAGCGGATGCCGGGATTTTCTAAAAGCATTTGAATATTTCGGAAGACACAGGACCTCTTTTCCTCTGGACAGGCTGATCTCGACAAGGATCGCTTTTGCCGATCTCCCTGCAACGATCATGCGAATGGCATCCTCAACTGATCCAATTGATTTTCCCGGGAGAGTCTTGGTTGAATTCAATGATTGATGGCGGAACTTAAATTCAGAATATACAAACTGGTGTTGAGAGTAGTAAACGCGGTAGCCAAGCAGATTTGTTTTTGAGGATTATTCTGTCTACAAAGTCTGACAGTGCTTAGCTGATCGGTGCCAATAAATTATCCCCAATATTCATGTATCAAAGCCAAAAAAACCTGGAATCTCAATAAGATTTATACGATAAATATATATAGGTGAATACCCGAGATACTAAGGATATATGACGAATTCAACTACACAGATCCAACATGCCATTGGAAAAATGGAACGATATGTCGGCGCAGAGATGTCCGCTGCAAGTAAAAGAGCGATTATCCGAACTTTTAGCAGCCAAAAAGCCAGAGATATTCGTTCGCAGGGATTTGTTACAAGACCTTTCGTTGATGCGCCACCCAACAAAAGCAGAGAAAGAAAATGGGTAAATGCTCAAGGCGAAGAACGGACTAAATCTCTTTTTGGATTTCTTGCCGGCAATATCTCATATATTGACCAGGAACAATTCGAATTTGGATTAGATGATACAGTAGAAGATTTTAATGGTCAAATCAAAGATGCCCCATATCTTCTTGTGTTGCCATCAGTTAGGGGGAGACGGTCTGAATGGTGGACTTATGGATTGGCGGTAGAGAGAGGACTTAATACTCCAAGAAAAATACTTGAGCTTTATAAAGGCTGTGATATGCAGAATTCGGAAATGGTTGCCGATCACCTTAAGGCGACAGCAGAACAGATCAAAAGATCCGGAATTGCGGACGTTGTTTTTATGGATGATGTGGTTTATTCAGCAAACAGGATCTTATCGGGAGTAAATAATATCTTTTGGAATATGAATTGCATGCATGATATAACCCTGCACATAATTGCTCCATTTATGGCCAGGATAGCGGAAGAAAGGATATTAAGAAATGATTCTGCCGAGCATTATCAGTTAAAACAGATAAGAACGTATCATCATCATGAAATTCGGACTATATCGGATGTGTGCGAACATGAACCGGACCAATGGTATTGGTTCAATTGGCTTTTTTCAGGAAACACAAAATATCTTGCATTAACTTATTTTCAACATAAAGTTCCTGATTATGCGTCCATGTTGGGATGGCTTTCGAAAGGGCAAGTGTTCGTTTCGAAAGGGAGACAAAAAAGGAGAAATATTGGATTTATTCCCGAAATTATTCCACCATACACAAAAAACTATTTAGAAATAATAAGGGATCAGATTTCCAGTCGTTAATTCTGTCGACGAAACTAATCTTTCCAATCCCCGTCCCCCTTGCAGTCATGGCCACTCTAATTCATAATGGTAGAGAAAATGATGGAATTCAAAAATATTTCGAACTGGCACAGTATAAGCTTCGAAGAAGCTCTAAAAGTGATAGGTTCCGACGGGGAAAAAGGACTTTCTGAAAAAGAAGTGTCCTTCAGGAAAGAAAAATTCGGCCCTAATATCATCAAAAAGAAAAAACAGCGCAATCCGATATTTATATTTCTATCCCAGCTTAACCAGCCCCTGATATATGTAATGTTGTTCGCCGCATTTATCACATTGTTCCTGCATGAGTACCTCGATTCTTCTGTGATTTTCGGTGTTATTTTGATCAATGCCGTTGTTGGCTATATGCAGGAGGCTAAGGCCGTAAATGCCCTGGCCGCTCTTGCAAAGTCGATGGTCTCTCAGACGACCGTTATTAGGGGCGGCCTCCAGTTAAAGATATGTTCCGAAGAACTTGTCGTCGGCGATATAGTGCTTCTTTCCGCGGGTGACAAGGTCACTGCCGACATGCGCCTGATATTTTCAAAGAACCTGAGAGTAAACGAATCCGTGCTTACGGGGGAATCCCTTCCGGCAGAAAAGACCGCAAAGCCCGTTCATGAAGATGCGGTGCTTGCAGACCGTTCCAATATCGCCTATGCTTCCACTCTTGTAACGAACGGTATAGGCCGCGCAGTAGTGATAGCTGCCGGCAATGAGACAGAGGTAGGGAAGATCTCGGACCTTATAGAGAGCTCCGAGACCCTTGAAACACCTCTTACCAAGAAAATATCCTATTTCAGCAAGATACTCTTATATGTGATCGTTGCTTTTTCGGCCGCGACTTTTTTTATAGGTTCTTTTGTATATTCCAATCCGGTCCTTGATTCTTTTATGGCCGTAGTCGCGCTTGCCGTAGGAGCCATACCCGAAGGCCTGCCTGCGGCGGTCACTATCATACTGGCGATAGGGGTCTCAAGGATGGCAAGCCGGAAAGCGATAGTAAGAAGGCTTCCTGCCGTCGAAACACTCGGAAGCACTACTGTTATATGTTCCGATAAGACCGGAACCCTTACCGAGAATAAAATGACCGTGCAGGAGATCTTTGCGGGCGGCAAGGTCTATTCCGTTTCCGGCCAGGGATATCTTCCTGTCGGGAAAATATTTGACGGCGAAAGGGAAATAGACAACAAAGAACATCCGGCTCTGGAAGCTTGTTTTCTTTGCGGTGTCTTGTGCAATGATTCAAAACTTGCAGAAGATGAGAGCGGCTATTATATCCAGGGCGATCCTACGGAAGGGGCTTTGCTTGTAGCCGCAGAAAAATCAGGAATGGTCAATATCGAAAAGCTGTATGAAATGACCGAAAGAATAGACGTGGTCCCTTTTGAATCCGACAATCAGTATATGGCTACACTAAATAAAACTAAAGGGAAAGTTGATAGCGTTGCTTATATTAAGGGTTCTATAGAAGCGATCTTGCCCAGGTGTACATCAATTTTTGGCGGCGGCGAATTTGAAAGACAGGCCATATTAAGGATCGCGGAACAGCGTGCCTCTAACGGTTTGCGGGTGATCGCTCTGGCCCAAAAAACATTTCCCACCGGAAAGATCTCTATCGATCATGAGGATATTGATTCTGAGCTTGTGTTTTTGGGATTTCAAGCGATGATGGACCCTCCGAGAGAAGAAGCGATAGCGGCCATAAAATCCTGCCATAACGCCGGGATCATCGTAAAGATGATAACAGGGGACCATGTTGAAACGGCAAAATCGATCGCAAAAAAGATCGGATTGAGGTCCGGCATAGAAGGGGATCCTCAAAACATAATTGCGGTATCAGGCTCGGAAATAGCAAAATGGACAGATGCCGAATTCCCAAAAAGAGCTTTTGAGACCTCTGTTTTTGCCAGGGTCGCTCCGGAACAAAAACTGAAGATTGTGAAAGCTCTTCAATCTCTTGGCCATGTTGTGGCCATGACGGGTGACGGAGTCAACGATGCCCCGGCGCTTAAACAGGCAAACATAGGGATATCGATGGGCAAATGCGGTACCGAGGTGGCCAAAGAAGCTGCCGAAATGGTCCTGACCGACGATAATTTTGCTTCCATCGAAGCCGCGGTTGAAGAGGGCAGGGGTGTTTTTGATAATTTAAGGAAATTTATCGCTTGGTCACTTCCCACGAACGGTTCCGAGGGACTGGTCCTGATGATCGCGATAATATTCAATCTTGCTATCCCGATCTCTCCGCTGCAGATATTATGGATCAATATGATGACCGCCGTTTTTTTAGGCATGACGCTTGCTTTTGAGCCCAAAGAAGATGACCTTATGTCCCGCGCACCAAATGATCCCCAAATGCCGATATTCACAAAAGAGCTTAGTTTGCGGACGATAATGGTGTCTATTCTGCTGGTGTTAGGCGTATTTATTCTTTATGGTCTCGAGGCCGGAAGAGGTTTTGATACGGCGACAATTCAGACCATAGCATCCAACGTTCTTGTGATCGGAGAAACATTTTATCTATTTAACTGCCGGTCTTTTAAGAAATCCGTTTTTCAAATAGGATTTTTTTCTAATCCGATCGTACTGTTTGGCGTTTTTGTGATGATAGCGGCTCAACTTTTGTTCACTTATGCGCCTTTTATGAATGAGCTTTTCGGGACCAAGCCTATCGGGATAGAATACTGGCTTGAGATATTGTTCTTCGGCGCGGTCTTGTATTTTATTGTTGAAGCCGAAAAGAAGGTCAGGAACATATTCAGGAGGAATGCGCCATGACAATGAGCGTCAAAGAAGCCATTGAGAACCGCAGAGCATATAGGTCGCTTGAAAAGATTGAGATAACGGAAGAGATCATCCATGAGCTTTCTCTTGCTGCTTCTCTTTCGGCATCCTGTTTTAATAATCAACCTTGGAGATTCGTATTTGTCTATGATAAAGAAGACCTCGAAAAATTCAAGATCGTATTCAACAAGGGCAATGAATGGTGTCATGCGGATTCCCTTGTCATCGCCGTTGTAAGTGAAAAAAGCCTTGATTGTGATACGAAAGGCCGGCAATATTATCTTTTCGATACCGGTATGGCAACAGCCCTGCTGATACTTCGGGCTACGGAGCTCGGTCTGGTTGCGCATCCAATTGCCGGATATGATGAACAAAAGGTCAAGGAGCTTCTTGCTATACCCGAAAGCATGACTGTGATAACTCTCGTAAATGTCGGCAAACATTCAGACAAAATAAGTCCAGTACTCAGTGAAAAGCAGGCACATGACGAAAAAGAAAGGCCATCAAGACTTGCTCTTAACAAATTTGTCTTCCGCGGAAGATACGGAGCCCAAAGCTGATATAATTTACTTGTGAAGCGAAAAATATACCTTGTTTCCCAATCTCCGAGAAGGAAAAAATTGCTCTCCGAATTTTTGAACCGCAAGTTCTTTCTTCTAAAAAATTACCATGATGAAACGATAATAAACGGCCAAGACCCTTTTTTTCAGGTAAAGGCTAATTGTAAAGGCAAAATAGATTCAGTGCAAAATAAGCCCGAAAATTCATTATTGATATCTTCTGATACTGTTGTGGTCCTTGGCAGACACATTCTTGGCAAACCCGGCAATCCTACATCCGCCGTAAAAATGTTGAAAAAGATAAGCGGCAGGACCGTTTTGGTGATAAGCGGAGTTGCGGTATTTGATACTAGAAAGAAAAAGTTGTTTTACGGGCATGAAAAGACTGCTGTGAAAATAAAAAAACTTTCCGGCCGGGAGATAAAAAAGTATGTGAGCACAAAAGAACCTCTTGATAAAGCGGGAGCATTTGCCATCCAGGGTAAAGGTTCTTTTCTCGTCGAGTGGATCGAAGGTGATTATTCTAATGTGGTAGGGCTTCCCATCTCAAAGCTCGCTATCCTTTTAAGACGTGCCGGTGTTAGAACATGAACCAAAATATTTATGACCTTATAGTAATAGGATCAGGTCCCGCAGGAATGACGGCTGCCATCAGGGCGGCCGAGCGCGGCAAAAAAACAGTTATCCTTGAAAAAGGCCCTGTCGCGGGGCGCAAATTGCTTCTTTGCGGAAATGGCCGCTGCAATGTGACCAATGCGGAGACGGACTTGAAACAATTCGCTTCAAATTACATGAAAAATCCGTTTTTCATGTTGAGCATGCTTCATAATTATTCCAATACCGACGTGATGGAGTTTTTTGAAAGCCGCGGAGTACGGCTAAAGCTGGAGCCCGGCAAAAAAGTCTTTCCTAAAAGCAATAAGGCTTCGGATATTTTGGCGGTTTTGATGGGCAGGCTTTCGGAGCTCGGTGTCGAGATCGTTTTTGACTGCTGCGTAAGGTCTTTGATAATTGAAAACGGCACCTTAAGAGGAGTCGAAACCGAAAAGGGCAAATACTTAGGTTCTTCTGTCTTGATCGCGACCGGGGGAAAGACGCTCCAGAAGACCGGATCGACCGGGGACGGATATGTGCTTGCCGAAAAGGCGGGACATAGTATAATTCCTCCAAAAAAGGCGTTGTATCCTTTTGAGATAGAAGACACTTCGCTCTGTTCCCGTTTAAGCGGATTAAGCGTTGAAGCAGAAGCGTCTTTCATAAACAACAGCGGTCTTTTATATAAAGAGACGGGTAGTATAATGTTTGCTCAGTTCGGTCTGACGGGCCCATTGATGATAAATGCCAGCCTTGTCGTATCAAAATCACAGATGAGCGGGCTGAAAATAGCGGTTAATTTTTTTCCTGGTAAAGATGAAAAGGCCGTGGACGGCATTTTGCTCGAAGCGGTAAAAATCAATCCCAATAAGGGCATTGAAAATCTGCTGCTTGAGCTTCTGCCGAGGAGCCTTGCGATTGCCGTTGTGAGCGAGAGTGAGATTGCTGCCGATAAAAAGGCCAACCAGTTTTCAAAAGAGGAGAGGGCCCTCTTAGTAAAAAAAATGACCGCTTTGGAGTTTAAGGTATCAAAGTATGTGAATATAAATAAATCAGTTGCTACAGACGGCGGAATAGACCTTAAAGAGATAGACAATAAGACGCTGGAGTCCAAATTTGTAAAAGGGCTATATTTTGCCGGTGAAGTTTTGGATGTTATAGGCAAGACCGGAGGCTTTAACCTTCAGGTGGCCTGGTCAACGGGTTGGACTGTGGGCAATGTGATATAATCGGTTGAAGAAATACGAAAAGGGAGTTCTGAAATGAAAGAAAATAATATTGGATTTATCCATGAGGATCTTGCCAAAGCCGCAAAAACAGCGATAACGATGGAAAAAGAGGGCTATGATATTTACGTCAAAGCGGCGAACATGACAAAAAATGTCCTCGGCAAGTCGACCCTTATGGCTATTGCGGAAAAGGAAGTGCTTCACCGGCAGTCAATAGAGAGCTTTTATTCTAAGTTGACGGGCGCATCCGCCGAAACGATATCCGTTGACGAAAACAATCTCTGGAGCGCAAAACTAAGGACTGAAATACTATCAAAGATAAAAGATGCCCTTGATAAATTATCGGGGAGCGACAAGGATCTGGTCAAAACTTATGAGATTGCAATGGACCTTGAACTAAAAGGCTACAATTTTTACAACAGCATTGCGGCACAGACCGACAACGAAGATGCAAAAAGACTTTTCGCCTTCCTGGCAAAAGAAGAGAACATCCACTTTGATATTTTACAGGAGACGCATCTTTATCTGAGCAATCCGTCCGAATGGTTCCACAAGGAAGAAAAGTGGCTGGTGGAGGGCTGATATCTTCCAGATCGACGATCTTTGCGGTCGCGGTCGCGATCGCACTGGGGCTATTTTTTGGTCTCCGCGAAGGAGTGATAGGAAGCGAAGATAAGATAAATATCCTTGTGATGGGAATAGACACGCAATACGGATGGCAGGCAAGGTCGGATTCCCTCAATCTTGTGCATATAGATTTCATAAGGAACAGGATAGGGATACTTGCTATCCCAAGGGATACTCTGGTTGATATACCGGGACACGGTCGGGACAAGATCAATCATGCGCACATGTTCGGAGGGCCTGAACTTTCATGCCTGACTGTTTCAAGGTATCTAAAAATCCCGGTAAAGTATTACATAGAAGTAAATTTCCCTCTTTTTATGCAGATGGTGGATGATCTGGGCGGTGTTACGGTCGACGTTGAAAAACCTATTTATTATAATGATTACGCGGCCAACCTCCATATCAATCTTCAACCCGGAGTTCAAAGGCTTTCCGGATATCAGGCGATGGGATACGCAAGGTTCCGCCATGACAGGGCAAGTGACTGGGGACGCATTGACAGGCAGCACAGATTCTTTCAGGCAATAGCCCAGCAGCTGATATCGCCTTCAAATTATTATAGACTGCCTTCTCTCCTGCATAGCGCTGCTTCAAATATCAGGACAAATCTGGGGACATCTCAGACGATGAAAATAGCGTTTAGAGTGCCTGGGATTTACAGGACCGGCAATATTGTTATGGGAGTCATTCCGGGAACGGACGCAATGCTTCAAGGAGGATATTATATGTTGCCCGATGAAAAAGGGAAAAGAGAAGTCATAGACAAGGTAATATACGGTAAATAGAATGTCGTTGTATTTATTCATTATCCAGTAGAATCATATCCAGCTTTGTCTTAAGTTCTTCGACCGTTCCGCAGTTCTCAATGATTGCGTCAGACAATTTTAAACAATCGAACAGTTGCTGCTTCTTTGGATCGGCGGAGTTTTCTTCTTGTTCTATTTTGATGAATTCATCAAGACTTGCCTCAAAACCCGTGCGTCCTCTCTTTTTTGACCGTTCAAATCTTATCTCAATGGGAGCGTCGATGCCGATAAGCAAAAAATTCCCATTATTTCGAAGTTCTTCTATCTCAAAAACATTTCTTATGCTGTCAACCACGACTTTTGAAGGTTTGTCCTTCAGTATTTTCTTTAAAGCCCTTTTTGCCAGGACCGAAGGCCCGAATTTTTTGCGCATCTCGTTACCGCAGGTAATAAGGTTGCCTCTTGAATGGTCGAGTCCTTTTTCGGAGGCATAATCCCTTACGATATCCGACAGGGAATAATAGGAGAACCCTTTTTCTATTAAGTATTCTGCTGCCGTACCTTTGCCGGAGGCGTTTAGTCCGGTCAACCCGATCAGTTGCATAAAAATGAAACTCCCTGCATTATTATAATCCCGATTTGATCGGTTGACAACAAACCTTGTGCTGTTGTAGAATACTAATGTTCGCGTTGGATCAATAAATATTGGGTAAAGTTCCGCAAATTCCCAAATAAAATTGGTGTGGGAGTATTGTGCTTTTGTTATGAGAGAAATAATTACATTGGTTTGTTCTGTATGCAAAAGGAAAAACTATGCCAGCACCAGGAATAAGAAGCCGGGTTCCGAAAAAATAACAATAAAAAAGTATTGCTATGCTTGCAGGAAGAGGACGCCTCATAAAGAAGAAAAGTAGTTTTTGCGCTTTAGAAGTGCCCACCAAGGCAATTCCTGTTTAGCGGATCTTTAAGGCAGGGGGGATTTTTTGCTTTTTAGTTAGGTGGGTAGCTCAACTGGCAGAGCAGCGGTCTCCAAAACCGCAGGTTGCAGGTTCAATTCCTGTCCCACCTGTTTAAAAGGCGGGATTTTTGAAGGCGGGGATAAATGATGGAGATGGTCAAGGTCGCAGGTATTATCGAAAAAACGAAGGCTTTCTTAAAAGAGGTTGGTATAGAGTTTAAGAAAGTTGTCTGGCCGGACAAAAAGTTCGTTTTTTCGGCAACAGTGATAGTTTTGGTGATAGTACTTGCTTCGGCCTTCTATGCGGCAGCAATTGATTTTGGTTTTGAAAAGCTTTTTCAGTTTTTGTCGCTGTTATTTAGGGGGGGCGTATAAAAGATGGAAGATTTGGTAAGTCAGAATGAGCAACCGGTAGTACAAGATACGCAACCGGCAGCAGAACAGATCCCGGAGCAGCACGAAGTTCAACCGGAAGCAGCAGCCGAACAAACTATTATTGTCGAAGAAGTCCCTCAAGAGGTCCCGGCGGAAACCTCCGATTTTGCGGTCCCCGAAGCCAAGGGAGAACCGAAATGGTACATAGTCCAGACTTTAACGGGGCAGGAAGACAGAGTAAAAAGCCGGATCGAGACGACAGTTGAAGAACTCGGATTAAAAGAGAGAATATTGAGAGTTCTTGTTCCCGAAGAAGAGACCGTAGAGATCCGCGGAGATAAGCGGGTCGAGCGCAAAAGGAAGATGTATCCCGGCTATGTTTTTGTCGAGATGATACTTGACGAAGACACATGGTACAAGATACGAAGCACAGCCGGAGTAGCCAGGTTCATAGGCGGAAAAACTTCTCCGGTGCCTGTTACGGACAGGGAGATGCAAAGGGTGCTCAAACAGCTCGGAATAAAAGAAAAAGAGATAACGGTAGAGTTCTCGGTCGGCGAGCCGGTCAGGATAATAAGCGGTTCTTTCAGGGGCTATACGGGTTCTGTTTATGAGATAAACGCGGCCAAATCCAAGTTGAAGGCGATGATCAATATTTTTGGAAGGGACACATCTGTGGAGGTAGATTTTGACCGTGTTGAAAAGGTGATATAAAAATGGCAAAAAAAGTTCTGACGATGGTAAAACTTCAGATCCCGGCGGGCAAGGCAAATCCGGCTCCTCCGATAGGTCCGGCGCTTGGTCAGCATGGGGTCAACATCATGGAGTTTTGCAAGGCTTATAATTCAAAAACTTCCGACAAGGGAGATACCATAATCCCTGTCGAGATCACTATATATGATGATAGATCATTTACCTTTGTATTAAAGACGCCTCCGGCCGGAGTTTTGATCATAAAAGCGGCCGGCATTGAAAAAGGTTCGGCTGAGCCAAATAAAACTAAGGTAGGCAGCATTACGAGAGCTCAGCTTGAAACAATAGCAAAACAAAAATTGCCGGACCTAAATGCGAGAGACATAAATGCCGCCTGCAATATAATCGCCGGAACGGCAAGGAACATGGGGGTTGAGATAAAAGGATGACGGTCAATAAAAAATATTCTGAAAAAGCCAAACTGGTGAACGGCTCCGTGAAATATAGTTCTACCGAAGCAGCCAAACTTTTAAAACAGACCGCGGTGGCAAAATTTGACGAAACGATCGATCTGGCGCTTCATCTGACAACGGACCCAAAAAAGAGCGACCAAAATATTAGAGGAACCGTCTCTCTTCCTGCCGGCACCGGCAAAAAGATAAAATTGCTCGTGTTTGCGAGGGGTGATAAAGCGGCCGAGGCGACCGCGGCCGGGGCGGATCATGTAGGAGCTGACGATATGATACAAAAAATATCCGGAGGCTGGCTGGATTTTGATCTTGCGCTGGCTACCCCGGACATGATGCCTGCAGTCGGAAAGCTCGGCAAAATTTTGGGGACAAAAGGCCTCATGCCGAACCCCAAATCAGGCACAGTGATCACCGATGTGGCAAAAGCAGTCAAAGAATTCAAGGCCGGAAAAGTTGAGTTCAAGCAGGATAAGACCTCAAATGTCCATATAGGGATAGGCAAAATATCTTTTTCCGAAGAGGACATAGAAAAGAACATAATCACAACTCTCGGAGCGGTAAACAAGCTAAAACCAAGCGGGCTCAAGGGTAATCTGATAAAAAGCGCCACGGTCTCATCTACTATGGGGCCCGGCATCGGACTGAACATTTCGAAGATTTTGAAATAGAATTTGGAGCGAAAAAATGGCAGAGAGAACTTATAAAAAAGCAAAGACCGAAGCGATAGAGTCTATAAAAGGAAAAAAAGGCAAAAGCAACATAATGATCCTTACGGACCATCAGGGGCTGACTGTTGCGCAAATAACGGTTCTCAGAAACAGGCTTTTTGATGTCAATGCTCAGTACAATGTCGTAAAAAATACTCTTGCTTACCGGGCCATATCCGAAGAAGGACAGGAAAAGGTAAAAGAGGCGCTGAACGGGCCTTCGTCAATAATATTCGGATACGGTGATGTAGTCGCTCCGGCCAGAATAGTAGTTACTTTTTCCAGGGAAAACGAGAAGCCGGCGGTAAAGGGCGCGATAATGGACGGGCGTTTTATGGATACTGACGAAATAAAAAAACTGGCGATGCTGCCTTCCAAAGAAATTCTGCTCGCAAAGGTAGTGGGCGGAATAAAATCGCCTCTTGTTTCTCTGGCGAATGTTCTGCAGGGCCCGATAAGAAAGCTTGTTTACGCGTTGAATGAAATTTCAAAAAAGAAGGGGGTGTAATAAAAAATGTCGAAGATAGCGGAAATAATGGGGTCCATAGAAGGGTTAACGGTGCTCGAATTGGCCGATCTGGTAAAGTCTTTGGAAGATAAGTTCGGTGTCGTTGCGGCGGCGCCTGTCGCGATAGCGGCCGGTGGAGCAGCAGCCGGAGCTCCTGCCGAAGAGGCAAAAGATGAAGTTGATGTCATTTTGACCTCCGCAGGCGACAAAAAGATCCAGGTACTTAAAATTGTAAGGGAAATAACCGGTCTCGCTTTGAAAGAAGCAAAGGACCTGGTTGATACAGTGCCAAAACCGGTCAAGTCCAAGATCAAGAAGGCTGAGGCCGAAGAGATAAAGAAAAAATTAGAGGAACAAGGTGGCACAGTTGAGATTAAATAAAAGGATTAATCCTTACGGTTTGAGCAGGCCGGAACTCGAAGCCCCTGATCTTTTGGAGATGCAAAAAGATTCTTTTGACTGGTTCCTCAAGGAGGGACTAAGGGAAGAGCTAAGAGCTATTTCTCCAATAAAAGGTTATGGAGGCAAGTACGAACTTGAGTTTACCGGTGCTTATAAGCTTGAAGACCCGAAATACGAAGCCGATGAGTGCCTCATAAAAGAGGTCACATATCAGGCTCCCATAGATGTAACCGCCAAACTTGTTGACACCGAGACCGGTGAAATAAAGGTGCAGGAAGTTTTTATCGGCGATCTTCCTCTCATGACGGAGAGGGGTACATTTATAATAAACGGGGCTGAAAGAGTAGTAGTAAGTCAGCTTGTAAGATCGTCCGGTGTTTATTTCAGGGAAGTAAAAGTCCCGGAAAAAACAGCCAAGCCGTTATATTATGCCACCGTTGTTCCCGACAGGGGCTCATGGCTGGAATTCGAGGTTGATTCCGCGGGCGTAGTGTTTGCCAGGATAAACCGCACGAAAAAGATAGCCGTGACAAAATTCCTGTCCGCGATCGGATGCAGTGAAAAAGAGATAAACGAAGTTTTGGCCGATAACGAGCTCAAGAGAAAAACGCTAAAAGAAGCTCCGGTCAAATCAAAAGAAGAAGCCTTGCTCGAACTCTATAGAAAACTTCGTCCCGGAGACCCGGTAACAAAAGAAGGGGCCGAAGTATATCTTAACAATCTGTTCTTTAACAGCAAGAGATACGATCTTGGGCGCGTAGGCCGTCACAAGATGAACGTAAAGTTGGGCATCAGCGTTTCCGAGAACAAGAGAGTTTTGACAAAAGACGATATTCTGGGAAGTGTTCGCTATCTTGTAAAGCTCAATCGCGGCGAAGGGCTGTCAGATGATATTGACCATCTCGGCAACAGAAGAGTAAGAGCCGTAGGCGAGCTATTGCAGAGACAATTCCGTGTAGGCCTTTTGAGGGTGGAAAGGCTTATAAGAGAGCAGATGGTGATAAGGAGCGGAGAAAAGGTTGGACCCCAGCAGCTTATCAATATACGGCCGATAGTCGCAGTCCTTAGGGAATTTTTCGGTTCAAGCCAGCTTTCTCAGTTCATGGACCAGACAAATCCTTTGTCCGAGCTAACCCATAAAAGAAGGCTGAGCGCTCTCGGGCCGGGAGGTCTTACAAGGGAGAGGGCCGGTTTTGAGGTCAGGGACATACATCCGTCCCATTACGGGAGAGTTTGTCCTATAGAAACTCCTGAAGGCCCCAACGCTGGTATCATATCTTCGCTTGCTACCTACGCAAAAGTGAATAAGTATGGTTTTATTGAAACTCCTTACTTTAAAGTGGTCAACGGAAAGATCACGGACAAAGTCGAATATATGACCGCCGACAAGGAAGATCTTCACAAGATAGGCCCCTGCGATCTACGCATAGATAAGAGCGGAAAGATCACTGACGATACGATCCCGGTACGATACAAGAGAGAGTTTGTGCTTGTTCCCGCTGAAGAAGTTGAATATGCGGGAGTACACCCGGCGCAGGTTTTTAGTATCACTACCGCGCTCATACCGTTTTTGGAACACGACGATGCCAACAGAGCACTTATGGGATCCAACATGCAAAGACAGGCTGTCCCTCTGATCAGTCCCGAAGAACCTTTTGTCGGCACAGGGCTTGAGAGAAAAGCGGCGATGGATTCCAAAGTCCCGCTGGTCGCAAAAAATTCGGGAGTGGTTTCAAAAGCAACTTCGACGGAGATCGTAATAAAAACAGATTCTTCGAAACCCGACGTATATAAGCTGATTAAATTCCAGAGAAGCAACCAGAACACCTGTCTCCATCAAAGGCCGGTAGTGAGCATAGGGGACAAGGTTAAAAAGGGCGAAGTCATAGCCGACGGATCGACCACCAGCAATGGCGAGATCGCAATGGGCAAGAATGTCCTTGTGGGTTTCATGCCGTGGGAAGGCTATAACTTTGAGGACTCTATTTTGATATCGGAAAGACTGGTCATGGACGATGTTTTTTCTTCCGTACATATCGAAAGGTTTGAAGTCGATATCAGGATCACCAAGCTCGGAAGGGAAGAGATAACCAGAGAAATACCTAATGTCAGTGAAGACGCTTTAAAAAGTTTGGACGAGCGCGGAATAATAATGGTCGGCGCCGAGGTGAAACCCGGCGACATCCTTGCGGGCAAAGTAACCCCGAAAGGCGAGACCGAGCTTCCCGCCGAGGAAAAACTTCTTAGAGCGATATTTGGCGATAAAGCCAGGGACATGAGAGATACTTCTCTCAAAGTGCCGCCCGGCGAAAGCGGGAAAGTGATTGCCGTCAGGACTTTTTCCAGGGAAGAAGGAGATGAGCTTCCTCCCGGAGTGCATGAGATCATAAGGGTCTATGTCGCGCAGATGAGAAAAGTGTCTGTCGGTGATAAGATGGCCGGACGCCACGGGAACAAGGGCGTTGTATCAAGAATACTTCCTGTGGAAGATATGCCATTTCTTCCGGACGGAACTCCGCTGGACATAGTGCTCAATCCTTTGGGTGTTCCTTCAAGAATGAACGTCGGACAGATATTTGAACTTTTGCTGGGAGAAGCCGCAAGGGTGCTTGGCAAGATTTATGAGGTGCCTTCTTTTGACGAGTCCATGGAAGAAGACGCTTCCATACATCTTGTTGAAAGAGAACTGGAAGAGGCCGCAAAAGTCTCGGGTCTCCACTGGCTTTCAAAAAACGGGAAAGTCGATCTTCGCGACGGACGCACCGGAAAGTCATTTGACAGAAAAGTTGTTTGCGGGTGCATGTATATACTCAAACTTATACATCTTGTGGATGACAAGATGCATGCAAGGTCCACAGGACCTTACTCTCTGATTACCCAGCAGCCTCTCGGAGGAAAGGCCCAGTTCGGCGGCCAAAGGCTCGGAGAAATGGAAGTATGGGCTCTCGAAGCTTTCGGAGCCGCACACTGTCTCCAGGAGATGTTGACC
The DNA here is from genome assembly GCA_041650595.1 of Candidatus Margulisiibacteriota bacterium. Taxonomy (GTDB): domain Bacteria; phylum Margulisbacteria; class WOR-1; order JAKLHX01; family JAKLHX01; genus CALFCX01. Next base: position 84,489 of record JBAZKW010000004.1, read on the forward strand.
ATAAAATCGGACGATGTCGGAGGCCGTGCAAAAGTTTATGAATCGATAATAAAGGGCAAGCCCATGTCAAAACCCGGTACCCCTGAATCCTTTAAAGTGCTGGTAAAAGAATTACGCAGCTTAGCGCTGGACCTTAAACTAATATCCAAGGACGGTAAAGAAGTCAGCCTTGATGAAGAGTCCAAAGCTTCGGGTCCAAAAACCCGGGCCAGGAGCTTTTTTTCTAGAACTTCGATGGATGAGGAGAAATAAACAAGATGCGGGAAAAAATGTCGAAAGAGGTTACCACCTGGTTTGACTATCTGAAGATAGGTCTCGTGTCTACCGAGAGGATATTGTCATGGTCGCACGGCGAAGTGGAAAAACCGGAAACCATCAATTATAGGACTTTTAAGCCGGAAAGGAAAGGTCTTTTCTGCGAAAAGATATTCGGTCCGGTAAAAGACTGGGAATGCCATTGCGGCAGATACAGGCGTGTAAGATACAGGGGTATCATTTGCGAGCGCTGCGGGGTGGAAGTCACTACAGCCAGAGTAAGGCGCGAAAGAATGGCCCATATACGGCTTTGTGTGCCGGTGGCGCACATTTGGTTCCTTCGCAGTATTCCCGGATATATAAGTTTATTGCTAGATATCCCCAACAGCGAGCTTGATACAGTTATTTACTACGATTCCTATATTGTTACCGAGGTTTCAGACAACATAAAGAACAAGGTCAAAGTCGGCGAAGTGTTGAACGAAGGCACTTATCAGGACCTAAAGGAAAAATACGGGAATGCTTTTAAAGCCGATACCGGCACCCGTCCTATAAAAGAGTTGCTTTCGCGGATAGATCTTAAAGACATGGTCAAGTCCTTAAGAAAAGCGCTTAAAGATTCTACCGGACAGAAAAGGATAAAAATAGTTAAAAGATTGCGCGTTGCCGAAGCTTTTGTGGATTCCGGCAACAGGCCAGAATGGATGATCCTTGAGGTCCTGCCTGTAATGCCGCCGGAACTCCGTCCTATGGTCCAGCTCGAAGGCGGAAGGTTTGCCACCAGTGATCTTAACGACCTTTACAGGAGAGTGCTCAACAGGAACAACCGCCTGAAAAAGATGATCGCCATGGGCGCTCCCGAGATGATCATAAGGAACGAGAAAAGGATGCTACAGGAAGCTGTCGATGTGCTTATCGATAACGGGAGGCGCAAAAGGGCCGTTACCGGTTCTACCGGCAGGCCGCTCAAATCACTCACCGATATAATAGAAGGCAAGCAGGGACGTTTCAGACAAAACCTTCTCGGAAAACGCGTCGATTATTCAGGCAGAAGCGTGATAGTCGTAGGCCCTCATCTTAAAATGCATCAATGCGGCCTTCCAAAAGGCATGGCTCTGGAACTGTTCAAACCTTTTGTAATAAGGAAGCTGGTAGAAAAAGGCCTGTCGCAAAATGTCAAAAGCGCAAAAAGGCAGATAGAAAGAAAGGATATTGTTGTCTGGGATATCCTTGAAGAAGTTATTCAGGGGCAGGTAGTCCTTTTGAACAGGGCTCCCACTCTCCACAGGCTTGGTATCCAGGCTTTTGAACCGGTGCTTGTAGAAGGAAAAGCAATACAGATACATCCTTTGGTCTGTACCGCTTTCAACGCCGATTTTGACGGAGACCAGATGGCTGTGCACGTGCCTATTCTGCCCGAGGCTCAAGTCGAGGCGCGCATAATTATGCTTTCGTCGCACAATCTTATGTCTCCTGCTTCAGGCAGGCCGGTCATGACCCCTTCGCAGGACCTGATACTTGGAACTTATTATATGACCTATATAAACGAGGCCGATACAGAAGAACCCAAGATAATTTTTTCCGGTGATGATGAGGCGATGCTTGCGCATGATTGTGAAGAGATCCATCTGCATACTCCGATAAAAGTCATGCGCGACGGGGAAATAATAAAGACCACGGTAGGCAGGGTTAAGTTCAATTACACCTTGAGCCGCGCGATCAAAAGAAGCCGTGCAACAGGTTCTTTGCCTTTCATGAACTATTCTTTTGACAAGAAAAAAGTCGAACAGCTCATAAAGGTCTGTTACACGCAATTCGGTTCTACTATTACGGCGGAAATAGCTGATGAGATAAAGAGACTAGGCTTTAAATACGCTACTTTGGCCGGGATCTCGATCGGCGTAGAAGATCTCAAAGTCCCAGCACGCAAGAAAGAGATAATAGAAAAGGCCGAAAAACAGATAGAACATTTGAGAAGGCTTGAGAAAAGCAAGTCTATAACATCCAAGGAAAAAGCCAACAAGACCATGGAAATATGGAGCGATGTGACCCAAAACGTGACGCATGAACTTATAGAAGAGTTCAAACAGGACGAGCTGAATTCTGTTTATCTTATGGCTTATTCCGGTGCGAGAGGCTCTATGGACCAGGTAAGACAGCTGTCAGGTATAAGAGGCCTTATGGCGGATAAAGAAGGAGATATTCATCCTATACCGATCAAGTCCAACTTTAAAGAAGGCTTGACAGTGACCGAGTACTTTATATCTTCGTACGGCGCCAGAAAAGGATTGGTGGATACCGCTTTAAGAACGGCCGATTCAGGGTATTTGACCAGAAGGCTTGTCGATGTTGCCCAGGATGTGATGATAACCGCCGAAGACTGCGAGACCAAGAACGGGCTGGTCGTCTCCAGTATATGGGAACGCGCTGATGAGATACTGCCTCTTAAGGCAAGGATCGTCGGCAGAAATTCTGCTCAGAAAGTTTCTGATCCGGTAAGCGGCAAAGTGATCGTCAATGTGGGCGAAGAGATAACCGAAGCAGTAGCCGATAAAATAGCGGAAGCGGGAATAGAAAATGTAAAAGTCAGATCGCCGCTTACCTGCCAGATGAAAAAAGGTATTTGCCAGATGTGCTACGGACGGAACCTGGCGACCGGCAATCCTATCGATATCGGCGAGGCCGTAGGTACGATAGCCGCACAGTCGATAGGAGAGCCCGGCACACAGCTTACAATGAGAACCTTCCATATCGGAGGTGTCGCTCTTCACAAAAAGGCCAGGGTCATTGTAAAGCACGCCGGCAAGATAAGTTTTGGTGACGGGCTTTCTATAAGAACTATAAGGGATGCCTTTGACAACAAAATAGATATCGTCACCAGAGAGTCTGCAATAACCGTAAAATCCAAGAACAGGGAAGAAGTATATCCAATGCAGGTCGGATCTATTATAAAAGTATCCGACGGAGAATCCGTAAAAGCGGCCTCGGTGATAGCCGAAGTTGATTCTACTTACGAATATGTGGTAGCCACCACCGGCGGCAAGATCAAGATATTCGGAGTAGATTTTATCGAGAGAAAGAAAAAGGTGGAAGACAAAACAGTAATAGAGATACTTGCCGAGAACGAAGGCATGGCATTTGTCTACAATCCAAAAGTTGTTAAGGAATATGATACTCCAAAAGGCGCCAAAATATTTGCAAAGCTTGGAGACAATATTGATCTCGGGACGGAACTTGCCGCGGGAATCACTGCAAAAGTTCCCGGGGTGGTCATAGATATTGAAGAAAATTCCAGAGGCGGCTCTGTGGTCACTGCTCAGGGAGAGTTCTGCAGGATACAGTCCGGCGCTCAGCTTATGATCAAGGACGGGGATGTCGTGGAAGATTACGACATAATTGCCAGAGAAGTGACCTCCGACACTAAAAAGACAAAAGATATCATCCAGGGTCTGCCGAAAGTCGAAGAACTGTTCGAGGCCAGAAAACCAAAAGATGCGGCTCTTATTTCGGAGATCGACGGCAAAGTCGACCTGATAGATAAAGAAGGGTCCAGGCAGCTTTCGATAGAAGGCGACGGGGAAAAAGTAGATTATATTGTTCCTTACGAAACACGCCTTAGAGTTTCCAAGGGAGATAAGGTGCGCAAAGGCGCGGAGCTCACATACGGAGAACCCAATCCTCATGATGTACTGCGCATACAAGGTGCGGAAGCCGCGCAAAAGCTTATTGTGAACGAAGTGCAAAAGATATATAGAGGGCAGGGCGTGACGATACACGATAAACATATAGAGACCGTTGTCAGGCAGATGACAAAAAAGATAAGGATCGTTACTCCCGGCAATACGCTGCTTCTTCCGGGAGAGCTCATAGAAAAGCTTGAGTTTGACAAGGTTTGCGAAGAGACCAAAGGAGAAAAGTCTACGGCTACTCCGGTCCTTTTGGGCATTACAAAAGCTTCTCTTATGACCGACAGCTTTATTTCCGCAGCCTCGTTCCAGGAGACGGCAAGAATACTTACAGAAGCCGCGGTAAAAGGCAAAACGGACGAAATGTACGGGCTCAAAGAAAATGTGATAATAGGGCGTTTGATACCTTCCGGTACCGGTTTTGCCGGTTACCGGTATGTTGAGTCAGAACCAGCCCACAAGTCAAAGGAGTAAAAAAAGATGCCGACCATTCAACAGCTTATAAGAAAGGGCAGAAAGACGGAGTTAAAAAAGAGCAAAGCTCCGGCTCTCGGGGGCTCGCCTCTTAAAAGAGGAGTATGCCTCAGGGTGTACACGACCACTCCGAAAAAACCGAATTCCGCTCTGCGTAAAGTTGCCCGTGTCAGGCTGGTAAACGGCCAGGAAATTACCGCATATATCCCCGGGATCGGCCACAATCTTCAGGAACATTCGGTCGTACTTGTGCGAGGAGGCCGTGTTAAAGACCTTCCCGGCGTCAGGTATCACATAGTGCGGGGTACCTTTGATACAGGCGGGGTCGAGAACAGGTTCCAGAGCAGGTCAAAATACGGGGCGAAAAGGCCCAAAAAGAGTTAAGGAGTTTAAATAATGCCTAGACGGGGAAAAATAACAAAAAGGAAGATCCAGCCGGACTCAAAGTACGGCAGCGTGATGGTGCAGAAATTTATCAACAGAATAATGACAGCCGGCAAAAAAAGTACGGCGGAAAATATAGTCTACAACGCCATGAGTGCTGTAGCGGGAAAAACAGGAAAAGATCCTCTCGAAGTGTTTGAAACAGCTATTAAGAATGCCGTTCCTTTGATGGAAGTAAAATCAAGAAGGGTGGGAGGCTCTACTTATCAGATACCTATCGAAGTCGAAAGAGACCGCGGTCTTTCCATTTCAATGAAATGGATAAAAGAAAGCGCGGAAAGCAGGCCGGGCAAATCGATGGCCGAGAAGCTTTCTTCGGAACTTATGGACGTATTTGCCGGAACGGGTGGAGCCATGAAAAAGAAGGAAGATCTGCATAAGACCGCGGAATCGAACAAAGCGTTCGCGCACTTTAGATGGTGATGGAGATATAAGGATGTCAAGAGCTTATCCGCTTGAAAGAACCAGGAATATAGGAATAGCCGCGCATATAGATGCGGGAAAGACTACTCTTACAGAGAGGATCCTGTATTACACCGGAAAACTGTATAAAATAGGCGAGGTCCATGACGGCACAGCCACTATGGATTGGATGGAACAGGAAAAGGAAAGAGGCATAACTATAACTTCCGCCTGCACCACTTGCTTCTGGAGAGATAACCGTATTAATATTATTGATACTCCCGGTCACGTCGATTTTACGGTCGAAGTCGAGCGTTCTTTAAGGGTACTTGACGGAGTTGTCACGGTTTTTTGCGCCGTTGGCGGAGTCCAGCCGCAGAGCGAGACCGTTTGGAGGCAGGCAGTAAAATATCATGTTCCAAGAATGGCTTTTGTAAACAAGATGGACAGAGTAGGCGCAGATTTCAAACGTGCGGTCAAGATGATGCAGGAGCGTCTTTTGGCGCATACCGTTGTTATGCAGCTCCCGATCGGAGCTGAGGAGTCATTCAAAGGGGTTGTCGATCTTGTTGAAATGAAAGCGTATTATTTTGATTCTCAGGAAGAAGGAAAGGTGAGGGAAGATCATATTCCCGATGAGATGAAATCCAAAGCGTACAGATATCACGAAAGACTTGTAGAGTCAGCGGTGGACGCCGATGACGCTTTGATGGCAAAATATCTCGAAGGACAAAAGCTTACGGTCCAGGAGATCAAATCCGCAATTAGAAAGCTTACCGTGGAAAGCAGGATAGTGCCTGTATTTTGCGGAACGGCTTTTAAGAACAAAGGTGTTCAGCCTTTGTTGGACGGCATAGTGGATTATCTGCCTTCTCCTTTGGATGTCCCTGCCGTAAAAGGGATAGATCCGGACAGCGGCGATGAAATAAAACGCGATCCGTCGGATTCTGTTCCATTTTCGGCTCTGGCTTTTAAGATAATGTCAGATCCTTTTGTCGGAAAACTTACATTTTTCAGGGTTTATTCCGGTTCTCTGAAAACAGGATCATATATTACAAATTCCACAAAAGGGCACAAGGAAAGGATAGGCAGGCTGCTGCAGATGCATTCCAACAAAAGGGAAGAGATCGATGAGGTCTTTTCCGGAGACATCGCGGCTGCAGTAGGTCTCAAGAATACCACAACAGGAGATACGCTCTGCGATGAAAAGTCGCCTATTATTCTTGAGAAGATAATATTCCCGGAAACAGTTATTTCAGTCGCCATCGAGCCAAAGACCAAGGCTGATCAGGAAAAATTGGGAATATCTTTGCAAAAGCTGGCTGAAGAGGACCCGACATTTACCGTAAAGACCGATCAGGAGACCGGACAGACGATCATATCCGGTATGGGAGAGCTCCATCTGGAAATTATCGTTGACAGACTTTTCCGGGAGTTCAAAGTTGAGGCAAATGTCGGCAAACCTCAGGTCGCTTATAAAGAGACCATCAAAGGCCATGCCGAAGCCGAAGGAAAATTCATAAAACAGACCGGCGGCCGAGGACAGTACGGACATGTCTATGTGAAGATCGAGCACTCAAAAGAAAAGCATTTCGAATTTGAAAATAAGATCGTCGGGGGAGTCGTTCCAAGGGAATATATTAAGCCCGTAGAGCAGGGGATCGTAGAAGCGATGTCTTCCGGTGTCCTGGCCGGCTATCCCGTCCTGAACATAAAAGCCACTTTGTTTGACGGCTCTTATCACGAAGTTGATTCTTCCGAAATAGCATTTAAGATCGCGGCTTCCATGGCGTTTAAAGCGGCTTTTATGAAAGCAAAGCCGGTGCTGCTTGAGCCGATAATGAAAGTCGAAGTGGTTACCCCGGATCAATATCTCGGAGATGTTATGGGCGACTTGAACAGCAGGCGTGCCAGGATCGAAGGCATGGAATCACACAAGGGCATGCAGACGATCAAGGTCAAAGCACCCTTGGCCGAGATGTTCGGCTATTCCACCGCTTTAAGATCGGCCTCTCAGGGCAGGGCGACTTCTACCATGGAGTTCAATTCTTATGAAGAAGTTCCTAAGAATATCGCAGAAGGAATAATACTCAAAAACTCAGGGAAGGCACAGGAAAAATGAAAAGACAGAAGATCAGAATAAGGCTGAAAGGATATGACCACAGGATAGTGGACCAGTCGGCGGTTCGAATAATGGAAACGGCCAAAAGGGCCGGCGCGGCGGTTTCCGGTCCCATCCCGCTTCCGACGGACAAAGAAGTTTACTGCGTACTCAGGTCTCCGCATGTAGACAAGAAATCCAGAGAGCATTTTGAGATCAGGACACATAAAAGGCTTATAGATATTCTTGACCCTGCCCCGCAGACGGTCGACGCGCTTATGCAGATTGACCTTCCTGCCGGTGTGGACATAGAAATAAAACTTTCTTAAATAAAAGAGGTAAGTCTCGAAAGGATAAAAGAAAATGTTAGAGGGAATTATCGGTAAAAAAGTTGGAATGACACAGGTTTACGACAAATCCGGAAGCGTAGTGCCTGTTACTGTCATAGAAGCGGGCCCGTGTTTTGTTGTTGCCAAGAATAAGGACAGCAAAAAAGTCCAGCTGGCTTTTGGCAAAGCAAAAAAGATATCCAAATCGGTTTCAGGGCAGCTTAAGAAATCAGGGATAGAAGAAAAACTTAAGGTCCTAAAAGAGTTCAAATGTGAAGATTTTGACGCCGTACAGCCCGGACAGCAGGTCAAAGTAGATATCTTCAAAGAGGGAACAAAGGTTGCGGTTACCGGGACTTCCATAGGAAAAGGGTTTGCAGGGACGGTCAAGCGGCATCATTTCAGGAGAAGTCCGATGTCACACGGATCAAAATCACACAGGATCCCGGGGTCAATAGGTGCAGGGACTACTCCGGGCAGGGTTTACAAAGGCAAAAGGCTTGCCGGACGCATGGGAGGGGAACAGGTGACCGTAAAAAACCTTTCCGTTGTCCGTGTAGATGCGGAAAAAAACCTTCTGCTTCTCCAAGGTGCCGTACCCGGGTCCAATGGCGGCTACATAATAATAAGAAAGGGAAAAGCATAGAATGGTTTCTTTACCTTTATTCGACAAAAACGGCAAATCTTCGGGCGCGATAGAAGCAAAAGACTCGGTGTTCTCAATACCGGTGAAAGAATCCGTCGTTCACTCGGTGTTCGTAAGCCAGCGCGCGGGTGCAAGACAGGGTACCGCGTCCTCAAAAACCAGGGGAGAAGTCCGCGGCGGAGGAAAAAAACCCTGGAAACAAAAGGGTACGGGGCGTGCAAGGGCCGGCTCCTCAAGATCTCCTCTTTGGAGGGGCGGCGGCGTAATGTTCGGTCCAAAGCCCCGGGATTATTCAAAGCCTATGCCAAAAAAAGTTAGGCTTCTGGCTTTAAATATGGCAATTGCCGACAAGGTGAAATCAAATGAAGTCAAAGTGGTCGAGGATTTTTCTTTGGCCGGTTCCAAAACAAAGCTGTTCATGGAAATAGTGAGGAACCTGGGATTGGATTCCGCTATTATGGCTCTTGACGGTGCAGGCGCCGCCGAAAAAAAAGCCGCCGCAAATATTGAAAAAATCAAAGTTGTGTCCAGCAAAAATCTCTCTGTATTTGATATACTTAGATACGGGACTCTTGTACTTGATAAAAGCGCGGTTTTAAACCTTGAGGAAAGATTTCAAACAAAAGAATGAGCGAGAACGAAAATATAATTGTGAAGCCGATAATAACCGAAAAGGCAACGATGTTCAGGACGGATTCGGTGTATGTGTTCAAAGTGCTGGGGACGGCTACCAAGATCGACATAAAAAATGCGGTCGAAAATCTGTTTAATGTGAAGGTTTTGGATGTAAATACCGCCAAAGTAAGAGGCAAAGTGAGGCGCGTCGGCAGATCGTTTGGCAGGGTCAGCAGTTGGAAAAAGGCCTATGTTAAGCTGAAAAGCGGACAAAAAATAGACCTTATCGAAGGGACGATGTAGGAAAATGACTTTAAAACAATTCAGGCCGTTTACACCCGGCACCAGACAGAGGATAGATGTTCTTTTTGATGATGTGACCAAAAAGACACCTGAAAAATCTCTTTTGACTCCGCTTCCCAGAACAGGCGGGAGAGATTCCAAAGGCAGGATAACTTCAAGGCACATAGGCGGCGGCAGCAAGAGGAAATACCGCATCATAGATTTCAAAAGGGACAAGGATAATATCCCCGCAGTTGTGGAGGCGATTGAATACGATCCCAACAGAAATGCCAGGATAGCTCTTTTGAAATATCAGGATTCCGAACTTAGATATATAATCTGCCCGCTTGGGATCCGTGTGGGGGATCAGTTAATGTCAGGGCCGGATGCGGATATAAAGATCGGGAATGCCCTTCCGCTGAAGAGCACACCGGTAGGCACCACAGTCCATAATGTAGAATTGATCCACGGCCGCGGAGGCCAGATGGCCAGATCGGCCGGAAGTTTTGTAGTGCTCGTGGCAAAAGACCGCGGACGCGCCACATTAAAACTTCCTTCCGGTGAAGAGCGGCTTGTCGATGACCGGTGCAGGGCAACTGTCGGACAGGTCGGCAATCTTGACGCTAAAAATATTTCTCTAGGCAAAGCAGGACGCACCAGACACAGGGGCATAAGGCCTTCTGTTAGAGGCATTGCCATGAACCCATGTGACCATCCGCACGGCGGAGGAGAAGGCCGATCTCCTATCGGCCGTCCGGGACCGGTTACTCCATGGGGTCAGCCCACTTTGGGTTATAAGACCAGAAAACCTAGAAGACGTTCTGATAGATTCATACTTGTCAGGAGGAAAAAATAGGCCATGGCTAGATCTCTAAGAAAAGGACCGTTCGTTGATTATCACTTGATGGAAAAGGTTGCCAAGGCGGCTAACGACAAGGATAAACGCATAATAAAGACCTGGTCAAGAAGATCGACCGTTGTTCCGGAAATGATCGGGTTCACCATTGCGGTCCATAACGGACAAAAGCATATTCCTGTTTATGTTACGGAAAATATGATAGGGCACAAGCTCGGTGAATTTTCGCCGACAAGGACATTCAAGGGCCACAGTTCTCCCTCGGATAAATCCGCCGCCGCTTTGACTTAAAGGAAAAGAAAAGATCATGAAAGCAAAAGCAGTATCAAAATATCAGAGAGTGTCGCAGAGAAAAGTCGACAGGGTACTTGATCTGGTCAGAGGTAAAAAAGCCGATGAAGCAGTGGCTATCTTAAGTTTTCTGCCGCACGCTTCGGCAAAACTTATACTTGTTACCATTAAGTCTGCTATCGCAAACGCGATAAACAATTATAAGCTTCCAAAAGAAAGTCTGGCTGTTGCGCAGTGTTACGCGGGGCCTTCCACTCCAATGAAGAGATTCAGGCCCGCTTCGAGAGGAAGGGCCCATGCAATATTGAAAAGAGCCTGTCATATAACAGTAATCGTGGAGGATAGATAAAAAATGGGACAAAAAGTTCATCCGCATGGTCTGCGGTTGGGAATAATTGAAGATTGGGACAGTAACTGGTACGCAGAAGGCCAGGCATATTCCGACAACCTGCAGGAAGATATTAAGATAAGGAACTTTTTAAAGAATAAGCTCTATAAAGCAGGCGTGTGCAAGATCAAGGTGGCACGAAGGGCCAACCAGATCGAAATAGATATACATACGGCTAAGCCCGGCCTCATTATAGGTAAGGGCGGACGCGATATAGGAGCCGTGAGAGACGATGTGGTCCTTATGACCAAAAAACAAGTCCAGATAAATATAAAAGAAGAGAATAATCCGGAGGCTAACGCACAACTGGTCGCGGAGAACATCGCATTGCAGCTTGAAAAAAGAGTCATGTTTAGAAGGGCTACTAGACAGGCTGTTATGAAGGCATTGAGAAGCGGCGCCAAAGGCATAAAAATAATGGTTGCAGGCAGATTGGGAGGGGCAGAGATCGCGAGAACGGAATGGGTCAGAAAAGGAAGAGTTCCCCTTCATACCTTGCGCGCGAGGATCGAATACGGGTTTTGCGAAGCAATGACCCTTTACGGCAAAATAGGCGTTAAGGTTTGGGTATACAAGGGAGATGTGCTCCCTCAGGCGGAAGCCGTAAAAACTGAGGCTGCCGCGCCGCGAGAGCGTATAATGTCTCAGATGACCTTATAAAGAAATCGGAGAGTAGAAAAAATGGTATTGCAGCCGGGCCGTACAAAATTTAGAAAACAGCAAAGAGGGAATATGAAAGGGTATGCCTCAAGCGGAAATTTCCTGGCTTTCGGAGATTATGGCCTGCAGGCGGTTGAGGGTACCTGGATCAAGGTTAAGCAGATAGAATCGGCAAGAAAAGCTATTACGCATTTTATGAAGCGCGGCGGCAAAGTCTGGATCAGGATAATGTGTGACAAACCCTTCACTTCACGGCCTGCAGATACGAGGATGGGCGGAGGAAAAGGTGCTCCTGAAGGATTTGTCGCGGTTGTAAAACCGGGAACGATATTGTTTGAAATAGCCGGAATAAAAAAAGAACTGGCGATGGAAGCCTTGAGGCTGGCGGCTTATAAGATGCCGATAAAAACAAGGTTCATTGAAAAGGATTAATAATGGAAGCAAAAGACATAAGGCAGATGGATCTTAAAGAAATAGGCTCTAAGGTAAAGGAACTAAGAATGAACCTGCTCAAGCTGAGGATTGAGGCTTCCTCCAGTCAGATCAAAAATCCTTTGCGTAAAAGGCACCTGAGAAGAGATATTGCCAGACTGCTTACGATAGCCGGGGAGAAAATAAATGCAACAAAGACCAAGTAAGGGCACCGTCGAAGGGGTTGTGGTCAGCTCCAAAATGGACAAGACAGTTATAGTCTTGTCCGAAAGAAGGTTCGTGCACAAAAAATACGGAAAGACAGTGCGTAAAACATCGAGATTTTCAGCGCATGATGCCGAGAATAAATGCAAAGAGGGGGATCTGGTCCTGATAGTCGAGACCAGGCCGCTTTCAAAGACAAAAAGGTGGCGTGTAGAAAAAATACTGGGTAGTAAGGGGTTGTACAAAGAAAATGATACAAGTTCAGTCCAGGCTTAACGTAGCCGACAATTCTGGGGCCAAGCAGATTCTTTGCGTAAGGATACTGGGCAGTTCTTACAGAAGATATGCCGGTGTCGGTGATGTGATAATCGGGGTTGTAAAGGACGCTACTCCCAATATGACGGTAAAAAAGAGTTCCGTTGTAAGAGCTGTTGTAGTGAGGGTCAACAAGAGCATAAGAAGGGACGACGGCTCCTATGTCAGATTTGATGACAATGCCGCGGTCATAATAAACGATCAGGGCAACCCGATCGGCACCAGGGTTTTTGGTCCGGTGGCCAGAGAGCTGAGAGACAAGAACTATATGAAAATAATATCGCTTGCGGTAGAGGTAGTATAAAATGCAGCCAAGGATAAAAAAAGGCGATACGGTACAGGTCCTTTCCGGCAAGGACAAAGGCAAAAAGTCCAAAGTTATCAAGGTTAACCCGGAAAAACTTACCGCGATAGTGGAAAAAGTCGCCGTAGCAAAAAAACATCAAAAGCCGACCCGCGATTTTCCGGGAGGCATAATAGACAAGCTTATGCCCGTTAAGCTTTCCAGGCTCATGCTGGTTTGTCCGCATTGCAGCAAGCCTACAAGACTGGGCAAAAAAGACGGGTTCAGGGCCTGTAAAAAATGCGGCGAAATCTTAGATAAGGGCAAATAGAAAAATGGCTAAGACTTTAAAAGAGATTTACACTAAAGAGGCATCCAAAAGCATGATGAAAAAGTTCGGATATGAAAATATCTTTGAGGTGCCCAAGATCGTTAAGGTCGTCGTGAACAGGGGAGTAGGGCTAGCCGTGAGCGATTCAAAAGCTATGGACATTGCCGTGCAGGAGCTTGCGATGATCACAGGACAGCGGCCCATCATAACCAAAGCTAAAAAATCCATAGCAGTTTATAAGATCCGCGCAAAACAGCCGATAGGATGCAAGGTGACGCTCAGGGGCAAAAGGATGTACCATTTCCTGGACAAACTTATAAATATTTCACTGCCCAAGATCAGGGATTTCAGGGGTGTTTCTCCAAAATCCTTTGACGGCAGGGGGAATTATACTCTCGGGATAACAGAGCAGCTCATTTTCCCGGAAGTCGATTACGACAAGGTTGACAGGACCAGGGGAATGGATATAACGATCTGCACGAGCGCCAAGACCGATGAAGAAGCTAGAGAGCTTTTGAAATTTTTAGGTGTTCCTTTCAGGACTTGAAACAGGAGAAAATAAGTGGGAAAAACTGCGTGGCTGGCAAAACAGGTTAAAAAGGTAAAATTTTCTACCAGAAGAAGATCCAGGTGCAAAATATGCGGACGGCCCAGGTCTTATCTGAAAAAATTCGGCCTTTGCAGGATTTGTTTCAGAAGCCTGGCGCATCAGGGAGTCATTCCCGGCGTGACCAAATCAAGCTGGTGAGCATTAAAAGGAGTTTAAGATGACGTTAACAGATCCGATAGCCGATATGTTGTCAAGAATAATGAACGGGATCCGTGTAAGGAGTGAAGGGGTGGAAATCCCTTCTTCAAAGTTGAAATCCAGGATCGCGGAAATACTTAAAAAAGAAGGCTATATAAGCGATTTTGAAGAGGGCATAAAGATAGGCCGGAAGGTGCTGAAATTGCGCTTCAAATATAACGCCAAGGCAAAGAACGCTATAAATATGATCAAAAGAGTAAGCTCGCCGGGCCGCCATATTTATGTGAGAGGCGGTAAGCTTCCGAAGGTGCAGAGCGGTTTTGGTACCGCGATCATCACAACGTCCAAAGGGATAATGCCCGACAAAGAAGCCAGAAAGCTAAAAATAGGCGGCGAAGTTCTATTTTATGTATGGTAAGGAAAAAGAACAATGTCTAGAATAGGAAGAGCTCCGATACAGATACCTGCAGGGGTAACCGTTTCTGCGGACGGGGCAGTTATTAGTGTCAAAGGCCCGAAAGGGGTCTTGATGCAGCAAATAGATCCTTCCATAGAAGTCAAGATAGAGGGAAGCGTGATCAATCTGTCCAGAAAGTCGGAGATAAAAAAGCATAAGGCGATGCACGGACTTTACAGATCCCTTCTTGCCAACATGATAAAAGGCGTGCACACGGGTTTTGAGAAAAATCTTGAGATAAACGGCGTTGGATACAGGGTTGCCAAAGAAGGCAAAAAACTGGTCCTGTCAATGGGCTATTCGCATCCGGTATCCATAGAGCCGCCGGCAGGCATTGACTTTGTTGTGGAAGGGCAGACCAAAGTAAAAGTGGTGGGTATTGATAAACAGCTTGTCGGACAAATAGCGGCGGATATCAAGTATGTAAGACCGGTTGAGCCGTATAAGGGCAAAGGCATAAGATATGCCGGCCAAGATGTAAGAAGAAAAGCCGGCAAAGCTGCGGCAAAAGCGGCAAGTTAAGGGGCACATATAATGAAAGGCAAACTCACAAAAATTTTAGGTTCCAAGGAAAGGCCCAGGCTCAGGGTCTCTGTCACTATAAAGCACGTCTATGCCCAGATAATAGACGATGAAAAAGGGCACACTCTTGTGTCCGCTTCAACTGCAGAAAAAGCGCTTAAAGGCCAAAAGTTGAAGCCGAACATTGAATCCGCAAAGAAAGTCGGAGAAACTCTGGGCAAGAAAGCGCTTGAAAAAGGTGTCAGTTTTGTTGTTTTTGACAGGGGCGAAAGAAGATATCACGGCAAAGTTAAGGCGCTTGCCGAAGCGGCAAGGGCTGCCGGGCTAAAATTCTAAGGAGGTTTGTAGTGGCTGAACAACGATATAGGGAAAACAGGGAAGATAAAGAGTATCAGGAAAAGGTGGTCCAGATAAGCCGCGTTACCAAAGTCGTAAAAGGCGGAAAAAAAATGGGGTTTCGCGCAGTGGTCATAGTAGGCAACGGTAACGGGATGGTAGGGCTGGGGATCGGAAAAGCCAACGAAGTTGCTTCTGCCATTAGAAAAGCCGTAGAAGACGGCAAAAAAAATCTGATAAAAATTCCGATTTTCGGTGGAACTATTCCCCACGATGTGGAAGGCAAGTTTTCCGCCAGTTCCATTGTTGTAAAAGCCGCTCCCAAGGGCAAAGGTGTTATAGCCGGCGGGGCTGTCAGGACAGTGCTCGAGATGGTGGGCATAAAAAATATCGTGGCAAAGTCGATAGGGTCTTCAAATCCGATAAACGTGGTCAGAGCGACTATATCCGCATTGCAGCAGCTTAAAGATCCCGAGGAAGAATCTGCTTTCAGGGGACTTAAACTTAGGCCAAAATTTGCAGGAGAAGCTCAATAATGTTAAAACTCTTTTCAATTAAGCCTCAAAAGGGATCACGCAGAAAAAAGAAAAAGGTAGCCAGAGGCACTTCTTCCGGTCACGGAAAGACCGCTGGCCGCGGCCATAAAGGCCAGAGAAGCAGGGCCGGCGGGACCAAGGGTATAAGGTTTGAGGGAGGCCAGACGCCTTTGTACAGGCGCCTTCCCAAAATAGGTACTTTCAAGAATTATCCTTTCAAAAAGGTCTTCAATATTGTCAATGTTTCCGACCTGAATTTATTTGAAGAAGGCGCGAGCGTTACCAAGGCAGACCTTATACGGAAATTCTTTTCATCTTCAAAAAAGAGGACACTTCTGCCTGTCAAGATATTGGGCGGAGGAGATTTGAAAAAAGCTTTAAAAGTCGAAGCCGATAAATTCAGCAAGTCCGCGGTTGCCAAGATCGAGCTTGCCAAAGGGAGCATTCTTTCAAGATGATTAACTCTCTTTCCGGGCTTTTCAATATAGAAGACCTGCGCAAAAAGATCATTTTCACTCTCGGAATGATAATCATATTCCGTTTGGGTGCCCATATATCAGTGGGGGGCATAGATCTGGCCAGGATGAATGCTCTCATAGGGCAGGGTAATCTTATGGGATTTCTTGATCTTTTTACGGGGGGTGCTTTGATAAAGTTCTCCATATTTGCCATGGGAATCGTTCCATACATCAATTCTTCGATCGTGATGCAGCTTCTTTCGGCGGTCATTCCGCAGCTTGAAGAGCTTAAAAAAGAAGGTGAAAGCGGCCGCAAGCAGATAGCTCAATATACCAGATATTTGGCTATCGGCTTTGCAGTATTTCAGTCTACCGGCATGGCTTTTTGGCTTAAAGATATGATGCTCCCGGGTTATAGTTTTCCTTTATTTCTGATTTCTACGATCGTATCTCTTACTGCGGGCACGGCTTTTGTAATGTGGATAGCCGAACTTATAACAGACAGGGGCATCGGCAACGGAGCTTCCCTGATAATATTCTTCGGAATAGTCTCCAGATTGCCTTCCTACATCGGACAAACAATGACGCTGCTTAAAGGCGGCGGAAGTATTATAGGGCTTTTAGTCCTTTTGGCTGTATTTTTGATAATGATAGTATCGATAATAATCGTTCAGGAAGGTCAGCGCAGGATCCATGTCCAGTATGCAAAAAGGATCGTAGGAAGAAAAGTCTACGGAGGACAGAGCACTTATATTCCCATTCGTCTCAATCAGGGAGGAGTCATCCCGATCATATTCGCTTCTTCATTCCTGCTTTTTCCCGCGACGATAGCGCAATTTATACCCAATGCTTTTTTCAGATCCATTATGAACCTGCTTTCCCCGTCCGGATCTCTTTATATGGTCCTGTATTTCGGTCTTATATTTTTCTTTTCGTATTTTTATACGGCCATCAGTTTTAACCCTGCTGAACTTGCGGACAACATTAAAAAGTACGGAGGTTTTATCACAGGCATTAGGCCGGGGAAACCTACCGCGGAGTATTTGGAATACATCGTAACCCGTCTTACTCTGGTCGGAGCGACATTTCTTGCCATAATAGCTGTGGTGCCGAATATTGTAGAAGGAATAACAAGGATAACTACTTTTCAAGGCTTGGGCAGTACCGCTCTTTTGATCATAGTCGGCGTGGCCCTTGATCTGGTCAGGCAGATACAGGCGCATCTTGTAAGCCGCCAGTACGAAAGGTTATTGGTATAATGAACCTTATCTTTTTAGGTCCTCCCGGAAGCGGCAAGGGCACGCAGGCTTCGATGCTGGCAAAAGAGCTCGGCTTGTCGCATATATCCATGGGGGATATTTTGAGACAGGAAATAAAACAGGAAACCGAAGTCGGCAAAGAAGCTTCTTCCTACCTTAAGAGCGGTCTTCTGGTCCCGGACGATGTGGTTAACAAAATCGCACTAAAGGCTGTCGAACGGTCGGGAAAAAAAGGCTTTTTGCTTGACGGATATCCCAGGACAAAATATCAGGCTGAATTTCTTGGGAAGAATACGACAATAGACAAAGTCGTATATATTGATGTTCCAAAAGATGAGATAGTAAAAAGGCTTTCCGGCAGAATGGTTTGCAGGTCTTGCGGCGCTGTTTATCATGTAAAGAACAAGGCTCCTAAAAAAGAGAGTGTGTGCGATGTCTGTGGCGGTGAACTTTATGTGCGCAACGACGACAAAGAAGAGACCATACTTAAAAGGTTCGAAGTCTATGCCAGGGAGACCGAGCCTCTTATCAAGTATTACAGCGATAAACTTGTGAAAATAGACGGAGCAGCCGGTCCGGAAGATGTGTTTTCGTCGATAAAAAGATCCCTATGATAACTATCAAGACCGAGGATGAACTGAAATTCATCCGGCAGGCCTGCAAAGTGGCTGCCGAGGTTTTGAAAGCCGCAGGGGACCAGGTTAAAGGCGGGATGTCGACAGGCGAGCTTGACGCCTTTATTGAGAGCGAGATCTTAAAAAAAGGAGCCAAGCCGGCCTTTAAAGGGTACAGGGGATACAGGCATGCTTCGTGCCTGTCGGTGAACGAAGAGATCGTTCACGGCATTCCGTCCAACAGAGTGCTCAAAGAAGGCGATATAATAGGGATAGATGTAGGGACGATCGTAGGCGGTTTTTACGGTGACAATGCTAAAACTTGTTTGGTCGGCAAGGTTTCCGGATCTGCCGAAAAACTTGTCAAAGCAACCTATGAGTGTCTGAGTATTGCCGTAAAAAGGGCCAAGAACGGGGCGCATGTAGGGGATATTTCAAGCGCCATCGAACAGCTTGCCAAAAGCAAAGGCTATAGCGTAGTAAAAGATCTTTTTGGGCACGGGGTCGGCAAGGCTTTGCATGAAGATCCGCTGATCCCAAATTTTGGAAAGCCGGGTGCCGGTCCCAAGCTTGAAAAGGGAATGGTTTTTGCGATCGAGCCGATGCTCAATATAGGCGGAAGCGATATCGTTACATTGGATGATGGTTGGACTGTGGTGACCCGGGACAGGCAGCTTTCGGCTCATTTTGAGCATACGATACTGATAACCGGTTCTGAGGCCGAGGTCCTTACAAGGATTTGAAAAGATGACAAAAGAAAAAGATGTTATTGAGCTTGAAGGGGAAGTGATAGAAGCTCTTCCCAGCGCGATGTTCCGCGTAAAACTGGAGACCGGGCAGATCGTTCTTGGGCATGTTTCGGGAAAGATGCGCAAGCATTTTATTAGGATACTGGTGGGGGATAAGGTAAAGATAGAGCTTTCTCCTTATGATCTTACCCGGGGAAGAATAACTTACAGGAGCAAATAAGATGAAAGTCAGAGCGTCAGTAAAGCCTTTGTGTGAAAAATGTAAAATAGTGAAAAGGCACGGTAAACTGCGGGTTATCTGTGTAATCCCTAAACATAAGCAAAGACAAGGATAAAAAAGGAGGCAGTATGGCACGTATAGCAGGTATTGATTTGCCAAAGAACAAAAGAGTGGAGATAGGGCTTACCTATATTTACGGTATTGCCAGGACTATGAGCGGCAAGATGCTTAAACAGGCAAATGTAAGTCTTGATACAAAGGTCAAAGACCTTACCGAAGATGAAATAGTCCGTATCAGGGAGGTCATAAAGGATTACAAAGTAGAAGGCGACCTGCGCAGAGATATATCGCTCAATGTGAAAAGGCTCATGGATATAGGGACCTACAGGGGGCAGAGGCACAGAAAAGGCCTTCCCGTGAGAGGCCAGCGCACCAAGACAAATGCGAGGACCAAAAGAGGCAAAAGAAAAACGGTCGGCTCCGGAAGAAAAACCGAAGAAAAGACATAAAAAAACAGACAGGAGAAATGAACCATGGCTGAAGCCGAAAAAGAAAAAGAGATAGTAAAAAAGAAGAAAAAGGATAAAAGAGTTCCGATACAGGGGATCGCGCATATAAAAGCGACTTTTAATAATACGATCATTTCTATTTCGGATTCGAAGGGCGCGGTGGTTGCCTGGGCAAGCGCCGGTAACGCGAGCTTTAAGGGCACAAAAAAGGGAACTCCGTTCGCGGCTCAGTCTGCCGCGGAGATCGCCGCCAAAAAAGCGATAGACATGGGAATGAAAGAAGTGACCGTATTTGTAAAAGGGCCGGGTTCCGGCAGAGAAACGGCCATACGCGCATTACAGGCTGCCGGTCTTTGTATAAATTCGATAAAAGACGTGACTCCGATACCTCATAACGGCTGCAGACCGAGAAAGCAAAGGAGAGTGTAAATGGGAAGACACACGGGCCCGGTATGCAAACAATGCAGAAGGGAAGGCGCCAAGCTTTTTCTCAAAGGGGAAAAATGCTACGGAGCAAAATGTCCTTTCGGCAAAAGGCCGTACGCGCCGGGACATCAGGGGGAAAACCGGAAAGCCCGCATTTCCGAGTTTGGATTAAGGCTCAGGGAAAAACAGAAAGCGCGCAGGATATACGGGATAGGAGAGCGGCAGTTCAGGAAATATTTTGAGCTTGCGAACAAAAGTAAAGGCAACACCGGAGGGAAGCTTCTTGAACTCCTGGAAAGAAGATTGGATAACGTTCTCTGGAGGATGGGGGCCGCCAGGTCCAGGTCGGAAGCGCGGCAGATCGTGCGCAACGGACATTTGCAGGTCAACGGCCGCAAAGTGAATATCCCTTCTTTTCATGTAAAACCGGGGGATATAGTTACTTTTAAGGAAAAATTTTCAGTCCCGCTCAAAAAGATCCTGGAAGGCATAAAGGACAGGGCTGTCCCAGGATGGCTGTCTTTTGAAAATGAAAAGCTCGAGGGCAAAGTCGTTTCTATGCCCAGAAGAGAAGAAATAGACGCTCTCATTGAAGAGCATTTGATCGTGGAGTTTTATTCTAGATAGGAGGTACAAGTCGATGGTAATGTTAGGTGAAAAACCCTGGGTGAGATACGAGCCGCAGGACGAAGGTTACGGCAGGTTTATTGTTGAGCCTCTTGAAAGGGGATACGGTTCCACTTTGGGCAATTCCATGAGAAGAGTACTGCTTTCTTCCCTGGTGGGAGCGGCAGTTACGTCTATAAAGATAGAGGATGTGGCGCACGAATTTTCCACCGTACCAAACGTAGTGGAGGACGTGATTCAGATCATTCTAAATATAAAAAAGATCGTCATCAGGTCACATTCCGATACTCCGAAAATAATCAAGTTGGAGGCAAAAGGCAAAGGTCCCGTTAAGGCGGGGGACATAAAGCACGATGCAGATATCGAGATAGTCGAGCCCGATCATATTATTGCAAATCTTGATGCCGGCGGGAAGCTGAATATTGAAATGGTGGTTGAAAAGGGCAGGGGATTTGTGACTTCGGAAAGGAACAAAAAACCTACTCATCCGCTCGGGACCATTCCCGTGGATTCCATTTTTTCGCCGATAAAAAAAGTCAACATTACTACCGAAGAAGTCCGCGTGGGACAGGAAATTAATTATGACAGACTGATACTGGATGTTTGGACAAATAAAGCTTTGACCCCTCAGGAGGCAGTGGAGCGCAGTGCCGAGATACTTGAAAAACACATAAGTATGTTCATGCATATCGGTGAAAGGTCGGATTCTCTGGCAATACATGTCCAGGGCCTGGGAGAGCCGGATGAGGCCGCCTTTGAAATGAGCATAGATGACATAGATCTGTCCTCCCGGTCGCTGAACTGCCTGAAAAAAGCCGAGATAAAGACCGTAGGCGACCTGGTAAGGCTTACCGAAGACGACCTTTTGCAGGTAAAAAGCCTCGGGACAAAATCTTTTGAGGAAATAAAGGAAGTCCTTGCCAAATTCAATTTATCCCTGAAAGGGTCCGGGGCAAAAACGGGTGAAGGGAACTAAAGAAAATGAGGCACGCCAAAGGAAACAGGAAACTTTCTAAACCAACGGATCAAAGGATAGCTCTTTTGAGAAGTCTGGCGCTGTCCCTGATATTGAACGGCAAGATCAAGACTTCCAGGCCCAGGGCAAAAGAAACAAGAAAATTTGTGGAAAAAATAGTCGCCTTGTCAAAAAAAGGTGGCCTTAGCAATTTGAGAAGGTCCATCGAAGTGCTGCCAAACAAAAAAGTTGTGGCAGAATTCTTTAAAGCCGCACCTGAGCGGTTCAAAGACTACAGAGGCGGCGTTTGCAGGATAGTGAATATCGGGTCCCGCAGAGGGGACGACGCGGATATGGTATTGCTGGAACTGGTATCCTAAATATTGTGGGAGGATTTTTAATAAGATGAAAAGGAACAAGACTTTTTCGGCAAAGCCGGAAAAAATAGAAAGAAAGTGGTATATTGTCGATGCTTCCGACAAAATACTGGGCCGCCTGGCGACCAAGATATCCCTGATACTGAGAGGAAAGGACGAAGAGATATTTACTCCCAGCTGCGATACGGGAGATTTTGTAATAGTGGTAAACGCTTCTAAGATAAAGGTCTCGGGCAAGAAAATGACCGACAAAGCCTATTTTACCCATTCTATGTATCCGGGGGGTGCAAAATCCATCAATTTTGAGGATCAGCTTAAAAAAGATCCGACAAAGATCATTCTTCATGCGGTACGCGGGATGCTTCCGACGGGA